>CAZJWJ010000076.1:0-25692 GCA_964549495.1 uncultured Anaerolineales bacterium | reverse complement strand
TAGGCGCGGGTGGGCGAACGCTGGATCTGCGGGGCGATCGATTGACGGTAGGTGGCCTCGCGGAGCACCTGGCCGCTCGTGAGCGCAACATGCCAGCGGTGGAGGTCATCGACGGTGCTGCACATGCCCGTGCCGCCCCGAAAGCCCCAGGTCACCGGCGGCAGCGCTGCGGCGGCGGGTGCAGCGGCCCGACGTGCGGCCGGCTCCGCCCAGAAGCCGGTGTCGGGCATGCGCGCCGCCGCCAACACCGACTCGCGCACCACCGTCTCGAAGGCCCGCCCCGCAACCCGCTCGATGAGCGCGGCCAGCACGGTGTAGCCATCGCTGCTGTAGCCGAATCCCTCGCCCGGCGCGCGCTCCAGCGGCCCGGCCAGGATCCTGCGCACAGCCGCTTCGCGCTCCGGCTGGTCGTCGGCCGCGTAGGCATCGGCGATCCCCGAGGTGTGGGTGAGCAGTTGATGCACGGTGATCGCCAGCTTGTCGGCCGGCACACCTTCGAAGTGTTTGGCGATGGGATCGGTCAGCGACAGGGCACCGTCGTCGCGCAGCCGCAGGATGGCAGCCGCGGTAAAGGGCTTGCTCAGCGAACCGATCCAGAACGAAGAACCGATCGCCAGCGCGCCCCCGACACCATAGGCCCGCCGCAGCACGACGCGCCCGGCCAGCGCGATCAGCACGACCCCGGCAAAGCCGGCGCGCTCCCGCCGCTCCAAGACGGCATGCGCTCGGTCCGCCGCGGACGCGGCCGCCGCCTCGCTCCAGCGTGCCTTCGCATCGCCGCGCTTGGACGACGGATCGCCATTGTCGCTCATCTCATTCCCTTAGCCGGGTCGGCCCATCGCATGGACGCCGGCATACGCTGATCGTCACGGCCCGCGCCAGTCGTCCGCCCGGCGCAGCCCGCGGCTCGATTCAATTGTATGGATCCAAACCGTGCAGGGTCTCCGACCGCCCGCGTCACCCCCAGCCATGGAACCTTTCGCCCCCCTGCAGCGTTGATCGGTCACGACCCCGGCCCACCCCGGGCCGCAACGCCACAGGAGAGGACCTAACCCATGGCACGCTTCATCCAGGCCATCCGCCGCTACGGCCCCCGCATCCTCAGCGGCACCACCGTCCGCCAAGACGAGCTGGTCCAGCAGCTGACTCGCGCCACCCAGCTCGAACCCGAACCGGTCCACCGCCTCCTCGACGCCCTGCGCGACACCCTGCGCGGCAACCTGGCCGCCGGCCGGCCCGTGATCCTCCCCGGCATCGGCCGCTTCGCCATCGGCACCGACGGCGACGGCCGCCTGCGCCTCCACCTGCGCGCCCACCACGCCCTGCGCAGCCAACTGGCCACCCTCGACGACTTCGAAGGCGACGTCGCCAACCGCCAGAACGTCGGCCTCGAGCCGGAGGAGTACAAGGACCTCTGGGACGCCGAGCATCCCGAGGATCCGCTGGACATGCCACGATTGCTCGAAGACTGCGCCGATTAGACTTCAGCGCCCCTCGAGATCCTCGATAAGCCGCTCCATCTCGTCGATCTCCCGCCGCTGGGTCTCGATGATCCCATCGGCCAGCTCGCGCACGCGCGGGTCGGAGATCTCCGCCCGCTCGCTGGTGAGGATCGCGATCGAGTGGTGCGGGATCATCGCCTTCATCCATGAGACATCCCGGACCGTGCTCTGGCTGCGCACCAGCCACAGCGACAGCCCGAAGAGCAGCACGCTGCCGGCGACGATGGCAAGGTTCCGTCGGCGGTCCGTGTACTGGTGTGGCATGAAGGCCAGCATGACGATCGCCATCGTCGCGCCCATCAACAAGGCCATGTAGATCCGCGTCTCGCTGAGCCAGACGTGGTCCAGCGCGTAGGTGTTCAGATACATCAGCCCGAACATCACCACGGTCGCAGTGACGATCATCGCGACGAATCGCTGATATGCGCCCATTCCCCTCTCCTTTCCAAAGCAGGACGGCAAGCCAGACACCTCAACCTACCAGGCTACGGTCGGCTAGAGGAGCGGGATAGGCCTTCGGTCGGCAGGGAAAACCCTCGTCCTGTCGACCACCATGGGCTCCGAGCCCCCGAAGAGCTGCCGGGCATGCCGATCCTGCTCGCCCGCTTCTGTCGCCAGGTCTACCATCCGCCAAGACCCGCGCGAGCACCAAGGAGCGATCACCGTGTCCGACCGCAAGATGGACATCTGGAAGTACTTCGACATCACCCACCGCGACCACGTCCTGTGCAACCCGCTCGGCCTGGCCAAGCTGGACGAGCTCCTGTCCTGCTGCGACCTGCCGGCCGGCGGCCGCGCCGTCGACATCGCCTGCGGCAAGGGCGAGATCATCATGCGCCTGGTCGAGCGCTACGGCCTCTCGGCCGTCGGCGTCGAGCTCTCGCCCTTTGTGGTCGACGAGGCCGAACAGCACCGCCAAGCCCGACTGCCCGACGCCGACCTCCGCTTCGTCTGCATGAACGGCGCCGACTGGTCGCCCGAGGCGCCGGCCTCCCTCGACCTAGCGCTCTGCGTCGGCGCCGAGTGGGTCTACGGCGGCTTGGCGCAGACCGCGCGCGCCCTGCGCGACATGGTCCGCCCGGGCGGCCAGGTGATCATCGGCACGCCCTACTGGCTCGGCACGCCGCCGGCCGAATACCTCGAAGCCGATGGCCTGACCCTCGACGACTTCGCGCCCAATCTCTACGAAAGCGTTCGGGCCTGCGAGAGCCAGGGCATCGAGCATCTCTACTCCGTCGTCAGCTCACCCGACGACTGGGACCGCTACGAGGGCCTGCAGTGGCAGGCGGCCGAGCGCCATGCCCGCGACCACCCCGACGACCCGGACCTGCCCGAGATCCGCCGGCGCGTGGCCCAGGCGCGCGAGGTCTACCTGCGCTGGGGCCGCGACCACTGCAACTGGGCCCTGCACCTCTTCCGCCGGTTGTAGGGCCGGCAGCCCTTCCCTCGCCAAGGTCCCAGGCCCGCCTCAGGGCGAGCCCTCAACGCAAGGTCAACAGGTAGCCCACCAGATCGTCCAGATCCGCGTCCTCGATCTGATCGTCCAACTCCTCCGGCATCAGGTTGTCCGGAAAGCCCTCGACCGTGAAGCCCCGCGGGTTCAGGATCGAATCGCGGATGTAAGCCTCCGCATCCATGCCCTCGATGCGCGTGGCCCCGCGGGTCGCGATGCCGGCCAGCGAAGGCCCGACCACCACGCCATCGCCGCTGGTGGCATGACAGCGCTCGCAATGCTTCTGGAAGACCAGCCGACCCCGCGCCGCCTGCGGCTCCAGGGTCGGCACCCGCTCGGCCGCCTGCCCGGTGCAGGCGGTCAGCAGCAGCACCGGCAATAGCCAGAGGCCGGCGCGGAGACGGGTTGCCAACGACAGGTGGCTCATCGGTCCGCCTGCCCTCAACTGGCCTGCAGCCGGCGCAGCATCGTCACCACCCCGATCAAGATGCCGATGCCCATCGCGTAGGCGCCGTGGCGCACGTCGGCGAAGATCTTGGTACCCATGAAGACCACGAGGCCGATGTTGATCGTCCAGAACGCGGTCGCCTCACCCCAGTGCATCACGATCGCGCCCACCGCCGCCCGCGAGGCGATCACCCCGAAGATCAGGTTGGTCATCATGCCCACGAAGCCCACGTGGGCGAAGGCCGCGAAGAACCAGGGCGGCATCAGCGTCGGGTCGACGTTCTTGCTGATCGCGTACAGGAAGAGCCCCACGTAGAGCACCAGCCACAGCGTGCCGACGAAAGACCAGGAGCGGATCCCGCATCCATTCGGCAGCTCCGTCAGGGCGCGCCAGCCGATGCGGGCCAGGAAGATGATCAGGCCGGCCAAGAGCAGCAGCCCAAAGATCGGAAGCACCTGGTCCACCGTGTTGGTGAAGAAGGCGATGGGCACCAGCGCCGCGCTGACCATCCAGCTCACGGCCTGCGCCAGCCCGGCCTTGGTCCAGCGCTCGCCCAGCCCGCCGCGGCCCCACTCCACGATGGCGCTGGCCACCAGGAAGAGGTAGGTGTCCATCATTCCAGCATGTGCGCCCACCCGGTCCGTGGAGGGCAGGGGCAGGAACTCGCCTACCACCCGCTCCAGGCCCAGGAGCATCCCGACCGTCGCCCCGATGGCCGCCGTGAGCAGCGCGCCGGCCGCCAGGATCTGGACCGTGCTCAGAAGCTCCTGCTGCCGCAGCTGCCCGAAGGCAAAGATCGTGGCCGCCCACAGCACCAGCACCGCGCCGGCGCCAAATAGCGGCAGCATGGCCACCAGTGGCCCGCTGGGCCGCGAGAAAGCCAGCCCGAAGGAGGGGACGTAGCCGGCAAAGATCAGGATGGCGGCCCAGACCAGCATCCGGACCCGCCCCTCGTAGTCGGCGCCCACCTCCCGCTGGCCGGTCAGCACCCAGATCGCGATGCCGATGGCCGACAGGGTGATCCAGCCGATGCTGCCGCTGTGCAGGTGGAGCAGGACCTGCCAGCGATCGATCTCGCCGACGGTCCAGGCGTTGTCGAAGCCGAAGTAGATGTTGATCAAGAAGAGCAGCAATGCGCCGGTGAACAAGACCTTGAGCGAATGCCAGACCGAATCGTTCGATACGCGTCCCAGATACATGCCCCACCCCTCGTTGTTGGCGGAGTCGATCGACCCCAACGCTTTCCTTGGCCCCCATGGCCTGTGGGGTGCATGATGCCTGTGTTGGTGGGGGTAGACCAGTACGGTTGGGGGTTGGGCGGGCGGTGAGGGTCTTGGGGCGGGAAGCCGAAGTGATGACGGGACCTCGAGACGCGGGGTCCGGGTACCAGAAGGCGGGGGTCCGGTCCCGCTGAGAGCCGCCGTCGCACACGGCCTGTGGCTTCCCGCCCCAAGACCCCTAGGGCTCGGCCAGGGATGAGATCCACAATTCGGACGCCGCTGCATCCACCGTGTAGGCTCGCTGTTCGTCGGCAATAGCGATGCTATTCCCTCCTCTCAGCGAACCAACACGGCGGCGCAGCGACGCCCTCGGTTGTGGATCTCATCCCTGGCCGAGCCCTCACCGCCCGCTTGGACCGCAGTTGGTGGAGGCGAATCCACGGCGAATCGATTGCGAGCCCGATTGGCTACTGGCTAGGGCTTGCGTGTCGGTCCAAGAGGGGTCAGAATGGGGTTCGTCAGAACAAATGTGCACAACCAGAATCGTAGAAGGCAGAGATCCATGGATATTCAAGACACCGAAACTTCGTCATACCAGCCCGACTCGGCCACGCTTCAGTGGCTGCTCGACGCCGATCCCGCCATCCGCTGGCAGGTGATGCGCGATTTTACGGACGAGCCCGAGGAGGTCGTGGCCGCCGAGCGGGCTCGCGTGGCCACCGAGGGTTGGGGCGCGGAGCTGCTGTCGCGCCAGCGGCCCGACGGGACCTGGGTGCACCAGGATCCGGAGCGCGCGTGGGAGGCCACGCTCTACAGCCTGACGCTGCTGCGCCACTTCGGCATCGACCCCGATAGCTCGCAGGCACGCGTTGCCATCGAGCGCCTGATCGAGCACTTCAGCTGGGGTCCCTACTTCGACGACACGCGCTTCTTCGAGGGGGAGGTGGAGCCCTGCATCAATGGGGGTGTGTTGGCGCTTGGGGGCTACTTCGGACACACCGACGACAAGCTGGTCGATCGTCTGTTGGGCGAGCAGCTGGAGGACGGCGGATGGAACTGCGAGGCCGAGCGCGGTTCGACGCGCTCTTCGTTTCACACGACCATCTGCGTGCTCGAGGGCCTGCTGGCTTACGTACAGGATCGGGGGCGCCGGCCGGATGTCACCTTGGCCCGCCAGCGGGCCGAGCACTACCTGCTCGAGCGCAGCCTCTTCCGGCGCCAATCCACCGGCGAGATCATCGACGAAGCCTGGACCCGGCCCGTCTTCCCCACCACCTGGCACTTCGACATCCTGCGGGCCCTGGACTACCTGCGCCAGGCCGGCCGCAGACCGGATCCTCGCGCCGCGGAGGCCATCGAGCGACTGAAGCAGCTCCGAGGAGCCGATGGGCGCTGGCCGCAGGGCCAGCTTCATCGCGATTCGGTCGGGCAGGTGCCGGAAGGCGAGGCGGGCGCGCCCAGCCGGTGGAACACGCTGCGCGCTCTGCGGGTGCTCGAATGGTATGGCGCGTCCGAATGACCTAGTGGAGCGGGAAGCAGGGCTCCTTTACGAACCACGGCCCCTGCCGGGAAGCCACGCCATGCTATGCTACTCACGACGCACGGCAGACGCCCGTCGTGCTCAGCGGAGGGACCAAGGAGAGCGATATCGTGGACGAACTGCTCGACCGCATCACAATCGACCCAGAGCAATGCGGTGGCCGGCCCTGCATTCGCGGCATGAGAATCCGGGTATCGGACGTGCTGCAACTTCTTGCTGCAGGGGAGACCACGGACGAGATCTTGGGCGAATACCCTTATCTGGAGTTCGAAGACATCGCTGCCAGCCTCCTCTATGCGGCTCGTAGGCTCGATCATCCGACCCTGGCCGCGTGACCATATCGGAGCGTAGACCGTTCTGGATCGATGCGCAGCTGCCACCGATTCTGGCGGCAAAGCTACGAACTCTCGGCCACGAGGCATCGCATGTCTTCGAGCATGGCGCCCACACCTCCTCGGATCTGTCGATATTCCATGCCGCTCGTGAAGCCAATGCCATCGTCATTACAAAAGACGTTGACTTCGTCCAGCTCCTCGAAAGGCTTGGCCAGCCGCCGAGCATCATCTGGATCACCGTCGGGAACGTTGGCAATGCAGAGTTGTGGAAGGTCCTGGCAGATCGTTGGCCTCGAATCCTGCGACTGTTAGACGAAGGCGAGTCGCTGATCGAGTTAAATCGCGGTGGCCCCATCTAGGTTTGGCACAGGGATCGGTACGCACGCCTTCCGCGTGTCGACCGCCGAGCAAGGAGGGCTGAATGGATGATTCTCGAAAGGACCTGATGGAGTGCATCGATCAGATGATCCGACAGCTTCCATCGCATCATCTGACGCAAGTACTGCACTTCGTCTCGGCACTTGCGGAGACGGAAGATCCGCAAGCCGGGTCTCGGGCGGGGAATCCCGCAGCGATCCTGACCGCGCTGGAAGGATTCCGGTTCGAGCCCGGCGAGATCGATCGCTTGATGAGCGAGATCCAGGAGTCCCGTGGTTCCGACGGGTGCCGCGTCGCCCATCCCGACGCCCAGTAGAACCTCTTGCTCGATCCGCCTACACGGCGCATCATGCGTCCATCGTCCGACTCGGCAAGAGCAGAGGAGCGAGAACCAGCATGACCACTTCCATCGTCCACTTCCTGGCGCTTCTCCTCGGCGCGCTCAGCATGAGCGTCCACTTCGGCACCTGGCTGGTCGAGCAGCCGCTACGCGAGACCACCTCGGGACCGCTCTTCACCTTCGTGCACCAGGGTCGCGACGCCGTGGCGGCCAAAGTCATGCCGATCTTGGGCAACACCGCCATCCTGGCCGTCGCCATCAGCACCTACCTGGCCTGGGGCAACATGCCGGCCTTCGCGCTTTCCCTGGTCGGACTGCTCTGCTACCTGGCCGACATGGGCATCACCCTGCGCGGCAACGTGCCCATCAACCAGCGCGTGCAGTCCTGGGACGCCGACGCCCCGCCGGACGATTGGCAGGTCCACCGCGACCGGTGGCAGCGCCTGCACAGCCGGCGCACCCTCTTTGCGGTCACGGGCTTCGCCCTGGTGCTGGCCAGCATCGTCCTGGTCTGACGCGGGCAGGGGGGCGCTTCAGTCTTCGTCGTCCGGCCGAAACATGCACCAGACGTCGAGCCGGTCGTCCACCCGCTGCTGGCGCAGGAGCTGGTAACCGTGGTGTTCGTAGAAGGCCACGTTGGCCGGCTTGGTCGTGTCGAGCGCGACGCCGGTGGAGCGCGAATGCGCCCGCGATCGCCGACCGACCTCCGCGAGCAGCCGGCCGCCGAGGCCCTGCCCCTGGGCCCGCGGATGGACGCCCACCACGCCCAGGAAGTAGTGCGGCTCCGGCGGCATGGCGGCATCCACCGCCGCGCTGTATCGCTCCAGCCGGCCGATGGCCTCTGCCCCGACCGCCTCGCCCAGGCGCCGATAGGCCGCATCCAAGCCGGCCGGCCAGTCCTTCGGCTCCGGCATGGTGAGGCCGGCCACGCCGGCCAGCGCGCCATCGCGGTAGACGCCCAGCAGGGGCCAGTCCAGATGTAGGCGCACCTCGCAGGCGAAGCGCATCAGGCTGCGGCGCCCGCGATCCTTGGCGGCACCGCCATAGAAGAGGAAGTCCATCAAGGGGTCGGCCGCGAAGGCCGCGCCGAGCAGATCCGTGGCCGGCTCTAGGGTCGATGCGTCCAGCGATACCAGGTCATTGGCGGCCATGGACATGTCTTCGATGCCTCCTGGATGAGATCGATGAACCCTCCGGTCATGCAAGTCGCGGAGCAGTAGGCGCGATCAGGACTCGGAATCCACCTCTTCAAGATCTTCGGCCTGCACCATTCGCAGCGCCAGTTCCGTCGCCGCCTGGAGCACCGGGCGCAGCCGGTTGCCCAGCCCCTCGCCGGGCACAAAGCCCGGATCCCCGAGCCGCCGCAGCAAGGGCTGGTCGATATCGGGGGCCTCGATCCGGACCGCGAAGCCGTCCAGAGGCTCGGGCGGCTCCCAGAAGCAGTCCATCGCGTCCTCGAGCGGCTCGATCTCTTCCGTCTCCTCGCCGGCCTCCGGATCCTCGGACTTGTCCTCGGCCAGATCGCCGCGGCGCGCCCGCAGGTCCTCCAGCAGCCGGTCCTGGTGGCGTCCGCGCAGGCGCAAGAGCAGGAAGGGGTCCTCGTCGAAGCGCTCGCCGAGCAGGTAGTGCACCGCCGCCACGTGCTTGCAGGGGTTGGCCCAGTCGGGGCAGCTGCAGTCGGTGACCAGGTCCTGGCCGGATTCCGGGAAGAGGCTGGCGCCGACATCCTCGAAGACCGCCTCGATCTCCCGCGGCATCTCGCCCACCAGCAGTTGGGCGGTGAACAGCGCCCGCTCGGCCAGGGCAGCGGTCACCCGCTCCCAAGCCGCATCGTCCAGGGGCTCCAGCGCGATGCGCGCCTTGTAGGGCCATCGCCGCGAGCCCTGGACCTCGGCCTCCACCCGGCCCTCGCGCTCGTGCATGCCCACCACCTGCCCCTTGCGCGCGTAGCGCCGGCCGCGCTGCAGGCGGCGCGGATCGACCAGGCGCTCCAGGGCCTCGATCCAGCGGCCGGCCCACCAACTCTCCACGAAGGCGCCGCGCTTGCTGCGCGCCTTCAAGCCGCCCTCCACCTCGCGCGGGCGGGTCGGCTCGTAGGCAAAGAAGTCACGGTAGCCGAAGCGTCGCCTAGCCATCCAGGGCCTCCTCGACGCGCAAGGTTACCAGCTCGCGCAGCTGATCGGTCGACAGCTCGGTCAGCCAGCCCTCGCCCTCGCCGACCACCGCGCCGGCCAGGGCCCGCTTGTCCTCGATCATCCGGTCGATGCCTTCCTCCAGCGTGCCCACCGTGACGAACTTGTGCACCAGCACCCGCCGGCTCTGTCCGATTCGGAAGGCGCGGTCGGTGGCCTGATCCTCGACGGCCGGATTCCACCAGCGGTCGAAGTGGATCACCTGGCTGGCGGCCGTCAGGTTGAGGCCCGTGCCGCCGGCCTTCAGCGAGAGGACGAAGAGCGGCGGGCCCTCCGGCGACTGGAAGGCCTGCACCAGCTCGTCGCGCTTGCTGGCCGGCAGGCCACCGTGCAGGTAGAGCGCCCGAGCGCCGAGCGCCGCCGGCAGGTAGCCCTGCAGGATGCGGGCCATCTCCGTGTACTGGGTGAAGATCAACGCCTTCTCGCCGGCCGCCAGCAGCTCCTCCAGCAGCTCCGTCAGGCGCTGCAGCTTGCCGCTGCGGGCCAAGATCTCGCCCGGATCGGCGCTCGCGGTCTCGCCCTCGCCCTGGTGCAGGAACTGCAGCGGGTGGTTGCAGATCTGCTTGAGCTGCATCAGCATGCTCAAGACCTGCCCGCGCCGCTCCATGCCCTCGCGCTCGGCCACCTGGCGCAGCTGGTCGTCGACCACCGCCTGGTAGAGCGTCGCTTGTTCCTCGGTCAGCCGGCAGTAGGCCTTGGTCTCCAGCTTCTCGGGCAGATCGTCGATCACCTTGGGATCGGTCTTGAGCCGGCGCAGGATGAAGGGCCGAACCAGCCCGCGCAGTCTCCGCGCCGCCGCCTCGTCCCCGTAGCGTTCGATGGGTATCGCGAACGCGGAGCGGAAGCCCGCGCGGCTGCCCAGGTAGCCCGGGTTGAGGAAGTCGAGGATGGACCACAGCTCGGAGAGCCGGTTCTCCACCGGCGTGCCCGTCAGCGCCACCCGGAAGCGAGCCGACAGCGAGCGGATGGCCCGCGTCTGCTGCGCGCCGGGGTTCTTGATGTTCTGGGCCTCGTCCAGCACCAGCCCGTGCCAGTCGATGTCGCCGAGCGCCTCGAGGTCGCGCCGCACCAGGGTATAGCTGGTCAAGACCAGGTTCACCCCGGCCGCCGCCTCGGCCAGCGCCGCGCCCCTCGGCCGCTCCGGTCCCTGATAGACCAACAGGTCGAGCGATGGCGCAAAGCGCTCCAGCTCGCGCCGCCAGTTGGTCACCACCGAGGTGGGGCAGACCAGGAGCGTCGGGCCCGGCAGCGCGCCCAGCCTCGCCCGCTCGTGCAGGATCAGCGCGATGGTCTGGATGGTCTTGCCCAGGCCCATGTCGTCGGCCAGGCAAGCGCCCAGGCCCTGACCGCGCAGGAAGGCCAGCCAGGAGAGCCCGCGTCGCTGATAGGGTCGCAGCCGGGCCTCCAGGCCCGGCGGCTCGGCCAGCGCTTCCAGCGTCTCCGGCCGGCCGGTCCTGCCCAGCCACTCCTCCAGCCAGCCTTCCGCCTCGACCGAATCGACCGGCAAGCCCGCCTTTTCGGCCTCCTCGTCCAGTCCCTGGCGCAGGGCCGCCAGCAGGCCCATCTCGCCCTCGGCCGACTGCTCCTCCCAGAAGCGGATGGCCGCCTCGATCTGCTCCGGGTCCAGGCGCACCCATTGCCCGCGGATGCGCACCAAGGGCACCTTCAGCGCCACAAGGGCCTCGAACTCCTCCTGGCTCAGGCGCTCCTCGCCCAGGGCCAGCTCGTAGCGGAAGGAGACCAGCTGGTCCATGTTCATCCCGCCCGAGGCCACGGCATCACCGCTTCCGGAATCCCGCGAGCGCAGCTTCAGGCGCAAGCCCAGCCGCGCGCCGGCCCGATTCCACCAAGGCGGCACGAGCACCGCGAAGCCGGCGCCTTCCAGCAGGGGGGCCGCGTGGCGCAAGAAGTCGTAGGCTTCCCCGGCATCAAGGCCGATGGCCTCGGGCCTTGCTGCCCGCAAGCCTCGGGCGATGGGTTCGTGGATCCGTCCGGCGAAGGCCAAGCCCGCCAGCAGTTGTTCCTGCGGCGCGGACCCGTCACGATCCAGCCAATCGAGCGATCGTCCGGACTGCGCATCCCATAGAACGCCGACCGGCACCAGCAGGCTCGGGTCCTCGCGGCTCTGCAGCAGGAAGTGCAGCTGCCAATCGCGTCCGGCCGACGCTTCGGCCTCTTCGATGGTCGCCGCCTCGGTCTCTCCCTCCGCGCCGTTGGCTTCCGCCGCCAGCCGCTGCAGAGGCGCCTCCAGCCGGAAGGCGATGCAAAAGGCCTCGTCGCCCGCCACCTGAAGGTTGCGCAGCCAAGCCTGCTGGGCGCGAAGCAGCGCATCGAGCTGCGCGGCCGAAGGCGCGAAGCCCGGCGAATCGGCCAAGAGGGCGTCCAGCCAGAGCCGGTGCGCCTCGCCCGAGCCCGCTTGCGATCCGGGGCGTGGCAGGGCGGCCGCGGCCTGCCGCACCAGGGCGTCGGCGCTGCTGTTGAGGAAGGTCTCCAGCAGCTGTCGCGGCCCGAGCGAGCGGCCCTGCGGATCGACCTCGGCGCGGCAGACAGGCGGCATCGCCGCGCGCAAGCGCGCGAGCCGCGGCCCGTCCTCGGGACCGTCCAGGAGCAGCAGCCATCGGGCCTGGGCAGCGCCGCCCACCTCCAGGGCCAAGGGCACCACCTTCTGGGCCGCTACCCCTTCGAGCAGGAGGTCACGCGCATGCTGCCAGAAGCGCAGGTCGGCACCCAGATGGAGGCGACCGGGCTGTGGGTGTTCGGCCGGCAGCGTGCCAAGCAAGCGCAATCCCTCGGCGGGCATGAGGCGTAGGCCCTCGACCGTCCAGGGCGCCAAGAAGGGCGGCGTCTTCTCGTCCAGATCCCAGTCATGCCACAGCTCCGGCGAGGGAGTCGGCCCGGAGCGCGTGGCCGGCAGCCGCAGCAGGGCCTCGCCCGCGCGCGCAGACGCGCAGATGCCATCCTCCGCAGACAGCGGAGCCAGATGTCGTAGGTCGTCGGCCGCCAGGCTATAGGGATGCGGCTTGGGTCTTGGCTCGGCAGCCAAGCGTCCGCGCTGCTTGGCCGGGGAGCGGCCCTCGGCCGTCTCGGCCCAGACCAGCAGTCCGCCCGGGTCCTCGGGGTCGCGGGGTGCTTGCCAGTGCGCGTGCAGGACGATCATCGAGTGTGGTCTTCGGCGCCCGACTAGCCTTCGCCGGCTCTCGCCGCTGCCTCCAGGAAGTCGCAGAACGCTTCCAGATCCTGGTGAAGCGCCCTGGCCGTCTCGCGCAAGGTCTCTACGATCGCCTGCATGAGTCTGGGGTCGAGCATCGAGGCGTAGGCGTTTCGAACGCGATGGCGGAATCGACGGTACTCGTCGAGCTTCGTGGCCGTCGAACGATCGATCACCGGCGGTCGTAGCGTCGGCAACTCGAGGGTCATCTGCTCCAGCAGCTCCGAGTGCCAGGCTTCTCCCTCCGGTGATCGGCCGTCCATGTCGCGCGCGATCGTCTCCAGGATTCGCTCGACACCCGAGTAGAAGGCATGCAGGTGCAGTGCGACCGAGCCGATGTAGGCATCCGGATCGTCGGCAGTCGGAACCTTCGCCCAGAATCGCTCGATGATCGCCTCGGTCCGACCCAACTCCACGAGTTCGGAGCGGATCAAGCTTGCCAAGGTGATGTAGCGTGGGTTCACAGCTCGATCCCATCTCGACGGAGCACGTCGGCGACCCAGGGCCGCGCGGTCTCCATGCTCACCAGATCGATCGGGAAGCCCTCGGCAGCCTTCTCTGCCGCCGCGCAGGCCGCAAAGAAGCGCTCGGCGTCCAGGCCCTCCACGGCCAGGTCGATGTCCGAGCGTTCGTGGAAGCCGCCCGTGACCACCGAGCCGAAGAGCACGACCCGAGTCACACCAAAGTCTCGTCGCAGCACGACTGCCGCCGCCTCGGCCCATCGGCGAGCCTGGGCCCTGCGCTCTTCCAGCCGATTCCGGCGAAGTACCTCTCGGGCGTGCGCACCTTGGACGTACTCGGCCATCTTCTCGGGACTGATGTCGATCGTCGCCATGTACTGAGCATAGGATTCCCCCCGCGCGCCGTCAATGCATTCGGCGCTCGAACCGGAGCCCGCACGACCACGGGGCCGCGGGGATCCTCGCGATCCCCGCGGCCCCGCCCATGACCAGGGTGGGTCGAACGTTCCATCGCTCGCCGCTAGGGCCGCAAGTCCAAGCGCGGGATCCAAAGCGTCCACCCGCTTGGCCGCTCCGTCGGCTCCGCCGTCGGCGGCGGCCCGATGGGCTCGTCGGTCGGGGTGGCGCTGGGTGCCGGGCTGGGCGTGGTGCTGGGCTCGGCCGTCGGGTGGGGCAGGTCGGCCGGGGCGATCTTGACCACGAAGGCGTTGGTGCTGCCCGCGAACTCGGTGAAGGGCGCCGTGTGGCCGGCCATGCCGCCGCCGTCCGGGAAGCTGCTCTCCGGCGATGAGGTCGCGCCGCAGAAATAGCTGTTGCCCGCCGCGTCGACCACGATGTCGAAGCTGGCATCCAACGCATCGCCGCCGACGAAGCTCAGGTACTCGATGAAGCTGCCCGAGGGGCCGACTCCGCTTGCCAGCGCATCGCCGCCGAAGGCGCGAATCCGCTTGGCCACGTCCTGACGCTCGATCGGGCCAGCCTCGACCGCCAGCGAGCTTCCCGCGCCACCAAGTCGCAGCAGCGGCCCGCTCGACCCGTCCACGCGCAGCGCCCCCGATGTGTCCAAGCTCGCCGTCTCGAGCTCGCCGGCCCCCGCGCCCTCCAGCTCGAAGGCTACTCGATCCAGCGCCGCGCCCGGCTGCAGCTCCAGCTGGGCCCGCAGCCCCGCGTCCTCGGCGCGCAGCACCAGATCCACGCCCGGCCAGGGCTGGCGCATACGCAGCGCCTTGTAGCCGGGCAGGCCATTGCGCCAATACTCTCGCTGGCCGCGGAAGAAGCTGATGCGCGTCGGCAGCGGCTCCATACCTCGTCGCTGCTGGACTTGGACCTGGTCACCCGCCGGCTCGAAGGCGAGCGGCAGCCGGCCCGCGAGCGGGCCCTGGTGCTGGCCGAGACGCTGTTGCGCCTGGCCCGCGGCTACGCCCTGATGACCCAGGCCCTGCAGCAGATGGAACGCCAGGCCTCCGAGGCCCGCGCCGAGTCGCCGGCTAGCCCGGCCGCCACGACCGACCTGTCGCCAATCCCATCCTGGCCACCAGCCGCCAGGCCCTGGGCGTGCCCGAACAGGTGGCCTGGCTGGATCGCATCGAGCGCGACTTCGAGAGCCTCGGCGCGGCCATGGATCATGCCCTGCGCCAGGGCGACGCGCCGCACCTATCGCGGGCGGCCCGCATCCTGATCGCCCTGGACCTCTTCAGCCTCTTCCGCGGTCATGGCAGCCGGCTCTCCGGCTGGCTGGCCGGCCTGCTCGAGCGCAGGGCGGATCTAGAGCCGGCGCTGGCTGCCCGGCTACGGCTGGCCGGCGCGGTCATCGCCGTCGCCGACAAGCGCTCCAGCGCTGCCCTGGCGCGCTATGCGCGCATCGGCAGCCGGCCGGGCGTGGCCCTCACCCAGGCCAACCTGGGCCTGGTGCTGGAGGACCTGGGCCGCTTCGGCGAGGCGCGAGAGGTCTACGCCCGGGCCGAGCGCTACTATCGCGACCAGGGCAACGTCTGCACCCGCGCCCTGGTGCTGACCAACATGGTGGTCCTGTCCTGTAAGGAGGGCCGCGGCGGTCCAGCCTTGCCCCAGGCCCTGGATGCGCTGCGCCTGGCCCTGGAGCGGGGCTGGGCGTCGACGAGGCGGCGCGCTGGATGGACGAGGGCTATTCGACCGACCCCGCGCGGCTCATCCCGGAACTCTTGGCCCGGCGGGGATGAGCCGCGCGGTGGCGATCCGCAGCGGGTTGGCGCTCAGCCCTCCGGCGCGGCATTGGCCAGCAGCATCGGCAGGAAGATGCCCTCGGCCGGCTCCGAGGTCGGCGGCGGGGGCGTACCCGTGGGCTCCGGCGGCGCCTCGGTCGGCGTCGGCTCATCGCTGGTGGGCGTGATGGTCGGCGAGGGCGCCGGCGTGTCGGTGGGCACCGGCGGGGTGAGCGTGGCGGCGAAGTCGTCGCAAAAGCCGGGGCTGTTGGGCGAGTGGACGCAGATCTCGGCCGGCTCGACCTGCAAGCGCACCAGGCTGGTGTCGGCATAGCCCAAGTCCAGCGAGGACTCCAGCTCCAGCTCGACGATCTCGTTGCTGATGTCACCGATGGGCCGTAGGCGGTAGCTCAGCGTGTAGCCTTCGTCGGGCGGCGGTTCGGCGAATTCCCAGAAGAGCTCGCCGGCAAAGACCACGTCCGGCTCGCGCGGTCTGGCCGAGCCCTCCACGTAGTCGAAGTACTGGCTGAGCAGGTGGGTGTACTGCGTCAGGTCGATGTGGTGGGCCCGGGCCAGGCCGTCGCCCATCTGCCCGATGCGGTCCGGCACGTCCTCGCCGTTGCCGCGCACCGAGCCGATGTAGAAGCGCTCGTCGGCGCAGTCCTGCATGCGGCCCTCGGCGGGCTCCAGGCCGACCACCGCCATGCGGATGCCCTGGTCGCGCACGGCCGTGCAGGCATCCAGCGCCGCCTGGCCACCGGCTTCGAGCGCCTCGCCCGAATCGACCAGCAGGATCACCTTGTCGATGTCCTCGCCGGCCGGCGCCGAGTCCAGCTCCTGGACCGCCAAGTCGATGGCATCGTCCGCCCCGGCCGCGCTGCCGCCGCCGGAGTTGATGCCGCCGATGGCGCTGATCAGGGCCTGCTTGCCGCCCGGCCCGCCGCGCAGGGCCGACTGGACGGTGGCGCCGGCCGAGTAGAGGATCAACCCGCCGCGGCTGCCGGCCGTCTCGAAGTCCATGTGCTCGACGAAGGCCTGCAGGCCGTCCTTGGTGTTGGAGGCGCGCGAGCGCCCGCCGAAGCCGCTGCCGAAGCTGCTGGAGTTCTCGACCAAGATCATGAAGAAGACCTGGCGCTTGCCCTCCGGGCAGCGGTAGTGGTAGCTCAAGTCGACCTGCAGGCTGGTGCCGGCCTCGACCACCTGGCTGGAGAGCTGGCGCTCCAGCCGGGGCGCGCAGTGGGCATCCGGTGCGCCGATCTCCTGGTCGATGCCGTCCAGGCCGGCGCGCGCGGAAGCCGCCGACCGGGCGGGGTCGGCGGCCATCAGGGCCGGCAGGGACAAGCTGCCGGCCAAGAGCAAGGCCAAGGTGACCAGGGCAAGGGATGCGGGCTTGGAAGGGCTTGGTGAAGGCATCCGGTGTCTCCTCGGGTCCAGCGTCTTCGGTTGTGTCGTGCACCTCGTTCGGATGGAAACGGCAGGGTAACGGGTTGGCGCAACACGTTCCTCCGGTTGCCAACACGCCGAGGGCCGTTCCGGATAGCCCGGAACGGCCCCCAGCACGCGAGTATCAGGAAAGCGTCAGGACCGGGAGATGACGCCGGTTTCGTCGGGTTCGAAGATCTCCTCGATCGACAGCTCGAAGAGCCGGGCGATGCGGAAGGCCAGGGGCAGGCTGGGATCGTACTTGCCGGTCTCGATGGCGTTGACCGTCTGGCGCGAGACCTCCAGCGCCTCGGCCAGGCGCGCCTGGGTCCAATCCCGCTCGGCGCGCAGGACCTTGAGCCGGTTCTTCATGCCGCGTAGCGCCGGTGGCCGCCGATGACGCCGAGGACGTAGCCGAAGACCATCACCAGGATGATCTCGTTGGGCCCGGCCTCGAGCCAGAGCTCGGCCTCCTGGACCAGGACCAAGAGCATGGCGCCGACGATGCCGGCCCCGAAGCCCAGCGCCAGGGCGTTCAGCTCGATCTGGCGGATCAGCTCGTCGGTCTGGCCCAGGAAGCGGCGATAGGCGCGCAGCGCCTGCAGGGCCAAGGCGATGGGCAGGATGGATAGCGCGGCGGCGACGGCCGGCGTGGCCGGCAGGATCTCGCGGCTGAGGAGGAAGAGGCCGGCCAGCCAGCTCAGGCCCCAGGCCAGGGTCCACAGGCTGAAGACCCGCTGGTTGTGCTTGTCGCGCTCGGTGGTGCAGCCCATGGTCAGCCAACCGATCATCTTGCTCATGCGTCGTGTCTCCTTGACGAAGTGTAAAGTTTGCTTGACGTAGGTAGTCTAGGCGAAGCCGGCCGCGATGTCAAGCACACTTTACAGATCACGCAGGAGCAGGCGGGAACCGATCCCCGGTCCGGCCTGGCCGACCTCGACCCGCCCTCAGCGCCCGGTGGCCGCCGCCCCGTCCGCGCCCCGGTCCAGCCAGGGCAGAAAGCCCTCCCAGATCCGCGGCGGCAGGTCGGTCTCGAGCAGCGCGCCCAGTACCTGACCCTGGGACTGGGCCGGCGGCTGCAGGCCCACCGCACGGGCCATGGTCGGCGCGATGTCGATGGAGCGGATGGGATGCAGCCGGCCGATGTCGGCGATCTGGTCGCCGCCGAAGACGGCCATGCCCTGCAGGCTGCTGCGGTAGGTGAACATCACGTGGTCGCCGCTGTCGTAGGGATCGCGGGCCACGGCCACCGGGCCCTCGCCGAAGCTGCTCGAAATCGTGTAGCCCTCGGCCAGATCCAGGTAGAGGTCGCCGCCGTGGGGGCCGCCGATGCCCAGGCCGCGCATGTCCGCGGCCCGCAGGACGCCGGTGACGATGACCTCGCCCGTCTCCGGGTCGCGCGCCGAGAGCAGCGCGTCGGTGACCTGATCGGCCACCGCCTCCCACTGGTCGTCGGTGACGATCCCGCTGGCGAAGCCGGCGTGCGCCTGGCTATCGGCCACCGCATTGATGCGGACGTAGGCGCCGTTTTGCGGCATGTACATCGCCTGCGTACCGGACGGGTCGATGTCGCCGCCCTCGGCCGCAAGGAGCCCGGCCTGGCGCAGGACGCGGTTGGGGTAGAAGGTCTTGTCGACGCCCATGAAGCCGTGGTCGGTGAAGAGCGCCAGGTTCCAGGGCCGGCCGGTGGCCTCCAGCGCGTCGATCACCTCGCCCAGGAAGGCGTCCAGGTTGGCCAGCATGGCATCCTCGAGCGGCCAGAGCGCGGCGGCCAGCGCCGGGTCGTGGGCCCGGCTGCCCTCGTCCAAGAGGCCGTACCAGCTGTGGTGGGCCTCGTCGGGGAAGGGCGAGTAGGTCAGGTAGACCTCGCCCATGCCCTGCTGGATGGCCCAGACCGTTGCGCGGCGGAACCAGTCGCTCACCAGGAAGGACGTCTCGATGTAGCGCGCCTCGGCCGTCCCGTCGCCGCCCTCGGGCAGGGTGGTGCCCAATCCGTCCATACCGCTGTTGCCGGTGAAGGCGCCGGCCGCCGCCTCCAGATCGGCCGCGCCCTCCGGATGCAGCATGGCGCGGGCGATGTCCGAACCGTAGGATCGCCAGAGCAGCAGGTCGGAGCCATCGTCGGGCGCCTCGTAGAGCCGGAAGTGGGTCAGCGCGCGGCCGCCCTCGACCTGGATTTGGATGGCCGGGCTGAAGTGCTCGGTGCCGGTGGGCGAAGGCGGCGCGGCGGCGAGCTCGGCCAGGCGGGCCTCGTAGTCCTTGCCGGCGGCCAGGACCAGCCGGCGATCCTCGCCCTGGCCGTAGAGCAGGCCCTCGAGGCGGGTGGCCTCGATGACCAGGGCGAACTCGTCGTAGGGGCCGCCGGCCGGCAGGTTGACCCATTCGCTGCTGCCCTCGTCGGTCCGGCGCAGGCCCGACTCGGTGTCGGCGGCGCGGTAGACCGCCGGCCCGGCGAGGATGCGCGCGCCGTAGCCGTCGACCATCCAGAGGTTCTCGGCCGGCGCCCCGAAGCCGGGCAGGCCCTGGCTGGAGACGAAGCTGGCGTCGGTGTGCATGGCAAAGGGCTGTGACTGGGTGGCCGAGACGGAGACGACCTTGCGGCCCTGCTTGGCGGCCGAGACCCAGATCGGCTCGGCCCATAGGCTGTCGGCGCTGAATCCGGAGGGGCCCCAGGCGTCGATGTCGTGGGCGCGGGAGGGCATGGGCGGCACGCCGTTGGAGGTGATGCCGTTGACGTCGCCGAAGGCGCCGGTGAAGACGGCGGCGTGGCCGGCGGCGGTCTTGGAGGCCCAGTTGCCGACGCTGTAGTCGGCCTTGGCGCCGGCATCGATCAGGCGCTGGACGTTGGGCAGCTGGCCGGCCTCCAGCGAGCGATCGAGCATCCAGGCCGGCAGGCCGTCCCAGCTCATGAAGACCAACAGTGGCGCCTCGTCGGACTGCGCCGGCCGGTCTTGGGCGAGCAGCGCGTCGGGTGCCTGCGTGCGCAGCCGGCCGAGGATCAGGGCCAGGGGCAGCGCCAGGGCGACGAGCGCGAGGAGGAGGGCGGGGCCGGGTCGGCGGTTGGGGCGGGCGGGCGAGGTCATCGGCGGCTCCTGGGGCGGGGGATGGCGATCGGGCGAATGATCGTGCATCGCATCAGGGTGCGCCAGTTGGAGGCGGAATTCAACGGTGGGTAGGTTAAGGGTGCTTTATGGTTGTTCGCCGGGTCGGGTTGGATGGACTGCTGACCGGTGGCCAAGCGATCCTTTCGGCGAGAGCCGAGGTTGACGAGTCTGCCCGAGCAATCTATCTTGATATTCCGAAAATCGGAATTGCGATAGAGGGTGTAGTATGGCGACGACGATTCAAATGCGATCCAAGGGCGCGCTCACGCTGCCTGCCGACCTGCGCAAGAAGTACGCATTGGAAGAGGGTGATGTGTTCACCGTCGTCGATCTCGGAGACGGTGCGTTCTTCCTCTCCCCACGCCTGTCCATCGTACCGAAGCTGGTCGGAGAGATCGAGGCCCTGCGTAAGGAAGCCGGGCTGAGCGTCGAGGAGCTGCTGGAAGGTTTGCCGGAGGAACGGCGCAGGCTGATGGAGGAACGCTTGCGTGGCGGGCCGTGAGCGTAGTCAACTCCGTGTTTTCTTCGATTCGTCCTGCGTCATTGCCGGATCTGCATCGAGCACCGGAGCCAGCTATGCCCTGCTTCAGTTGGCCGACCTCGGCTTGATCGACGGGCGAATCTCCGCGGAAGTTCGGGAAGAAGCCTACCGGAACGTTCGGCGCAAGCTACCGGCGGCATTGCCGATGGTGAGCTTGCTGATCCGAGAGGCGCTGACGGAGGGAACACCCGTGTCGACCAGCTGGCTCAGAAGGTTGGAGGGCCAGGCAGACCCGAAGGATCTCGCGATTCTCGCCTCGGCCTTGAAGCAGGAGTGCCAATTCTTGGTCACATTGAACGAGCGAGACTTCTGGCCGGAAGCGGAGTCGATCGAAGTCGTCCGTCCGGGAACCCTGGTCGTTCGGGTTCGGGAAGCACTCACAGCGATCGAACCGTTCACCGATTCCGATGCCGGGCCGCAGGAGTAGCGTCGCGTGTCACAGCGGAGGCTCACGGTGCAGGTCGATGCGCGCTGGATCGAACCGGCGAAGCGCTACGCTCTCGTAGCGGCCCCAGTCGGTGTCCTTGCAGAAGGCGTAGAGCTCGATCGGCAGGCCGTGCTCGGTAGGCTGCAGCTGGCGGACCAGGAGCGTCATGTCCTGGTGGATCATCGGATGGCTGCGCAGGTAGCGCTCGGCGTAGGCGCGGAAGACGCCGACGTTGGTCAGGCCCACCTCGAGCACGTCGCCGTTGGCGTCGTAGCGCGGCATCTCGATCCAGTCGCCGGGCGCCACCATGCGGTTGGTCGACAGCTGGATGCCGGCGGTGAAGCCGGTGATCGGCTCCTTGAAGATCAGCATCAAGACCGCGCTGAGCGCGCCCAGGCCGGTGAAGAGGTAGAGCGGCGAGCGGCCGAGCAGGATGGACAGCGCCAAGACCAGGCCGATCACGAAGGCGCCCAGCTTGGCCGCTTGCACCGGGCCCTCGATCGCGTAGTCGGGCGCCGGATCCTTGTGTCGGTAGGCTTCCCAGATGGCGTTGAGCAGGGCGTAGAAGAGCCAGACACCGACGACCACCATGGCGAGCAGGAGGATCTTGGTGGACGAAGCCGATCATGGGGCCAACCCTAGCGGCCCCATGATCGAGGTCAACCGATGGTGGCTTCGTCCGGCCCGTCGGGGCTCATTCGTTCTCGGATTCGAAGGCCTGCATGATGCCCTCGTCGAGCAGGATGTCGTGGATCTCGGTGAAGCGCTCGGCGTCGGCCTCGCTGATGGCCTCGTCGGCCAGGGCCTGCTGCACGAAGCCGCGCTGCATGGCCTTCTTGGCTTCGGCGTCCAGGTTCATCCCCATGCCCGAGCCTTCGGGGCGGTAGGCGTCGATGGCTTCGTGGACGCGCATGAAGAGCTCGGCATCGGCCTCGTCGATCAGGCCCTGGTCGATGGCCTCGGTGAGCATGGCCTTGTGCATGGTCTCCTGCATCATGCCGCGGTGGGCTTGCATCCCCTGCCCCATGCCCGGGCGCGTCGAAGCGCTCTGGTCGTCCGTCTCGTCGGAGTCCTCGGTACCGGCATCGTCGCCGGGCTCGGCGGCCTCTTCGACCGGTTCGGCTTCGGAGTTCGCATCGTCGGCGCCGGTCTCGCTCACGGCATCGGTGGCGCCGGGCTCGTCGAGCTCGGACTCGGTCAGGCAGCCGGCCGAGACGAAGCCGGGCAGCAGTAGGAAGGCGAGGCTCCAGCGGCGTAGGATGGGGTGGTTCATGGTGTGTTCTCTCCGGATTGCGTGATCGTTTGTTCGATGATCGGAAGCGACAAGGGTAGCCGGCCAACTCCGTCCAGCGAAGGGATCGTGTCGGTGTTGCCGAGCATGCTCCGAAAGAGAGGCATGGGATCGTCCTCGGGTTCCCACGGCGAGCCAGCGGTCGCACGGCGCGTCCAGCGCCTTGTTCTGACACGACTGTGACTTCTTGTCACATGTTTCAGCATATGTCATACTGGTCTCGAGGTGGCACATGTTCGAGACAAGAACCAAACTTGGAAGGGGCGGGCGCTTGGTGATCCCCGCCGCGTACCGGAAGGCCATGGGGGTCGAGACGGGCGACGAGTTGATCGTGATCCTCGAGGATGGGTGCTTGAGGATCATCACGCCGGAGCAGGCCGTGCGACGTGCACGGGACTTGGTGCGTCAGTACGTGGACGGTGGCCAGTCCCTGGTCGACGAACTCATCGCCGATCGACGCGATGAGAGCCGACGTGAGTGATCCGGCAGTGCTTCTCGACGCATCGGCGCTGCTGGCCTTACTCAACGACGAGCCGGGTGGTGATCGAGTCGCGGCGCATCTGCCGGGCGCGAGGATCAGCGCGGTGAATCTTGCCGAGGTCGTGGCCAAGCTGGCCGAGCATGGGATGCCCGAGCCGGCGATTCGCTCGGCCGTGGAAGGCCTGGGGCTAGAGGTGATCGACCTCGATCGAGCGGCGGCCTACCGGAGCGGCATGCTCCGTCCTTCGATGAAGTCGATCGGGCTGTCGCTCGGGGACCGAACCTGTCTAGCGATCGGCCTCGAGCTGGGCATTCCGGTCGTCACGGCGGACCGACTCTGGAGTCGACTGGAGCTGGCAGTCGAGGTGCAGCTGATTCGATGACATCAGGGGACTGCGTTCGTCACTGCTTTGATTCACCCATACGGTTGGGAGCGGCGACCGCGATCCCTTGGTAGAGCGTCTCCGGGCCCTGAGACGGAGCAGTTACTGCTCTGCCGCCAAGGACTTCGCCATGTCCCGAAGTCCGATCGCCTCGACCTCGGGCGTAAGCGGATAGCGGTCTTCGCCCGGATAGACCAGGAAGCAGCGCTGCGGGTCGAGATCGTCCACGGCGTTGTGGAAACCACGCTCGAGGCGCGGGGCCAGGCTTCGTTTGATCTCGATGGCCCAGAGCCCGCGGCCCCCCGGCAGCTGGAGCATGAGGTCGATCTCGGCGCCGGCGGCGGTCCGGTAGAAGTGGGCGCTCGTACCCTCGGGGGCTGCGGATAGCAGGTTTTCGATGACGAAGCCCTCCCAACTCGCGCCGACCACCGGATGGCCGGCCAGCGCATCGTGGTCTTCGAGTCCGAGCAGCGCATGCACCAAACCGCTGTCGCGGACGTAGACCTTGGGCGACTTCACCAGCCGCTTGCCTACGTTGGCATGCCACGGGCGCACGCGGCGCGCGAGCATCAGGTCGACCAGCAGGTCGATGTAGCGATTCACCGTGCGCGCGCTCGCACCGAGACCCGCAGCTAGCCGGGAGACGTTGAGCAGGCCGCCCTGATTGTGTGCCAACATCGTCCAGAGGCGCGACAAGGTCTCGGCCGGGATGCGGGGTCCAAACTGCGGAACGTCGCGCTCCAGGTAGGTCCGGATGAAGTTGCGGCGGTAGATCAAGCTGTCCTCGTCCGAGCCGGCTAGGAGGCTGTCCGGGTAGCCGCCCCGGAGCCAAAGACGGTTCGCGCTGCTTGCATCGGGCGCGACCTCCAGCACGTCCAGCGGATCGAGGAAGACGTACTCGATTCGGCCGGCCAGGCTCTCTCCCGACTGGCGCAAGAGGTCGATGGCCGCGGAGCCGAGAACCAGAAATCGCCCGGTGCGCTTGCCCTTGACGCGACCCTCGTCGATCAGGCCGCGAAGCGTCTGGAAGAGCTCGGGCACCCGGTGGATCTCGTCCAAGATGACGAGTCGATCCTCGAAGTTGCGCAGAAACAGCGCCGGGTCCGCCAGCTTGTTGCGATCGACGTAGGACTCGAGATCCAGGTAAAGGGCATCGCGACCGTCGGCGACCTGATGAGCCAGGGTGGTCTTGCCGACCTGCCGTGGCCCCAAGAGGCCAACTGCCGCCTGGCGCGAGAGCGCCTTGTCGACGATGGAGGCTGCGTGCCGGCGGATCATCCTTGTATATTAGGCGTTTTGTGCCGGATATACAAGGCTAATCATGGCGTGACCGACCCAGTACCCTCGGCAGGACTCGAACCAGTCCTCGGCGGCGATGGTACGTTGGGGCTCGATGGCGGCGGCGTGGCGCCACCGCAGATGCCCAGTTCAGAGTAGGCTGCTTGCTTCCGCAACATGCCTCTGGTGCTACACTCAGGATCGAGCCGGCCGATGACATACAGGGGCTTCGCGGCGCCCGGAGGATACGAGCATGCTTGAGACTCAGGAACCGATCGGGGCTGTGCGCTACATTGTGGCCGAAGACGGGACGCGCACGGGTGTGGTCCTCGATTGGAGCACGTTTCAACGATTGCGCGAGCAGCTTGAGCGAGACCCCGACCTTCTGCCCGATTTGAGTGACGACGAACTGCGCGCTCTGGCCAATGCCCTTCTTGCACCGGCCCAACAGGCCCAGCTGGACGCACTACGCCGCGCTCAGGATGAGGGCGACCTGAGTGCAGAAGACGCCAGCGAGTTCGATCTCTTGATCGAGCAAATCGATAGCTTGAACCTCATCAAGGCACGGGCGATGTTGACCCTGCAACATCGTGAGCAAGCGTAGCCCGACGTCTCCCGGGGTTCCGAAGGCAACACGGGAGCGGATTCGCGCGCAAGACCGGCAGCGCTGCGCCTACTGCCGGACTCCCGAAGTTCTGACTGTCTCCAGCTTCGAGATCGATCACATCGTCCCTCGGCATGCCGGAGGGGGCAACGCAGTAGACAACCTTTGTTGGTCATGCCCCGCCTGCAACCGGCGCAAAGGCAGTCGGCAATCGGCCCGAGACCCGCGAAGTGGTCATGAAACACCGCTTTACCATCCGCGCCGGCAGTCGTGGGCGAGTCACTTCGAGTGGCAAGACGATGGAACGCTGTCGGGAAAGACCGCGACAGGAAGAGCCACGATTGCCGCGCTCGATCTGAATCGAGCGCGCTTGGTGCGCTTGCGTTTGATCTGGGTCAAGCTCGACGCATGGCATGAACTGGATTGACGATCTGTCCAAAGACAGAAGAGCCCGCTGTAGCGGGCTTCTCAACCAGTACCCCCGGCAGGACTCGAACCTGCGACACGCGGTTTAGGAATTCCGTCGGGGCCTTGTTCGGGGTTGTTCGATAAGGCTCGCGAGGTGCCGAGATTGCAGTAATATCAACGTTCTCGCGAGTCAGGCTCGTTCGCGGTCGTTCGGGGAAATTCGACGGCGTAAGGGTCAAAACTAGGGTCAAACCGCTACATGCGGTTCCACACTCCCCTTCTCGGAACGGCACCGCGGGGCTTCGGCTCCAGATGGCCCGAGGAGGCTCTCGTGAACCGCATCTTCAACTGGTTGTACAGCCGTGACGTGGCAGCCGGCGCGCTCTTCGTCTCGCTGATGACGCTCCTGGCCGCTGGCCTGCACAACGTAGCCAACGGCTTCGCCGTGTCAATCGTCGCCTCATGGTTTCATATGGTCGTCGGCCAAAGTTTCATCA
>CAZJWJ010000075.1:2604-26459 GCA_964549495.1 uncultured Anaerolineales bacterium | reverse complement strand
CATGCGGGCGCGAGACCCGGGCGCAGCCGGCGGGAGGTATTGTTAGACGCTCTTACCGAGCGACCTGCCGGGCTCTCCTTCGCCGCGGATCAGGGTGCACGGCTCGAGCGTGACGGCCCGGTGGTGCCGGCCGCGCCTGCTCGGAGCCTGCAGCAGACTGGCGTGCACTTCGGCAATCGCTATCCCATCCAACACCTGACGCCGGCCGCCGATGCCAGCTTGCCCATTACCGCGCGCTTCCCTCGCACCGTGGAGGCCGAGGTGGAGCTCTTCGCCATCGATGTGGTCGAGATGGCGGCGCGCTACGCGCCGGCCGGCAGCGCGGAGCGGAGCATCGATACCGAGGGCCTGAGTCCCCTTCGCAGCTGGACGAGCGAGCTGCGCTTCGACTACGGCCGGATGACCCGCATTCCCATGCCGCCCGAGGTCGAGCCCGGCCTCTACATCGTCTCGGTTCGCGAGGTCGGGCAGGAGGCGACCGCGCAGACCTTCCTGATCCATCACGAGGTGGCATTGGTGGCCCAGCGAGGTCGCCAGCAGGTGGCGGTCTGGGCCGCGAGGCCCGGGCAGGGTGGCAGGCCGGCGGAGGGAATGACGCTTCGGTTGCACGAGGCGGGCGGTACGGTCCTCGACAGTGCTTACACCGATGCACAAGGGATCGGTCGTCTCGACGACCAGGCCGACGCGGCCTTCGTCTCGGCGACGTCTGCCGATGGGAGCGTGACCATCACTGGCCTCGACGCGCGGTGGCAGGGCCAAGCGGTCGACGCCTCGGACCCTGCCAGCTTCGCCGGCCATATCCACAGCGATCGGCCGATCTATCGGCCCGGCCAGCTGGTGCACTACAAGGCCACGCTGCGCCGCTTCGGCGCCCGCGACGAGCAGCTGCTGGTGCCGACGGGTGCGATCAGCGTCACCATCCGCGATGCCCGCGGCAACCGCATCGAAGAGACGAGCGCCGAGCTGGACGCCTTCGGTAGCATCGCCGGCTCGCTGCTGCTGGGCGACGAGCCGGCGCTGGGCGACTGGCGCATCGAGGTCGATCCGTCCGGACTCGGCATGGTGGACGACCAGCCTGGCGATGGCGCGGGCGAGATCGTGATCTCCCCATTCCTCGGGCGCTTCCAGGTGGCCGAGTACGTCCGGCCCGACTACGCGGTGACGGTCGAGCCGGAGGCCGATTCGGGCACCCTCGGCGACGAGCTCGAGGTCTCGGTGCGGGCCGACTACTACTTCGGCTCGCCGGTGGCCGGCGCCGAGTTGATCTTGCGCCTGATGCAGAATCCCGACGCGCCGGCAGGTGGTCAGCAGTTGGCCTCACGGCACGTCCAGCTCGATGAGGAGGGGGCTTGGGCGGGACGGATCCGCTTGGACGGCGCCGGCGCCACGCCCGGCAGCTGGGCGCTGATCGCCGAGGTCACCGACGCCAGCCGCCGTCCGGTGGCCGGCCGGGCGGATGTGACGGTCCACCGTGCCGCGCTGAGCTTGGACCTGGAGCTGCCGCGCCGGGCGGTCGAGATCGGCCAGCCGCATGCGATTCGCGTGACGGCAGGCGATCACGCCGGCCGGCCGCGGAGCGGATTGCCGGTGGAGCTGGAGGTCTGGGCTTTCGACGGCCAGCCTGGGGATCCGCCCGCCGCCTCGCTGCCCCTCGTCACCGGCCCCGACGGAAACGCCGAGCCGGGCGATCTGGGCTTGCCGGCCGGACGCTACCTGCTCCTCGCCCGTGCACGGGACGGTGCCGGCGTCGAGGTCCAGGCTCGAACCGAGCTCTGGCTCTATCCGACCGATGGCTCCTTTGGTGATGCCGGCTCGCTGCTCGTCGAGACCGATCGCGAGGCCTACGCGCCCGGCGACACGGCCCAGCTCCTGGTCCGCGCGCCCGAGGCCACGCGGGCCTTGCTGGTGCTGGAGCGCGAGGAGGTCTACCTCGAGCGCAGCCTAGATCTCTCCGGCTCGCGCGTCGTCGAGATTCCGATCGAAGACGACTTCGCCCCCTCGGTCACCGCCCGCTTGCTGGTCTGGAGCCCGGTCGAAGGGGCACACAACGCCGAGGAGGCTCGCCTCTCGATGACCAGCCAGCCCTTGAAGGTCTCGAGCCAAGCACGTCAGCTCTCGGTCGAGATCGTCCCGGACCCAGGCGAGCACCGGCCCGGGGATCGGGCCGGGCTGACCCTGCGCGTGCGCGACGCCGATGGCCAGCCCGTGGCGGCCCAGCTCTCGCTGGCCCTGGTCGATGCCTCGCTACTGGCCTTGGCCGCGGACCGCTCGGGATCGATGCTGGAGGCCTTCTGGGGGCCGCGAGCGGATGCCATCGAGGGCTTCGACACCTTGACGGCGTCACGCTGGATGGCCGGGTTGCCGGTCTCGCCAACCCCCCTACCATCGACCACGCCTGCGCCGGCACCGACCCTCTCGCCGCCATCCGCCCCGACCAGCCGGCCGGGGACGCCGACCCCGGATCCGGCCATGCCGCCCCGCCGGCCCGACCTGCCGGATGACGAGGCCGCGCCGGCCCTCGTGCCGCGGCGCGACTTCCCCGAGACCGCCTATTGGAATCCACGCTTGGAGACCGGACCGGACGGCGAGCTGCACCTCGAGATCGAGCTGCCGGACAACCTGACCACCTGGAGAGCCATCGCGCGGGCCATCGACCTGGAGGCCCGGGTGGGGCGGGGCGAGGCCGAGCTGGTGGTCAACCAGCCGATCAGTGCCGACCCGGCCCTGCCGCGCTTCGCGGTGGTGGGTGACGAGTTCGCCATCGATGTGTTGGCGCACAATCGGACCGGAGCGATGCAGGCCGGTACCTGCAGCCTGGAGGCCAGCGGCTATCAGGTGATGAACGCCGGCGAACGGGAACTCGAGCTGGGCGTAGCCGGACCGGCCGTCGCCAGCTGGTCGGTGGTGGCCAGCCAGGTGGGGATGCAGACCATCGGCGCGCGGCTGATCAGCGATGCCGGCCAGGATGCCGTCGAGCACCAGCTGGAGACGCAGGCCTTCGGGGTGCCCGAGCGCTTCGTGCGCGCCGGCAGCACCGAGGACGTGGCGCTGGAGCGCTTCGAGCTGCCCTTCAAGGCCGTGCCGGAGGACACGCAGGTGGAGATCCGCCTGACGCCGCGGCTGCTGATCGGCATCCTGGACGGAGTGGGCGAGCTGGCCCAGTTCCCGCATGGCTGCGTCGAGCAGACCATGACCAAGATGCTGCCCAACGCGGTCATCGACCGCTTGAGCGATCGGGTCGAGCTGCCCGAGAGCGAGACCTTGCGCCAGCTACCGGAGTTCATGCGGGTCGGTCTGCAGAAGCTCTACGGCTTCCAGCTGGATGATGGCAGCTGGGGTTGGTGGCAGGGCGGGCGCAACCTCTACATCACCAGCTGGGTGCTGCACGGTCTGGTGCTCTCCGAGCAGGCCGGGCACGTCGTGGACGACGAAGTGCTCGAGCGGGGGCTGGACTGGCTCGAAGGCCAGGCCGGCGGCGGGCATGACCCGCAGGTGGCCGCCTACGCGCTCTACGTGCTGGCCGAGGCCGGCCGGCCCCGGGCCGACTGGGCCGAGGAGCTCTTGGACGGCGGCGAGGCGCTGGACTCCTTCTCGCTGGCCTCGCTGGTCCTGGCGCTGGACGAGGCCGGTCGACCGGAAGCGGCCCGGCGAGCGCTGGACCGCCTCATCGCCAAGGCGGAGCACACGCGCGATGGCGCGCTCTGGCCGATGGGTGCGCCGGCGGATGCCAGCTGGCACGCCTTCCACTGGGATACGATGGCCTCCGACGAGAAGAGCACGGCCATGGCCATGCTGGCCCTGGGCCGGCTCGAGCCGGATCACCGTCTCTTGCCCGAGGCCACCGACTGGCTCTTGGCGCAGCGCACCGGCGCTGGCTGGGACAGCACCCAGTCGACGGCCTTCGGGCTGCTGGCCCTGGGCGAGCAGGTGGCCGGCGGGCGCGAGGCTAGCGGCAACCTGAGCTGGACGGTGCGCCTGGACGATCGGGTGGTCCTGCGCGGCAGCACGCGCGACGATCCGCCGGTGCCGACGCGCATCGTACTGGGCGCCGAGGACTTGCGACCGGGGCCGCATCGGGTGGAGATCGAGACGCAAGGTGGTGGTCGCTTGCATTACGTCATCGCCGGGCGGATGACCCTGCACCAGAGCGCCTTCGAGAGCGTCCCGGCCGCGGGCTTGGGCATCCAGCTGCAACGCGCCTACCAGCCGGTGGACCGCGATCGTCCGGCCGGCGCGGACTGGCAGGTGGGCGAGCTGATCAACGTGCGCCTGACCGTGGATGTGCCCGAGGCGATGCGCTACCTGATGATCGAGGACAAGCTGCCGGCGGGCCTGGAGGCCATCGATACCGGTCTGAACACCGAGAGTCCGTTTCGAGCGGAACCGGGCGCGCCCTGGCGCTGGAGCGGATACGAGCGCAAGGAGGTGCACGACGAAGGGGTGATCTTCTTTGCCGGCCAGCTCTCGGCCGGTCGCCACGTCTTCGACTACCCGGCGCGGGCCATCACGCCCGGGCGCTTCTCGGCCCGGCCGGCCGAGGTCTACGCCATGTACCGCCCGGAGGTCTGGGGTCGATCGGGCAGCCAGCGCGTGGCCATCTCGCCCGAGCGGGTCGTCGAGCGGCCCGACCTGGCCGGCGACCTGGACCGCGATTGTCGCCTGAGCGGCTTCGACGCGGCTCTGGTGGCCGATGCCTGGTCGCAGTTCGGTGCGGGCGAGAACGCGGCCGGCTCCACGGCCGACCTGAACGGGGATGCCCGTCTGGACGCCGCCGACATCGCCCTGGCCTCGCGTCGCGCCGGCACGCTCTGTGGCGATCGTCCGGCGGACGCGCCGAGCGCTTCGGCCGGCGCCGTGACGCTGCGCTTGGTCGCGCCGGCGGCCATCACCCAAGGCGATCCCTTCTGGCTGGAGATCCGCAGCGTCGAGGCCATCGAGGACCTCGGTGCCTGGGATCTGGCGCCAGTCTGGCTCGAGGGCGCCTTCCAGCTCGATCGCTTCGAGCCCGGGCCGATCCTGGCCGGCAGCATGAGTCTGGGGCCGAGTTGGGCGAATGGTCGCCTGCGTGTCGGCGCCTTCGACGAGGGAGCGCATCGCCTGCCGGCCGGAGCGCTGCTGGTCCGCCTGCGCCTGCGTGCCCAGAGCAGCGGCGAGCTGGCGCTCGATCTGGACGCGGCCACGGTGGCCCGTTCCGATGCCGCGCGCTACGCGCCGCGCATCGAGCCGGCCGCGATCACGGTCGCGCCGCGGCCCGACCGTCGGACGCGCTACCTGCCGGGTTTGTCCAACTTCCGCTAGACGAGTTGCCTTGCTCGGCTCCGGCCGAGGGTGCAAGACGATAGCAAACATGACGACGCGGCGGCGATCTCGGACGATCGCCGCCGCGTCGTTGATCAGGGTGCGGATCGCGAGCGCGGTGAATGCCGCGTTCGGGATGTGTAAAGCGACTGCAAAGGATCTCTGGTATGATGGCCGGCAGGCACCGCTCCGGCTCGGGTCTCGCCCCGCGCCGGGTAGCCAAAGGTCAGGCATCATGCTCCGAGCGCGCGCGATCCTCTTCTTGTTCCTGCTTCTTCTGATCGGCTTGCCGGAGCAGCACACGGGCGCGCAGGGCAGTGGCGATCCGAGCCTGGCCTTTCCCCATCGTGCGACCCTCGGGCAGACCGGCCTGCCTTGGCTGCGCTCCAACGCTCTGCTCAACCAGCCCTGGGGCCTGGCCGGGGATCGAGAGGGTGTGTGGATCGCCAATGCGGCCGGCCGCAACCTCTTGCGCTTCGGTGCGGGCATGGTCGAGGAGCTGGGCCGGGCCGGATCGATCGACGGGCTGCCGGGCCACCGCCTTCGCTTCCCGGCCGATCTGGCGGTGGTCCAGCACGAGACCTTGCCCCAGGGCGCGACCGGCTTTCCGCTGCGTACCGTCTGGATCGTCGATCGCGACGCGCATGCCGTAATCGGCGTTCCGCTGGATCACGAAGGGCTTGCAGGCCAGCCGCGCATCCTCGGCCGGCCCGACCAGCCCGGTGACGACGACGCCCACCTGCGCCGGCCCGTCGGCGTGGCAGCCGACGACGAGGGCCGGGTCTACGTCAGCGACGGCGGCAACCACCGCGTCCAGATCTTCGCTCCGGACGGCCGGGTGATCGCCACCATCGGCCGGAGCGGCCAGCCCGGCGGCGCCGCGGGCCAGCTCGATCGACCGGCCCGCCTGGCCCTGGCGGAGAACGACCGCCTCTACATCGCCGATTCCGGCAACCACCGCGTGGTGGCCTACGACGTGCGCGACCCGTCCGCGCCGGTGGAGGTCCAGGTCTACGGCCAAACCGGCCAGGCCGGATCGGGCGATGACCGATTCCGCGAGCCCTCGGGCGTGGCGATCGACGCCACCTTCCTCTACGTGGCCGATACGGGCAACCGGCGCGTGCAGGTCCTCGAGTGGCGCGACGGCGATCCCTTCGCCAGCTTGGACGGAACGTCGAGGGCGGGTTGTGGTGGCTCCGGATCGTCGGCCTGGGGCGAGGTCTCGGATGTGGCCCTCGACGTCTCGAGCAACCTCTACATCGCCTTGCCGACCCAGATGCGGGTGAAGGGCTGCGATGCCCAGCGCGGGCCCCGCCCGGACCTGTCCTTCGGCGCCCTCGACCAGCCCTACCGACCCGAGGACGACCTGCACAACGCGCCGCGCGGCGTGGCCGTAGCGGCGGACGGATCGGTGGCGGTCGTCGAGTCCGAGGGCCATCGGGTGGTGCGCTACGGGCCGGATGGAAGCGTGGCCTGGGTGGCCGGCAGCGCTGGCTTGCCGGGGCAAGAGCCGGCCGGCGCCTCGGCGATACGCTTGAAGGCTCCGACCGATGCCGCCTTCCTGCCCGACGGGCGGCTCCTGGTCTCCGATACCGGCAACGGTCGCCTGCTGCTGCTCGATGGCGCGGGTGCCCGCTCGGCGGTCTGGGGAGAGGGCCAGCTGGATACGCCGGCCGGCCTGACGGTGCTGGCCGATGGCAGCCTGGCCGTGGCCGATGCCGCGGCCGGCCGCCTGCGGCGCTTCGATGCCGGCGGTGCCTATCTGGGCGATCTGCGCGACGCTTCGGGCCCGATCGACCTCGACGCGCCGGCCGACGTCGTCGCCGATAGCGGGGGCGGATGGATCGTCAGCGAGCCCGAGCGCCATCGGCTGCTGGTGCTGGACGCGACGGGCACGGTCACGGGTCAGATCGGCCGGGTCGACCAGCCGGGCGATGCCTTCGATCGCTTGGACCGGCCGACGGGGCTGGCGCTCGACGCGCAGGGGCGGCTCCTGGTCGTCGACAGCGGCAACCACCGACTGCAGGTGCTGGAGCGCGACGGGCTCCATCGGAGCACGATCGGCGGCCGGCAGGGCGAGGGCAGCGGCGGCTTCTCGGAGCCAGCCGGCGTCGCGGTCGGGCCGGACGGTCGGATCTTCGTGGCCGATACCTACAACCACCGGGTCCAGGTCTTCTCGGCCGCCGATGGTACCTGGCTGCCGGCGGCCGATAGCGGCCTGGGGGACCGCAGTGCGCTGGCCATCGGCGCGTTGGCCGAGAAGGACGGCTGGCTCTATGCCGGCACCGGCGCCGGCGATCAGCTGCCCGGCGGCAGCAGCACCTCCACGGGGGCCGAGATCTGGCGACGGGAGGGTAGCGAGCCCTGGCAGCGGGTGCTGGCCGGCGGGCTGGGCGACCCGGACAATCGAGACGTGATCGCCATGCAGGTCTTCGATGGTCAGCTCTACGCCGGTGTCGAGAACCGGGCCCGGCGCTCGAATGCCGACGGGCAGCTGATCGAGACCAGCGCCGGCGGCGAGCTCTGGCGCAGCGCCGACGGTCGGTCCTGGCAGCGGATCGTCCAGGGCGGCTTCGGCGATTCCGACCAGAGCGGCATCGGGCCTCTGACCGCCTTCGACGGCCGGCTCTACGCGGGCACGAGCGGGATCGATGGCTCGACCTCGCCCCAGCTCTGGCGATCGGCCAGCGGCGATCCCGGCAGCTGGGAGCGGATCCGGATCGAGCTCTTCAGCCGCGATGCCTGGCCGCACAACGGAGCCGTCTCGGCCATGGCGGTCTATTCGAACGCGCTCTACCTGGGCACCTGCTCGGCGGGCGGCGGCCAGATCTGGCGCAGCCAGGATGGCGAGGTCTGGCGGGCCGCCGCGCAGCTGGCGGCCGGCGGCGATCCCCGCGATGCGCTACCCGAGCTCGGTGAGGGCGCCGCCTGTGTGGGCTCGCTGGTCGTGCACGAGGGTCGGCTGTACGCGGGCATGGGCAGCGATGCGCTCCCGGCGGCGCGCCTGGGCTTCCTCTCGGGTGCCGCGCTTCCGCGCCAGGGTGCGGCGGGCCGACCGTCGTCACCGGTGGAGCTCTGGAGCTGTCTGGACTGTGACGGGACCGACTGGGAGCTGGCCGCCGCGCCGGGCTTCGGCGATGGCCAGAACCGCGGCGCCCTGCGCCTGGCCGGCTTCGACGAACCACCCTTCCGCTTCCTCTATGCCTTCGCCGGCAATGCCGATCGCGGCCTGCAGGTCTGGCGGGCCGGCGACGGACGCGACTGGGAGCCGGTCTCGGCCGGCGGCTTCGGCGACGACAACAACATCGATCCCGGCGGCGGCGATGCCCTGCGGGTCTACCGCAACCGTCTGCACCTGGGCAGCGTCAACCGGGCGCATGGCGGCGAGCTCTGGTCTACGGCCGGTACCCGACCGGATCTGCTCCCGACCTCGGTCGCCCCCCAGCCCAGCCCCACCCCGCGACCCCGGCCGCAGCCCTCGACGGGCCGCGCGCGCTACCGACAGGTCGACGCCTGGCCGCTGTCCTCGGCTTCGCCGCGCGACCAGCTCTCCGCGCCGGTCGACATGGCGCTGGCCAGCGACGGCGCGGTCTACCTGCTCGACAGCGCACCCAGCCGGGTCCTGCACCTGGGCTCGGAGGGCCGTTGGCGGCCCGCCTTCGGCGAGCTCGGAGGCGGTCCGGATCGGATCACCCGCGCCGGCGCGCTGGCGCTGGACGAGGCGGCTGGCCGCCTCTACGTCTCCGACCGCGGCACGCGCCGGCTGGTGGTCTTCGACCGGACCGGCCGCTACCAGCAGACCCTGCTCTTCGAGGTCCAGATCGCGGCCATCTTCGTCCGCCCGGACGGCTCGCTCTGGCTGGCCGACGACCAGAGCGGCAGCCTGCGCCGGGTTGCGGCCGATGGCAGCGAGCTGGAGCGCTTCGGCCGCTACGCGAGCGACGGGGACGATGGCTTCGACGGCTTCGCCGGCGTGATGGAGGACGCCCGCGGCGACCTGTGGGTGTCCGATGTCGCCGGCGACCGGATCCGCCGCTACCGCCGCGATCCGACGGGCGCTTGGCAGATGGTGCAGGATCTCGATCTTGTCGACGGGCCCCTGCAAGGCTGCTCCGGCCAGCGCCTCCAGCCTCTGCCCGGTGACGCGGTCCTGGCCGGCGCCTGCGTCCTCGACGCGTCCGGGCGCTTGATCGACCAGCTGCCGGCCCAGCATCGGGGCAGCGACCTCTACGGCGTCGGCCTGCGCAGCGCGTCGGCCACGCTGGACCGTTTTGCCGCGCTGGCGACCTACGACCTGGATCGCAACGACCCCGACAACGCGACCCGGCCGGCCATCGTGCGCTACCACGACGAAGGCTTCGACATCGTCACCGGCTACGATCTGGGAGGCGCTCCGGGTGCGGCGGAGATCGGCGATCGCAGGCTCGACGATCCCTTCCGCATCGATGCCCTGCCGGACGGTGACGTCGTGGTCATGGATGCCAACGCGAGAGTTACAGGATTGGCTCCGACCGGCTTCTTCCGACGCTTTACCCCCGACGGTAGGGTGCGCGACACCCTGGCCGTTCGCAGCTACCCGAGTCAGTCCTACCGCTTGATGCAGGATGCTGACCTGAGCTTGGCGACCGGAAATCCCGGCGAGTTGATCGGAATCGCTGGTTTGCACTATGGAAGCCCACGCCAGCCCTCGAGCCTCGAGGTCGCCACCCGGCAGCGATCGGTCAAACGACGCTACTGCTCTGGAGGAAGCTGCTGGTGGGGGCATTTCGCCGAGCCCATCTGGCAGACGACCTTGATCAACCTCAATCTGTCGCGCGGGGCGGCGGACTACAACTATGCGGCGACCTTCGAGCACGGTCTGGACAACTACGTGCTGCTCCAGCTCTGGGCCGACAATCCATCGGGCATCGCCAACCCGGCCCGACTGTTCTTCTTCGACATCGATGGCTGGGGCCGCAAGACCGCCGTTGCGCTGGAGGGCACCGAACGCGAGACGCTCTGGACGGACGTGGATGCCGGTCCGGACGGTTCGATTCACGCCCTGGACGCGCTGGCGGATCGGGTCTGGACCTTCGACGCGACCGGGCAGCTGCTACGCAGCCTCGATACGCCCAAGGACGCGTGGAAGGTCGCCGGCGGGCCCAACGGAGAGGTCTACCTATTGACGACCTACGGCTTCGTGGTCCGGCTGGCACCCGATGGCTCCACGCTGTCTCGCTGGAGCGCCCTGCCCAACGAGTTGGTCTCGCCCACCGCCTTGATGGACTTGGCCGTCGATGCCTGGGGGCGGGTCTACACCGTCGACACGGTCTACGACCAGGTGACCGTCTTCGAGCCCGAGGGCACGGAGGCCGACGTGCTCGAAGGCGATCGCTGTCACATGGATGGCGACAAGTGGGTGGATCCGAAGGAGATCCTGTTGGGCGACAGCGCGGACCTGCAGCTCAGCTTGTTCGGCAGCTGCGGTTTCGTCGAGGATCCCTCCGACATCGTGCTGATGGTGAACGCGCGATTCCGGATCAGCGATGACTACCCTTACCTCTACCAAGAAGCCTACAACCTGCGCGTGGCCCGCCAGATCCTGTCGGTGGTCGACCTCGATCGCCATCGGGTGGGCATCGGCAGCTTCGTGATGAGCGGGCGGGTCGAGGAGCCTCTTACCCAGGATCGTGACCGGCTGATCCGCTCTCTTTTCGACGTTGCCGGGGGGCGCACGCCGACGCAGTGCCCCCATTCCAACACCGAGGTCGCCTTGCGCATCGCCCGCGACATGTTCGAGGATTCGCCCCCGGATCGGCGCAAGGTCTTGGTGCTCGTTCAGCCGGATGCGGATCCCGGCGAAGCACAGAAGTGCCCGCATTCGGCGCGGACCATCGATCGGGAGGCGCGCGAGCTGCATGCCCTGGGCATCACCATCCTGGCGGTCAACGGCAGCACCACCGCCTGCTCCAGCTACACCACCTGTGGCATCCCGGTGGCCGACCGCGGGCAGGGGACCGGCCGGCCGGCGGTCTACCACGGCTTGTCGCGGCGCTGGCCCGCTCATCTCTTCCAGGGCGGACAGCTGGTCGATCGGCTGCCGGACAACATCGACTACGTGGCCGGCTCGGCCCGGCCGCCGGCCACCTGGGATCCGGTCGAGCGCAGCCTGACCTGGGATCTCGATCCGCTGGCCCTGGGCAGCGAGGCGCGCTTCGAGCTGGAGATCCGGCCGCGCGAGGTGGGCCTCTGGCCGACCAACGTCGAGGCCTTCGCCGAGACCACCGACGGCTGGGGCCACGCGCAGCGGGTCGACCTGCCGGTGCCCCGGATCCGGGTCTACGACGAGCTGCCGCCGACGGCCACCTTCACGCCCAGCACCACGCCGACGCCCAGCATGACGCCCACCCCGTCCGCCACGCTCAGCCCGGAGCCGACGCCCACCTCGGAGCCCGGCACGATCTACCTGCCGATCCTGTTGCACACCCAAGCCTGCCGGCCCGAGACCCGCAGTGCCGACGTGGCCCTGGTCATCGACAGCTCGGGCAGCATGGCCCAGACCACATCGCCGGGTGGCCCGACCAAGCTGGATGCCGCGCGCGAGGCGGCGCGCAGCTTCCTGGGGCAGATGCAGGCCGGCCGCGATCAGGCCAGCCTGATCCAGTTCAACCAGAGCGCCCGCGTCTTGGCGCCACTCGGCGGCGACATCGACGCCGTCTCGGCCGCGCTCGACCAGATCACGCAGGATACGGGCACGCGCATCGACCTGGCCCTGGCGCTGGCCGGCCAGCAGCTACAAAGTCCAGCGCGCAAGGCCGAGAACAATGCGGTCCTGATCCTCCTGACCGACGGCGAGCCATCGGGCACGACGCCGGCGGAGGTGCGAGCCGAGGCGGATGCGGTCAAGGCGGCCGGCATCCTGATCTTCACCATCGGCCTGGGTCGCGAGCTGGACGTCGACCTGCTGCAGTCGATGGCCAGCCGGCCCGACTGGTACTACGCCGCGCCGGACACCTCGGACTTGGCGGCCATCTACGAGCGCATCGCCTACGAGATCCCCTGCCGGCCGGACTGGCCTTGATCGCGGCTTCGAGGGCTCGGTCGCGGACGGATGGGGTAGCGATGTCGTGCGGTGCTCGAGGTATCAGCGGCAGACACGGTCGAATCGAGCGCCGTCTAGTCGAGCGCGTAAGGTGAGCCCGCTCGGGCGGCCCGTTCGTCGGGCTGCCGGCTGGCGATCGGGCCGCCCCAGTCCGCGCGGAGGAGCCGGCCGTCTTCTGTTTGGAAGCGACGCTGCTCCTCGCCATCACGTTCCTCGACGATCCAACCGCCCTTGCGGCGCAAGCGGGTCGGTCCGAGCATCTCACCGGTGGATTCGTCGACGGCCGGATAGTCCAGCACATCGAGATCCTCGGCATCCATGCGCTCGAGCAGGAGCGTGACGCCAGCGGTCGGCATCGCGTCATCCGGAACTGCGGACGCATCGATCCAGTCCCCGCCATCGGCGCGAAAGCGCGTGACCCGCCCGTCGGCGAGCTCGACTTCGTGGCTGGCCTCGATCTCCTCGTCGTCCAGGCGAAAGCGCGTGTGCCAGGCGATGCGATCGGGCCGGCGTTCGTAGACCTGGTAGCCGGCCTTTTCGTCACCGAAGCAGAAGTCGAAGTGTTCTGTCATCTGGAGGCGCTCCTGAGCTGGTTGCCAGTGCTCGATCGGCTGCCGTCATCGGGTCGCGGTCGGCAACCCGACCACACAGAGGTCAACTCGGGTCCGAATGAAAGCCTTCCTCGACTCGTACCGTCCAGGAAGTCAAGACAGGGACCCAACAGAGCGGAACGATACCGAACGAGGAGCTCTCGATGAAGTTCAGGACCAGCTTGTTCATGCTTCTGCTGCCGGCGGCCTTGTTGCTGGCGGCCGCGGCCATGTCGAATGGGCCCGGAGCGGAGGCGCGTTCGCTTCCACAGCAGACGGAGGTCGTGACCCAGTCGATCACGACCGGTGCCCGTGGAACGGACCTGGGCGAGGGCGAGGCGGATTCGCGCTTCACCTGGAACTTCAGTGGACGATACACGGATCCACGGTATCCAAGCCACACCACATCGGATGGCGGTCACGGGCTCTGGATCGGCAAGCATGAGCTGGCCAATTGCCTCATGGGATGGGGCCGCTGCTGGTCCAATACGGACTACGGGCCGGACGTGCCGGACGACATGCCCGACTACCAGGGCGTCGAGTTCTACTTCTACGCCTTCGACCTGCCGGCAGCGGCCACCGACCTGCGCTTGAGCGCGGAGGGTATGGGGGCCGACGATCGCCTGGTGCTCTTGGTCAACGACCGCGAGATCGGCGGCTTCTCGAGTCGCGCTTCGAGCCCGACGGCCGGGATCATGGAGGATGATGGTGGGCGGGTCACGCGGCATGTCTTCCGCAGCCTGGCGCAGGGTCCGCTCGTCCTCGACGAGCCCTCGCTCTTCCTGCCCGGGCAACGAAACGTGTTGACCTTCTGGGTCAACAACACTGGATCGACGGACTTCTCGGCTCCGGCTCGACCGCATGGCATGGTCGACATCTCTCGCCTGTCCGTCACGGCCCTGCTGAGCTACCGCTTGCCGGTCGACCAGCCGACATCGACGCCCGTGCCCGAGTCCACGACGACGCCGACCGTGTTGGCCATCCCATCGGCCACGCTCCTTCCCGAGCCGACGCCCACCTCAGTGCCCGGGACGGTCTACCTACCGATCCTGCTCAGGACCGAGCCCTGCGGTCCCGATTACCGCGGTGCAGACGTCGTCTTGGTCATCGACAGCTCGAGCAGCATGGCCGAGGCCACCTCGCAGGGAGGTCCGACCAAGTTGGAGGCAGCACGGGAGGCGGCGCGCAGCTTCCTGGGGCAGATGCAGTCCGGTCGTGATCAGGCCGGCCTGATCCAATTCAACCAGACCGCCCGCGTGCTGGCCCCGCTCGGTGGTGACATCGCCGAGGTCTCGGCCGCGCTCGACGGGCTCGAGCACGATTTGGGCACGCGCATCGACCTGGGTTTGGCGCTGGCTCGCCAGCAGCTGCAGTTCTCGGCGCGCAAGCCCGAGAACAACGCGGTCTTGATCCTATTGACCGACGGTCGGCCCACGGGTACGACGCCCGATGCGGTGCTGGCCGAGGCCGACGCGGTCAAGGCGGATCTCATCCAGGTATTCACCATCGGCCTGGGCCGCGATCTGGATGCCCGCCTGTTGGAGTCGGTAGCCGATCGGCGCGCATGGTTCTATATCGCGCCCGACACGTCGGACCTGGTTGGCATCTACCAGCGCATCGCCTACGAGATCCCCTGTCGACCACGGTGGCCGTGATCCGCGCCAAGCGAGCCTGCTCGCCGGCGTCCAGCTACGTCAACGGCGTCATGCTCCAGGTGGATGGCGGAAGCTACCCGGGACTGTTGTGAGCGGACCATGGGTGATCGGTCGCCGTTGGGGCGACGGTGACCTAGAATGAGATCATGAGCACACCAGCGCCAATCCGACAGAGCCCGCATCGAACACGCCTCTTCGATGACACGGATGCCGAGACCGAGCAGCGCCTGCTCGAAGGTCTTCGTCGGCGCTCTCCCCGCGATCGGCTGCGGATGGTGGCCGCGCTCTGCCAGGATACGCGACGCCTGGCCCTCCGCGGTCTGGAGCGACGCCACCCGGATCTGAGCGACGCGCAGCGGCGGCGCCTGCTGGCGGACATCCTGCTCGGCGAGGAGCTGGCGGAGTCGGCCTATGGGCCCAAAGACCCGAGGTGACCTGGACGGGGCTTATCTCGACCGTTGGGCGGGGGTCCTTCGAATCGGGGATCTCCTCCAGACCGCACGCCAGGTGGTCGATGAAGGCGACGAGTAGCCCATCCACGATGTCAGCATGATGGCAAAATCTGCTATCATGTTGGCATCACGACGGAGGTGAACCATGGTCAGGACACAAGTGCAGCTCACCGAAGAGCAGATGGAACGACTGCGCAGCCTCTCGGAAGTGCAGGGCGAGTCGGTCGCGGGGCTTGTGAGGCGTGGGGTCGACTTGCTGCTCGCTGCCCGTCGGGAGCTTTCCGATGCGGAGATGCGTCGACGCGCGCTTGCCGCCGCCGGGCGCTTTGCCTCGGGCTGTGACGATCTGGGCGAGGATCACGATCGCCACCTGGAAGCAGCGTTCGAAGCGTGAAGGTCTTCGTGGACACGTCGGCGTGGCTGGCCGTTCTCGATGCCGATGAGCACAGGCACCCGGAGGCGCTGAGGATCTGGCAGGCTCTGCTCGAGGGCGGGCACGACTTGGTGACTAGCAGCTATGTCCTGGTCGAGACCTTGGCACTCGTGCAGCGTCGGCTTGGATTGGATGCCTTCAGGGTCTTCCACACCGATGTCTTTCCCTTGCTGGACGTCATCTGGGTCGAGCAGGATCTCCACATCTCGGCCGCGACGCAGGTGCTGGCAGCCAACGAGCGACGGCTCAGCCTGGTCGATTGCAGCAGCCTGGCCATCCTGCAGAGTGGTCCAGTGCGTGTAGCCTTCGTCTTCGACCGTCACTTCGAGCTGCGCGGAGTCGACTGCTTGCCCTCGGCCACGATCCCGGAGACGCTCCCGCCGTAACGAAGCGCCGGCCGCTGCGTCATGACCTGGTACATGCCTCGCTCCCCCGTCGGCCTCGACCCCGAGGGCTCGCGCCCTACCCGTCCAGGCCCGCGCCCCGGTGCCGCCCGCAGGGCCTCGATCCTGGCCGCGGGCATGGCCCTGGCCGGCCTGCTGCTCTTGGCGGCTGCCGCCGAAGGCCTCGCCCGCCCGATCGACGTCGACCCGGCTAGCTCGAACGGGCCGACGTCGCCGAACTCCCCGGCCCAGTCCATCCCCCCGGCCACACTGCCCGAACGCTACATTCTGGCCACCACCTGGCAGAGCCCGCCGCCCTACCCCAAGCTCCACCACCCCGAAGGTCTGGACGTGGCCGACGACGGCCTGATCCTGGTGGCCGAGCGGGGCAACCATCGGATCTCGGTCTACGGACTCAACAGTGGCCTCAAGGGTCAGTTGGGATCATTGGGATCGGACGACGGACAGCTGCGCGCCCCGGAGGACGTGGCCATCGTGCCCGGCGGCGACCGGATCTACGTGGCCGATACCGGAAACCGCCGTGTGGCGGTGCTCGAGCGCTACTGGGCCGGCTTCGACCTCGGCCTGCGCTGGGTGGATGCCTGGCCCGATGCCGGCCTGCCGCGCGGCATCGCCGCCGACCGCCAGGGCCGCGTCTACGTCTCCGACGCCGAGGGGCACCAGATCTTGGTCTTCGACGCCGACGGCAACCGGCTGGACAGTTGGGGCGGCTACGGACGCCTGCCCGGCCGGCTCGACACCCCGCTGGGCCTCTCGGTCGAGCCCGGCGGCCGGCTGCACATCGCCGACAGCGGCAATCAGCGGATCAACACCTGGGACCTGCAGGGCCAGCCGCTCTCGACCTTGCGCCTGGACAACTCGGGTCAACCGGGCGGCGTGCCCTACGACGTGGGCGTGGACGAGCGGGGCGACATGTACGTGGCGGTCGAACGGGGTCTCTTGCGCTACCGGGCCAACACCGGCTTTGCCGAAACCCTGCCCGCGCTGCGCCTGGTCGAGCGCGAGGGCTGCAGCTGCTACCAATGCGGTGGCAACACCAGCCCGCAATGCTGCCCGGCCGAGTACGACGCGGTGCCGGCCCAGCACGAGGGCACCCGCCGCGTCGCGGTCCACCTCGAGCACGGGATCTTCTCCAGCTACGCCTCCGAGCTGCGCTTCGACGACCGCATCGTCGCCCGCCCCCGCCGCGGCTTCGAGACCGTCTTCCCCGCTTCCGCCTGCGAGCTCGGACCGCCCTGGCGAAACGTCTTCGATCCCATCCGCATCGATACCAGCATGGACCCCAGCGCCGCCCGCGTCCTCGACAGCTCGGGTCTCTTGCGCCTCTATCGCGAGAACGGCGCCTGGTATGACGGGCGGAATCGATTCCGGGGCGGCCCGGGTGTCGACGTCGCGGGCGGCTTCAGCGAGGTCGAGGTCACTCGGGTCCTGACGGGCAACGAGGTCCAAGCCACGAGCCACCGCTGCTTCCTCGGCTGCCCGCCGGGGCGGAGCCTCGTCCTCGACGATCGCCAGCTGCAGCGTCGCAACGACCGGACCGGCGACCTCGAGCCCGACTTCCGATGGTGGTTGACCGCCCTGGCAGTGGAGGGCAACCAGGCCGTCCTGGACGGTGGACTGCAGCGGGTGATCCTCCGCCAGACCGGCGGTCAGCCCTGCAACGTCGGCTGCGATCTCTCGATTCCCCCGCTGGGCGAGCAGCAGCTGATCGCAGCCGTCTCCCTCAACGGCGCCAACAGCCCCTTCCGCGCCTTCCGCGATCTGGCCTACGATACCCGCGGCAACCTGCGCGTCCTGGCCGCCGATGGCGAGGTCCTGGGCTTCGACGCGCGCGGGCGCGACATCGACCCGGTCCGGCTCGAGGGCCTGCGCAACCGGCCGCTGGAGGCGCTCGGCGCCAGCCTGGACGAGAACGGAGTGACGCTCTTCACGCTCTCGGCGGATGGCTGGGCCTTCAAGCACGATACCAGCGGGCGCATGCTGGCCGCCTGGGATCTGGCGGCCGAGGCCGGCCCGGGTCGCTACCGCGACCTGAGCGTCGACAGCCTGGGACGGGTCCTGATCCCCGATGGGGACGCCGACCGCATCCTGGTCTTCGAACGCCAGCCGGACCAGCCCGGACCGCCGCCGCCCGATCCGCGCGGCGATGCCTGCCAGGTGCAGCCGGACAAGCAGGCCGAACCGATCCGCCTGGCCCTCGGCGAGACCACCGAGGTCCAGCTTTCCCTCTCGGCCTCCTGCGGGCCGGCCTGGGATGCGCTGGACATCGTCCTGGCCGTCGACCAGAGCTGCCAGATGGGCGGCGAGCGTCTGGCCGCCGCCCGAGCCGCCGGCAACGCCTTGATCGACGCGATGCGCATCGAGGCCGACCGGCTGGCCCTGGTCGGCTACAACGACGAGCCGGACGGGGCGCGCCTGCTCGTCCCGCTGACCGACGACGTGCAGCAGCTGCGCGATGCCCTCTCCACGCTCTCGACCGAATGCCTGCCGCCCATGTTCTACCCCGAGCGGCGCTACGACGGGCGGACCAGCGCCGGCCTGCGCGCCGGCGGCGAGGCGCTATTCGGGCCGGCCGCTCGGCCCGAGGCCGGCAAGGTGCTGGTCCTGGCCACCGGCAGCACCATCGACCGCGAGCAGATCGAGCGCATCCACGGCCGCAGCCTGCCGGGCACCGTCGCCGCGCCCGTCACCGACCGGCAGCATTCCATGTGGGAGGCCTGGCGGCTCTGGGAGCGCGGCGTGCGCATCTTCACCGCCGGCCTGGGCGTGCCCAGCCAGCGACTGGGCGTGCCGGCACCGCCCGCCCCCGACCTCCAGTCCAGCCAGCCTCCCGACGAGGGGCTGCTCTCCGCTCTCGCCAACCCGCCCACCTGGTACCGCAAGGCCGAGGCGCCGGCGGATCTGGAGGGCATCGCCACCGAGATCGGCGGTATCCTCTCCGATCGCAGCCTGCTCCAGTCGCTGGTCATCACCGACCGCGTGCCGATCAACATGCGCCTGCTGGCCGCCAGCGTCCGCCCGCCGGCCACCATTCTGCCCAATCCGGACCCGGCCTCGAGCGCCCTGATCCGCTGGGACCTCGCCCCCGTCCCGCTGGGCGCGGCACCGCCCGTCCTCAGCTACCAGCTCGAGCCACTGGAGACCGGTCGCCACCCGACCAACGTTGACGCCGCCGCCGTCTACACCGACGGCCTGGACTATCCCGGCCGCGTCCTCTTCCCCGTGCCCGAGGTCGAGGTCATCGGCCCCACCCAGACGCCGCCGCCCAGCCCCTCCCCGGAGGCCAGCGCGACGCCCCTGCCGGGCATCACGCCTTCGCCGTCGCCAAGTCCGACGCTCTTGCCGACCGCGACGCCCCGCCCGACCGGCATCCCGATCCCGCTCTACCTGCCCATCCTCTACCGCGAGCAATGCGTGCCCAAGGCCCAGCCGGTCGACGTGGCCCTTGTCATCGACACGTCCTCCTCGATGGCCGGCGCCAAGTTGGACGCCGCCCGAGAGGCGGCTCGCAACTTCATCGATCTTCTCGAGCCCACCCGCGACCGGGCTGCCGTCGTCGGCTTCGACAGCGACGCCCGCCTGGCCCAGGCCCTGACCTCCGACCGCGCGGCCCTCGATCGCGCGCTGAGCTCCCTCGCTCCCGCCGTCGGGACGCGCATCGATCTGGGTCTCTGGACCGCGCTCGGTGAGCTCACCGGCGCCAACCGACGCCCGACCGCCGACCGGGTCATCGTCCTGCTCACCGACGGCCGGCCGCAGCTGGGCACCGAGCCGGCCATGCGCACCGCCGCCCAGCTGGCCCGCGACGTGGGCGTGGCCACCCACGTCATCGGCCTGGGCTCCGACGTGCTGCCCGGCGTCCTGCGCGACATCGCCGGCACGGAGGAGCGCGTCTACCTGGCCCCGGACGAGGCCGCCCTGGCCGCCATCTACCGCGAGATCGCCCGCCTCATCCCCTGCCGCTGACGCCCTTTCCACAAATCCTCCGCTGCCGATCCGGCTCCACGCCATGCGACCGCATCCCCGCCCAGCTCCATCCCCGGTCGTCGAACCCGCCGCGGCGCAGGCTGCGTCGCGCACTGCTCTCGGCTGGCAGGACAGCTGGATCGCGGCCAGCGTCTTCGGCTTAGCCTGCCTGCTCATCTTCGGAGATCCGCGACCGGGCTTGGCGATGCCCGATCCCAAGGCGCGGTCGGTCATCTCCGCGAAGGGTGCCGACACGGGTCCGGATCCTCGCCCTGACGTGCTCGCCTCCGGCGCGCTCGCGCCCTACGCATTGGCCGCCAGCGCCACTCTGCCCGAATCCTACGCCCTAGAGGCCATCTGGCAGCCCGGGCCCTCGGAGGCCACCGTCTTCGAGCCCGGCGGGGTCGACGTGGCCAGCGACGGTCTGGTCTTCCTGGCCGAGACCGGCCGGCACCGGGTGGCCCTGATGCACATGGACGCGCGCCCCACCCAGCAGCCCTTCGGCTCGCGCGGCTCGGGTGCGGACCAGTTCGAATTCCCGGAGGACCTGGCGCTGGACGATGCGCGCGACCGGATCTACGTGGCCGACACGGGCAACCGCCGGGTCCAGGTGCTGCGGCGGCGCTGGCAGGGCTTCGAGGTCCGCATGGAGGCCGAAGCCAGCTGGCCCGATCTGGGCTTGCCGCGGGGCATCGCCGTCGATCCTGATGGCCGGGTCTATGTTTCCGACAGCCAGAGCCACCAGATCCGCGTGCTCGACCCCGATGGCCGGCAGCTGGACGCCTGGGGCGGCTTCGGCCGCGGCCCGGGACAGTTCGAGCGCCCGCTGGGCATCTTCGCTTCCGAGTCCGGCGACGGCCGCATCTTCGTGGCCGACAGCGGCAACCAGCGCGTGCAATGGCTGGAATCCGACGGGACGCCGGCCGGCCAGCTCATCCTGGATAACTCGGCCGGCCCCGGAGGCGCGCCGCTGGACCTGATCGTCGACGACCGCCAGGCCCTGCATGTCTTGGTCGAGCGCGGCGTCCTGCGCTTCAACCGCCTGACCGATTACATCGAGACCATCCTGCCGCTGCTGCAATTCCGACCCTCCGAGGCCTGGCTGAGCGGCAACCACGAAGGTCTGCGCCGCATCGGCTATGACGCCAATGCCGGCATGTCCCTGACCTACGCTCCTCGGCTCTGGATGGCCGGCGGCGTCGACCACTACCCGTCCCGCTGGTTCCCGGCCATCACCGGCGGCGTCGATAGCGAACGTGGCGAACGCCTGGACGCCCCCTACCGATTGTCGATCGATCCCGGATCGGGCACGCTCGCCGTGCTCGATGCCGGCCGCAACGTCCAGGCAATGGACCCGGACGGTGGCGCCCTCGGCAACTTAGGCGCCGAACACATCGGACCCATCCAGGGTGCCGACGGGCATCGCCACCAGGATCTGGCGATCGTGGGGCCGAACGTAGCCGTGCTCAACGGCAACCAGGTAGCGGTCTACGGCTTCCCGCCCAGCTTCACGGTCGGCCCACCACGCATCTTCGAGGCCCTGCCCGAGCCGCTCCGATCGGTCCGAGACCGCATCGGTGAGCTGGTGCCCGACGACCGCTGGTGGGTGACCGCCGTCGCCTCGGCTGGTGGCAACAACCTAGCCCTGCTCGACAGCGGCTGGTCACGGGTCGTCCTCTACACCAGCACCGGCGGCCTCTTGCGCGCCATCGACCTCGAACCCGCCACCGGACCCTTCCAGCTCTACACCGACCTGGCCTCCGACCCGCGCCACGGCCTCTTCGTGCTGGCTCGCGCCAGCTTCGTCCGACCCATCGACGACCGGGGCCGCGTCGGCGACCCCATTCCCTTGCAGGGACTCTCCCCGCGCGGCGCGGAGGCCCTCGCCCTGGGCCCCGATGGGGCCTTCTACACCCTCACCTCCGACGGCTGGGTCTTCAAGTTCGCGCCCGATGGCGAGCTTCGCGCCGCCTGGCCCGTCCGTCATACACCCACCGTCGGCTCCATCGACGACCGCGACCTGGTCGTCGACCTCTTCGGTCGTGTCCTCCTCGTCGACCCGGCCGACGACCGCATCCTGGTCTTCGCGCCGGCCGAGGGCCCGTCCTCCTTCCCTCCCCCAAACCCGGATGGCGCACCCTGCACCGTCCAACCCAACAAGAGAGCCGATCCCGCCGTCCTCCCCCTCGGCCAGACTACCGAGCTTCGGCTCGACCTCTCGGTCGACTGCGGCGCCGCCCACGCGGCGCTGGACATCGCGCTGCTCTACCAGGCCGACTGCAGCATGGCCGGCGGCCGCCTGGCCGCGCTGCGCCAGGCCGGCCTCCGCTTCGTCGAGGCCATGGACGCCAATCAGGACCGCGTGGCCGTCCTCTCCTACAGCCCCGAGCACGGTGCCGACCTCGGCGGTGCTCGCCTGCTCCAGCCCCTGACCGACGATCGCGATCTGCTGCGCTCCCATCTCTCCACCCTTCGTAGCGAATGCCTGCCCTTCGTGCCGGTCACCTACCGCATGGCCATGGCCGGCGGTCTGCGCGCCGCCCGCGAGGCCTTCGAGGGCCCGCTGGGGCGCCCCGAGGCCGGCAAGGCCGTCATCCTCCTCGCCGCCTCCGACGCCGAACGCGACCGGGCCATGTGGGAGGCTCGCCGCCTGCGTCGCCAGGACATCACCCTCCATGCCGTCAGCGTCGGTCAGGACCAGTTCGCGGCCGGCGCCCCCGCCGATCGCGCCCTCCTGGCCTCCCTCGCCGATCGCCCTTCGCGCTATCGCCTGGCTGACAGCCCTGATTCTCTCCTCCCCATCTACCAGGACCTGGGTCGCGACATCACGACCCGCCGCCTGCTCCACTCCCTGACCATCACAGACCGCGTCCCGATCCACATGCGCCTGCTGCCCGCCAGCGTCAGCCCGCCGGCCACCATCCTACCCAACCCCGACCCGGCCTCCAGCGCCCTCATCCGCTGGGACCTGGCCCCCGTCCCCTTGGGCGCCGCCCCGCCCGTCCTCTCCTACCGCCTCGAGCCCCTGGAGACCGGTCGCCATCCGACCAACGTCGATGCCGCCGCCGTCTACACCGACGGCCTGGACTACCCCGGCCGCGTCCTCTTCCCCGTCCCCGAGGTCGAGGTCATCGGCCCCACCCAATCGCCGCCACCCAGCCCCACCCCGGAGGCCAGCGCGACGCCGCTGCCGGACATCACGCCCTCGCCCACGCCGAGCCCCACCCTGCTGCCGACCGCGACAGCTGGACCCACCGGCATCCCCATCCCCCTTCACCTCCCCATCCTCTTCCGCGAGCAATGCGTGCCCAAGGCCCAGCCGGTCGACGTGGCCCTGGTCATCGATACCTCCTCCTCCATGTCGGGCGCCAAGCTGGAAGCCGCGCGCTCGGCCGCCCGCAACTTCATCGACCTGCTCGAGCCCAGCCGCGACCGGGCCACCATCGTCGGCTTCGACAGCGATGCCCGACTGGCCCAGGCCCTGACCACCGACCGGGCAGCGCTCGACCGTGCGCTGAACTCGCTCGCTCCCGCCGTCGGGACGCGCATCGACCTGGGGCTCTGGACCGCGCTGGGCGAGCTGACCGGCGCGAACCGTCGACCGACCGCCGACCGGGTCATCGTCCTGCTCACCGACGGCCGGCCGCAGCTGGGTACCGAGCCGGCCATGCGCACCGCCGCCCAGCTGGCGCGCGACGTGGGCGTGGCCACCCACGTCATCGGTCTCGGCTCCGACGTGCTGCCCGGCGTCCTGCGCGACATCGCCGGCACCGAGGAGCGCGTCTACCTGGCCCCCGACGAGGCCGCCCTGGCCGCCATCTACCGCGAGATCGCCCGCCTCATCCCCTGCCGCTGACCCCCGCGCCCCGAACACCTGAGCTCGCGCTCCTGAGTTCGCGCTCCACGACCCTTCGGTCTCCGTCGGTCTCCGTCGGTCTCCGTCGGTCTCCGTCGGTCTCCGTCGGTCTCCGTCGGT
>CAZJWJ010000075.1:0-2504 GCA_964549495.1 uncultured Anaerolineales bacterium | reverse complement strand
CAACCCCTACCACACTCCACCGCTCGATGGAAGATAGCGCCCTCCCCCCACCACTGGCACGAAGCGGCGGGGCGGCCCTTGGCTGGGATCGCGGTTGTCCGAGGCCAAGACCTCCCAACGCGCACGCCTCGGTCCGCTGCGCGCCCCACCTTCCTGCGTCCCCTCTCCCGTCCCCCGAGTTCGTGAGCCCAGCCAAGGGCCGCCCCGCCGCGCCCCCACACGTACGAGATCGGCACGTAAGAACCTGAACGCCCAACGCAACCTACTCCACGGTTGCTGGACAATACCTAGCCAAAACCTGTACGGAGGAACCATGAACACCACCATCCCCAAACTCGGACTCATGCTGCTGGCGCTGATCTTCGCAGCATCGTCCACACCTTCGCTCCGAGCACAAGACGCACCCGAGAACAGCCGGATCCGGGTCGCGCATGCCTCGCCGGACGCACCGGCCGTCGACATCCTGGTGAACGACGCGGTCGCCTTCTCGAACGCTGCCTTCGGCGCCGTCACGGACTACGCCGAGCTGCCGCCGGACAGCTACAACATCAAGGTCGTGCCGACCGGCGCGACCGAGCCGGTGGTGATCGAAGCCGACATCGATCTCGAACCCGGTATGGACTACACGGTGGCGGCGGTCGGCCAGCTGGCCGAGATCGAGCCGCTGGTCTTGATAGACGACAATACCTTGCCGGAACCCGGCAACGCTCACGTGCGCTTCGTGCACGCCTCGCCGGACGCACCAGCGGTCGATATCGCCGTGGCCGGCGGTGGCCCGATCCTCTTCTCCGACGTCTCCTTCAAGGAGGTCGGTGACTACCTGCCGGTCGCAAGCGACGTCTATCCGCTCGAAGTGCGGATCGCGGGCACCGAGACGGTCGCGCTCTCCTTGACCAACTCCGTGTTCGAATCCCTCAAGGTGTACACGGTCTTCGCGATGGGGCTTGCCGCTGGCGACCCGGCCCTGCGCGCGGTGATCACCGTCGACGCGATGTTCGACGGGACGCCGCCGTCGGACGGCATGGCCAACCTTCGCGTGGCCCATGCCTCGCCCGACGCAGCGGCCGTCGACGTGCTCGTCGACGACGAAGTCGCCTTCTCCAACGCGTCCTTCGGTGCGGTGACGGACTACGCCGAACTGGCGCCGGGAACCTATAACGTCAAGGTCGTACCGACCGGCGAGACGATGCCGGTGGTGATCGAGGCCGACCTCACGCTCGAGGCCGACACGGACTACACGGTGGCCGCGGTCGGCCTGCTGGCCGAGATCGAGCCGCTCGTGCTCGTGGACGACAACACCTTGCCGGCTCCGGGGGATGCGCGCGTGCGCTTCGTGCATGCCTCGCCGGACGCGCCGGCGGTCGACGTCGCGATGGCCGACGGCGGCGCGGTGCTCTTCTCGGACGTGGCCTTCAAGGAGGCCGGTGAGTACCTGACGGTCGGGAACTACCTCTACGATCTCGAGGTGCGGATCGCCGGCACCGATACCGTCGTGCTGTCGCTACCGGATGTGCTTCTCGCGTCGCAAGAGGTCTACACGATCTTCGCCATGGGCCTGGCCGGCGGCGATCCGGCCTTGCGCGCGGTGACGACGGTCGACGCGATGGCCGAGGAAGAGCCGCCGGTGGAGGGCAGCGCGCGCGTCCGCATCGCGCACGCCGTGCCGGGCGCGCCGAACGTCGATGTGCTCATCGATGGCAACTTGGCCATCGCCGATACGGCCTTCGGCGAGGTAACCGACTACGCCGAACTGCCGGCGGGCACCTACTACGTCGAGATCGTGCCCGCGGGCTCCATGGAACCGGCGGTCATTCAGGTCGAGCTGACCCTCGAGGCGGACCAGGACTATACCGCTGCAGCGGTAGGCTTGGGCGGCGCGGTGGGCATCTTCGAGCCGCTGCTGCTCGTCGACGACAATACGCCTCCGGCAGCTGGCAAGGCGCACGTGCGCTTCGTGCACGCCTCGCCCGACGCGCCATCCGTCGACATCGCGGTCGCCGATGGCGGTCCGGTGCTCTTCGCGGACGTGGGCTACAAGTCCGTGGGTGCCTACCTGCCGGTCGACGCCGGCACCTATGACCTCGAGGTTCGCCTCGCGGGCACGGATACCGTCGTGCTCGATGTCTCGAGCCTGTCCCTGCGCGAGGGCAACGTCTATACCGTCTTCGCCATGGGCTTGGCCGACGGTGATCCGATGCTGATGGCCGTCCCGGTCGTGGACTACGCTCCGGCGCGTGTCCGAGTGGCGCATGCCTCACCGGATGCGCCGGCCGTCGACATCTTGGTGAACGACGCGGTGGCCTTCTCGAACGCCGCCTTCGGCGCGATCACGGACTACGCTGCGCTGCTGCCGCCCGACACCTATAACATCAAGGTCGTGCCGACCGGCACCACCGAGCCGGTGGTGATCGAGGCCGACCTCACTCTCGAGTCCGGCATGGACTACACCGTGGCGGCGGTCGGCCAGCTGGCCGAGATCGAGCCGCTGGTCTTGATAGACGACA
>CAZJWJ010000074.1:0-26606 GCA_964549495.1 uncultured Anaerolineales bacterium | reverse complement strand
AAACTGTGCCAGCGCCGCCAGGCACTCGTCGCGCTCGAACTGCTGCCCCCAGTAGGCGTGCTGCATGACGAATTCGCGCGGCTGGCCCAGCACGACGTGCCAAGCCCATTGGGCGGCGCCGATGGCTCCACCCGCGTCGCCGGCGGCGGGCTGGATATAAACCGACTCGAAGGGCGTCTCGCGCATCACCCGTCCGTTGGCCACGCTGTTGAGCGCAACACCGCCGGCCAAGCACAGATTCTTGGATCCGGTCAGCCGGTGCGCCTGGCGCGCCATGGCCAGCACGATCTCCTCCGTCACCTGCTGGATGCTGGCCGCGATGTCAGCGTAATGCTGGTTCTTCTCGGCCTTCTCGGGCTCGCGCGCCGAGCGCTCGGGGTCGCTGTCCGGTGTGAAGAACTCGCTCTCGTGCACACGCGGTCGCCCAAGGAGCTCGACGAACTTGTCATTGTATGTCCGCTCGGTCGAGTGGTGGTAGCAAAAGTACTCGATATTCAGCCGAAAGCCACCGTCCTCGCTCACCTCGACCAGCTGCCAAACCTTGTCGACGTAGCGCGGCCGTCCGTAGGGCGCCATGCCCATGACCTTATACTCGCCCGAGTTGACCCGGAAGCCCAGAAAGGCGGTGAAAGCCGAGTACAAGAGGCCCAGCGAATGTGGGAAGCGGATCTCGTGATCGAGCGTGATCGCGTTACCGCCGGTCTCGGACCAGCTGCCGCGAGCGTGGCCGATGGTCGTGGTCTGCCATTCGCCGACCCCGTCGCAGGTGAGCACGGCCGCCTCGTCGTAGGGACTGCAGAAGAAAGCGCTGGCGGCGTGCGACATGTGGTGGTCCGCGAAGAGTAGCTTTTCGGCCGGTAGGCCCAGATAATCCATCAGCTGGCTCTTGACCCACAGCTTTTCATTGAACCAGGCTACCATCGACTCGCGGAAGACGGCCCAACTGCGCGGCCAGGTGGCCAGCACGGTCTGGATGATGCGCTCGAACTTGCGCAGCGGCTTCTCGTAATAGACCACGTAATCCAGGTCGGCGGCTTGGATTCCCGCCTCGGACAGGCAGAATTCGATGGCCCGCTCCGGGAAGCCGTGGTCGTGCTTCTTGCGCGTGAAGCGCTCCTCCTCGGCAGCCGCCACCAACTCCCCGTCAACCAGCAAGGCGGCCGCCGAGTCATGGTAGTAGCAGGACACGCCCAGGATGCGCACTAGAACTGTCTCCCGGCCGACTCGAGGTCCTGCGACAGCGCCTGACCATCACCCCACAGCCCCGCTCCCTCGGGCCGCTTGCGGCCCAAGGCATCGCGGCTGGCCATGGCGATCAGGGCGAAGGGCACCAGCACGCTGAAGTAGAACAGCGTCAGCACCAGCCGCGCGATCCAGTCACCCAGCGCAGCGCCGAAGCGTCTCCAGAGCCGCCAGGCCTCTCGTGGCCCCTTGACCAACGCCAAGAACAGGAAGACGGCCAGCACGACGGCCAGGATCTTGAGCAGGATCATCGTGCTCGCCTAGAAGAGCGAGTAGATAAAGGGCCCGACGCCAGAGGCCGAGGCAAAAATGAGCAGCAACCCGAAGGCCAGCAGCACCACCACCATCGGCACCATCCACCACAGCTTCTGCTCCCACAAGTAATGCAGCAGCTCGCGCGCGGTGCCGGCGTTGGTCCACATGTTGCGCGCGAGGCGCAGGGGATTCATGACTTCGTCTCCTCCTCCAGGGTCAGGCCGTCAAGTCGAGGATTCGCGCCAGGCTAGCCTGCATGGTCAGGTGCTTGCGTACCAGAGAGCGAGCAGCCGCTACCACCGGTGCCTGCGCTTCCGGCATTCGCAAGCAGCGCAAGATCGTCTGCGACAGATGCCGCGGCTCGGCAGCGACATAGTGCTGCCCAGGCTCGATCTCCGGGCAGTGTGGAAGGTTGGGCTCCGAGACCACCAGCGAGCCGTTGGCCGCGGCGTGCACGAATCGGAACGTGAAGGCCGTGTCGTAGCTACGCGGCAAGAGGTTCAGCGTCACCCTGGCCCGATTAAGCAAGCGGATCCGCTCCTGCCCAAAGACGAAAGGCCGTTCCTCTCCGTCGGCCACGTACATGTGCAGCCCTTCAGCCTCGATCTCGGCCCGGATGAGACCCAGCCAGCGCGCCCGTCGGCGAGTGCGGCGCTTTCCCATCCACAGCACGTCAATGTCGCGCTCGAGCTCCATGTCGGCCTGCCAGGCCGAGGGCATACCCCAGGGCACGTATGGCACGTCGTAGCCGTGTGCCTGGTAGATCTGGGCATGGAGGTTCGAACTCTCAACCAGTCGGGTCATCAGGCCAGCGTCTAGCGCGCGCAGATACTCTCCCAAGAATCGGTGGCGCGCAAGCCGCTCGCCGACCGTGTCTACCTGCGAGCGCAGACGAGCAAGTCGAGACAGCAGCGGCCACGGCACGCCCAGGCTCGGAAAGCACTCCATGCTCCAGTGCAGCCACCTCGGCCGGCGATGCAATGGCAGGTCTACGAGTCTCGTCATCAGCGGCGTCAGGCGCCCATAGGGTGCGAAGCTGAGTACCAGATCAACCGGCTCAGGAATTGGGTCTCCAATCACGAATAGTCTAGGTAGCGCCCCCTGAATGGCAAGCGCCGTCTCGAACGCTTTGGCGATACCATCGTCGGCAGACCAACTCAGTATCGCGACCCGCATTCCAGACACTATGAGTACCTAAGCTCCCGCATCCGGTCGCCAGCGACATTAAGGATCGTCTTCTCAGCCTTCGGATCGATCTGTCCAGCAAACTTGCGGATGCTGGACGTATGTACAAAACTGTAGTCGAAGCCCTTGGCATCGACACCAGTCAAATCCGCTAGCCGAGCTACATAACCTCCCGGGTCAGCAACCAGATCCTCGTAGCGCACTACGAGCACGTTCGTTCGCTCAGATACTGATTCTATTCGACGCATCAGTTGAGACCAGTTCCAGGCATAGTGCCCCGCATCCAAGAGCTGCTTCGACCACCTTCCGCCACCCCAATTGTGGAATGCCCGACGATAAGAATAGTATCCTGCTCTCGGGTCGCGAACAAGACACACAATCCGAACCTGAGGGGAGGAGCTGAGTTCCTCGATTTGATACACGTAGTCCGGGTACTTATCACCAACGACAATTGCATCACTCGAAAGATCTCTAAGACCGGAATAGACAATCGAGCTATCAACCTGGCCTTGGCCAGAGTGTCGACGGATCGCTGCAAGGAGTCGTAAAGTAAAACTCAGATTACCAAGAAAATTTCCGCTCGGCAGTCTGTGAAACCAGCTCACACCATTCGTGAACCTAGCGTTGCGTTTATGCCACCACTGCCGAAGCAGCGAATGCGAATAGTGTGAGTACGGATGATCAACAAACATGAAACAACCAAACTCAGACTGCAACTCGACTCGCGGATGTGAATTCGCGATTTGTAGCGCCATGGTGGTGCCAGATCTCTGAAGGCCAGCGATTAACAGTATCACGCCTGATGTCTTGTGGTTTGAGGATTCACTTCTCATAGCTGTTTGTCGGCCACCTTGCTCCAATAGATCCGATCTCGCTTGCGAGCAGCATAGATTCGACTACACTTGCTGGCTGGCGCACTCTCCCCGAACCATCGTCTAATAGAGTGGACTCAGTTCAATACCCTGTATCGACTTCTGAATCGGAGCAGCAACAATACCCTTGATGGTTATATGTGACCGGAACAACAAGTCCGCATCAAAACGAACAGCAATTAACAACGACTGTCAGTACCTGGTGGCACCGAAGCGACTACGAGCTAAGACCAGCTCCTCTCGATCCATCCCGCAAACGCTCACTCGCAATTGCTGCAAACACTTCCTTAGGTCGGCGCAGCACGAGTCCGATTGAATAGTCCGTGCGGCACCCACTATTGATATCCAGGTTGGAGGCGCGGTATACCGGCTTGTCCAGCCACGATCTCAAGGCCTCGCATGGGAATCTTGTGTCTTCAATAAACCACAGAATGCCCGCACGCGGTGAGATACTCAACTAGCACTAGATACAAGTTCGGAGCAATCGCCCTCTAGTGCAGGAAAGTAGGCCTCCCATGTAAACAGTTCCAACATGCGCTCGCGTGCTGCCGCCATCAGCCGATTTCGCAACATCTTGGAGTCAATCAACTGCTCAAGTTGCATGGCGAGACCTTCCACATCACCCGGCTCATGAAGTAGCCCACATCCGCCATTGGCAAGTTGGTAGCCGACTGAGCCTGAGCGGCCTGCGACTATCGCCCCACCGAAGAACATCGCCTCCGTTATCGCAGTAGGCAGCCCCTCCCCTGCCGACGGCAAGGCGAAGACTGATACGGTTCGAAGTCGTCGGTAGAGCTCCTCTCCAAAGCAAGGGGGCGAGAAGCGTACCGCGTCCTCAAGGCCATGCGCCGCCACCTGTTGCTCCAGTTCCTGAAAGTATTCTGAGTCAGTGACCGGACCCATCACTTCGAGCCTCCACTCTGGATGGTGTGGTTGGACATTGGCGAATGCCTCGATCAGATCATGCACATTCTTTCGTGGTACGATTCTGCCCGCATAGAGAACGACCAACTCGCGTTCAAGCGAATCTTGCGCCGCCGACCATCGTTGCTCGACGTCGACCAGATCGCGTCTCCATAGGCAAAAGGGAATCAGTCTAACCCGCCCTTCTCGCGCGATCTCTGCTGCGAAATGTGCAGTAATCGGCGTTTCGGCCAGCACAAGATCAGCGGTCCTGATTACCAGCCCATAACGCAAGTAAGTGAGCATCCGTGCCCACCACCCCTTCTTGTCCCATGGCGCTTTGTAACAGTAGGTGTCGAGACAGACTACAAATGGACGACGCAGTAGTGTTCGCGCGAGCAATAGTCCATAGTTATGCCAGTCCCAAATGAATGAGAATGCCAACTGTGATCGACTCCGAACGAGCATTCGGAGCGTTAGAAGGACAATTCGAAAGCGCCGGCTACCAAAGCGGCCAACACGCTCGACAGGAACTTGGCTCCAGGCTTCTGTGATTCCGCTGTTGGCCTCGCTGCTCACCGTGGCAATCTTGGCTTCCCATCCCGCCGCAGCGAACCCTCGTAACACTTGATACGGGGCTCTCATGCTCCCCGTTCGATCGAAGTGCTGTATCGCGTAGGTCACCGAGCGCGAGGCCCTGGACACAACAGGGTCTCGTGGATCCATCAACTTCCGATCCCGGCCTGCAGAACCAGTTGTTGATAATGCCAAACCCATGAGTGAGTGAGTACAACACGTCTCTGGTGCAATGGTCTAGAGTTCATACACACTGGCACGATCCAGGTCTCCCCGCCACTGAACCCCAGAGATCCGCCCGTCAATCGAGTGCTCAAACACAGCATGGTTCTTGTAATAGCTATTGGCATAGAACTCAACCTGCTTCCCAAGGATGATCCCTGCGATACATACATGTAGACGGTCAGTCCTGATTAGCTCAAATCCAGACAAGAAGCTGAGGAGACGGTTGGCCGAATATCGTGCCAGGAAAGGGGATTCGACTCCGAAGTCAAAAACTCTCGAGCAATCCAGATTATTCTTGGGTAAGAAAGTGCTCGCTGCCTCGCAATCAGTGCGAAAGCTATTGATGACTTGACTTTGACGCCGATAGGCGACCCTGCGAACTGACTTGACTAGCCGTCGCTTCATTGCCCGAAAGATCAATTGCTGCTCCCATGCATGAAACTCCCTAACTGGAAGCGTGAGATCACGCTCCAGCCCCATCGCACCAGCAATCAAAGACGATCTCCCTTGGTTCTTAAGCGCAGCGTAGTCCAGTTGGAAGGCCAGGTCGTCTGCGAGTCGAATATCTGCGCTCGGCAACTGAGTTCTCAATTCTTCGAAAGAGTAGCGCTCTCGACAGAATATGGTTGCCTTTCCACTAACTGTCTTCAATAGCTGCACCGAACCTCGTATGGAGGCCGGCAAGAGAATGAACCGCCCTGCGATCTCCGAGTATCGCCTGATGAATCCTGCGGCGTTGTGGTACTCAGGGACCAGGTTACCACCACCAGCGAGTAATACAGTCTTGTTGACAATTTCGGCATCGTGGCAACTACGGTCGCTCGACACCATGATCCGATAGCGGACGTCCAGACGATCGAGAAGCTGAAATGTGGAGCAAGCAATCAGCGCGTCTCCTGCATTACCTGGATTCGCAACGTAGATCACTTCGTCGCCTGTCGCAAGCGCGGCGAGTTCTGACTCCAGACCTTGTGCCAAGCTATTCATGACGTCGAGCCTGCGCACGGTAGGATCATGGCCCCCACACTACCGGCTCCCGACTTGAGGCTGCAGGTCTCTGGGTAGGAATCCCACTTGCCGGAGCTCTTTCGCGGTACCGCCCGCCAAAGGCATCCTTCATAGGAGTCGGATCGCTCAAATCGGAAGATCAAACCCGCACTGATAACGACTCTGCATCGCCTACCAAGCACCTACCCTGCCGCCCGCAACTCACCTGGATGGCTCGGCCCAAGCACATCGTGCGAGACGATTAGTCCCTTGGGCTCCAGATGCGGTAGCCAGGCCCTAATGTTGCGGAAGACCCGCACGTACACGTGCCCGGAATCCACGAGCACACTCGTACGCGACGCGCTCCACCTTCGGCCCAGCACGTCAGTGGAGTCGCGCAGTGTGATTACTTGGTCTTTCACACCGAGCCAGTAGCTGTTAGCAGTGAACCCAGTAGGCACTTACTGCCCCTCCTTTTCTGGTTTGAGAATGCCTGACAGGTCCATGTCCCAAACATCGATGGCGTCGGTCTAAGGGCCTGCAAATCTCGGATAGCTGTGACTAGTCCTTGTCAGCATACTTGCTCGGCCAGCGCGTCCAATATGGGCTATAGCCAAACGCACTGAGAGAGCAGTCCACCTTCATGTTCTTAGGTTCAACCGTCAACGGAAGCTGCTGCCTCCCACACATCCGACCACACGTGGAGCAGCAGTCGTTCGATTTTGGCGTGGAAGGTCATTGGAGTCGACGTGTATCTAGAAGCCCAGCATTACGGCTGGAAAATGGGCGCAATCGACCGAACTCGATGCAGCCTGCGATAGAGTATATGAGTGGTTTCGTGCGAAAGTACCTAGGCAAATCGCTCACTAGCAAGCCAGGCCATTACTCGCCGCGCGTTCTCTTCGACGGTCCCCAGCACCGTATCCAACCGCACCTCCGCACTCTCCGGCGCCTCATACGGATCATCGATCCCGGTGAAGCCCTTGATCTCCCCGCGGCGTGCCTTAGCGTACAAACCCTTCACATCCCGCTCCTCGCAGACCTCTAGCGGCGTATCCACAAAAACCTCGCAGAAGCGGTCGGCGCCGACCAGGTTGCGGACGTCGTTGCGGGTGGCGCGGTAGGGGCTGACGGCGGCGCAGATGACGGTGCCGCCGTGTTGGACGATCTGGGCGGCCACGAAGCCGATGCGGCGGATGTTGGTGTCGCGGTCTTCCTTGGAGAAGCCCAGGCCCTTGCTCAGGTGGGTGCGGACCACGTCGCCGTCCAGCACCGTCACCTGCCGGCCGGCCTCCTCCAGCATCACCTTGAGGATGTTGGCCGTGGTGCTCTTGCCCGACCCGCTTAGGCCAGTGAACCAGATGCAGACGCCCTGCTTGTGGCGCGGCGGGTAGGCTTCGGAGAGGATCTCGGCTACCTCGGGCCGGGTGAACCACTCGGGCAGGAGCCGGCCGGCGTTCAGGTACTCCTCGCGGACCTGGGTGCCGGAGATCGAGGCCGTCTTCTGCGCCTCGCTCAGCTGGCTCTCCTCTTCATACCGGTCCTCGTCGGGCAGGTAGAGCATGCGCTTGAACTCGATCATGCGCACGCCCAGCTCGTCCTCGTGGGCCCGCACCAGGTCTTGGGCGTCGTAGGGGCCGTAGAAGGGTTGGCCCTTGGAGTCCAGGCCCGGGCCGGCGTGGTCGCGACCGACGATCAGGTGGTTGGCGCCGTAGTTGCGGCGGATGAGGGCATGCCACAGGGCCTCGCGCGGGCCGCCCATGCGCATGGCCAGTTCCAGCAGCGAGAGCAGGATGCGGTCGGGCGCGTAGTAGCGTTCGGCCAGGGCCTTGTAGGTGCGTACGCGGGTGTAGTGGTCCACGTCGCCCGGCTTGGTCATGCCCACCACCGGGTGCAGGAGCAGCACGCCGTCCACCGAATCGGCCGCGCGCTTGGTCAGCTCCTCGTGGACGCGGTGCATGGGGTTGCGGGTCTGGAAGGCCACCACGTTGGTCCGGCCCATCTCCGCCAGGCGCGCCCGGGTCTGCGCCGGCGTCAGTCGTAGGTCGGCAAAGTCGTAATGCCGCGGCAACTCGAGCACCCGCAGCCGGCCGGACACGTTCAAGTCGCCCCAGCGGTGCATCTCGGCCACGATCGGATGCCGCGCATCCCTCGTCCCGAAGACGCTCCGGGCCGTCTCGGCCATGTCCCAGGGATAGATATCCTCCAGGTCCATCACCGCCAGCAGGTTGTTGCGGCTGTCGCGCAAGGCGATCTGGTCGCCGGCCCCCTTCAGGTCCTCGGGCGAGACCGGCAGCGTGATGGGCATCGGAAAGAGCTGGCCATCGGCCAGGCGCATGTCGGAGAGCACCCGCTCGAAGTCCGCCTCGCCCATGAAGCCGGCCAGCGGCGAGAAGGCCCCCACCGCCAGCAGCTCCAGATCACAGGCCGCCCGGGCCGAGATCTGGATGCTGGGCAGCCGGCCGGCCTGGTCCTTGAGCGCCTCGCGCTCCTCCTCGGCCACCAGCAGATCCACCAGCTGGCCGCCGCAGGGCTCGATCAGTTCGGTTTCGGTCTTCGTCTGTACGGCCAAAGTCATATCGTCTCGATTCCTATAGAGAACTGGGTGGGATTCCTAGAGAGAACTCGGCTGGATTCCTTATAAGGACTGTCAAGATTCCTTGTAAGGACTCGCGACATTCCTTATAAGGATTCTGCGCGGATCCGCCAACGGCGACCAGACGGCGGCGAGTCGGCGGCCAAACGTCGGCCTGGAGCCCCCCGCGGAGGGAACCGTTCGACGGGCTGCGTCGTTCAATGGGTAGAACCGAAGCCAGTGGGCATGCAAGAAAGGAGCAACAGACCCATGGCAACCATCATCCAAGCCTTCCGCGAGTACGGACCCCGCATCGAGCATGGCCGCACCGTCGGCCTCGAGGAGGTCTCCACCTGGCTCTCCTCGCGCAGCGGGCTGAACCCAGCCGAGATCGAGATGGTGCTCAAGGAACTGCGCGCCGCCGTCATCTACTTCGGCCGCATGGGCACGCCCGTCAGCCTGCCTGGCGTCGGCCGCGTGCGCATGAGCCTGGGCCGCGACGGCCGCTTCCGCGTCAACACCACCGCCGATCGCCAGGTCGTGCAGGCCATGAACGCGCCCGGTACCTTCACCGGCAGCATCCGCAACCGCGCCAACATCGGTCTGGACAACGCCGGCTACAAGGAACTCTGGGACGCTGCACATCCCGAGGATCCGCTGGAGATCCCCGCCGCCTAGCGCGGTCACCGGGTCTAAGCGGATCGAACGGGCGGTCGCTTTCGAGCGGCCGCCCGCGCTCTTGTGAACAACGAGATGCCACCACCCGCCCGGATCACGATCAATCCGCGTTCAACCGATTCAAAGTACGGCTGGCCTCCAGCTCGTCGAACACCGCCCGCACTGGAATCTCGAAGCCATCGATCACCTGGCAGTGCAAGTAGCCATCGGCAGAGCGCTGTGCGAGCCGCATGGCACCGTCCTCCAGAAGGTATTGCTCGACGACCTTCTCGCTCGGATGCACGATCCAATATTCTTCGACCCCATGTGCCGCGCAATCGTCGAACTTCACACCACGGTCGTTGGCCTCGGTGCTGGGCGAGAGGATCTCGACCACCAGATCGGGGGCCGGATAATGCATCTGATCGGCCTCGAAGTGCCTCGCGCGATCGCGCCGAATGAAAAATACATCCGGCATGTAGTCGTTTCGAGTGAGGGAGACCATCGCGTTCTCGTATCCGACGAAACCCAGTCCGCGCTTCGAAACGTAGGCCCGCATCAACATGATGATCAGCCCACCGCTATCCGTATGCGCCAATCGTACCGGCGAGTGCACGATCACTTCCCCGTTGATGAACTCTGCCTTCTGCCCTTCGTCCAGCTCCTCGTAGAAGCGCTCTCGTGCCTCGCGCTCCGCATCGAGCAAGTGCCGAATCCGCTGGGCATACAGGCCGAGTCGCGGCGATCGGATGACCTGCTGTAACAAGCTGTCGGACTCGATCATCGTTGGCTTCTCCACCGGTGAGGTCATCTCGTCCAGATCCCGGCTCGCGTATCGAATAGGTGCCGCGTTGCACCAACGTCCCGCCGGATCACGTCCCACCTCCCCGCGACCGAATCTCGATCTCCCGCACCCGCGCCGCCATGTCCTCCAAGAGCGCCCGGTTCGTGCCGATCAAATCCGCCACCACCCCGGTCAGCACCATCTGGAAGCCGGCCAACAGCAGGATGGCCGCCAGGATCAGGGACTGCACGTGCAGCGTGCTGGTCTGCCCGAAGAGGTAGATCCACACGAAGCGCAGGCCCAACAGGAAGCCGACCGCGAAGCTGAACACGCCCGCCGCCGAGAACAGCGTCAAGGCCCGGTACTTCGCATAGGTCCGCAGGCTGATCAGCCCCGAGCGAACCACGAACTCGCCGATGTTGTTGAAGAGCCGCGACTCGCGAGCCTTCGGGTTGGTCCCGATCGGCACCACCTCGACCGCCCAACGATTGTGCCCGGCCTGGATCGTATGCTCCACCGTATGGTCGAAGGACCCGTGGCTGTTCAGATGCAAGGCCGCCCGCCGCGTGTAGGCCCGAAAGCCGCTGGCTACATCCGGCACCTCCAGATGCGCCAGCCGGCTGATCACTCGACTCCCCACCGTCTGCAGGCGCCGCTTGGCCGGCGAAAAGTGCGAGATCATGTCCGTCTGCCGATCGCCGATCACCAGATCCGCTCGGCCTGCCAAGATCGGCTCGACCAGCTTCGGGATGTCGCCCCCGGAGTACTGGTTGTCGCCGTCCGTGTTGACAATGATGTCCGCACCCAGATCCAGACAAGCCTCGAAGCCAGCCATCATCGCGTAGCCCAGGCCACGGTTCCGCTTGAACTGGACTACATGCTCCACGCCCAGCCCCCGCGCCACCTCGGCCGTCCCATCCGTCGACCCGTCGTCGATCACCAGGATCTCGACAGCATCCACACCGGGGATCTGCCGCGGAATGTCGCGCACGGTGGCCGGCAGCGTCTCGGCCTCGTTCAAACATGGGATCTGGACGATCAGCTTCACTGCGGAATTAAGCGCCTCTCGGAATGGATTGGGACTGTTCGGTCAGCGATCGACAGAAGCCCATCAATGTGTCCGCATGCTCGATGGCCTGCAGGGCCTCGGCTCGAACGTAGAAATCCGTCGGCGCCCCGGAGTCGAACATGCTCGGTACCATGCTCGGGATATAGTGCTTGTCGAGCACCCGACAGCGATCGATCAGCAGTTCCGGCACATCGACGATCTCGGCCAACCGGCGGACGAGCACCGTCAGCGTATGGCCCCAGCCCTCCGTGCCATTCTCCAGCAGCGCCGCCTTGATCGCCTTCTCGGCCGCCTGCTGCGCCGCGAAGCAGGACCACTCGTTCGAGCCGGCCTCTGTCGCGAACCGTGCCAGCCGTAGGTCGGCCTCTGCTTGCTTGAACCAGTCTCGTGCTCGATGGGCCATTGGCGATCATCCGCATCGCTACGCCGTTGCCAGCGCGGCGACGCTAGTGAGCCTCCTTCGCACCCACCGCCCAGGTGAAGTGCTCCAGCCCCACACGAAGCGCACGCTTGAAGGTATGGAAGTCCCCGAAGAGCATCTTGAGGTAGGTCCACATCGGCCCCGGCCGCAGCGCCCATTCGCGGAAAGCGCGGCGCTGCCATTCCAGGAGCTCCTCGGCCGACAGGTTGTCGTACTGCAGGACGGTCCCCTTGTCCATGTCGACCTCCTCCCACCGCGTGCCCTCGGCAAACCAGCCGTTCTCCACCACCTCGAAGAAGAAGGGCGTACCCGGATAGGGCGCCGCCACGTGGAAGAGCGCGATGTCCAGCGGCAAGCCCTTGGCCAGGTCGATGGTCTCGCGGATGGTCTCCTCGGTCTCGCCCGGCAGGCCGATGATGAAGTAACCCCAGTTCTTGATGCCGGCGTCCTTCGCCCACTGCAGCGCTCGATGCGCCTTGGCCGGATCGGCCCCCTTAGCCGCCTTCTTCAGGATCTGCTCGTTGCCGCTCTCGATGCCCCAGCTGATCAGCCAGCAACCGGCCCGGCCCATCAGCTTCAGCATCTCTTCGTCCACATAGTCCACCCGGCTGTTGCAAGTCCAGCGCACCGGTAGCTGCTCGTCGATGATGCGCCTGCAAAGCTCCACCACCTGCTCCCGGTTGACCGTGAACAGGTCCGCATACATGTGGATGTTGTGAATGCCCAAATCGTGCAACAGCCACAGCTCCTGCATGATCCGCTCCGGCGAGTGCAGCCGCACCGACCACTGGTAGGTCACGTGCTTGATGCAGTACTTGCAGCCGGCCGGGCAGCCGCGGCTGGTCACCAGGAAGGTGAAGGGCCCCTTCATCAGCGGCATGCGGTACTGATCCAAGGGCAATAGGTGATGCAGCGGCATCGGCAAGTCGTCCAGCTCCGGGATGAAGGGCCGATCCGGGTTGATCCGCACCTCCGTCCCCTCACGCCACACCAGGCCCTTGACCGCGCGCAGCGGCGAGCCGTGCCCATTGCTCTCCTGCACGCTCGGCGCCGGCTCCCACTTCGGATCGGTCTGGCGCAGCATCGCCTCGACCCAATCGGGCACCTCGGCCTGCCGGCCCTCCAGTACATCGATCAGCTCGCGGAAGGTCAATTCCGGCTCGCCTCGCACGATCAAGTCCAGGGCCGGAAAGTCGCGCATCGTCTCCATCGGCATCGGCGTAACGTGCGTACCGAAGGCCAACGTCGTCGCGCCCAGACTCTTGGCCAGCATCACCCCGCGCATGTCGTTGGTGAGGGTCGGCGCCGTCACCTGCGTCAGGTAGTACTCGGGCGCCGCCTCGCGCAGCTTCCGCTCGAACTCATCCCAGGTCATGCGCTCCGCGATGGCATCGATGATCCGGAAGCTGTAGTCACCGTCCAGCATCGCCGCCAGCTGGGCCAGCGAGCATTGCGGCCAGACCATCTCCTCGCGACTGCGCCGGCCCACGCGGTGCTGGGTGCGAATCCAGATCCCGCCATCCGGCGAGGGCGGATTGACGAGGAGCACATCCACCGCCGTCTCCGGCCTAGCATGCGTCTGCTGGCGCACCGCCGCACCGGCATCCGGAAACACCGGCGGTCGCAGAGGCTTGACCTTTCGGCTACCCAGATTGTGTCGGATGTCTTCGGGCGCGATCAATTCGCTCATGTCGTGGCCACCTCGCTTACAGGCACAGCATCCCAGCCAAGTCGCCGAAGGAGCGGCAGGATGCCAGCAGCGGCGACCATGATGAAGAAGGCATCCATCGGAATCCGGTATCGAATCATCGTCCAGGTCACACTGTACACGCCCGTATGGATCATCAGATAGGCGTAGATCGGCAGCAGGAGCTGCCACTGATAACGGATAGACCAGAGACCATACAGAGTGAAGGGCACTAGCAACCCGAACGAGAGCAGGCGCATCGCGTTCGAGACCGGTGTCGAATCCCCCGTCGGCCAGAAGGTGAAGAGCTCGCGCATCCTCGTGAGCGTCAGCATCGCAAAGTGAGCCGGTTCAGCCGCCACATTTTGCAGACCACGCTCAAGCAGCGCCGACGTGATCGCAGCATCGTTGCGCAGCGCAAGCACTTCGGCCGGTATCTCGAATGTCTCGAAAGGATGGAAGTCCCAATCATGCCCCGGATGGTTGCCGTTCCAGAATACATGCCCGAACTGCGCCTCCAACAACAGGAAACGTTCCCACTTCCGATAATTCTCGAGCGTGAAGGGAGCGATCGCCAGGACGATGACCACGATCGGAATCGCGATCTGCCAGGCCATGCGCCGCCTTTCCCACAAGATCCAGGCAAGCAGGATCGGTACGAAGAAGACCACGGCCATCCGGAATAGCAGCGCAACGGCCAGAGCGAGGCCGAGTGCGGCCCAGTGCCATGGCCGACTCTCCCTCCGCAAGTCGTAGGCAAGGTAGATGGCGAGGAGGAGCGCCAGCGTGAATGGCGTCTCCGTAACCAAGGTCACCCCGTAGAACACGAGATAGGCGTAGGCTGAAGCGATCAGACCTGCCAACAAGGCCACTTGGCTGTCGAAGAGCCGGCGCGTCAAAAGGTAGATCATCCCGACCACTGCCGTGCTCATCAGCGCGAAGATCAGTCGGGCGATCAGGGGCTGATAGCCAAACAGCATGTAGATGCCGGCCAGCAGCAGGCTCATCGACGCCGAGTAGTAGGATTGCGGTGCATCAGCTTGGATCCATGGATACCAATTCTCCCCGAAGGTGAGACCGTGACCGGTAGCGAATCGGTGCCCGAGCTCGCTGTAGGAGATCTCATCGTGGGCACCGGATAGACCAGAGACATCACCACCCAAGTAGAATGCCGCCGCCACCCGTATCAGCAGGGCCAGTACGAGCAGCCCGAAGAAGCGCTTTCGCTCGTCTGGGCTCATCGACCCTCAGGCTGGGCTGCCATCAGATAGACAATGGGCTCGAGAGGATCCACCGGCCAGGCGACCCGTTCCCGAATCTGAAAACCGGTCTCTTCCAGGACACCGGACCACTCCTCCAGGCTCAGATCCATGTCGATCGGCTGAAAGTCCGCACGACCGAACATCCACGTGCACTTCAGTACCAGCGCACCAAGGCGCAGCGCCTTGATCGGATCGGGCCGCTGGCGAACGAAGGTGTTGAGCCCCCACTTTCGAAGCGAGTCCGGAGCCGGCACCGAAAACGCCAAGACCCCGTTGGGCGCTAGCACCCGCCGGATCTCGGTCAGGCTCGCTGGAAGATCGAGCGTGTGCTCCAGCGTGTCGGCCGCCACTATGGCGCCGAAGTAGCTGTCGGGATAGGGCAAGTGCTCTGCGATTCCGACGACCGCATGGACACCTGGGAACCGCGCCAGAGATGATCGCACACCGACGACCGAGACATCGATGCCATGGCGCTGAAGCCCTCGATCGACGAACTGCCAGAGATCCCCATCGCCCGTCCCAAGGTCGAGGACCCGTTCGTTGGGCGCATCCTCGCAGTAGGACAGCAAGGTCGTCTTGGTCACCTTCGAATAGTCCTGGTCGAAGTGCGTGCCCATCAGGCCCGGCTCGGCGTACGCGCGGTCGTAGATCGTCTGGATTTCGTGGATCGGCGGACGGGTCACCCGACCCGCTCCGCGCGCAGTTCGGCCTCGACCTGCACCTCTCGCTGACTCAACTCCTCGAGCACCCGCATCAGCACCCAGCTGATGGTCAGCTGCAGGCCCACCAGCAGGAAGAGCGCGCCGCCCAGCAGCCACAGCCAGATGCGAGGTAGTTCCCATCCGCCGAAGCCCAGCGCCAGGGCGATGACCGTAACCATGAGACCCGCAGCCATCGCCAACGCGCCCATCCAGCCAAAGCGCCGATCCAGGCCCGGCAGCACCGGCCGGCCGAAGAGCCCCTGCTGCACCGGCTCGATATGAAACAAGCTCACCAGGTAGTTGAAGGTGATCCCCAAGTTGAGGATGCTCACCCCCGCCACCCCCGCCACCAAGGTCGTAAAGGCCGCCATCACGCCCCAGGGCCCCAAGCTGGTCACCCCGGCGGCCCGAGAGGCCACCAAGCCCAGCCCCAAGAGCCCGCCCAGCGCCACCAGCACCAGGCCCGCCAGGCCCAGGATCCGGGCCGGATTGTAGGCCATGGCCGTCCACAAGATGGTGGTCAGGAAGCGCCGGCCATCGTGAATCACCGACAGCTTGCTGTCGCCGACCCGCTCCTCGTAGCGGATGGGCAGCTCGATCATGCGCAGCTGCTCGTGCACCGCCCGGGTGGTCATCACCGGCGTAAAGTTCAGCCCGTCCGGCAGCGGGTAGAGCTTGGCCAGCGCCTCGCGACGCAGCACCCGCTGCCCGCTGGCGCTGTCGGTGATCCGCTGCGGCCCGATCAGATTGATCAGCGACACGAAGATCCGGTTGCCCAGCTTGCGCGTCCAGGGCATGCCGCTCTCCGGATGCCCCATCCGCGAGCCCACCACCAGGTCGGCACGCTCGCTGGCCAGTAGCCGGCACAGATCCGGAAAGGCCTCCGGCGGATAGGTCCCATCGGCATCCAGAAAGGCCAGGAGATCCCCCCGCGCCGCCCGAAAGCCGGTCTTGATGGCCGCCCCGTAGCCCCGATTGGTCGGATGCCGCAAGACGGTCACTCCCTCGATGGCCTCCGCCAGCTCGGCCGTGCCATCCGTCGAGCCGTCGTCGACCACGATCAGCTCCAACTCGGCCACGCCCACCTCGGCCAGGCCGGGCCCGGCCGCGAGCACCCGGGTGGCGATGTCCTCGATCCCCGAAGCTTCATCCAAGGCCGGGATCACCACCGACAGCATGGTCACGCCGCGCCTCGGCCGACTCGGCCCAGCTTGGCCAGCGGCATGGCTCCGCCCCGTCGTCGCGGCCTTGCGCGATGACTGGACTGCCGGCGATGGACTCGCCGCCGCGCGCGTCCGGCGCTCGCCCGAGTCTCCGGGCGGCCGGCCGTACGGGGCAGGCGCTTGCAGGACTGATCTTCCGTGTCGATCGCTCCTCTTGCTTCCCCTAGATGTGCCTCTTGATTCTAGTGGCCTTGACGACAGGCACCGAACATCTTGCTTGGGGAGTCCGTGTCCCGCCGGGGCACGCAGAACCACCCTCCATTAATATGGAACTGCAATCTGTATGGCAAATCTCAAGACTTCCCAAACCTCCCGGGATCCCCAGCGGCAAAAAAGACCTCCGTCCGCCGCCGCGCGGATTCGCCGGCCAAGGCCTTTCGCTCGGCCTCGGCCCGGATGTCGCGCAGCGGCCGCGCCGGCACGCCGCCGACCACCGTGTGCGGCGCCACGTCGCCCGTCACCACCGCGCCGGCCGCCACCACCGCCCCCTGGCCGATGGTCACCCCGTCGGTGATCACCGCGCCCGAGCCGATCCACACGTCGTCCGCCACGCGGATGCCGCGGGCCGTGATGCCCTGCTCGACGAAGGGCCGGTCCGGATCCTCGAAGACATGATCCACCGCCAGCATCTGCACCATCGTCGACAGGTAAACCCGGTCGCCGATCTCGATGCCGCCTTGCCCGCGCAGCACGCAGAGCTCGCCGATCAGGCTGTCCTGGCCAACCCGAATGCCCGCATGCGGCAGATCGCGAAAGTTGTAGACGTGCAGCACCGCGCCGTGCATCACGTAGCTGCCTGCGCCGATCTCGATCCCGCCCGGGCAGGCGTGCAGGTAGACGCCCTGGTCCAGGTAGCTGCCGGCCCCCAGGCGGATCTGGTCGCAGAAGCGCAGCCGCACGCCCGTCTCGATGGCCGCCATCCCCTCCATGCGCAGGATGCTGCGGTAGGCCAGGGCGCGCAGCGCGATGCCCGGCAGGGCCGGAACGCGCCCGCATAGCGTCGTCACCAGGGCTTCCCAGGCGTAGCGCCAGGGACTCGAGGCCTGACGCGACAGGTAGAGCCTCAGCGAATCCAGCACAACGGCCCCGCCCCCCCCGGCCTCAAGGCCCGACCCGCTCCAGGTCGTGACCCTCCAGCTTCACCCGCGTCTTGCGGCCCAGGATGTCGAGGAGCACCGCCACCCGGCCCTCGCCGTTCAGCCGGCCCTCGAAGATGGCCTCGTAGTCGCGGAAGGGCCCGTGGGTCACCCGCACCCGCTCGCCGGGCTTGATGGCCAGGAACTCGTCGCCGTCGATGCCCTCGATGCGCGCGCGCAGGTAGTCCAGCTCGGCATCCGGAATCCAGGCCGGCTCCTCGCCGAAGCGCAGCAAGCGCGCCAGGCCCGGCGTCCAGGGCAGCTTCGCTGCCTGTCCCGAGTCCAAGTCGACCCGCGCGAAGAGGTAGCCGGGAAAGAAGGCCTTCTCCAACTCCTGTCCGCGCTTGCCGGTGTAGCTGATGTAGGGCGCGTAGACCTCGATGTCGCGCATCTCCAGCGCGCGCTCCAGCTTGGCCTCTTGCCGCGGCTTGCTCATCAGGACCAACCATCGCACCATGACATCCTCCACGTCGAAGACTAATGCAGCCCAGGGGGGAAGGCAACGGCCGACCAGCAGCTGGCCCGCATCCTGGCCGCGCGCCTGCACGCCCAGCCCGCGCGGGCCGGCGCGGCCGAGCTCGACTGGCCGGCCCTGGCCCGCCGCGCCGACGCCGAGGGCCTCTCCGGCCTGCTCCTGGACGCCATCGACCGACTGGCGCTCGATGCCCCGCAAGGCGTCCTCGAGTCGCTTCGCCACCAGCGCTACCAGGTGGCCGCCGCCAATGCCTGGCTGGCCGCCGAGACCGATCGCATCCTGGCCGCGCTGTCGGCGGCCGGCATCGAAGCCCTGCTGCTCAAGGGCGCCGCCTTGGCCGGCTGGATCTACCCCGATCCGGGCCAGCGGCGCATGGGCGACATCGACCTCTTGCTCCGCCGGTCGCAGATCGATTCGGCCCAGACCTCCCTGGAAGCCCTGGGCTACAGCCCGGCCCTGGCCGAACCCCGGCCCGGCAGCCAGCTGCGCTTCGAGAGCCAGCGGATGATGCTGCGCCGAAGGCCGCCGGCCACCCTCCTCGAGCTCCACTGGCAGCTCTTCGACGAGCCCTACTACCAAGATCGGGTAAGCATCGACTGGTTCTGGGCGCGCGCGCGGCCGGCCAGCATGGCCTTTGCGCAGGCCCAACGGCTGGATACCACCGCCATGCTGCTGCACCTCTGCGGTCATCTGGCACTGCATCATCCCTGGGCGGAGCATCCGCGCCTTCGCTGGCAACACGACATCGCGGCCATCGTGGCGCTGGAAGGCGATTCCATCGAGACCGGCGAGCTCCTGGACCGGGCCCGCCAATGGCAGCTGGTCGGCGCGCTGCGCCAGACCATCCTGCCCCTGGCCGAGGCGCCGTGGTGCCTGGAGTTGCCGGCCGGCCTGGCCGCGCCCCTGGCCGCACTGCGGCCGGGCGCGGCCGAGCGGCGCGTCCTCGCCGCGCGCCAGCAGCCCCTCACGGCGGCCCGGCGTCTATGGTGCGACCTACGCGGCATGCGCGGCTGGCGCCGCCGCCTTGCCTTCCTGGGCGCCCAGATCCTGCCCGGCGCCGATTACATGCGCTGGCGCTACGGCGACGGGCCGCTGCCTGCGCTCTACCTGAGCCGCTGGAAACGAGGCCTTCGCCAGTTGTGGCGTGGCCGGAACGTCGAGCGAAATGCGGACAGTCCTTGACAGGTTGCGATCAAGGATCGTCAATCCCGAACTGCGCTCTAATCCGAGACCGTAACCTTTGTCCCGTCTCCTGCGTTGTGCATGATGAAGTTGCTTGCCGATCCTCCCATGTTTGGGGTATCCTTTTCCTTGCGGACGACAAGGCGCGAGGATCGGTCTTGGGTCTTGTTGGCCGACTTGCTTGTTTCACCTCGAGGGCATCGAAATCATGCAGACCAACACGTCGCAGCCTACAACGCAGAAGCCCCCGCGCGAGCGCAAGCCCTACGACGCTCCGCGTGTCGTCCATGTGGCCGAGCTCGAAACCCGCGCCGGCACTCCGATCGGTGGCAGTGGCGGCAACTCCTTCGACCCGATCACCGAGCAGATGCGCAACCCCTGGGACCCGGACTACACCGAGGGTCCGTGAGTTGGCCTCGGGCCAAGACCATGAGCGCCCGCGTCATGATGCCGGCCGGCTTGGCCCTCGATTTGGACATCGCCCACATCCGCTTGCGCCTGCGGGCTTCCCAGCCCGGGTTGCTCCACGCCCTGCAGGCTAGCCTTCCCAGCTCCGCGGCGCGTGTCGTCTCCCCCCCACCGGACGCTCCGCCGGTCGATGTAGAACTCGAACTCTCGGACTTGCGCCCCCATCCCGGCGCCCCCTGCGCTGCCGATGCCCGACCGTCCTTCGAGGCCGGCCGGCTGCATCTCTCCCATCCCCGGCTCCAGGCCTGCATCGACGCCCGCGCCGGCCGCGGCCGGCTGCGCCTGGCCGCCGACGAGCCGCTGGCCGACCTGGACTACCTGCTGCGTCTGGCGGCCATGCTGGCCGCCTTCGAAGGCGGGGGCCTGATCCTCCACGCCGCCGCCGTCGCCGATCGGCGGGGCGCGCGGGTCTTCTACGGCCCCTCGGGCAGCGGCAAGACCAGCATCGCCCGCCGGGCCGCGCCCCGGCGCGTGCTCCACGACGACTTGGTGCTGCTGCAGCCCGGCGCGGGCGCCGGCGAGCCCTGGACGGTTCACGGCACCCCCTTCTCCGGCCGAGATCAAGTGGCGCCGGAGGGTCTGGACGGGGCTCCGCTGCGCGGCCTCTACCAGCTGGGCCGCGCCGAGGACGACTCACCGCCACGGCTCGAGCCCCTTGGCGCGGCCGAGGGCTTGGCGAGTCTGCTGGCCAGCACGCCGGTGATCCCGCTGGACCCGGGGCGCCTGCCCACCCTCCTCGAGCGCGTGGGTCACTTGCTCGATCGTGCACCGGTCGCCCGCCTGCTGGCCAGCCTCGATGCGCGCAGCTGGGCGCTGCTCGATGGCCAGGAGGTGGGGGGATGATCCTCCGCGGCGATGCCTCGGCGAAGCGGCGAGCCGGCCGCGCGCCCGCCCTCGCGGTCCTGGCCGCGGCGGCCCTGGCCCTCGGCGCCGGCACCGATACCGGATCGAGCCCCAAGACCGCCCGGGCCGATGGCCCGCTCCAGGACCGTACGGGCCCGCGCTACCGCATCGGCGTCGAGCAGGACGGCATCCACCGCATCACGGCCCAGGAGCTGTCCGAGGCCGGGATGCCGCTGGACGGTGTCGACCCGCGCCGCCTGGCGCTCTACCGCGGCCAGACGCCCGTAGCGCTGAGCATCACCGGCCAGGACGACGGCCGGCTCGACGCCGGCGACGCGATCCTCTTCTATGGCCAGCGCCTGCGCACCACGCCGGGCCAGTTCGACTTCTTCGGTCGCAGCCTGCCGGTAGTGCTGGGCGAGCGGCTCTACACCGACGAGCAGGCCTACTGGCTGGTCGAGGAGGATGGGGGCGCGGAACGCATCGATTCGCGCGATGCCCGACCGGAGCTCGGCGGCCCGCGGCTCGAAGATCATCGCCAGCGTCTGCGCGTCGAAGGCCACCGCTGGTTTTACCGGCTGCACTTCAGCAACGACGACCCCTGGCTGGACTTCCGCTTCCAGCCCGGGCCGGCCGCGGCCTCGCAGAGCGAGACCTTCGAATTGGAGCTGGACGCGCCGCGAGCCAGCGGTGCGCCGGCCCGCCTGCGGGTCGAGATGCTGGCGGCCAGCCAGGCCGTCGGCGCCGCGCCGGACCACCATGTGCGGCTCTACTGGGGCGATGCGCCCCAGCCGGTGGCCGAGGCCTTCTGGGACGGGGCCACGCGCCACCGCATCGAGGCCAGCCTGCCCGCCTCGGCCTTGACGGATGGCGTCAACCCGCTGCGCATCGAGGTCGTCCAGGACCAGGCCGTGGCCAGCGAGGACATCTACCTGGACTGGATCGAGCTGGACTACGACCGGCAGCTACGGCCCGTCGAGGGCCGGCTGGGCTTCGAGCTCGCGCCCGAGCAGGCCAGCCGCGTCCGCATCGCGGGCGTCCAGAGCCCGGATACCCTGGTCTGGGACGTGAGCCAGCCCGATCGGGCGGTGGCGCTGGTCGGCGCCGAGCATCGAGCGCAGGGCGCCGGCAGCCCCTGGCTCGAGCTGTCGCTGCCGGCCGGCGGTCCCCGACAGGTCGCCCTGGCAGAGCCCGAGGCGGCACGCTCGCCCAGCTCCGTCCGGCGCGTCGAGCCCGACGGGCTGGAGTCCGTGGCCGGCGCCGACTACATCGTCATCGCCCCCGAAGCCCTGATGGAGGGCAGCCGGCGGCTGGCCGACTACCGCGGAGCCCAGGGCCTGCGCAGCGTGGTGGTCGACATCGACGACCTGTACAACCGCTTCAACGACGGCGTCCTCCACCCCCGGGCCATCCGCCGCTTCCTGATCTGGGCCCGAGACCACTGGGCGCCGCCCGCGCCGCGCTACCTGGTCTTGGTCGGCGATGGGCATTGGAACCTGCATGGCTACAATCCCGCCTTCATCGCCAACCCGCCCAACCTGATGCCGCCCAACCTGGCCTGGGTCGATCCCTACCAGGGCCTGGTCGACAGCAGCAACCGCCTGGCCGTGCTGGACGACGAGGACCCGCTGCCCGACCTGATGGTCGGCCGGATCCCGGTGCGCGACGAGGCCGAGCTGGCGGTGGTCCTGGGCAAGATCGAGGCCTACGAGGCCCAGGCGCCGGCCGACTGGATGCGGCGGCACGTCTTCGCCGTCGACAATACCCCCGATCGGGCCGGCGACTTCGTGGGCATCACCGAGCGGCTGCTGGCCGAGCCGCTGCTGGCCGGGCTCGATCTGCAGCGACGCTACCTGGACGATCATCCGGACGCCGCGAGCCTCAAGTCGCAGCTGATCGAAGACATCAACGACCAAGGCGCCCTGATGCTGCACTACTTCGGCCACGGCGCCCGCGAGCGCTGGGCCCACGAGGCCGTCCTGAGCCTGCCCGACCTGCCCGCGCTGCGCAACGCCCAGCGCCTGCCCATCGTCCTGACCTGGACCTGCCTGGACGGCACCTGGGACTTCCCCAACGGCGAGGGCATGGCCGAGAGCCTGCTGCGCATGCAAGGCGGCGGCGCGGTGGCCAGCTTCTCCTCGACCGGCCTGGGCGTGGCCACGGGACACGACGTGATGCAAGACGCGGTCTACGAAGCCTACCTGGCCCAGGAGGCCGGCACCCTGGGCGAGCTGACGCTGGCCGCGCGGCGCGCCATCCACCGCCGCGGCATCCACCGAGACCTCATCGACACCTACACCCTCTTCGGCGACCCGGCCCTGCGCCTGCCCGAGCACGGCCGCCCGCCCAGCCCGACGCCCGCCCCGACCGCTCCGCCCAGCCCGACCCCCGATCCCGACGCGCCGCTGCTCCTGCCCTATTTGCTGCAACCCTGATGCGGGCAGAGAACGGGTCACGGGACCGCCGGCCCTACCGGATGCCCGCCGCCCGGGATCTGGCGCGCATGGGCCTGCGTTCCGGCGGTTCGGTCCGTTTGCGGGTGAGCGGCGACAGCATGCTGCCTCTCTTGCGCCCAGGCGACGCGGTGCGCCTGCAGCCGGCCGAGCCGGCCTCCTTGCGTCGCGGCCAGCTGGTGGTCCTGGCCATCGACGGCCACCTGCTGACCCATCGCCTGCTCTGGCAGGGCCCGGAAGGGCTAGTGGCCAAGGGCGACAACCGCGAAGCGCTCGACCCGCCGGCGTCGCCGGACAGCCTGGTCGGCCGGGTGATCGCCATCGAGCGCGGCGGCCGGCACCTGGACCTGGACCGCGGCGCCTGGTGCCGCATCGAGCCTCTTCTGGGCTGGCTGGCCAGCTGCGAGGCGCATCCCGATGGCTGGCTCCAGCGGCTTGCACCGCTGCACCTCCCCCGTCTCCTGCGCCGCCTCACCCAAGGCGCGCTCGGCACCGCGCTGCGCTGGCTGCCGGTCGGGTCGGCCCACGAGCCCGGCTGATGTACAATGGACCGACCGGCCTCCTCCCCAAGGCCGGCCCCCAGGGCTCGTCGCCACCGCGCACGAGCCGATCAGGAAGCGTGCACGCTTGTTGACCGAAGGCTCCGTCCCCGCCCACCAAGCCGAGGTGGCCTCGACCATCGCGGATCATGAAGCCGTCCTGGTGCTCCCGCGCCAGGGCCGGGTCCAGGTGCTCAACGAGGTCGGCACGCGGGTCTGGCAGCTCATCGACGCCCGCCGCAGCGTGGCCGAGATCGTCGACTCGATCTGCGCCGAGTACCAGGTCGATCGCGAACAGGCCGCGCGAGATACCCTGGACTTCCTCGAGGACCTGCTGGCCAAGCAGCTGGTGGTCCTCGACCCCGCCGGCTCGGCAGCGGACGGCGACGGGCGAGGCGACAGGGCCTAGCGATCCCATGTTCGTACACCACCGCCGTGAATCTCGGGGCTCGCGCGGCCTGCTCCACGCCCCCCTCCCGACCCTGGCCACGCTGGTCTTGCTGGCCAGCCTGCTCGCATCCCCGCCCGCCGGCGCCGCCGTCACCCTGATCGGCCCCTGGGCCGAGGCCCAGGACGGGGCCATCCGCATCTCCTGGCAGACCGCCACCGAGCTCGACCACGTAGGCTTCTTGGTCCAACGCGGCTCCAGCGCCGACGGCCCCTTCGAGCGCATCGACGACTCCTGGCGGCCGGCCCGCGGCATCGGCCAGGGCGGCGCCGACTACGAGTGGCTCGACCGGGCCGTGCAATCCGGCCGCGACTACCACTACCGCATCGAGGCCATCGACAACCGCAACCACTCCGAGTATTTCGGCCCGGTCTGCGCCCGCCTCGGCGCGGCGGCCTGCCTCTCCGCCTCACCCGAAGCCGTCGCCAGCCCCAGCCCCCGTCCTAGCGACCCGCCGGCCCACAGCCAGAGCCCAACCCCGGCTCCCGCCTCGAGCCCGCCGCCGCCAACCCGCGCGAACGATGCCCCCACCGATCCCGAAGACGATGAGCCGGAGGACGAAGAGCCCCCCCAGGCGCCCCGATCCACGCCCGCCTCCAGCCTCCGCCCGGCCGGCACGCCCCGCACCATCGTCACCGCGGTCCCGCCCGCATCCGGCCGGGGCGCCAGCCCCTCCGCCGGCCAGCCCGGCCCCGCGGCAGGAGCGGCAAGCCCGCCCAGAGCCCATAGCGATCCCTCCTCCACCATCGACCAGGCTCCGCGCGCTGCCGAAGACCCCAATCCACTGGACGCCGCCCCCCCATCCCATGACGCGGCGCCGACCGACTCCAACCGGTCCCCGAGCGGCGACGCATCCGCCCCCGCGAATCCCGACACCCCACGACTCGCGGCCGGCGACGCCCTGCCCGACACATCCGCCGGGCCCGCGCCTTCCTCCGCTCGAGCCCCATCCACTGCCGACCAGCCTGGCTTCCCCGCCCGCCTGCCCCTGCTGCTGGCCATGGGCCTGGCCTTCATCCTCCTGGGACGCCGCGTGGTCGGAAGCCTCGAGAACAGCCGTCGCGCCGGCTAGTCGACTCCGTGCACACCAGGCCGCATCGGCAAGACTCCTTTCGGCCACGCGCGGGCCTTGCCGTCCTGCTGCTGATCCCCACCCTCCTCTGCGCAGCCTGCCAGCAAGATCCGCCGGCCCCGCATGCCCTGCGCATCAGCATCGCGCAGGCCGGCCCCGTGCGCCTGACCGCCGCCGAGCTCCGCCGCGCGGGCCTCGACCTGGCCCATCCCGCCTCCGGTGAGCTGCAGCTCTTCGAATCCGGCCAGCCCGTCCCCTTCCAGCTCCGGCCCGGCGGGCTCCTGACGCCTCCCCGAATCGACTTCATCGCCTCCGCCCCCGAAGCGCAATACGACGGCCGGCGTCACTACCTCCTCCTCCCCTCGAAGGATCTGCCACCCGGCCCCCTTCCCCCGAAAGATCCGACCGCAGCCCTCGACCAGGCTCCACCCGCCGCCCGAGCGCCCGCCCCTCCCCCACCCCTGGACTCCGGCGAGACCTTCACCACCCTGACCCTCGAGCCCCGCGATTCCTACCAGCCCACCCGCGCCCGCGACCCCTGGCTCGGCCCCCTGGTCGCCGCCCCCTCCCAAGCCGCCGAGCTGTCCTTCGATCTGCCCGCCGGCATCCCCGGCCCGGCCCGCCTGCGCCTGCACTACTGGTCCCCCACCGAGGCGCCGGCCGAACCCGACCACCACCTGCGCCTGCTGCTCAACGACCAGCCCATCGCCGAAAGCCGCTGGGACGGGGCCGGCGATCACCACATCACCGCCACCCTGGCCGCTGGCAGCCTGCGCGCCGGCCCCAACCAGCTCCGCCTCGAGGCCCCCGGCCTGCCCGAGGTCCGCGCCGAAACCGGCTACCCCGACCGCCTGGCCATCGACCACGCCCCCCCAGCCCGCCCCCCCGACGACCGCCTCCTGCTCACCCTCGGCGATCACCCCATCCGCCTCTCCGGATCCACCCTCATCCATACCCAAGGGCGCACCCGCTTCCGCGCATCCCCCGATATCCACCCCCTAGCCCCCTCCGGTCGCCCCCAAGCCCCAGCCACCTCCTGGCCCAACCAACCCGGTCAGCAAATCTGGGTCGTCGGCCCGAGAGGCTGGCAATCCCCCGAATCCATCCAAGCCGCCACCCTCACCCCCGACCTCCGCGACCTCCCCGGCGCCGACTGGCTGGCCATCGCCCCCACCGCCCTGTCCTCGCCCCTCACCCCCCTCCTCCGCTCCCACACCGAGCAAGGCCTCACCAGCCTCCACATCCCCTTCGAAGCCATCCGCGACCAATTCGGCCACGGCGCCCCCACCCCCCAATCCATCCCCCCCTTCCTCATCCACCCCACCCCCCCCCGGCCCCCCCCACCCCCCCCCCCCCCCCCCGGCCG
>CAZJWJ010000073.1:0-26923 GCA_964549495.1 uncultured Anaerolineales bacterium | reverse complement strand
GTCGCCGCGGGCAGGGTGGCGAAGAGCGCGAGGACGGTCAGGACGAGGATGCGCGATGCGCGGGCAGCAGCGAACATGAGGGCTCTCTCCTTCGGCGTATCCATGAATGGAGGCGCGGCGCGGGCCGGCCTCTGACCAAGGATAACCCCGATGCCAAGGCAAAGGTCTCCACCGATCGCCCCGAGGCCTTCGAGATCGCGGTCGATCTCCCCCCACCGGGCTTGACCTCGGGCGGCCCGGCACGCAGGATTCGGCGCCTCGCCGGAGGCGGCGATCCCGACTTCACCCCGACTGCACCAAGGACCCTACGCGTGTCTCGACCCCAGATCCTGGTGACCAACGACGACGGCATCCTGGCCCCCGGCCTGGCCGCATTGGCCGAGGCCTTGCGCGAACTGGGTACGGTGACGGTGCTGGCCCCGGAGAAGAACTGGTCGGCCTCCGGCCACGTCAAGACCATGCACAAGCCCTTGCGGGTGCGCGAGGCGGCCACCAGCGACGGCCGGCCGGCCCTGGCCTGCTCCGGCGCGCCCAGCGACTGCGTGGCCCTGGCCCTGATGGGCCTGACCGAGACCGATTACGACCTGGTCGTCTCGGGTATCAACCCGCATGCCAACCTGGGCCAGGACGTGACCTACTCGGGCACGGTGACGGCGGCCATGGAGGCCTCGCTCTTGGGCAAGCCCGGCCTGGCGGTGTCCACCGACCATCACCCCGAGATCGGCTACGGGCCCGCGGCGGCCCAGGGCCTGCGCGTGGCGCGGACCATCCTGGAGCGCGGCTTGCCTGCGGGCGTGCTGCTCAGCCTCAACGTGCCGCGGCGGCCGGCCGGCGAATTCGCTGGCACGCGCATCACCTGCCTGGGCAAGCGCGACTACCGCGACGCCCTGGTGCGCCGCGAGGACCCTTACGGCCGGCCCTACTACTGGATCGGCGGCGAGCATCCGGTGGCCCTGCCGGGCGAGGACACCGACGTCGAGGCCGTGGAGGCCGGCTACGTCTCGATCACGCCCTTGCAGATGGACATGACCGCGCGGCTGGCGGTCGAGACCTTGCGGGATTGGGATTGGGGATGAGCCGGCAAGCCGCCGCGCTGTCCGAGCTCGAGACCGAGGTCGTCGCCTGCCGCCACTGCCCGCGCCTGGTCGCCTGGCGCGAGCAGGTGGCGCGCGAGAAGCGCAAGGCCTACGCCGACGCGGACTACTGGGGCCGGCCGGTGCCCGGCTTCGGCGACCCGGAGGCCTGGCTGCTCTTGGTGGGCCTGGCGCCGGGCGCCCACGGTTCGAACCGCACCGGCCGCATGTTCACCGGCGACCGCTCCGGCGACTGGCTCTACCGCAGCCTGCACCGGGCCGGCCTGTCCAGCCAGCCCGAGGCGGTGGACCGGGGGGACGGCCTGCAGCTGGCCGGCACCTGGATCACGGCTTGCGTGCGCTGCGCCCCGCCGGCCAACAAGCCCAAGGCCGACGAATGGGAGGCCTGCCGGCCCTACCTGGAGCGCGAGCTGGAGATCCTCGCGCCGACGCTGAAGGTCGTCGTCTGCCTGGGCGGCTATGCCTTCGACCGGACGCTGCGGGTCTTGCGCGAGGCCGGCCATCCGGTGCCCAGCCCCAAGCCGCGCTTCGCGCACGGCGCCGAGGTGGATCTGGGTGCACTGCGACTCCTGGCCGCCTACCACCCCAGCCAGCAGAACACCTTTACCGGCCGGCTGACCGAGCCGATGTTGGATGCGATCTGGCAGCGGGCGATCGAGTTGGGCGCCTGAGAGATCTTCTTTCTCGCCGAGCCCTGATCAGTCCGGCTTCGAGACCAAACCCTGCAGGATGCCCGGCAGGGCGAAGAGGGCGATCATCAAGCCGATCCAGCTCATGTTCGAGACCAGGATGCCGGTGGCGATGGCCAAGAGGAAGAGGGCGCCGGGCGAGAGGCGGCTGATCATGCGCGCGGCCGGTGGTACGGCGAAGATGGCGATCATCAGGCCGATCCACTCCATCTCGCTCATCAGGACGCCGGCCGAGATCAGGATCGTGGCCCAGAAGATGCGCTCGTTGCCGATGGGCCCGCCGTCGGGCTCTTCCTCGTCTTGCTCGGCCGGCGCGGGGGCCGCTGGCGCGGGGGTCTTCGACGTGGATGGCTTGGCAGGCTTGGACCTGGCCCGCTTCCGGGCACGCTTCTCGAGCTCGGCGCGATCGGGCCGCGGATGGGCGGTCTTCGTCTCGGCCTGCTCGCGCGCTGCCGGTTGGGCGGGCGCCGGCCGGCGGAAGTGGGCCTGCAAGCGGTCGGGGCTGGCCGGGTCGACCGTCGTGTCGACCAGCTCCCAGCCGTCGACGGCCTCGCGCCGCGCCAAGGCCTCGAGCTCGGCCGGCGCGCAGTCCAAGACCCGCGTGATGTACTCCCCGCTGCGCTCCGAGGGCCGCGCTACCCGCACGTCGGACTGCTTGGGAAGTTCGGTCCGGCAACGCGGGCAGGTCTCGGCCTCGGGGTCGGCCCGGAAGCCGCAGCGCGGACAGGTCCCCGGCTGGGGGTCCAGCGAGGTCGATGGCAGTGATTCGAGGTGTGAATTGCGGTCGGGCATGGCTGCGGATGACTTCCCAATGGCGGTTCGGTGTCGAGTCGCAGGGACTCGACGTCACTATATCGTAGCGTGGCCAGATGGGGTTGCAGGTTCGTGGCGAGGCCCGTGGAGGGTCCGCGCCGTCAATAGTTGGGCGTCGGCGGCCGATAGCGACCCAAGTCGATCGAGTCGAACCACTCGATGGTCTTCTCCAGGCCGTCGACCAGGGCCACCTTGGGCTCCCAGCCCAGCTCGCGGCGGGCCAGCGTGATGTCGGGCTGGCGCTGCAGGGGGTCGTCCTCGGGCAATTCGCGGTCGCGGACGATACGCGATTTCGAGCCGGAGATCTCGACGACCATCTCGGCCAGCTGGAGGATGGTGAACTCGCCGGGGTTGCCCAGGTTCATCGGGCCGGTGTGGCTGCCGCGCATCAGGCGGCGGAAGCCGTCGATCAGGTCGTCGACGTAGCAGAAGGAGCGGGTCTGCGTGCCGTCGCCGTAGATGGTGATGTCCTCGCCGGCCAGGGCCTGGCGGATGAAGTTGCTGACCACCCGGCCGTCGAAGGGATGCATCCGCGGGCCGTAGGTGTTGAAGATGCGGGCCACGCGGATCTCGACGCCGTGCTGGCGGTGGTAGTCGAACATCAGGGTCTCAGCGGCGCGCTTGCCCTCGTCGTAGCAGGCCCGCGGGCCGATGGGGTTGACGTTGCCGCGGTAGCTCTCGGGCTGCGGGTGCACCTCCGGGTCGCCGTAGACCTCGCTGGTCGAGGCGTGGAAGATGCGGGCCTTGACGCGCTTGGCCAGGCCCAGCACGTGGATGGCGCCCAGCACGCTGGTCTTGGTGGTCTTGATGGGATTGTACTGGTAATGGCCCGGTGCGGCGGGGCAGGCCAGGTTGTAGATCTCGTCGACCTCGAGGTAGATCGGCTGGGTGACGTCGTGGCGGATGAGCTCGAAGTTGCGGCGATCCAGCAGGTGCTCGATGTTGGTCTTCTGGCTGGTGAAGAAGTTGTCCAGGCAGATGACGTCGTGGCCGGCCTCGACCAGCTGGTCGCAGAGGTGCGAGCCCAGAAAGCCCGCCCCGCCGGTGACCAGGATGCGCTTGATCATGCGCCCTTCGTCTCCAATCGGAGGGCCTGGTACTCGCCCTCGCAGGGCGGCCCGTCGGAGATCCACATCCGGCCATCGTCCAGGTCCATCAGCACGGAGGTGACGGTCTGGTAGGTGTGGCTGCCGCCGCGCTCCGGGTCGGGGTGGCGGCAGACGGAATTGGGATGGCCGTCGTGGTCGCGCAGGCGCTCCAGCACCTGGTCGGTCGTCACCGGCTCGCCCTGGAGCATCAGCGCCCTGCAGCGGGACTCGCGGTGGTAGGAGAACTGCCGGAAGGGCGATGGCGGTTCGACGACGCCGATGCCTTCCGGGTCGACGAAGTGGTTGGCGTGGCTGTAGACGCCGTCTTCCAGGCCCAGCCGGTGGCAGACCAGCGGCGCGGCCTCCAGGCCGGCCACGTGCTCGGGCGTCTGGGCGATCAGGAAGTGGGTCGAGCAGGAGCGGTCTTCGCTCGTAACCACGGAGACGGCCGACTCGAAGTCGGTCTGGTTCAGGATCTGCCAGCAGCGGACGTGGAAGGGCGTGGCCATGCGCGACCAATCGTCGCCGGTGCTGGTCAGGCCGTTGATGGCCAGGCCCAGGCCGGCGGCGTTCATGCCGATCTTGGCGCCGAAGATGCCGGCCTCGGTAAAGGCCAGCTGCGCCGGCCCCTCGGCGGGGTGGATCTGCAGCACGGCGCCCTGCACCTCGGGGATCCAGTCCCAGTTCTGCCCGATGAGCAGGTGGCCGTCGGCGCTGCGCTCCGGTGCCACCGCGAAGAGGGTGCAGCCATCCGGCAGGGCCATGGCGGTGAACTGGTGGTAGAGGATCTCGTAGCGCAGGTTGAGCGCGGCGATCTCCAGCTCGCCGGCCCCGGCGCCCTGGGCGATGCCGCGGACGCCCGCGGCGTAGTCCGGATGGCGCTCGGCGACGGCGGCCCAATAGGGCGCTACGCGCTCGAGCACCTGCTCGCGCTCCAGGCCGCCTTCGATCTGGAAGCGGCGGAAGTAGGTGGCCAGGTTGGCATGGACACGCTCGGCCAGGAGCAGGCCGTGGCTCTGGCCTTGCTCGCGGGGCGAGCCTTCGATCTGGATGAGGGGTAGCATGCCGGCAATCATAGGGCTGCCGGCGTCGGCTGGCCATTTGGAGCGGTCGGGGTGGCGGTCGGGTATCCTTCCGATGAGCCTCGAGAGGGCCGAAATCGTGATGTCACGTTGTAGACATTCTTTCGTCAAGGGGTGCTAGACTGTTCCAAGGGATTGGACGCTTTGCCCGGGCGCCCGACCACCGGAACGATCGTCTCTTGACCCTGCAAGGAGATATGAACCATGGCATCCGATTGGCGCATCATCGCCTGGGATCCGGCCGAGAGTTCGCCCGAACTCTGGCAACGCTATCACCCCTATCGCCGACGTCGTGCCGAGGAGCACGATCCGACCAATCCGGTCTCGGAGGACGAGGTGGCCGAGGCCTACCTGCGCGAGCCGGAGGTCTGGTCGATCGACCACCGCTACCTGGTCGAGGCCGCAGGCGAGATCGTGGGCAGCTGCACCATCTCGGCGGCCAAGCCCGGTAGCTCGGGCTACGACTCGAACAAGCACATCATGGGCCTGAACATGGCCGTACTGGCGCCCTGGCGTCGCCACGGCATCGGCTCGGCCTTCCTGCCGGAGGCGGTCCGCCGCATGCGCGAGCACGAGGCGACGGTGCTGACGGTGCACAGCTCGGAGCCGGACGGCCAGGCCTTCGTCGAGTGGTTCGGCGGCGAGCAGAAGATGGTCGAGCGCATCTCGCGGCTCTACTTCGAGAAGATCGACTGGCAGCAGATGGACGCGTGGGAGTCGGCGCTGGCCGAGCGGGCGCCGGGCACGGTGTTGGAGACCTATCCGGTGCGCCTGCCGGACGACTTCTTGGACGAGTACTTGCCGGCGCGACAGAAGATGATGAACCTGATGCCCTTCGAGGACATGGAGCACGGCAAGATCGAGATGTCGCGCGAGGACTTCGACAAGATGTACGAGCGCCTGGCCATCGACGAGTCGGAGCACCACACCATCATCAGCCGCGAGCCGGACGGTCGCATCTCGGGCATCACCGATGTCTCGTGGAGCCCCAAGCAGGACGGGGTGGTCTGGCAGTGGTTCACCGGCGTCCACCCGGACTTCCGCGGTCGCGGGCTGGGCAAGGCGATCAAGGCGGCGATGATCCGCTTCGTCGACGAGCGCTACGATGGCCTGAAGTGGGTCTCGACCGGCAACGCGGCCTCCAACGCGTCGATGTTGGCCATCAACAACCAGATGGGCTTCCGCGAGCACAAGGTCTATCGCACCTACCAGATCGGGCGCGACAAGCTGGAGGCCTTCGTGGAGGAGCGGGGGTTGCCGGCGCTGGCGCTCTAGACCCGGTCGTCTGAGCTCGCGCCGGCCCGGGGCTTGTGGAATCATCGCGCGCATGTTTGCGAGTGAGGAATCCGGGGGACGGCCGGTCACGCTGAGCCAGCTCGAGAAGCGCAGCCAGCGCTGGCGGCTGGAGTCGCTGTCGGGCGAGCAGCTGGCGCGTATGGAAGCGCGGCTCGAGGATCGCCGATCGAAGCTGCTCGAGCGGGCCGAGGCCCTGGAGCGGCGCATGGCCGGGGCGGTCGAGGCGGCCGACCTAGACCTCTTGGAGGGCTTGCAGCGCGACTTTCGCCAGCTCGAGCGAGCGCACGACGAGCTGGGCGAGCAGGTCGAGCGCGTGCAGGCCGCGCGGCAGGAGCGGGTCATGAACGACGCCTTGGCCGAGCGCCTGGGCGACAGCGGTCGGGCTCGGGCGCTCGAGATCGTGGTGCTCGTGCTCATCGTACTGGTCTTGGGCTTGCTCCTGCACGAGCTGCTCGAGCCCGACCTGCCCTTGCGCACGCTGCAGACCTACTTCTTCATCGACACCGCCTGCTGCATGGTCTTCCTGACCGAATTCGCGCTGCGCTACCGCGCGGCGGAGTCCAAGCGCTGGTTCCTGCGCCGCCACTGGATCGACCTGGTCACCTCGATCCCCTTGCCGCCGGGCGGCATGCTGGTGCGCAGCGGCCGGCTCTTCCGCCTGGCCCGCATCCTGCGCGTGGCCCGTCTGGCACGGCTCCTGCGGGTGCTGCGCGCCATCCGGATCGTGCTCTTCTTCTGGCGCGGCATGGACAAGCTGCGCGATGTACTGGACGTGCGCCTGATGAAGAAGTCGCTGGCGCTGGGCCTGGGCGTCCTGCTCTTGGGCGGTTTCTCGATCTACGCCATCGAGGGCCAGTCGGAGAGCGTGGGCAACCTGGGCGAGGCGGTCTGGTGGAGCTTCACGACGGTGGTCACGGGCGGCTACGGCGACATCCACAATCCGGTCTCGGCGCCGGGCCGGCTGGTGACGGTGATGCTGGTCATCGCCGGCATGATCATCGTCGGCGTCTTCACCGCCACCCTGACGGCGCTGCTGGTAGGCGACGAGTCGGCCGAGGTCGAGATGATGCAGCGCGAGCTGGGCGCCTCGCTGGAGGCGTTGGGCCAGCGGGTGGATCGGCTGGCCGAGAAGGTGGGGGAGGGTGATGACGGGGCGACGGGGCCGGACGCTGGCGCGTGATCGGGCCATCGATTGTTGCGATCGGGCGCCAAGACGCGGTATACTAGGCGATCCAATCGAACGAAGGCGGGTAGCTCAACTGGCAGAGCAACGGTCTCCAAAACCGTAGGTTGCAGGTTCAAGTCCTGTCCCGCCTGTACCGCGAGAAGCCCGCTACGGCGGGCTTTTCGCTTGTCAGTGGGTTTTGCGCGGGCTGCCGGCCAGGTGTCTTGACTCCAATTCTGACTCCAGTTGACCCGAAACTAGCTGCCCTTGGCGAGAAAACCATCCATCTGGTCGGCCGCGTCGCGCAGTGCGTCGGGCATGACGTGGGCATAGGTGTCCATCGTGGTGGATATCTGCGAGTGGCCGAGCTGTTCCATGACCACGCGCGGGTGCATTCCTTGGGCGATCATAAACGAGGCGCATGAGTGCCGAAGATCATGAAAGCGCATCTTCGGCATGCCGGCATCGGCCAGCGCCCGCTGGAAGCGCTTGTTGAGGTTCGGGCTGTCGAGCGGCGTCCCGACTTCGGAAGTGAAGACAAGCGGCGCGCTCCAACCCTTCCAACTCTCGCCAGCCGCCAGCCGCGCGCGTTTCTGCTGCGCCCGATGTTTGCCCAGCTTGGCCGTCAAGCTGTCGGATAGCGGCAGCGTGCGCCGGCTGCGACGCGTCTTCGGCTCAGCGAGCGTGGGCTTGCCGTCAACGCGCTGTAGCGTGCGCTCGACTCGCAAGGTCTGCTCGTCAAGGTCCACGGCATCCCACGTCAGTCCGAGAATCTCACCTTGGCGCATGCCAAGGGCGAGGGCTACGTGATAGAGAGTCTCGTGCCGGTCGCCTTCCACTGCTTCCAAGAATCGTCGTGCCTGCTCTGGTGAGAGCGTTACCTGCTCTTGGCGTTCGACCTTGGGCGCGTGGACGAGAGCCGCCACGTTGCGCGATACGGCGCCCCAAGCGACGGCCTGGCCTAGAGCCGTGCGCAGTACAGTTCGCGCGTGGCGCACCGTTTGCGGTGATAGGCCGGCTGCAAGCAGTTCATTCTGAGCGCGTTGCACTTGATCGGGTGTCAGGCGTGCTAGCCGGACGTGGCCGAGCTTCGGCTTGAGATACAACCGCACTTTGCTCTCGTATGCTTCGAAGGTGCGCGGCCGGACTGTGGGGCGGGCTCGCTGCTCAAGCCACGTGTCCAAGAACTTGGCCACCGTCAGGCGCTCATCTGCCAGCGGTATCCCCCGCTCGACATCGCGCAGTGCAATATGCATCTTCTTCGCGGCGTCCTGTCTTGTCTTGCCGTAGAAGTGGCGGCGCTGGCCATTCGGCAGGGCAATACGTGCCATCCAGCGACCGTCAGCGCGTTTCATGATCGAGCCTTCACCGTTTCCGCGTCTACCGCTTGGCACGTTTGCGCTCCTCTTCTCTCCGCTTTCTAGCGTCGCGTTCTGCATCGCGTCTAGGTATGCCATCGGCTTGGCACTTGGGGCAGTATCTTCGCTGGCCTTTGCGTGGCCGGCGGCTCGGAACGTAGGGTAGGCGACATTCGCTACAACGTTCTAATCCGTCTGAGCGGCAAATAGCCAACATTAGTTGCATTGCCAGTCCTCCGAACAGTCCGGGCGACTGGAGCCACACTTGTGGACCAGAGTTCGACCAATAGAGCGAGGGGCTAACTCCGCCCACGCGCAGCCACTCAGTCACTACATCCATGAGAGCCTTGCGTTGAGCGTCGAGGGCGCGCTCTTGATCGTAACGGATTGTTCGGTCCCAGCATACAGTGTCCCAGTAGTCGCTAGGTGGTAAGATGCCAGCTTGAAGATCTGCGCCAATCTCCAGAATCGTACGTGCTTGCAGCGAATAGCGCCGCCACGTGGCAAGGGGCTCAACACGCCAGTCCTCATCACCATCTAGCACGGCAAGTTTGCAGGTTGGAATACTTGTAATTGGAGGCATCCGCCAATCCATCGAGTGATACCTTGGGGTGTCATGCTCGCAAAGGTCAAGGATGCCCCATCGAGCGGCATAGCTTAGAATCGCTGAGTCACTCGAATCGGCCAGCCTAACAAATCGGTCAAGCATTGCGGCATCGGCTGTGACCGCATTGTCGGCGGCATCAGCGTCTAGGACAAAGCACAAGTGACCATTGAGAATCTCAATGTCCGTAGGCGCAATCCATTGGCTGGCGGGCATTTGGGAGTCGCGATCAGGAACGGCAGGAGCCTCGTTCCAGTGCCAGCCGAAGTAGCTTGATGAGTTGTTCATATTGAAATTGTATCAAAAGTCGCTTGCAGGGTCTAGCATTGGCTGCCGTTGCTGCCGATAATGGTCTTCACAGACTGTTCGAGTATGACATAAGGAGTTGAAGTTGGATAGACTGCTGTTGCGAGTGCCGGAGGCGGCAGAGTTGGCCGGAATCTGTCGAAGCAAGGCGTATGAGTTGGTGCGCTCCGGTGATTGGCGATCAATCAAGATCGGGCGCAGTGTTCGAGTGCCGGCCAAGTGGTTGCGTGAGTGGGTAGAGGAACTAACCGAGGAAGCTGGCGCAAACGATGGTCAGGCGTTTCGGTAGGTTGATTCATGGCTGCTAAGTCGCGTCTCATACAAGGCGATAGAGATAGGACCAGAGCAGCCGAACGGCAGGGGTGTGACCTTGACTACACCTCTAACCAGACGCATCTCATGCCAAACCGTCCGCCAGCGTCCGCGCGGCCAGCCCGCATCAAGTTCTGGCTAGACGGTCAACGCGTGGAAGTGCACCGTTCGCAGAGCCGCCCAAGGCCACAGGTCGGGGGCGGCTCGCGCGCTGATATTACCGAGTTCTCGCCGGCCGCGCAGCGCGCATTGCGCAAGGAACTGGCGATGATCAACCTGGAGTATCCCCCGACGTTTGCGACGCTCACCTATCCCGGCGCAAATGCTCCTACTCCAGACGAGTACCGTGCGCACCGGCGCCGGCTTGGCGACCGCTTCCGCCGTCAGTGGCGTGGCGTGGAGTGCGTGTGGTTCGGCCGGCTGGGCTGGCACAAGTCCGGAGTGCCGCACATTCATGCCCTTGTTTACGGCATCCAGACCAACGACGTGCTTTACTGGCTCAGTGGGGTCTGGCCGGAGGTCTCGGAGACGGCCACGCTGCCGCACGTTGAGCAGCGACTTCATGCTGAGCCGGCGCGCAGCGCGCGCGGTAGCGTCTTATACTTGGCCAAGCCAGACGAGTATGCGCCGGCCGATCCCCACGGGCTTTGGGGCCGGCGCTGGTGGAAGTGGGGCGATCCCGAGCCGTTCCGCTCTGAGGTGATAACAGCCGACTTGCCGGATCGAGTCGCGTATCGGATTCACCGCTACATGCGCCGATACTTGGGCATTCGGGCGCGTGCCTATCCATCACTCAGCGCCGTCTGCGATCCGGGGCAGTGGGGCCGGTTGCTCGCCCTTGAGCTAGAGCAGAACGCGGCGCTGACAAGAGACAACGGCGGTTGAATCCGCAAGACAGTTGAGACTCTATGCGCGCACGAGGCTACCGAATGCGCACCGATCCCGTACCGTGTTGGTCAGTCCACCGTGTGATCAGAGCACCTCGTTTAGGTCACGACGCAACCGCTCGTGGAGCGTGGGTGGATCGGGGGCGAGCAAGACGTCTGGGTGAAACCCCTTGAAGGCCGGAACCCCCATGGATGAATGTCCGGAAGAGCCGGACTTGCGCCGCGTCGCGCTTGGCGTGGCCGGCTGTAACTGGCCCAGTAAGCTCCTAGCTCTCCGATCCACGTGGATCGGGCTGACCTGCTGCGAACATCAACAACGCATTGAGGTTGGACGCTAGCGAAGTGAATGTTGGTCAGGACCCTGCACACGCGCGTGGGGCAGTTGTCGGGTCAGTCTGCCGAACAGTCCGGACACCTATCGCGCGCGCGGCCTGTTTCACCGTAAGGCGTTGACCGGCAGTTAGTTGACCGTAATAACTTACTCAAATATAGATTTGACAAAGTTGAGTCGCTCGCAGTAGACTTCTGGCGCTTCAATACCCTATGGGGCGAGAGAAACCCCATGGGTGACTGAAAATCCCATGGAAAGGGAGTAATGCCATGGAAGCGATAGAAGCGCGGCCGACCGAGGTGATCGAAGGCGAGCTAGTAGTTGGCGGGTCGAGCGCCAACGCAGCGCTGGCAGTTGCCGAGCAGGCCGAAGGGCAGGTTCATCCGGTAGCGCTCTATCTGCTGAGCTTGGGCAGGCACGCAGCCAATCCAGCGCGTGTCCGGCGCGTGGCGCTGTCAGCGCTTGACCGCGCGATGTTGATGCTGGCGGATCGGGCCGACGAGAAACGCCAGCCGGCCAAGAGTCGAGGCCAAACGTTCGACTGGTCGAAGCTGACGCTAGGGCGGATGCCGGCCCTCGTGAGCCACCTACAGCGTCGGCATCCGCTTGTGTACAGCTTCGACTGGTATGGGCTGGCGCCGGCGCACCTTGAGACGCTCGCGGCGCTCTTGGCGGATCGCTACTCGCCTAGTTACGCTGCCGCGATCATGGCCCACGTTCGGGGAGTAGCGCGCGCCCACTGGCGTCAGGGCGGTATCGAGCGTGGCCGGCTTGATCGTCTTCAAGCCGTCGAGGTGCCGAGCGGAGAGCCAGAGCGAACTGGCCGCGCTCTGAGCGCGCTTGAGATTGGTCTTCTACTACAAGCCTCGCATGGTGATCGCAAATCCGCACGTGGCGCTAGAGACGCGGCAGCGCTGGCGCTGCTGTATGGTGCCGGATTGCGCCGCGCCGAAGCGGTGAGTATAGATGTTGGGCAGCTTGATCTAGGCGCCGGCCGGCTGCGACGTGTCAAGCGAAAGCGTGGAAAGGTGCGCGACGTGCTGATGCTCGATGGCGCACCTGAGTTGCTTGACGCGTGGCTGGCGACCCGTGGAGACGCGCCAGGACCGGCGCTGACGGCTGTGGGCCAGGCGGGCGATGTTCGGGGTGGTGGAATCACTACAGCGGCGCTAGCGGCGATTCTGAGCCGTCTGGCGGGGGCTGCCGGCGTGGACACCTTTACGGCCCACGATTTGCGGCGGACGGGCGCGACACGGCTCTATGACGCCACGAAAGATATAGAGCTTGTGAGGCAGTGGCTCGGGCATGCTTCGGTGCAGACAACTCAACGCTACTTGAAACTCGGAGAGCGGCGCCTTGACGCGGTGCGTGCGGTACCGATGCTCTAGGCACATGGGGCTACAACTGGGCGCAATGAAGCCCGGCCGGCCCACTTCTTATCGGCCTATTAGGAATTCGGTGCGCCGCTCTGGTAAACTAGAAGGCCACTGCTTGCGCCTTGAGTCACCCAGGCATGGGTAACCAGTGCCAGCCGAGAAACTTGACGTAAGTGGAGTTGAGGGTTGGTAGTCGAAGCTGATAGCAGCGGTAGGTCAAAGATTCAACCGGGCAGGACACAGACAGGGTGAAGGTGAGTTAGTATGGCTACTGAGGAAGGGAATTTGGAGCGGGAATATAGAATTCCCCTTCTTCATGTGTTCCCCCAAGAGCTAGTAACTCAGTATGCTCCGCATGTGACAATTCAGCACAATGAGCACGAGTTTATCGTATCTTTCTTCGATGTTATCATGCCGCCAATTGTTGGCGATGATGACGCTCGCCGCGAATTGCAGGAAACGTTGGAGAGCGAAGGAGTGCATGCTAGATGTGTGGCGCGACTTGTGTTTCCGGCTAAGAGATATGCAGATGTTGTCGAAGCTCTGAGTAGGAACCTTGAGCGTTGGCGAGAGGAGAATGAGACAGAATGAGCTTTCGGGTGCTTGCCGCTGATGATACGGTGTGGAAAATTGGCAAGGGGTATGCCGCGCCAGAAGTGGTTATGCCAGGCGGTGGACACCGCGCGCATGATACGGCAACTGAGAGATTTTACTATCTGCCAGCATTGGAAGATCAGGATAGTGCCTATGAGGTGGAAGTTAGATCTTCCGGCAAGGCGTTCAGTCCGCGCCGGAAGCGCACTGTGCTATTTGAATTCAGAGTAACCCCTGGTCAGTTGCCTAAGCGCAAGGGGCGAGTGCGCAGAATTGAGTGGGGGTAATCGGATTGGACTGGTATGATTTGGTGCCAGCAGATAGTGATATCACCCAGGGCGACATCGTATTCGACTGCGTGGCGCTAGAGTGGATGGAAGAGTCGAGAAGTGATCGCCCTGGTATTGGTACCGAAGGTCCGGATGATTCGATACCCGCATCGGCCGCGAGAATAGACGCCATTGTAATGACTCAAGCCTGTGACTTTGAGCACGACAAGACAGTGAATGCGATTGTTTGCGAGATATCGCGACTTGAAGAGTATTATGAGATTTGGCGTGACGACTGTGAGGCGCAGGGTAATAATCCCACGCGAAAAGCCTGGATCAAGCACTGCGAAGAGCTTGTAAGAAACCAGCGCCCAAACTTGGCAATGCTCAATCGGGCGACGATGGATGGTCAAGAGTACGGGCCGTATGTAGTTGACTTCTCGCAGCTGTTCTCTGTGCCTGTCTTTGCGCTGCAAAAAATGGCTAGGCTAAACTCTAGATTGCGACCTAGGTTACTGCCTCCTTATAGGGAGTATCTATCGCAGCGATTCGCGATGTACTTTATGCGAGTTGGTTTGCCGATAGACATAGATCGTGATTGGGGCAGGTACATGAGGCAGTAATCAAGGCATTGCGCTTTCGGGTATCGACTAGTGTAAGCACACTTCAAGGCTCACGGCGTCTATGTGCCACTCGGTGGGCGAGAATCCATCGTCGCCGTAATCGGCGGCGATGATGTCGAAGCGGCTGTGTTGAAATGGGGCGGTGCCATCCATCGAGCATGCCAGGTGCTGCCAGTCGGCCCTAGTGGAATGAGCCCATACACGCCCGCACGTGACCTCGCCCAATACGAGCTTGAAGAAGTCGCGCTCGAAAACGACATCCCGGCGCACCGTCCGAATCCATGCGCCGGCCCGTACCTCTTGGAGATTGGGCGGGGGCCACGGTTTCGGAAGGGATTGGCTGATACTGGCATGCGCCCCGCGCCCCGCCGCCCCGCCTTCACGCGGAATAGACCTAGCAACGATGCTGCCGTGGACGGCCCATTCCGACGCGACAGGTTGCGTCCAGAAGTTATCGAACTCATTCCACCCCTGCCAGCCTTCCGGCCCATCTTCGAAGCTACCATTGACCAACATATGCCGGCATCCGCTGTAGGTCCACGGGCCAGGATCGGGCGTAGAGCTTGGCGGTGGGGTCGGCGTAGGTGTATCGGCTCGGGACACGAAGGGCAAGTAGACGCAGAGCCGATCATCCATCGTGCCGGGCAAGGCGCCTTCTACAAGGCAGGGCGTACCCTGTGCCATGCCTTGAGCAGCTAGCAGCAGCGTAAAGACGATGGCCAGCGCAAGGGCCAGTTGGGCTCTCATTGCCGACTCCCGTGTAGTGATCTTCACCGTGGACTGGCACATGGTAGTCAATCGAAACCCGAATGTACAGCAGTGCCACGCCGTCGAGGGTAGAGCGGGCCAGCTTGCGGCATCGCTGGCCTGCAAGGTCGCAGCAATGACTCCAATTCTGACTCCAATTGGGGCGGTTGACTCCAATTCACAATGGACGCTCTGGAACGCGAAGCCCGTCAAATCAACATTCTCGGCATGTAGTGGCATGCAATGGACGGCCTGCTCTGGAACTCCAAAACCGTAGGTTGCAGGTTCAAGTCCTGTCCCGCCTGTATTCCCGAAAGGCCCGCTACGGCGGGCTTTTCGCTTGTGCGTGCCAGGCATGAACTCGAGGAAGACGCCATCGACTTCATCCGGTGCACTTGGCGACTCCTACCGAGGCCCCCCCTCAGGCGCCCAGCAAGAGGCGGGTCGGATCCTCGATGAGCTCCTTGAGGCGGACCAGGAAGCGCACCGCCTCCCGGCCGTCGACGATGCGGTGATCGTAGCTGAGCGCTACGTACATCATGGGGCGCGCGACCACATCACCATCGACCACGACGGCTCGCTGCTCGATGCGGTGCAGCCCCAAGATTCCGACCTGCGGCGGGTTTAGGATGGGCGTCGAGAGCAAGGAGCCGAAGACGCCGCCGTTGGTGATGGTGAAGGTGCCTCCGCGCAGATCCGCCACGGATAGCTCACCATCGCGAACCTGCTGGACGTAGTCCTGGATGCGGCGTTCGATCTCGGCGAAGTTGAGACGATCGGCGTCGCGGATTACGGGTACGACCAGCCCCTGGTCGTCGCCGATGGCCATGCCGATGTCGTAATGGGACTTGTAGACGATCTCCTCGCCGTCGATCTCGGCGTTCAGGGCCTGGAAATCCTGCAGCGCGACCACCGTCGCCTTCACGAAGAAGCTCATGAAGCCCAGCTTGACCTGGTGGCGCTCCTGGAAGGCCTGACCCCGCTGCTTGCGCAACGCGATGATGGCGCTCATGTCGCAGTCGTTGAAGGTGGTGAGTATCGCCGCCGTGCGCTGCGCCTCCACCAAACGGGCCGCGATGGTCCGTCGCCGCCGCGACATGCGCTCCCGCCGCTGGCGCGCGTCCCGCGGCGCGGCCGCCACCTCGTCCGAGTGCTCCCGCCTTTCGCCGCGATCATCGCCGCGATCATCGTCGCGATCGTCGTCGCGATCGTCGTCCGTACGCTCGCCGGCGCTGGTGTCGGTGCCCGACTTGTCGGTGCCCGATTCGTCCTTGCCAGCCTCGGCCGTGCCCGATTCGGCTGTGCGCAGCGCCCGCTCCACGTCGGCGCGGGTCACGCGGCCGCCGTGGCCGGAGCCATCGAGCCGGCGCAAGTCCAAGTCGTGCTCGCGCGCCATGCGCCGCGCGACCGGCGTGGCGACGGCGTCCTCGCCGGTAGCCTCCGCGTCGCTGCCATCGTCGCCGCCGCCATCGTCGCCGCCGTATGCCGCTCCAGGATCGTCGTCGCCGTCCGCCTCCTCCGGTTCGTCGGCGGCCTCCTCAGGATCGTCGGCGGCCTCCTCCGGTTCGTCCTGGTCGATGTCCGCCGTGTCGATCACGCCCAAGAGATCGCCGATCGCCACGTCGTCGCCCTCCGCGGCCTCGCGGCGCAGCAAGCGACCGCTGGCTTCGGCGCCGACCTCCAGGTTTACCTTGTCCGTCTCGAGCTCCACCAGGATATCGCCGACCTTTACCCGGTCGCCCTCGTCCTTGAGCCACTGGCCGACGGTGGCCTCGACCACCGACTCGCCCAGCTCGGGCACCCGGACTTCTCGTTCGTGATCCTTGGTCATCCCCGTCCTCCCTCTTGGCCGCGCGGTGCAGGGCGCGCGGCATGATCGCTCTTGGCGCGCTAGGCCGTCGCGCGGGACACCAGATCGTCCTGCTCCTGATCCGCCTCCAGCCGCAGGGCATGCCGCACCAGGTCGCGTTGGTTGCGCTGATGCCACGCGCTGATGCCCTCGGCTGGGCTGGAGCTGCGCGGACGCCCGATATAACGCAGCGGCCACCTGCCGTCGATGAGCTGCTCGAGGCGCGGCCGCAGGAAGCTCCAGAAACCCATGTTCGCCGGCTCCTCCTGGACCCAGGCCACTTCCGACAAGGAGGGATAGCCCTGCAGCAGCTCCGCCAAGGCGGCCTCCGGAACGGGATAGGGCTGCTCCACCCTGGCCACGGCCACCGGACCTCGAGGTTGCCATTGGTCGTCGCCAACCAAGTCGGCCCAGACCTTGCCCGCGCACAGGACCAGACGGCGTACCGCCTCCCGGTCCTCCGCGGGGCGTGGGTCGTCGATGACCGACTGCCATGCGCCCCGGCTGAGGGCCAGCGGCGTCGATCGCACGATGGCGGCGCGCAGCAAGCTCTTGGGCGTCAGCACGATCAAGGGCAGCGGTGCGTTCTCCAAGCTCTTGGCCTGCAAACGCAGGAGGTGGAAGTACTGCGCCGCCGTCGACGGGTAGGCCAGGCGTAGGTTGTTATCGGCCGCCAGCTGCAGCACGCGCTCCGGCCGCGCGCTGGAGTGGTTCGGCCCGGCACCTTCGTAGCCATGCGGCAGCAGCAGGCCCAAGGAGGGGGTCTGACCCCATTTGGCGCGCCCGCTGAGCAGGAATTCGTCGAGCATGACCTGGGCGACGTTCATGAAGTCACCGTATTGGGCTTCCCAGAGCACCAGGCGCTCTGGAGCCTGCACGTTGTAGCCATACTCAAAGCCCACGGTGGCCACCTCGCTCAGCGGGCTGTTGAGCACCTCGAAGGCGGCCCGGGCCTGGGGGAGAGCCTGTAGCGGCACGTGCTGCTTGCCGCTCCGAGGCTCGTGGAGCACCGCATGACGTTGGCTGAAGGTGCCGCGCTCCGTGTCTTCGCCCGTGAGCCGCACGGCGATGCCGTCCGCCAGGATGCTGGCCAGCGCCAGCTCCTCGGCCAGCGCCCAATCGATGGTGGGCTGGTGTTCGTCGTCCAAGGCCTCGCGTCGGTGCTCGCGAGCCTTTTGGAGCTTCGGGTGAAGCTCGAAGCCCTCGGGCAGCTCGAGCAAGGCCTGGTTCAAGGCGCGCAGCGCCTCCAGGTCCACCGCGGTCGACGGCGGATCGAGCGATACATCCTCCTGCGTGACCACGTGAGCTCCCATGGCCATCGCGCTGCCGGCGGCCCGCGACCCATCGACGGCCATGCCATCGCTCGGCGCATCGGCCTCTTCGCTGACCTCGTCCGAGGCTTGGTCGATCCCCTCGAGCAAGGTGCTGAGCTCGGCGAAGCGCTCCTCCAGCCACGACTCGGCCTCGCCCTCGTCCAGCCACCCGGCCTGCCGCAGCCGCCGCGCCCAAAGCTGGCGCACGGTGGGATGGTCGTCCACCTTGGCGTAGAGGCGCGGCTGCGTGAAGCGCGGCTCGTCGCCTTCGTTGTGCCCATACCGACGGTAGCCGATGAGGTCGATCACCACGTCCTTGCGGAAGCGCGCTCGGTACTCCCACGCCATCCGGGTGGCTTCGATGCAGGCCTCCGGATCGTCGGCGTTGACGTGCAGGATGGGGATGCGGAAGCCCTTGGCCAGATCGCTTGCGAAGAGCGTGCTGCGGCCTTCCTCGGGGTCCGTGGTAAAGCCGATGCGGTTGTTGGCGATGACGTGGATGGTGCCACCGGTCCGATAGCCGGGGATCCGGCTCGAGTTCAGCGTCTCCGCCACCACCCCCTGCGCCGGGAAGGCGGCGTCGCCGTGGATGGCCACCGGAACGCTGCGGTCAGGGTCGAAGCGCGGCGGTCCCGCGCGGTCCACCTGCGTGCCGGCCGCGCGGGCCATGCCCTGGACCACCGGGTTCACGAACTCCAGATGGCTGGGGTTGGGCAACAAGGTCACCGTCAGGTCCGGTCGTTGGCCACCCGTGACCCGCTGATACGCGCCATGGTGGTACTTGACGTCGCCGGTCCAGCCCAAGTCCGCGCGCGTGCCCACGCGCCACGCGCGCATCGGGTCCGTGAACTCGCGTAGGATCTGGCGGTAGGGTCGCTGCATCACGTGCGCCATGACCGACAGGCGACCGCGATGCGCCATGCCGACCAGCAGGGCTTCGGTGGGGGCGCCCGCGGCCTGGTAGACCATCTCGTCCAGCATCGGCACGAGCATGTCCAGCCCTTCGATGGAGAAGCGGTGCCGGCCGGGGAACACGCGGTGCATGAATTGCTCGAAGGCCTCGACCTGCGTCAATCGGGCCAAGACCGCGCGCGCCCAATCGCGCCCTTCGCGCACCATCTCGTCCTGCGCGCGGCCTGGCGCAAAGCAGCCGCTCTCGGCCACCTCGGCCAACCAGTTCCGCTCCTGGGGCACGCGCACCTGCCGGTGGTCGTGCCCGATCGAGCCGGAGTAGGCCTTTCGCAAGCGAGCGATGGCCTCGGCGGCATCCGCGGCGCCCTGGGCGCAAGCACCCGCCACCAGGGTGGCGGGCAGGCCGCGAAGATCGGAATCCTGGATGCCGTGGGCCTCGGCGCGCAGAGCCGGATCCCCCGGCGCTTCGTCGCTCAAGGGATAGAGATCCGCCTCCAGATGTCCGTAGTCGCGGATGGCATGCGCCAAGCCCACGGCGCCGGCCACGGCGCGGGGCGAGGACGCCCCCCCGCCAGCCGGGATGTCAGTCGCTTCCTCTGCCGGCGGCGGGCCCAGCGCCTCCAGCAGCGCCGCCGTCTCCGCGTCCACGGCGCTGGGATCCCGACGATAGCGTTCCCACGCAGCCAGCGCGTAGGCCAGGTTCGCGCCGTGAAACTCAGTCCAGCGCGGGTGGACGGGATCCTCGGCTTGGTGGCTCACGACACTTCCTCACGGATCAGGGCTGAGTTGGGCACGCTGATTCTAGCGGTAGGCCTCACGCCGGGCTGTGATCGGCGTGAATCGATCCTGCAAGCGGGAGTCTCACACCGCCCTTCCGGCCAATGGCGGCCCCCGACACATCCTACCGAAGCGCCCCTCTTTAAGGCCTCTACCCGCGGATGCCGCTTGCGGTACAGCAGCATCGCGTAGGCCACGCTCTGCCCGGTCATCGCATTCTCGAGTTCGACAGTGGCCTCTACCCCTGCACAGTAATGGCAGGAGTGCCCAATTATGGTGAGAGGGTGACAACGGCACGAATTCGCGCCGAATTCGATTCATTCGTAGCAATCGCGGTGCCGCTCGCACTGCCGCATTTGGCATGGTTCAGATCGGCAAGGGGCGAACCTGCCCATCACGAAGAAGAGAACCAGGGCGGCGGACAAGGTGCTGGTGTCGGCGTGCATGGCGTGACGCCTAGGACCGCATGTCGTCGCGCCGGGCACCGTGTCCATGGACAATCCCGGACGGGCCAGCCGGACCATTCCGGCGCCGTCCTCACAGATCGCTCGGAGCGCTCGCCGGCGTGTCGCTGTCACCCGACCGATCCCCGAGCAAGCGCGACTTCACTGCATCTCCCGCCTGCTTCACCCGCCGGCCCGTGCTGGTCAGCGCCCCGCCCGCGGCCGCTCGGCTGGCGCCCAGGACCGTGCCGGCGATGCTCTTGGCGCCCGCCGTCACGATGGAGCCCAGCATCGTGCCCGCCTCGAGTACGGCGGCGCGCCGCACGACCCGCCGCTCCACGCGCACCAGCGCGCGGCTGTAGTTCTTGGCGATGACGCCGACGCGCAGGGTCAGGAAGGCGTTGGCCGTTCCCGACATCACCGAGTTCACGACCAGATTGCTGGCCGCCTGCAGTCCCGGCACCGCGCCGGCGGCCGTCGATCCGAGCACCGCCGTCAGCGCCGGCTGCATCGCCTCGGCCATGTCCATGTCGTCGATCTCGCCGGCCAGAAAGGCCGTCGCCAGCACGTTGCTGTACAACAAGGACAGTTCGCGGGCCGAGGGCCGCTGGTTGTAGACATGCGAGATGTCCCAGATCAGCCGGGCCTGGATGCCCAGGACGACCAAGGCGTCCAGGGCGCCGTTCTGCGAGATCGAGGTCGTGAAGAAGGCCCGGGTGCCGGCCGACTTCACGGCCGACTGCGCGTGCCCGTCCAGAATCGTCAGGGCATGTCCCAAGTCCTCGTCCGACGCCAGCGGCTGGCCCTGCAGGTGCGGGTTGCTGGCCAGTCGCGCCTTGAGCTGCGTCAGGTGCCGCGCGTACTCCGGGCTGGTCTCGTCCGCTGGCGGGACCAGGGGCTTGGGCATGCGCAGCAGCAGCCAGGCCGGCACGAAGACCGCGCCGGCCATGATCAGGAGCGAGACCGTCAGGACCGGCGTGGCCAGGCGAGGATCGAAGGTCGCGGCCGTCTCGGCCAGCTGGAAGGCCTGGCCGAGCAGGATCAAGGCCAGCAGCACTGTCAGGCCGGCCGCGCAGAACAGCACGACTCTACGGATCATCGCGATCATGTCGGGCTCGACTCCTGGGCTGAGTGCGGTGAATCCGCCCGAAGCAACGGGGACACGTCGCTCGCGCTCGATCCCGGTATCGTCGGGATCCGTCGGCACGAGCCATCGGGCGTCTCGACGCTGACGATAACGTCGACGCAGCGGGAGAGCAACGCATGTGGGTCTCGCCATGCCTTGCGACCAAGTGTGCCCACCCGTACTTCCGTGCGAGCCGAGCTACGACCCCCCTCTGTGACCTTGGGCACATGCCGGCCCGGCCCGATCCCCCTAGGCTGATCTCACGACAGCCGCGCCCCCGACGGGCGCGCCGGATTGGGACAAGGATGATCAGGCATGCCAGACATGAACTCGAAGAAGACGCTCCGCCCCCTCGCGATGGCCCTGGCGATCGCGATCATCTGGGCTGGAAGCCCCCAGACCTCTCCACCAGCGGTCTCTGCGGCCGCCCCCGCCGGCCCGGCCAACCCCCTCGCCCTCGCCGACGACAGCCCGGCGCCCGGCACGCCCTGCGACCTGGTCGCAAGGCGCAGCGTGGAGCCCTTGGTGGTCGAAGAGGGTGGCACGCTCGAGGTCAGCGTGGATTACGAGTACCAGTGTAGCCACCAGCGCCGGCGCATCAACTACTTCCTGCTGGTCGAGGCCTCCGAAGCCCTGCGCGGGCCGGGGGTCGATCGCGATCTGCTCGAGAAGCTCAAGCAGGCACTGTCGGTCTTCGTCAACCGCGTCGACTATGGCAACGGATCGACCGGCGGGCTGACGCTCTACGCCGAGGACTACAGCAACCGCGTGACCTTGCGCGGCGATGATGCCGGCCGAAAGGCCCTGCTGGACGCGATCCGGCGCATCTCGGTCGAGCCGATCGGCAACTCGGCCGGCGCCCCGGCCGCGATCCGGGACGCCACCGAGCGCCTGCCGACGGGGCAGAGCAGTGACGCGATCAACGTGCTGATCGTGATCGACGCCGGCGCGCCCGTGTCCACGCGGCCGCTGATCGACTACGAGACCGCCTGCGGCGCGGCCAAGAAGGCCGGCGTGGTGCTGTCGGTGATCGGCCTCGAGACGGCCGGCACGCGCGGCTTGGGCTGCGCCAGCCCGGGCTGGGGCAGGGTCTCGCGCGAGGCCGACGGCTCGGACCTCGAGGAGATCTTCGACCAGCTGGCCGACCTCCTGATCAGCGGTAAGGGCTCGTCAAGCAATAAGAGGCGCAACCGAGGGCGGTGCTGCGCCGCCGTGTTGGTTCGCTGGGAGGAGGCAATAGCAGAGCTATTGCCGACGAGCAGCGGGCCGACACGGTGGATGCAGCGGCGTCCGAATTGTACCTCTTATTGCTTGACGAGCCCTAAGCAGCCCGATCTGGAGGAATACGGGGAGTGGTTCTCGCAGGGCTTCGACTACCAGGCCGGTTCGGCCGAACCCTTCGAGCCGGATCAGCTGATCGGCCAGCAGTACGCCTGGACCTTCGATCGGACCCCGCGAGCCGGATCGCGCAGCATCCGCTATCGCGTCGATGTCGAGACCGGCCCGGGCAACCGCGTCGAGCCGCTCTCGGTCGATGCCTCGGTGGCGCTCTTCTTCTCGGACGGCAGCCGGGCCAACGCGCCGGCGGACAATCCGGAGATCTGCGTGTACAAGGCCGGCCGGTCGGATTTCTGCGCCGGCCACGGCCAGCCGACGCCGGTCGCGACCGAAGAGCCGACGGCAGGACCGGCCACGTCCGAACCGAGCCCGACGCCGCCTCTCGATCCGACGACCGAGCCGACGACCGAGCCGACCTCGCCGCCGCCGACCGCCACCGATGCGCCGACCACCCTGCCGCCGTCGACCATCTTCCTGCCGCTGTCGCTGCGCTCGGAATCGCTGGACGCGCTCGCGCCGCCGGCGACCGCGGTCGCCCCCTCGCCAACGACCGAGCCCAGCGCGACGCCCGAGCCGGAACCGACCGATCCGCCGACCGCCCTACCGAGCCCGACCGCGACCTCGCAGCCGACTACCGAGCCGAGTCCGACGCTCGAACCCGAGCCCTCGCCGACCCCGACCCGGGCCCTGGACTGCCAGGAGCTCCTGACCAACGGCGACTTCGAGGCGGGCGCCCGAAACTGGCGCCTGACCGTGACCACCCAAGAGCAGCAGGCATCGCGCTCCATCCAGCATCGATCCAAGCTGCCCATCGAACCCCATGGCGGCGACTACGCCGCCTGGCTCGGCGGGCTCGACGACACGCGCTTCGAGTTGGAGTCGGACGCGCTGGCCCGGCTGCGGGGCAGCGACGTCGTCTCGGCCTCGCTGCGCGCTCGGGTGGCCTTGATCCAAGACGGGGGCGGCAGCAGCCGGCCCGGCGACGTCCTGAGCTGGCATCTGGGGGAGGGCCGGACCGCGCACATCGTCGAGGCCGACCTGGCCGACGGGGACTTCGAGGCCCAGCGCCGCTGGCAGCTTGTGAGCGCCGATCTGACCGAGCGCCTCCAAGCGGGCGGCTCGAGCCGGCTGCGCATCCAGTTCGACACGGACGGCCGGCTGGGCTCCTGGGTCTATATCGACGACATCCAGGTGACCGCCTGTCGCGCCATGCCCTGAGCCCGACGGGATGCTGGCAGCGATCGGCCGAGCCGCCCGGACGCCCGGGATGCTCGGCCGATCTCCGCTTCCGGCTGTGCCAAGGGCTCGCCCGGCAATAGAATCGGGGAGACTATTGCCGAGCGAGCCCTTAACTTGCCGCGGAGGAAGACAGGCACTGCCGGAAACCGTCGTCGCCACCAAGCTGATCCTGCCCGCGCCGCGCCCGGGCCACATTCCGCGCGCCCGCCTCCAGGAGCGTCTCGAGCGCGGGGTGGAACGGGGGCTCATGCTCCTGTCCTCTACCGCCGGATCGGGCAAGACCAGCCTGCTGGCCCACTGGCTTCGGGCGCAGCCGCTGCCGGTCGCCTGGCTCTCGCTGGACGAAGGCGACGCCGAGGTGCAGCGCTTCCTGAGCCACCTCGTGGCGGCCTTGGCGCGCATCGATGCGCTCGCGGATGCCGCGGATGCGGCTCGAGAGCAGCTGGATTCGCGCCAGCAGCCCCCGATCGAGGCCATCCTCGGCGGCCTGATCAACGCCATCGCTGCCGGCGGTGTGGAGCTTCTGCTCGTGCTCGACGACCTGCATCGAGTCGACTCCGCCGAGGTCCACCAGGCCCTGATCTTCCTCGTCGAGCGGCGACCGCCGAGCTTGCGCTTGGTCATCGCCAGCCGCAGCGACCCCCCGCTACCGCTGGCCCGGATGCGCCTGCGCGGCGGCCTGAGCGAGCTGCGCGCCGCGGACCTGCGCTTCACCGTCGACGAGGCGGCGGAGTTCGTGGCCGAGGTCTCTGGCCACCGGCTGGCCGAGCGCGAGCTGCGGGCGCTGGTCGAGCGCACCGAGGGCTGGGCAGCGGGTCTGCAGGCCGCCGCCTTGGCCCTCAAAGGCAGGGAGGACCCGGCGGCCTTCGTCGCTTCCTTCACCGGTAGCCATCGCTACGTGCTCGACTTCCTGGACGAGGAGGTCGTCGACCGGCAGCCCGAGGCCCTGCGCGCCTTCTTGCTCCGCTGCTCCATCCTGGATGAGCTCAGCGGTGATCTCTGCGATGCCGTCACGGCTGCCGAGGCCGGGAGCAGCGCGGTGATGTTGGAGCGCTGCGAACGCGAGAACCTCTTCGTCGTCGCCCTCGACGCGGATCGGAGTCGATTCACCTTCCACCGCCTCTTCGCCGATCGGCTGCGGCATCGACTGGAGCGCGAGCATCCGGCGGAGCTTCCGGAGCTCCACCGCCGCGCCGCCGGCTACTTCGCGGCGCGCGGGCGGATGCGCGAGGCCATCGAGCACGGCCTGGCCGCCGGTCAGGTCGACCGCGTGGCCGAGTGGATCGGCTCGGTCGCCGAGGCGATGATCGTCCGCCGCGAGATCGGCAGCCTGGCTGCTTGGATCGAGGCCCTCCCGGAGGCCGAGCTGCGTCGCCGGCCGGGCTTGTGCATCGCCTACGCCCGGGTCTTGCAGCTCGAGAACGAGCACGATCGCGCCGAATCCTGGCTCCAGGCGGCCGAAGCGCGGGTGCCGGACGTCCCGACGGCCGAAGGCGCGGACCTCCGCGGCCAGATCGCCGCCGTCCGCGCGCGCGCCGCCTCCTGGCGGGGGGACGTAGCGCGCACGATCACGCTCGGCCGCCAGGCGCTGGAGCTGCTGGGCGAGACGGCCTCGCAGCGGGCCGAGGTGACGCTCTCGCTCGGCTTGGCCCATCACATGCAGGGCGAGGTGATCGAGGCCAGCGACCGTTTCGCCGAGGCGGCGCGGCAACTGCGCGGCAAGGATCGGGTCTTCGAAGCCAGCGTGCTGGGCATGCAGGCCGAGGCGCTGAAGCTGGCCGGCCGCCTGCGCGAGGCGGAGCGGCTGGCCCGGCGAGCGCTCGAGCTGGGGCGAGGACGCGATGACCAGTTGGTGCCGGCCTTGGGACGGGTGCAGATCGTGCTGGGCAACGTGCTCTTGGCCATGGGCGAGATCGAGGAGGCGCGCGCGAGCGCCGACGAAGCCCTGGAGCTGGGTGAGCGCGGCCAGTCGGCCGTGATCCGCTTCGCGGGGCAGCTGCTGGCGGCCCATCTCCACGAAGCCGCTGGCGACCTCGATCGCGCCCATCAAGCCCTCGACGACGCCGAACAGGTCCTCGGCAGCCAGGCCCTGCCCGCGGTCATGGAGGGCCTGGTCCGCTTCCGCGCCGCGCTCGATGCCCGATTCGGCCGGCCAGGCGCGCTAGTCCGTTGGGCGCGAGACTACGAGCAGGCACGGGACGAGGACGACGAGGCGACGAGCTACGATCGGGAGGCTCGCGACATGCTCTTGGCACGCGCGCGCTTGGTCGAGGGCCGGCCCGAAGCGGCCGAGGCCATGCTCTTGGCGATCTTGCCGGCTAGCCAAGCGGCCGGTCGGCTGGAGAACGCGCTGCACGCCCGCCTGCTGCTGGCCCTCGCACAGCACGCCGCCGGCAAGACGGATGCGGCGCTCGAGACCCTGGGCGAGGCCCTGGCCTTTGCCGAGCGCGAGGGCTACGTGCAGGTCTTCGTCGAGCAGGGCGCGCCGATGGCGGCGCTCCTGCGCCAGTTGGTCGCGCGCGGCTCGGGGTCGGCATGGGCCGGCCAGCTGCTGGGACGGATGCAGGAGGATCCGGTGCGCCCGACGCCGAGCGCGCCGGCCGGGGCCGCGGCGCTCAGCGAGCCGCTCACCGAGCGCGAGATGGAGGTCCTGCACCTGCTGGCGGCAGGCTACTCGAACCGCGAGATCGCCGACAGCCTGGTGATCGCCGTCGGCACCGTCAAGCGGCACGTGACCAACATCAACGGCAAGCTCGAGTCCGGCAGCCGCAGCCGCGCCGTGGCCCGCGCGCGCGAGCTCGGCTTGATCGCCTGACTCCGAATCCCGGCGGTCGGTCACGCGACGTGCCCTGCGCCCCTCGAATGTGACCTTCGGAACATGCCCGCACCGACTTCGCGCGCTAGGCTGGGGCTCATGAACGAAGAGGACTCCTACCGGATCACCATCGACGGTCGCCTCGAGTCGCATTGGGCCGGCTGGTTCGATGGCCTGAAGCTCGACCTCGACGAGACGGGTCGGACGGTGCTGATCGGCCCGGTCCGCGACCAGGCGCAGCTCTACGGCATCCTGCTGAAGATCCGCGACCTGGGTCTGCCCCTGCTCGAGGTCTCTCGCCGCGAAGGGTTTGGCCCGGCCTCGCGGCTCGATCGTCGAGGGTAAGACCGCGATAGGCATCCTGCATCTCAAGCATCGTGCGTTCCGCGGCTTGCTGCGGGACGCGCGATCGCCGAATCGAATGGGTGTGGCTCCCTTGGGACGACGGGCTCATGCGACGAGCCTGAGCGGCGAAGC
>CAZJWJ010000072.1:0-26969 GCA_964549495.1 uncultured Anaerolineales bacterium | reverse complement strand
GTCGCACACGGCCTGCGGCTTCGCGCCCCAAGGCCACAGGCGCCCTCTTGGAACCGTGATGGTAGAGGCACACAGAGGACAGTGGCGCAAACAAACTAACGGCTGTCGTTTGGCGGTGACGGTTGAAGACGATTCAGCAGCTCGGTGAGCGCGGGGTCTTGGGGTGAGAGGTCGCGTAGCTCGAGGGCAGCGGTCAGGGCCTCGGCGTGGCGGCCGGCTTCGATCAGGACTTCGATCTGGAGGCGTCGGGCCAGGAGGTCGCTGGCGTTGCGGTAGTCTTCGAAGTAGCGCGCGTAGGCTTCGGCGGCGCGGGCGGGCCGGCCGAGGGCGCGCTCTGCGGCGGCAGCGCAGCGCCATGCCGAGCGGTAGAAGGGGTCGAGGGCCAGGGCCCGGTGGCAGAGTTCGAGGGCGGATGGCGCTTCGCCGGCGGCCAAGGCCGTCGATGCCGCTTCGTCCAGGATCTCCGGCCAGGCGGGGGCGGCCCGGATGGCGATCGAGTAGGCTTCGCGCGCTGAAGCCCAGCCTTCGGTTCGCAGCGTCGGGTCCACTTCTCGCTCGGCCCGCACCCGCAGCGTGCGGGCCCGCGTGATCGCCGGAAGGGGCGAGGTCGGCGCCTTGGACTCGGCCGCGTCCAGGTCGGCCAGCGCGGCATCGAAGGCGGCCGATGCGAGGGTAGAGGGCCTGTCGCTCGCGGACTTTGCTGGTGATGCTACCTCGGCTGGCGGTGAGTTCGGCGCGGGTGGCGGGTTCGGTGCGTCTGGCGACGTCGGCGGGTCGGGCTCGATCGGCTCGGCCGCGCGAGCGCGGGCTGCGCGGTCGGCCAGGAGATCGGCCAGCTCGACCCGGGCGCGGGCGGCGGCCAGGTCGTAGGCCGGCTCCCAGGGTGCGATGCGGCGGGCGGCGTCGTAGCGGCGCAGGGCCCGATGCAGGAAGGATTCGGCGCGGCCCGGTTGTGCGTCCAGGCGCAGCGCGGCGACCGGCGCTTGCCAGACCCGCCGGCCTTCCTTGGCCAGCGCGCCGGCCGCCACGGGCGCCATCACGGGCCAGATCCCGAGGGCGAGGGCCAGCAGCAGCGCCGGCGCGAGTGAGGCGCGGATCGATATCCGGCCATCGGGTGCTGTGGAAGGGGTAGGGTTCAGGCTGCGTGCATGCCAGAGCAGCGAACAGAACAGGGCGGCGAGGAAGATCGTCGATCCGGCCAGGGCCAGCGCGAGATGGTCGGTGCCGATCTGGCTGCCGCGGGAGAGGAGCCAGAGCCGAGCGGCGGCGAAGGTTAGGGCGATCGCGATCGGTCCGCGCAGAGGAAGCCGATCGAGCGCGCGGTCGCCAGCGGCGAGGGATGGGGCCCGGCGGTGGGCGCCGGCGATCGAGAGGCCGACGCCGGCGCAGGAGATCGTGATCAAGGAGGCGACCGCGGCCGGCCCGCCGCCGACCAGGTAGGGGCGGAGCAGGGAGATGCCCAGGCAGAGGCCCGTGACCAGCATGCCCAGGGTGGCGTCGGCGAGGCCGCTGGTGCTCGGTCGAGTGGGGGATCGAGGCTCGGGTCGGTCGGGGGGGAGCACCGGTTGGGGGCGGTGGTCGGGCTGGCCGATGCCGACCAGGGCGCCGGCCACGACCCAGGTCAGCAGGCGGGTGAGGGTGATGGCGAAGCCGGTTTGCAGCTCGATCAGGTGGGCGGTGAGGAGCAGGAAGGCGGCGAAGGCGAAGCCGCGGGCTTCGCGATGGTCCTCGGAGGCCGGCGCGCTGCGCATCCAGGTCCACGCGCGTCGCAGCGCCAGGCCGAAGACGGTCAGCAGGCTGGCCAGGCCGAGCAGGCCGCCGGTGAGCAGGCCGTCGAGGACGAGGTTGTGGGCCCGGTCGGGGACCCAGCCGCGGGGCTCGTCGTAGGCCAGGATGGGCGAGTAGTAGGGCGCCCAGATCAGGTCCATCGTCTCCGGGCCATGGCCGATCAGCCAGCGATGGGGCGGGGACTCGGCCAGGGCGGCCGCGCTGCCTTCCCAGAGCCGCAATCGGACCCGGGTGGTGTCGCGATCCGGATGCAGGGCGATGGCCATGCGGTCGAGCAGGGGCAGCTCGCGCAGCGGGTCGAGGGCCGATGGGCCGAAGTTGAGGGCCAAGAGGCCGCCGGCCAGGGCGATGCCCGTCAGGGTTAGGGCGAGGGCGGGTTTGGGGCGGCGGAGCTGGATCGTGCGGGCCAGCCCGAGGATCAGGAGCCCGCCGGCCAGGCCGAGGATGGGGCCGCGGCTGCCGCTGGCCGCCAGGGCCAGCAGGCCGAGGCCCAGCGTCACGAGCCAGGTGGCGAGTGCGACGATGGCCAGAGCGCCCGGCCGGCGCGAGGCTGCGCGCCAGGCGCGCAGGGTCAGCCAGCCGGCCAGCGGCAGGCCCATCACCAACCCCGAGGCCAGCATGAGGCTGCTGCCGGCCGCCCCCGCGATCCGCGTCACCACGTCGCCCTCCCAGGGAAGGGGATCCAAGCCCCGCGCTTGCAGCAAGCCGTAGAGGCCGCTTGGCAGGAGCGATGCGCCGGCGAAGGCCGCCAGGCGGGTCGGCCCGCCGGGCCGGCCGGCGATGCGCGCGGCGCAAAGCGCCATCATCGCCAGCGCAGCGGTGGTGGCCAGGCCCTGGCCGCGCGCTTCCGAGCCCATCAGGCTGATGGCCGGCGACACCGAGCCCAAAGTCGAGATCAGCTCGAGCAGCAGGAGGCCGAGCAGGGCGAGGACCAGCGGATCGCGCGAGCGGCGAGCAGGCCAGGGGGCCGGTCGAGGCGGGCGGTCACGGCGACCCAGGCGACGTCGATTCCAGGCTTCGGCTGCGACCCCGGCGCCGGCCACCAGCGCAAGCCAGCGCAGGAGGGCCGCCTTCTCGGGCTCGAAGACGCGGTCGGTGAAGACCAGGAAGAAGAGCGGCAGGCCGAGCAGGGCGGCCAGGCAGGCGGACTCGGCCAGGTGGTCGCCGAGCGAGCGTTCGACGGCCGGCGGCGACTCGGGATCGCGCATGTCGAAGGCTCGGGGAGGCGGAGGCTCGTTGGAAGCAGCTGGGCGGTCGCCGTCCAGCTGGGCCGCGTCCTGTGCCGGTCGGTCCGGAGTCGATGCCATGTCGGGATTATATGGCAGGGTCGCTCGGGAACGGCCGGGCGTCAGCGGGCTGTGCGGCATCTCACAGGACTGGCGTGCGCGCTTCGACAGCCTCGAGGCGGGGAGGTGGGGATACTGGGCGTCACGAGCCGATGACGAGCGGATGCGGGAGGCGCGGCGGTCGAGTCGGCAGAAATGCAACTGGGGGAAGCAGATGAACAGGCAAGATCGGTTGGTGGTAGCGGTGATGGTCGGCTTGTCGCTCTCGCTCTGCGTGGCGCTGTCGATGGCCTCGGTGGTCGGCGTGGCGCTGGTGCTGGACCTGGCGGTGAAGGCCATCGGCACATGAGGCCGACCCATCGGTCGGAGGGGCCATTGGTCGTCGCGAAGGCGGGTGCGGGCTCGACGAGCCCCGAGCGTGCTCGAGACGGGGTCGCTGGTTGCGGCCTCGTCTCGGCGTGCTGGGAGACTGGGAGACCCGCGCGGGCCTTTCAGTGGAGCGGCTCGGCGGGCCCTCCGCGATTGTGCCGGCACCCGGACGGTGCTACCCTGGCCGCCCCATGGCTTCCCCAGGCTACGCCCGCGTCTACGACGCCGACTACTATGCTCACGGCTGCGGCCGGCCCTACCGGCGGGACGAGGTCTGGTTGGCCTTCTTTCGCGAGGTGGCCGTCGAGTCCATCCAGCCCGCCTCGGCGCTGGATGCGGGCTGCGCGATGGGCTTTCTGGTCGAGACCCTGCGCCAGCGGGGCGTGGACGCCGAGGGCGTCGACGTCTCGGATTACGCCATCGGGCAGGCCCACGAGAGCATCCGCGATCATGTGCGAGTCGGCTCGGTCACCGAACCCTTCGGCCGGCGCTACGACCTGATCACCTGCGTCGAGGTGCTGGAGCACATGCCGCCGGCCGAGGCGCCGGCGGCCATCGCCAACCTCTGCGCGCATGCCGACGACATCCTCTTCTCCTCCTCGCCGGAGGATCTGGAGGAGTTGACCCACCTCAACGTGCGGCCGCCCGAGCATTGGGCCGAGCTCTTTGCGCGGCAGGGCTTCTACCGCGACCTCGACTTCGATGCCAGCTTCCTGACGCCCTGGGCGATGCGCTTTCGCAAGGGCGATGCGCCGGATGCGGCGCGGCGGGCGCTGGCGGGTTACGAGCGCCGGCTGTACCAGATCGAGCGCGAGAACCGCACCCGGCGCGAGGTGGCGGTGGGCCTGCGCGATCAGCTGGCCGATCGCGAGCGGGCGCTGGCCGCCGAGCGCGATGCGGTGGCGCGGGGCGAGGACCTGCGCCAGGCGCTCGAGGTCCAGCTCTACGGTCAGGCCCAGGAGATCGAGCATCTGCGCGACCAGCTGCATGCCTGGCGCTCGCGCTGGCTGGCCCTGGAGGGCTCGCCGGGCTACGCGCTCCTGGCGCGCCTGCAGCAGGCTCGCGCCCGCTTCCTGCCGCCGGGTAGCCTCCCCGAGCGTGCCTTCGTCACGGCCTTGGGTTGGCGGGCCATGCTGCGGGCGAAGGGCGCACGCTACCTGGCCGGCCACCTCTGGCGCGAGGGCAGGGGCTGGCTGGACTGGCGGCGGCGCGAGCGTCGGCGCCTGCGCCACCCGGAGCGCATCGAGCGCATCGAGGTGCCGCCGGTGCCCGAGGTCGAGCCGCCGCCGGATCACGGGGCCACGGTCGACATCGTCATCTGCGTCCACGACGCGGCCGAGGACCTGGCCCGCTGCCTGGACAGCGTCCTGCGCCACAGCGCGCCGCCCTACGGCCTGATCCTGGTCGACGACGGCAGCGGCCCTGAGGCGGCGGCGCTCGTCGATGACTTCGTCGCCCGCTATCCCGAGCAGGCCCGCTCGATCCGTCACGAGGAGGCGCGGGGCTATACCCGGTCGGCCAACGCAGGCCTGCGGGCCAGCCAGGCCGACTGCGTGGTCCTGCTCAACAGCGACACCATCGTCACGGCCGGTTGGCTGGACCGCATGCTCGACTGCGCTGCGTCGGACCCCAAGGTGGGCCTGGTCGGCCCGCTGTCGAACACGGCCTCCTACCAGAGCATCCCGCGGGTGAGCGAGGACGGAGACTGGGCCGAGAACCGCCTGCCGGAGGATGTGGACATCGACGAGATGGCGGCGCTGGTGGCGGCCGACAGCGGCCGGCTGTGGCCGGAGATGAGCATCCTCAACGGCTTCTGCCTGCTGATCACCCGCGACATCCTCGAAGCGATGGGGCCCTTCGACGAGGAAGCCTTCGGCGCGGGCTACGGCGAGGAGAACGATTACTGCATCCGGGCCCGCGACGCCGGCTGGCGCCTGCTCTTGGCCGACGATGCCTTCGTCTGGCACGCCCAGTCCAAGAGCTACTCGCACGACCGGCGCAAGTGCCTGGCGGATCGGGCCGGCCGCGTCCTGGTCGAGCGCCACGGCGCCCCGCGCCTGATCGGCGACGAGGCCCAGCTGCGCGACGACCCGGTGCTGGAGGGCATCCGCGCCCGCAGCCAGCGCCTGGTCGACCGCCAGCGCATCCGCCGCGGCGGCCGCGATCGCTTCGGCGGCCGCAGCCTGCTCTTCGTCCTGCCTCTGGGCGCGGCCGGCGGCGGGGCCAACATCGTCCTGCGCGAGGCGCGGGCCATGCGGCAGATGGGCGTCTCGGTGTCGCTCTTCAACCTGGAGAAGCACCGTCCGATGTTCGAGGCGGCCTACCCGGACCTGGACCTGCCGGTGATCTGGGGCCGCGAGCAGGACCTGGGCGCCGAGGCGGCCCGCTGGGATGCCCTGGTGGCCACGCATTACGAGTCGGTGGCCTGGCTCGACCTGGCCCGGCGCGGGCCCAACGGCGATCGGGCGCGCTACGGCTACTACGTGCAGGACGTCGAGGCCTACTTCTACCCGCCGGGCAGCGAGCGCTTCCATGCCGCCCTGGAGAGCTACCGGCTGATCCCGGATCTGTGCATCTTCACCAAGACCGCGTGGAATGCCGGCGAGCTGCGGCGGCTCTACGGCATCGAGCCCGCGGTGGTCGGGCCCAGCTACGATCTGGACGCCTTCCGGCCGCGGCCCCAGCGACCGCCGGCCTGGCCGGGTCGGCCGCTGCGCATCGTGGCCATGGTGCGGCCGGGCACGCCCTTCCGCTCGCCGGCCCTGACGATGCGGGTGCTGGCCGAGATCTCGCGGCGCCACGGGCCCAAGGTCGAATGCCGCATCTTCGGCGTCGAGCCGCACCACGGCGGCTGGGAGGACCTGCCGCGCGACTTCCCTTTCCAGCTGGCCGGCAGCCTGCACCCGCGCCAGGTGGCCGACCTCTTGGCCCAGAGCGAGGTCTTCGTCGACTTCTCGACCCACCAGGCGATGGGTCTGACGGCCATGGAGGCCATGGCGGCCGGCTGCGCGGTGATCCTGCCGGCCCACGGCGGCGCGGGCAGCTTCGCGGTGCACGAGGCCAACGCCTTGGTGGTCGACACGGCTAGCGAAGCGGCCTGCCTGGCGGCCCTGGATCGCCTGGTCCAGGACCACGAGCTGCGCCGCTCTTTGGGCCAGCAGGCGCTGCGCGATATCTGCGACTTCTACCCCGAGCGGCCGGCCTTCCGCATCCTCGACGCCCTCTTCGGCGCCGAGATCGACGCGGCGGCCGCCCGGCAAGGGTCGAGCGAAGCGGCGACCGAAGCCCCACCCGACGCCCCGCCGGCCTGAGCCCCATGGCCCGCCGGCTGCGCCTGCACGTCGTCTACGAGCACGGTCCCGACCTGGCGCCCTTCGGCGCGGCCGAGCTGCGCCTGCTGCGACCGCTGACGCATCCGGCCATCCGGCCCCACCTGGAGGTGAGCTTCGGTCGGAACTACGACGGCCGGCCGGTCGACGCGGTTATCATCGACCGCCTGATCAGCCCCCGCCTGCCGGCGGCCCTGCTGGATGCCCTGCTCGACCGCATCCGCGCCTCGGGCGCGCGCCTGATCCACGCCATGGACGACGACTTCCTCGACCTGGCCCTGGACCGCCCGCGCTGGGCCGGCAGCGGCCAGGTCCGCAGCCTGCACCACCTGCTGCGCGCCGCCGGTGCCTTCCTCCTGACCACCGAACCCCTCTCGCGCCGCCTGGCCGCCTTCCCGGTCGACCGCGTGGTGGTCCCCAATGCCCTCGACGAGCGCCTGCTCGACCTGGCGCCGATCCCGCTCGGTCCCGACGCGGTCGACCTCGACCGACCCCTGACCCTGGGTTACATGGGCACCTTCACCCACGCGGATGACCTGGCGATGATCCTGCCGGCCTTGCGTGCCCTGCACGCGCGCCAGCCCGGCCGCTTCACGCTAGAGCTGGTGGGCGTGGCCGACCCCGCCGCCGCCGAGTCGCTGCTAGGCGACCTTCCTTGGCGCATCGTCGAAGTTCCCCAGGGGGCCTCGACCTACGCGGCCTTCCTGCCCTGGTTCACCCGCTCGCTACGCTGGGACATCGCCCTGGCCCCACTTGCCGACAGCCCCTTCACCCGCTGCAAGTCGGACCTGAAGCATCTGGACTACGCGGCCTTGGGGGCGGCCGGCATCTACAGCCACGTGCCGGCCTACAGCGGAACGGTGCGCCAGGCCGAGACCGGCTGGCTGGCGCCGAATCATCCGCTGGCTTGGGAGGCGGGGCTCGAGCGCTTGATGGCGGATGCCCCGCTGCGGGCCCGGATCGCCAAGGCGGCCCGCGACTACCTACTGGGCGAGCGCACGGTTGGTGCGCTCGCACCGCGCTGGCTGGATGCGCTGGATCGGCTGGTCGTCGGTTCCTCGAGGGTCGCGTCGAAGACCGAGCGCGGGTCGCAGGCCGGCGCGGCGGCGACGACGCGGTCGGCCTCGCACCGCGCGCCGATGGAACCAGACCCCGAAAGAGCGCGCGAACGCCCACCCGCCCGGCTCCAGGTGCTCTACGAGTATGCCGATGACCGATACGAACCCCACGCCAGCGCCCACTTACGCCTGCTGCGGCCCCTGACTCACCCGGCGGCCGGCGGCCAGGTCGAACCGCGCTTTCGACCGGCCTACGCCGGCCAGCCCGTCGAGGCGGTGATCCTCGACCGGCTCTGGCGACCGGACCTGCGTGAGGAGCACGTCGACGCCTTGCTCGACCGAATCCGGCGTGCCGGCGCGCGCCTGCTCTTGGCCCTGGACGACAACCTGCTCGACCTGCGCGCCGAGCGCGGCGACTGGCCGAGCGAGGCCCAGGAGGAGCTGCTGCGCCGGCTGCTGACCGAGGCCGATGGCGCCCTGGTCACCGGCCGGCCGCTGGCCGAGCGGCTGCGGCGCGAGGCGCCGGACTTGCCGCTGGCCCTCTTGCCCAACGCGCTGGACGAGCGCTTGCTCGGCCGGGCCGGCCCTGCGCCCTGGCAGACGCCCTTCGGCCGGCGACCCTTGACCATCGGCTACATGGGCACGGCCACGCATCGGGCCGACCTGGCGCTGATCCTGCCGGCGCTCCGAGCGATCTGCGACCGCCATCCGGGCCGGATCCAGGTCGAGCTGGTCGGCGTCCTGCGCGAGACCGATGCCCTGCCGGGGCTCGAGGACCTGCCCTTGACCATCCGCCGGCCCCACCCGGCCGATCGGGAGTACACGCGCTTCCTGCCTTGGTTCACCGGCCGCATGGGCTGGGACATCGCCCTGGCGCCCTTGGTCGAGACGCCCTTCACGCGCTGCAAGTCGGACGTGAAGTTCCTGGACGGCTGCGCGCTCGGGGCGGCGGTGGTCTGCAGCGACATGCCGGCCTACTCCGGGACGGTCGAGGACGGCCGGACCGGCTTGTTGGTCGAGAACCGGGCGGAGGCCTGGGAGGACGCGCTGGAGGGTCTGATCGCCGGCGAGGAGCGGCGGGTCGAGATCGGGCGGGCCGGCCGGCGCTATCTGATGACCGAGCGGGTGCTGGCTCGGCGGGCGGGGGATTGGCAAGAGGCCATCCTCGGATTGATCGACAAGGACTCGATCCAACCGCGGCCCACATCCTGACGTTGCAACCTCCAGATCGATGTGCAAGCTCGTGCATGTCGTGAATCATCGAGATCGAGCACTGCCCGGGGGTGTGAAATGAATGGCGAGGTCGAATCCGTCTGGACGATCGAGCGCAAGCCGCAACGTCGACGCCAGCTCGGCCGATGTGCGCTGGTTACCATCTTGATGTCGATCACCGCGAGCTCGACCCCTTTCCAAGAGACCGCGACCGCCCAGCACGACGCCCACAACGTCCTCTTCATCGTCGCCGACGACATGGGCGTGGACACCATGGCTCGCTACGGCGTCGGCAGCAGCCCGGCCTTCACGCCCAACCTGGACGCGCTGGCGGATGCCGGGGTCACCTTCGAGCAGTTCTGGGCCTATCCGCTCTGCACGCCCTTTCGGGCCGCGGCGCTGACCGGGCGCTTCGGCTTTCGCACGGGGGTCGGCACGGTGGGGCCGGTCGAGGCGGGGGCCTTGCCGGCCGGCGAGACCATCCTGCCCGAGGTCTTGGACGCCCATCCGGACTTGGGCGTGGCCCACGCGGTCATCGGCAAGTGGCATCTGGGCGGTGGTCGGAACGGTCCCACGGACCACGGCTTCGGCTACTTCGCCGGCGCCTTGGGTCCCATCGACGACTACTACGCTTGGCAGCGCAGCGTCGACGGGCAGACGGCGCTGGAGACCGGCTACGCCACCAGCGTGCAGGTGGACGACGCCGCGGCTTGGATCGAGCAGCAAGGCGAGCGCCCTTGGCTCCTGTGGCTGGCCTTCAATACGCCCCACGCCCCCTTCCATCGGCCGCCGGAGGACCTGCACACCGTCGACCTCCCGCCCGGCGATCCCCCGGAGCGGGGCAGCGGCGCCACGCCCTACTACCTGGCGGCCATCGAGGCCATGGACCGCGAGATCGGCCGGCTCTGGTCCGGCATCGACCCGCTGGTCCGCCAGCGCACCACCCTGGTCTTCGTCGGCGACAACGGATCGCCCCAGCGCACCATCGGCCAGCCCTTCGATCGCGAGACGGCCAAGGGCACCCTGCGCCAAGGGGGAATTCGGACCCCGCTGATCGTCTCCGGCGCCGGCATCGAGGCTCCCGGCCGATCGGTCGCCTACCCGATCCACTCGGTCGATCTGATGCCCACCGCCCTCGACCTGCTGGGTCTGCCGGCCGCCGACTGGCCGGCCGACATCGACGGGCTCAGCCTCCGGCCCTACCTGGCCTCGGACCAGGCGCCCGCCTTACGCGATTGGGCCTTCAGCGAACTCTTCGGCAGCGAGGGCGGCTCGCCTGCCGAGGGCAAGACCATCCGCGACGCGCGCTACAAGTACATCCGCTACGACGATGGCATCGAGGCGCTCTACGATCTGGTCGCCGATCCCTACGAGGCCCGCGAGCTGATTACGACCGGTCTCGATGACGCCGGTCAGGCGGCCTTACAGGCGCTGCGCGAGCGGCTCGATCGGCTGCTGGAGGGTGGTGACCCGAGCCTGCCCGCGCGATCGCCCATCCTGCTGCCGGCCTTGGAACGCTGGTTGCCCTGATGCATCTTGGCTCGAACACCAAGGGGCCCGGTAGGTCATGGCGCGATCCTCTCGCGTGACCTACCGGGCCGCTTGCTACGGCCATCCTGTCATCGACGATCTGCAGTAGACCGCGATCAGCCCTCGTCGTCGAAGTCGACCGCATTCGAATCGGACGGCCGGCCCGGATGCGCGCCGGCCGGCACCGCGCCCTCGACGGCCGGCAGTCCCTCCAGGTTGCCGCGCTCCGGGCCGATGCGTCCCATGCCCACGCCGTAGGGTCCGCCGGCGGGCAGCTCGTCGTCGTAGTACTCGACCTCCTCGACCTCCGGGCCGAGCCGGTGGATCAAGAGCAGCGCCAGGCCGAAGGACAGCGGCAGGAAGCCGACCAGCATCCAGGGGCCGAAGCCCAAGGGGAAGCCACCCCCCACCGCGAAGCCGATGGGCCAGAGCCCGCAGCTGAGCGCCGTGCCCAGGGCGGTCAGGATGATGCCCCAGCGCAGCATGCCCTGACCACCCCCGCGGGGCCGATCCATGACCTCGCGCAGCAGTCCGTGCTCGGCCAGCGCCATCGTCTCTCGGTAGCGCAAGAAGCGCATGAAGGCCACCAGCAGGAAGGGCATGCTGACCACGACCACGCCGGCTAGGATTGCAAAGAACTCGTCCATCATCGTCTCCTCGAAGGTCGATCGGAGGGGCTCCAAGCTCGGAGCCCTCGAAGGGTGGCGTTGTACTGGATTCGGCTTCAGGGTTGCTCTGGGGTCGGCGGGATCGGAAGCTCCTCAACCTCCGATGCACCGGTCGAGCGGCGCGTGTCCTCGTCGTCCTCGGCCGCGGGCTGCTCTTCGGTCTCCGCGCCATCGCTTCCTTCATTCAGGGCTTCGATGCGGATGTTCCCGTTTTGCGTGCTGACCTCGAGGCGCGCGCCGCCATCGTTGAGCCGGCCTTCCAGGGCCCGCTCGTCCATGCGGCCCGAGACGACCACCGGCAGCTCGCTCTCGACGCTCCCGAAATCGGTCGACAGGCTCAGGTCGGCGCCGAGGTCCTCCGGCAGGGCCAGCCGAATGCCGCCGAAGTCGCTGTGCACGACGTGGCTCGCGCTCTCGTCCAAGGGACCCTCGAAGTCGATCCCGCCGTTCTGGGAGCTGGCTTGCAGCTGCACCGGCGCCACCGCCCGGATCTCGACCTCGCCGAAGCTGGAGCCGATCTCCAGGATCCCACGCGCGTCGTGCAGGACGATCGCGCCGTTTTGCGACTCGATCGCGTAGCGTGTGGCCGTCAAGCCCGTGACCCGCGTGTCGCCGAAGTCGTTGACGATCTCCAGGTCGTCGACCAGCTGGCCGTCCGCGACCTGGATGGATCCGTTGCGCGTGCTAAGCGAGAGCCGCTGGGCGCGGAGGTCGCGCAGCTCGATCGAGCCAAAGTCACTGCGCAGGCTCAGCTGGCCGGCCGCCTCGAGACCCTCGGCCTCGATCTCGCCGTTGCGGCTGCTCAGCTCGATGTCATCGGCCACGATCCGCGTCGCGGTGATCTTGCCGAAGCTGCCCTCGAGGACGACCGGCTCGTCACCGGCTTCGATGCGATCCACCTCCAAGGTGCCTGCCCGAGCCCGCAGCTCGACGGCCGCTTCGATGTCGACTGCCTTGACGTTCCCATGTTCCGAGCGCGCCACCACGGCCGCTGCCATGCCCTCGAGATCGACGTCGCCGTTTCGTGTGGCCAGGTCGAGCTCGATGTTCCCGGGCACTTGGATGTCGAAGGCGATCTGGTCGTTGCCCCCGCGATTCACCGACAGGTCGATGGTCTCCGCGCGGCGCCAGCGCAGGATCAGGCTGTCGCCCTCGCGGATCTGCTCCAGCTCCAGCGCGCGCGCGGCCTCGATCGCCGTGGCCTCGTCGCGGGCCCAGGCCTCTTTGCGCAGCTCGATGCGGATGCCCTCCGCGCTGCCGCCCCGGACGCGGATCGCGCCGCCGGCGCTGTCGACGACCAGCCGGCTCGGCAGCTCTTGCTGGACGCGCATGGTCTCGCTGACCGCCCCGCGGCTGTTGTAGTTGCCAAAGCGCAGCTTGGTCCCGCTGGCCCGGAGGGCCGAATAACTCCCGTAGACCGTCAGGAGCGAGAGGCCGCAGATGCCCAGGAGCATCAGGGCCAGGATCAGGGTGAAGCCTCGTCTTCGCATGGGGCTTGGTCCTCCTCGGTTCGGATGGTCGATTCGGGCGCTTGGACCGGCCGGCCGGCCCCTAGGTTTCAGTCTCCGCGATCGTGTATGCTTGGAGCCATGTTCGGATCGACTGAAACATCCTGGATCGGCACCGGTCCAAAGGGAGGGAAGGCGAGGAAGCCTCGCCCCCGCGCGTCCGCCGGGCGCGCCCTGCCCGAACCGGAGCCGAGCTTGAGCCAGGACGAGAGCCAGTGGATCCGCCGCGCGCAAGCCGGCGACATGGCCGCCTTCGAGCGGCTGGTCGAGCCGCATGCCGGCTTCGTCTACAACCTGGCCCTGCGCCTCTTGGGCGACGCCCAGGAGGCCGAGGACCTGGCCCAGGAAGCGCTGCTGCGCGCCTGGAAGGGCCTGCCGCGCTTCCGGGCCGAGGCTCGATTCCGCACCTGGCTCTACCGCATCGTCACCAACCTCTGCTACAACCGCCTGCCCCGGCTCAAGGCCGACCTGCAGGCCCTGGATCCGGACGATGCGGCGCTCGCCCTACCCGATGGGCGCCAGAAGCCGGATCGGCGCCTGCTGACCGGCGAGCTGCGCGCCCGCCTGCACGGGGCCATCGAGGATCTGCCCGATCCCTATCGCATGCTGATCACCCTGCGCCACCTGCAGGAGCTGAGCTACGCCGAGATCGCGGATGTCACCGGCATGCCGCTGGGCACGGTCAAGACCGGCATCCACCGCGGGCGCAAGCGCCTGCAGGCGGTCTTGAGCGAGGACATGGAGGGCCGGCCGTCGCCGGCCGATCGAAACAAAGGGCCCGATGGCCATGGGCTCTGCGCGGAGGCTGGACATGCCTGAGCACGCACGATTGGACGATCCCCGCATCGATGCCGCATTCGATAGCTTCCCGCGGGCCGAGCTGCCGGCGGGCTTCATGCGCCGCCTCGGCGAGCGCATCGAAGCCGAGGCGCGCGAAGGCCGCGTTCGCGCGCCGCTGACGCCCGTCAGCCGGCTCCAGCTGCGACTGGCCGCGCTCGGCCGGTCGCTAGACTGGCTGCTGGCCGCCTGCGTCTCGCTCGCCTCGCTGGCCGCGCTGGCGCTGTTGCGCTGGATCCAGGGCGGCAGCGACGCCCTGTGGTGGGCCGAGCTGCAGAGCGCGGTATACGGCGGCTGGCTCGATCTGGCCGCCGGCTCCCCGCTGCCGCCGGCCGGCCTGGGCCTGCTGCTCACCGCCAGCCTGGCCCTCACCGGCGGCCTGCTCCTGCTCTTTGCCGAGCTGCGCGCCAGCCCCTCGCTCTCGCGGCGCTGAGGGCGAGCCCTGACCGTCTCCGGTCGGGCGCTACAATTCGGGTCCAAGTCCCGAGATCGTAGACCGCAGGAGGTCCTCATGCTGCCCGACAAGCCCGCCGGCGATGCCGGCTACCTCGAGTCCGCCAGCCGCATCATCTTCATGGGCGGCCTCAACCGCCAGGTGGTCGACAACAAGTGGCCCGGCTTCCGCGAGGCCTTCTCCGGCTTCGACCCCGAGGTCGTTTCCGAGATGGGCCCCGACGACATCGACCGCCTGGCCGAGGACGACCGGCTGATCAAGTACCGGGCCAAGCTCGAGGCGGTGGTGAAGAACGCCGGCACGATCCAGAACCTGGCCGAGGACCACGGCTCCTTCGGCGACTGGGTCGACGCCCTCTTCGAAGAGAAGGGGGTCGACGGCGCGTCCAAGGAGCTGGCCAAGCGCTTCAGCTACATCTCCGAGCAGGGCGCCCGTTTCTGGCTCTACGGCACCGGCCACGACATCGGCGAGGTCAGCGAGAAGAACCAGGCCAAGTACGCGCCCTTCGAAGGCTGAGCGCGCAGTCTCCAACGGCTCGGACTCGAATCGCGACCCGCACGACCTGACCATCGGTCGAAGCTGGGTGCGAGCCGCCCTTCAGTCGTCTCGCCGGCCCTCGGCCGTCAGGATGTCGCGGAAGACCCGGTAGGCCAGGCTCTCCTCGACATCCACGTCGCCGTCGGCCAGGATGATGCCGCGGCATTCGGCCAGGAAGGCCTCGCGATGGGCCCGTGGGATGGCGCCCGGATCGGCCAGCTCGTCGGTGTCCGGTGGCAGTTCCAGCCAGCCCTCTACCGTCTGCCGGTCTTCCGCGTTCAGCTCGAAGCGCCGGCAGAGCGCGCGGATGTGCTCGCGCTCCTCCTCGCCCAGGTCGAAGTCGCTCCAGGCAAAGCTGCAGACCAGGTTGATCAGTCCCAGCCGCTGCTCGCGGCCGAGCGCGTCGGGATCGGTGCTCATCAAAGTACTCTCCTGCTTGCTGCCGTCGGGACGCTTCGAAGCTTCGCTCACCGCGCGCCCCAGGCTGCCCAGGCCAGGGCGAGCCAGCCGGCGATCATCAAGAGGCCGCCGATGGGCGTGATGGCGCCCAGCCAGCGCTGGTCGCTGAGCACCAGGATGTAGAGGCTGCCGGAGAAGATCAGGCTGCCGGCCAAGAGCAGCCAACCGGCCGTCGTCGCCAGGCCCGCCTCCGGCCAGCGCCCGATGACCCAGGCCACCGCCAGCAGCGCTAGCACGTGATAGAAGTGGTAGCGGTTGGCCGTTTCCCAGTTGGCCAGACGCTCGGCGGTCACCCGCGCCTCGAGCGCGTGCGCGCCGAAGGCGCCCAGGCCCACCGCCAAGGCGCCGGAGAGGCTTCCGATCAACAAGAAGATGCGATCCACGATTCCTTCCGATCCTTCTGATGTCCGTTTCGAGCGCGAAGGCTAACCCAGGGGCGCATGGAATGCAATGGGTGGTCCTCGACGGCGACCAGGGCTTGACGGCCGCCGTGAATATGGTTAGACTACTGAACAGTGTTCGGAACTCGATCGACCGTCGGTCGATCCTTCGTCCAACGAGTCCGCATCCAAGCGAGTCCAGATGAGCCAGCCCCAGCCGGACCCCAGCATGCTCGGCGAGCAGGGAAGCGCGAGAGACGCAACCGTCTCCAAGCCTTCCACCGCTCGGCGCAGCCCGCGCCAGCGCCGGCATGCGCGCACACGCCAGGCCATCCTCGACGCGGCCCGGCGCATCGTGGCGCAGGAGGGGGCCGAGGCCCTGTCGATGCGCGAGATCGCGCGGCGCATCGACTACAGCCCGGCCGGCCTCTACGAGTACTTCGATGGCAAGGAGGACATCATCGGCGCCATCTGCGTCGAGGGGAGCCAACGCCTGGCCGATCATCTGTCTTCCGTGCCCGAAGCCTTGCCGCCGGCCGAACGGGTCGCGGCGCTGGGCCGGGCCTACCTCGACTTCGCGCGGGACAACGCCGAACACTACCGATTGATGTTCAACGCGCCCCAGACGCCCACCCGCGAGGAGGCGCCGCCCTACGGCGGCCCCTACGATATCCTCCGCCATGCGGTTCGTGACGGCATCGAGGCCGGTGCCTTCCCGGCCCGGCCCGGATTCGGCACCGAGGAGATGGCCTTCGCCGCCTGGTCGCTGGTCCATGGCATCGCCAGCTTGCGCGCGACCCGCGCCGGCGCAGCCGCGGAGGCCATGGATGCGGCGGCGGGCCCGGCCCTCGCCGCCTTCGTGCGCGGTCTTGGCGCAGGGGAGGAGGATGTGAGCCCGAAGGAGTAATCACCGCCGAAGTCGGCATCGACGGCCGATCCCGAAGCTGCTGACCTCGCACGCTGCGACGTACGATGAAACCTACGACGCTACAACCCACCACCAGATCCGCACATCCGGGCGCGATCCGCAGCGCCCGATTCTTCGGCCCGGACCGAACGATGTTCGGGATACAAACTACGTTCAATTCGCGCGACACTCGTTCCATCACGCAGGAGCACAGATGATGAACCCAGCCACCCTCGAGACCCTCTTTACGGCCAGCGGCCTCTTGGTCATGCCCTTCTGGGCTCTGATGATCCTGGCCCCGCATTGGCGCTGGACCCGGCGCATCATCGGATCGGCCTGGATCGCGGCGCCGGCGGCCTTGCTCTACCTGGTCCTGGTCTTGCCGCGCATCGGCTCGATCCTGGCCGGCGTCAGCCAGCCGGAGCTGGCCTCGGTCGCCGCCCTGTTCGGCGAACCCTACGGCACCACCGTCGCCTGGGCCCACTTCCTGGCCTTCGACCTCTTGGTCGGCCGCTGGGCCTATCTGGACGGCCGGGAGCGGGAGATCAGCGCCTGGCTGATGGCACCGGTGATCTTCTTCACCTTCATGCTCGGCCCGGTCGGCTTCCTGGCCTACCTCCTCTTGCGCCGCATCGTCGGCGCCCGATCTCGAGTTCCCCAAGGATGACCACCGTGACCGTCTCGACCTCGCTCACCGCGCCCTTCCGCCCCACCACCGACCTCATCACCGGGCTTTGGCGGCGCAACCGACCGCTGACCCTGGTCGGCCTGGCGCACCTCGGCCTGGCCCTGGTGGCGCTGGCCGGCATGCTGCTAGACCCGCGCATGCTCACCGGCCAGCCGATCTGGACCAAGCCCTTCAAGTTTGCCGTCTCCATCGCGCTCTACACCCTGACCCTGGCCTGGATCCTGGCGAGGGTCGAAGACCGCCCGCGCTGGGTGGCCTTGGTCTCCTGGGCCACGGCCATCGGCTTCCTGGTCGAGATCCTGGCCATCGTCACCCAAGTGCTGCGCGGCGTCCGCAGCCACTTCAACGTGGCCACGCCCTACGACGCGGCGGTCTTCGGAGCCATGGGCGCCTTCGTGCTCCTGATCTGGGTGATGAACCTGCTGGCGGCCGGCCTGCTCTTCCGCCAGACCATCCCGGATCGGCCGCTGGCTTGGTCGCTGCGGCTGGGCCTGGTGATCACGGCCCTCGGAGCCGGGCTGGGCTTCCTGATGACGACCCAGACCACGGCGGAGCAGGCGGCGCGCATCGAAGCCGGTCTGCCGATGCTCGAAGCCGGCGCGCACGCGGTGGGCGAACCCGATGGCGGGGCCGGCTTGCCCCTGACCGGCTGGAGCACCGAGGGCGGCGACATCCGCGTGCCGCATTTCGTGGGCCTGCACGCCATGCAGCTCCTGCCGCTCCTGGCCATCGCGCTGGGTCGGCGCCGACGTCGGCGCGGGGGATCCGAGCATCGCGACACGGCCATCGTCGGGCTGGCCGGCCTGGCCTATCTGTCCCTGACCCTGGTCCTGACCTGGCAGGCCCTTCGCGGACAGCCCTTGATCGCCCCGGATGCGGCAACGCTGGGGGCTCTGGCGATCACGGTCGGCGTGCCGGCGCTGGCTGCCGCGCTTCTGACGATGCAAGAAGGACATCGACCTCGGGTGGCATAGCGAGGGAATCGCATGAGGCAGAAGATCGACTCCGCATCCGAGACTGGGTTGCGATGATCGAAGGTTCCGAGGGTCACGCCGGTGACGATCCCTGCGTCGATGTTGAAGCGGGGACCGGCCTGTGCTATCACCAGCGGCGCCGATCCCGTCCCGGCTCGCCGAGCCTGCGGGGGCCGGCGTTCACCATCACCGGTCGGCCTCGGACGACCCCAACCCCTCAGAACGGAGCCTGCCCGTGAAGCCATCCGCCCGATCCCCGATTTCCTTCGCCCTGCTGCTCGCGCTCTTGCTGTCGGCCCTACCCGGCCCGGCACGGGCCGACATCATCGATTACGATCCGCGCAGCGACGAGGTGCCGCAGATCCTCGACACCGAGGATCTGGATCGCTACCGCGCCATCCGCGGCGCCTCGATCACCCGCCACTCGCCGCTGGATGTCAGTCCCGGCGGAGCGCATGCCATCCTCTCGCTGCGCGGCAACCTGGAGGTCTATTCGGTCGACAGCCTGGACATGGTGACCAGCATCTCCATGCAAGGCTTGAATCTGGTCAGCGGACTGCACTGGACCAGCCCGACCGAGGCCGTGGCGCTGACCGGTCAGGCCGGCGAGTCGCGCGGCGACGAGTGGCGCTACTACCGCACGCAGTTCGACATCGCCGCCGGGAGCCTGGTCACCGAGACCATCCAGATCGACGCCCGCGTCCTGCGCGGCGGCAACGGCAACGCCCAGCTGGGCGGCGGCACGCCCACCCCGGACGGGGAGGGCAAGCTCTGGATCTTCGGGCTCGGCCGGCCCGGTGGCGGCCTGATCGAGGACCTGACGGTCGAGATCGAGCGCCCGCGCTACGATCCGCGGCCGATCGAGGAATTGGAGCTCCTGGGCGAGGCGCCGGAGCCCTACGTGATCTTGCAGCAGGAGCTGATGGTGATGGCGGTCTCGGTGGACGACGGCAGCGCCATCGAGGTGGCTGCGGTGCCGGCCGGCACCAACCCCAACGTGGCCCTGGGCACCGCCAGCCTGCGCCCCGGCCATTCCGAAGCGGCCTTCATCACCTACGTGAACATCCCCTGGGACGGCGAGGTGATCAACCAGCGCGCCAACCGCGGCGGCGGCATGCCCAACAGCTACTGGAACGTCCAGGAGAACCTGGGGCGCATCCCCGAGGCCGAGAACTTCCACATCACCGAGACCCAGCTGCACATCGTCGACTTGGCCTCGGGCGAGGAGACCCTCGTCGAGAACGCCGACCACACGCCCGGCAAGTTCTCCGGCATCTACTACACTGCCGACGGCGAGCACCTGATGGTGCGCGTCGACACGCCCTCCATCCTCGAGGGCCGCGAGCATCCGATCTACGAGTACTCGGCCGGCACGGCGCTGAAGCGCTTCACGCCGGCCGGCGAGGAGGTCGAGACCTGGTCGCGGCCCGAGATGAGCGCTGCCTCGACCAGCTTCTATCCGACCGAGGGCACGCGGGCGCTGGTGCTCTACTCGATGAACACCACCCGCCACCTGGCCCTCGTCGACCTGGCCGACGCGACGGCCGAGCCCGAGCCGGTCTACCAGGGCCACGACCTCTTGCTCAGCTTTGCCTACCGCGACGGAGGTCTGGCCGTGGGCCTGGCCAACGTCGGCGACCCCGGCGAGACCTATCTGGGCAGCAAGGCGGAGCCGGCCAGTCCGGCCGATCTCTCGGTCCTGACCGACCTCAACGCCGACGCCCGCGAGGCAAGCGGCATCGCCTACGAGCCCTTCGCCTACACCAGCTCGAACGGCTACGAGCTGGGCGGCGTCTACGCCTACCCGGCCGAATGGGGCGGTCCACCCGAGGAGCCGATGCCGGTGGTGGTCTGGCAGCAGGGCGGGCCGGGCGGTCAGATCTACAACTATTGGGGCACCAGCGTCGAGAGCCCATACTCGCTGCTACCGCATTTTGGCATCCCGGTGATCCTGGTCAACGGGGCCGGCCGTAACTCCAACGGTCAGCAGTTCTACAGCGACATGGCCGACGGCGACAACTTCGGCCAGCGCGACATCCAGGACGTCAAGGAAGCCGTCGAGCATCTGATCGACCAGGGCTGGGTCGACCCGGCCGCGGTGGGCGTCACCGGCTGCTCCTACGGCGGCTACTTCACGCTGCAGAGCCTGGTCGAGTACCCCAACTTCTACGCGGCCGGCAACAGCCAGTGCTCGCTCAACGACATGTTCTACGAGTTCAACTTCGGCTGGTCGCCCTTCCTGGCCTACCTGCTGGGCGGCACGCCCACCGGCAGCCCCCAGGAATACCTGCGCGACTCGCCGACCTACAACGCCAACCAGATCGAGGTCCCGCTCTTGCAGTTCCACGGCACCAACGACTTCCTCTTCTTCGAGCAGATCACCAACGTCCACGACCAGGTGGCGATGAACGGCGCGCCCTCGCGCTTCTTCCGGGCCATCGGCTACGGCCACGGCATCGGCGGCATCCAGGGCGTCAGCAACGCCGCCAGCGACGGTCAGCTCTTTGCCTTCCAGCTGCAGCTGGACTGGTTCCGCACCCACCTGGGCATCGAGGACGGCCTGGCCTTCGACGCGGCCGCGGTCGCGGACTACGAGTACGGCCGCTGGCTGGCCCGCGTCGAACGGCAGCGCGCCATCGTCCCGGGCCCGATCGCGCCGGAGGTGCGCTGATGATCCAGCGACCCATGACCCAAGCAGCCACCATGCGACCTGACGCGTCTCGAACCTCGGCCCGTCGCAGTTGGATCGTCCGCGGCCTATTGGCCCTGATCACGAGCCTGGCGCTCTTGCCCCTGCATTCGGCCCGCGCCGAGATCATCGACTTCGACCCGACGGCAGACGAGGTGCCCGAGATCCTCGAGGCCGACGAGCTGGCCAAGCTCGAGGCCCTGACCGGCACCGGCATCGTCTACTTCATGATGGAACCCAGCCCCGACGGCCGCTACGCCTTTGCCTACATCGATGGCCAGCAAGGGGTCCTGGACACCGAGTCGGGCACGCTGATGGCCTTGCCGGACGACGTCGACGGCTTGCGCTTCGAGCCCGGCGCCGCGAACCACAGCCGGCTGGCGATGGCCTGGGAGGGCAGCGAAGCGCTGCGCATCCTCAGCCTGCAGCTGCATTTCGACGAGGAAGGCAACCTGACCGACCGCGGCCACTACATGGTCCGCGTCGCCCTGCCATCGATGGAGGCGGAGAGCCAGCCTGTGGACTGGCTGGATGACTTCCAGGGCGAGATCGTGAGCATCAGCCCCGACCTGGCCACGGTCCTGGCCATGCAGGCGCCAGGAGGCGGGAGCATCCTGGCCGAGTCCAAGACGGTGACGCTGGGCCAACCGGTCTACCGCCTGCCCGACGACCTGCCCGAAGGCCTGCCGGGCGTGCTCGATCCGAATCCCCTGGGCAGCTTCGAGCTGCAGCAGCAGGATGTCGAGCTCCTGCTGCTGGAGATGGACGGGACCACGCCCCGCCTTCTCGACGCGGACATGGGCGAGGACGGCGGCATCGCGGGCGTCAACTGGGATGTGGCCGGCGGTCACGTGGTATTGACCACGCGCAGCATGCCGGGCTGGGACGGCGACCGCCGGCGCGACAACGAGCCGCCCGGGGCGGGCCTACCCAACCTGGGTAGCATCAACGTCCGCGAGGCCCTGGGCATGGTCGCCCCGGAGGACAATCCCCTGGTGACCGGCACCTCGATGCAGGTCTTCGCGACCGAGGATGGCAGCTCGGCCGCTCGATTCGACAATACCGACTTCCCGCAGGGGCTCCTCGCGGGCATCGAATTCGCGCCCGAGGGCGGGCACGCGATCTTGACCATCGCCCTGCGCAGCGATCTCGAAGGCCGTGACAACCCCACCTATGCCTATCCCAGCGGGCTCGAGCATCACCTGCTCCACGACCTGGAGGTCGACAAGCCGATCGCCCCGCCGGGTGCCGACGGCCTGGCCACCGGCCTGAGCTGGCTCGACGGGGAGAACCTGGCCGTGATCGTGGCCGACGAGCTGGACAACCGCGTGCTGCGCTTCGACGTCGAGTCGGAGGAGAGCGAGGCGATCTGGGATCGGCCTGGCTCCTTCTGGCAGGCTTTCATCGGCCAGACCGAGGCCGGCGAGTCCTGGAGCCTGGTCAGCCACACGACGATCGACCGACCGCTCGAGGTCTATCGGGTCGACGGCGAGGCGAGCCAGCCGCGGCAGGTGACCGAGATCAACACCGGCGCGGCCGAGGCCAGCGATCTGAGCTACCAGCCGGTGAGCTGGACCGATGCCAGCGGGCAGGAGCTCCACGGCATCTACATCCACCACGCCGAGGAGGCCTTCCCGCCCCAGCGGCCCGGCCCGATGGTGGTCTGGCAGCAGGGCGGGCCCGGCGGCCAGATGGTCAACGACTTCGGCGCCAGCGTCGAGTCGCCCTATTCGATCCTGCCCAACTTCGGCATCCCGGTCTTCGTGGCCAACGCGGCCGGCCGCACGGTCAAGAGCCCGCAGTTCTATAGCGACATGGCCGAGGGCACGAACTTCGGGCAGCTGGACATCGAGCAGATCAAGCTGGGCGTCGAGCAGCTGATCGCCGACGGCGTGGCCGATCCGGCGCGGGTAGGCATCACCGGCTGCTCCTACGGCGGTTACTTCACCATGCAGAGCACGCGGACCTACCCGGACTTCTACGCCGCGGCCAACCCGCAATGCTCGCTGACCGACCTGCTCGAGGAGTTCAACTTTGGCTACACGCCCTTCATCAGCTACCTGATGGGCCGGGTGCCGATGGCCGAGGCGGCCGAGTACCTGCGCGACTCGCCGATGTACGGCGCCAAGGACGTGACCACGCCCAACCTGATCTTCCACGGCACCGAGGACTTTCTGCCGCTGCCGCTGATCAACAACATCCACGACCAGCTGGAGGAGAACGGCACGCCGGTCACCTTCCTGCGCGTGGAGGGCGAGGGCCACGGCTTCGGCAACCCGGCCAGCCAGGCCTATGCCGCCCAGCTGCAGCTGGAGTTCTTCCGCGAGCTCCTGGTCGACCCGCCCTACGAGCCCCAGCCGCCCCAGGGCATCTACCTGCCGATCCTGGGCATGCGCTGGGATCCGGGCATCGGACAGTAGGCGAGGAGACCTGCGGGTCGCGCCTCGCGACCAGCTGCCAATCCGAAGCGCATGATCGCTGCAGGAGGCCCTCGCCACGGCGGGGGCCTCTTGTCCTTGGATCGAAGGAACCCTGGACAGCCGGGGGGTGTCCATCCAAGTTGCCAACGGGTGTTGTAGTCATCGGCATGGCGGATGAATAGGGGCGGCAAGGAGGAGGCGTCGGTCATGGAGATTCCGGAAGTTCGTGGTTTCGGGTCGGGCTCTTGGTTCGAGGTCAGCTCGCCGACAGCCGCCAGATCCTCTCGACGGTGGCTCGCGCTTCTGATGGTCTGCTCCCTTGCACTGCCAGTGCTGCGCGACCGGCCCGTCGATCGATCCGCCGACTCGGTGCGCGCGCAGTCCGCCTTCGTTGACTATGCCTGGAGCGAGGTCTGGACGCTGCCAGATGCCGGAATCACACCGACTCCCCGCGCAAACGAGATCGGGGACGATTTTGTGCCGGTCGAGTTGGCCATGGCCAACGACGGCCGGGTCTTCGCACTCGACTCGAGCAGCTGGCGCGGCGTAGCCATCGGAGCGGATGGGACCGAACTGGACATCATCGGTCCGGATCATCCGCCGGCCCGATTGGATCCTCGGACCTGTAGTGCCGGTCTGCGCCTCACGAGCCTAACCACCGATCCCGGTCGTCCCGACATCGGGCGTTCGGAGGCGCTGCACATGATCTGGAACTGCATGGTCCGGATCGGTACGGGCTTGCGTACCGGGCAGGTCTACCTGGAGTCTTGGCCGGGCGTCGATGCGTCGAGGCAGACGACACTGGACTCGCTGGAGGTGCCACCATTCGTGCAGGTATCGGTCGATCCGAGTTCCGGGCAGTTGATCTTTCCCGTGATGGACGCCTTGATATGGCTGCGACCGGACTCCGGCGAAATGGTGCGTCGTTCCTTCAATATTCCCGTGCCCAGGGGCGATCCGGCCAAGTCCCCTGGTATCCGTGATGTCTCCGAAACACGATGGCCCCTGGTCGCTCACATCGACCGGCACCCACACCAGCTCGCCATCTACCGGGTCGGCGACGGCTTGCATCGGATCCTGGAGACCGACGGCCTCTGGCCGCTGGCCGTGTCCAGTCGTGTCGATGGTCCGATCTTCGTGCTCGTCCGTCCCGCGAAGGCAGCGGGTGACGGGTCCGCGGACGATCCCGATCTGCCTCTGGTTCTGGTCTTCGATGCCAAGGGAGAAGCCCTTCGTGCATGGAGTGCCGCCGAACTCGGCTCGCAGCATCCGCCGGTCGATACCTGGCCCTGGCAGATCGCGGTCTCCGAGGCAGGATTCGCCTTGACCACCCTTCGCGATGGGCACATCGAGCTGGCGGCTTTCGATCCGGACGGGCGGCTGCGATTTCGGCGCCAGGGTGGTGCTTGGCCAGCTGAATACGATCCCCTCACCCTGAAGGGTCTGCCACCCCCGCCGGGCGGAGCGCTAGGTATAGGGCTTCGACTGGCTGTTGCGGACGATGACCGCGTCGTGGCGCTCGACCCGGCCGCCGGCGTGCTTCGCCATCTCGATCGCAGTGGGTCCGAGTTCGACCGGTTGGCGGCACCCCCTAGCGGCATCGACCTGGCGGCGGTCGGCACCGAGGACTACGTCTCGACCGTCGACAGCAAGATCGTGGCGATCGAGCCGGGCGCCGAGATGCGATCCGTCCATCCCGAGGACTATCCGTCGGTTCACGATTCGCTCAGCGGCCGGATCGCCGCCGGCGGCGAGCGCCTCTTCGCCGCCTGGCCGGCCCTCGGCCGCGTGGCCGTCCTCGATCCCGACGCGCGGCGGCTGGTCTCGAGCCTTGTGCTGACCGACACGCTGGGCTTGTGGCCGGCCGACCTGGCCGCCGATGACGAAGGCCGGCTCTATACCGCCAACTTGGCCCAAGGACGGATCGAGCGCTGGTCGACCGAGATCACGCCGACCCTGGAGGCAACGTTGCCGGCCGGCTTCGTGCACGGCCCCTTGCGCATCGCCTGGGGCCGCTTGGCTGACGGGCGCGAGGCTCTAGCCGTCCTGACCCTGGACGGCGCAGTGGAGCTGAGAGCTACGAGCGACGGCCGACTTCTTGCCCGCTTCGAGCCCGATCGGGGCGACGGGCTGGCGCTGGAGGCCGAGGACATCGCGCTCGACCGGAGCGGCCGGCTGCTCCTGGCCGAGGTCGGGATGCGCCGCGTGCATGTCTTCGAGCCGGTCGGCGTGCTGCCCACCGCCACCCCCAGCCCGACGCCGGATCCGCGAGCGACGCCCAGCCCGACCCCCGAGCGGCGCTGTCCGATGAGCGGCGACAAGCGGGTCACGGGTCCCGAGCGCATCGTCCTGGGCCAGACCACCGAGATCCAGCTGACCCTTCGCGCCGACTGCCCGCCCACCAGCCAGCTGCAGGGCGCGGACATCGCCATCGTCGTCGACCGCTCGGGCAGCATGTCCGGTGGGAACTTCGAGGGTGTCCGCCAGGGCGTGCACGCCCTGCTCCAATTCGTCGACACCCGCTACCATCGGGTGGCCCTGATCTCCTTCTCCGACGGGGCCAGCCTGGATCACGGGCTGACCCACGACACGGCGGCCATCTATCCAGTGGTCGACCGCATGCAGCAGGCCGGCAGCACGGTGGCCAGCGGGGCCATCGAGCTGGCCGACGAGCACCTGCGCCAGGCGGGGCGCGAGGATGCGCTGCCGATCGTGATCCTGCTCTCCGATGGACGTTTCCGGGACGATCCAAGCTCGGTGGCGGCGGAGGCCCGCGGCCGGGGCGTCCAAGTCTACGCGGTGGGCTACGGCAGCGGCATCGACCGTGGCAACATGCTGCTGGTGGCCGGCCTGCCCTCGCGCTACCGCGAGGCGCCCAGCCCCGGCGCCCTGGTCCAGGTCTACCGAGGGCTGATCAGCGAGGTGCAGCAGACCATCGCCGGCAGCTTGATCATCGAGGACCAGATGGGCACCCAGATCGACCTGGTGGCCGGCTCCTCCGCACCGCCCGCGCTCGAGTTGGGTGGCGCCCTGAAATGGGGCCTGCCCATCCTGCCGCGCGGCGGCATCACCCTGACCTACCGCATCCGCCCGCGCCGCGTCGGCATCTGGCCGACCAACCTCTGGGCCACGGCCGACCTGCGCGCCGACGGAGGCATCCACGAGCGCTTCGACTTCCCCATCCCCGAGGTCGAGGTCATCGCGCCCTCGCCCACGTCGACCGCCACGCCCAGCCCGACCACCACGCCCAGCCCGACGCTGACGCCGGCCAAGCTCCACCTGCCGCTGCTCCTGCGCGAACGCTGCCAGCCGGGCACCCTGCCCAACGACGTGGTCCTGGTCCTGGACAGCTCGACCAGCATGCTCGAGACCGGCGCCGATGGCCGCAGCAAGATGGAGGCGGCTCGCCAGGCCATCCGGCACTTCCTCTCCTTGTTGGATCTGGGAGGGGACGGCATCGACCGCGCCGCCATCGTGGACTTCAACACCGATGCGCGCCTGGCCCAGGCACTGACTTCCGAAACGCTGGCCCTGGACCGAGCCCTGGCGGCGGTCACCAACGCCAGCGGGACGCGGGTCGACCTGGGGATCGAATCTGCGCGGGCCGAGCTGCTGGGCTCGTCGGCGCGCGAAGGAGCCGGCCGCGTGGTCGTCTTGCTCACCGACGGCCGGGCCAACCCGGTGCCGATCGAGGTGGCCGAGCTGCGCGCGACCGAGGCCAAGGCGGCCGGCATCCTGATCTACAGCATCGGCTTGGGCCTGGAGGTGGAGACCGAGGCCCTGCGGCGCATCGCCAGCCGGCCCGAGGGCTACTTTGCCGCGGCCGGCCCGGAGGACCTGAGCACGATCTACCAGCGCATCGCCCTGAGCCTTCCC
>CAZJWJ010000071.1:0-27010 GCA_964549495.1 uncultured Anaerolineales bacterium | reverse complement strand
CAGCCACATCGGCCCCCCACCCCAAAACCCCCCCGCCCTGCGCCACCCCTCGACTCCACAACTTCTTTACCCTACGGTACCCTCTCAAACGCCCAACCAATCCCAAAGACTCACCGAAATGACCCAAGAAACCCTCATCATCGGCACCATCCGCCTCCTCGGATCCCTCCCCGTCCTCCGCTGGCCCCTCGCCGGCGCCATCCTGGCCATCCTGGTCGACGTCTCCGACCTCTTCCTGATGAACTGGCTCGACCTCGGCGGCCTTGGCGACTACCAACGCTTCGACAAGATTGCTCACCTTCGCCATCGTCGCCACCCGCTGGCAAGGCCTCGAACGCCGCATCGCCCTGGCCCTGCTCGCCTTCCGCCTCATCGGCGTCGCCACCTTCGAGCTCACCGGCGCGCGATCCACCCTGCTCCTGTTCCCCAACGTCTTCGAATTCTGGTTCCTCTTCGTCGCCGCCCGCCACCACCGCGAAAGCCCTCGCCCGCTGTCTTCCCGCCGCGCCGCCGCATGGTTGCTCGCCCTCAGCTCGCTCAAGCTGGCCCAAGAGTTCGTCCTGCACCAAGCCCGCTGGCTTGACGCCTATGTCGCCACCGAGGTCGCCGCCGACCTCTGGCGTCTGATTATTCAAGGAATTCACTCCATTCCACGATGACTGACGTTTGTCTGTCGCAATCCCACTTAGCCGTCTTCTTCATCTACAAGTCGACACGCGAGGCGCTGGTCATCAGCGCAAGAGAGATGACGCGAAGGGAGCGACGGATCTATGATCGATGACGAAAAGCCAGACCTGAGTGTCAGGGGCCAAGAAATCGTATCTCGCTGGGAAACTGGCGATTTGGCTGACGTGTGGGATGAACTCGAAGTGGTGGATTTCGAGATCAGTCCGGAAGCACGAAGCAGGCTCAGAGTGCCCGTCGATCGAGCGCTCTACGAGCGCTTGCGCAGCTTGGCCGGTGCGAGAGGCTTGTCCGTCGAGGCACTCATCGTGGAAGCGCTTGTCCAGGGCATCTCGGTGATGGAGGACGCAGCCTGATCGTCCTGTGCAATCCAAGTCATCACAAAGCGGCGCCGGTGCAATACCGGCGCCGCTCTGCGTTTCGCTACGGATCGACCGCAATCGCGAAGCTCAGCCCCTCGGGATCCCCGAGACCGCCGGCCCGCGCGACCCGATCACGGACATTCGATGATACGCCCGGCGATCTGCTCGTAGATGCCGGCCAAGTCCTCGCCATCCGGGGCAAAGTAGTAGTCGCCCGGGCTGCTTGCCGCCTGGCGCAAGAGATCCAGCAGCACGTCGTCCGGCAGGCCCAGGCCCACCGTGAAGACGCGGCTGCCGGCATCCTTGGCCTGGCTGGCGAACTTGAGCACCGTGCATTCCTGGCGATCGCATTCCGGATGTGGGCTGTCCGGCCCGAAGGGCACGCGGTTGGGCAAGCCGTCGGTCAGCATGATGACCGTCGGGCGGTTGTCCTCGAGCCGCGGCCCGGCATCCAGCACCGCCTGGCCCATCTCCAGCGCCAGGTCGAGCCGGGTGCCCTGGGCCACGCCGTCGGGGAGGCTCTGCAGCGCCGCATTGGCCGCCGCGCGGTCCGAGGTCAAGCCCACCGCCGTCCAGGCCGTGTCGTTGAAGCCGACGATGCCCACCTGATCGCGGCCACCGAATTGATCGCCCTCCAGCGACAGCTGGTCGATGAACTGCTGCGCCGCATTCAGCGCATCGCCCAGCTTCTGTCCGCTGCGCGTGTCGCGCAACATCGAGGTCGACATGTCCAGGACCAGCACCACGTCGGTGTAGACCGACTCGGGTACGCATTTCTCGTTGTAGATCAAGGGGATGTAGATCGGCTCGGGCACCGGCGTCGAGGTGGCCGTCGCCGTCGGCGTATCCGTCGGCGTGCTGGTCGGCGTCGGCGTGGCGGTCGGGATCGGGGTCGAGGTCGGCGGCACCGGCGTGGCCGTCGGCGGCACCGGTGTCGGCGTGACGCAGGGTACGGTCAAGGTGATGGTCTGCGGGTCGAGGATCTCGTCGCGCACCTGTCGGCCCAAATCCGTCACCGACACCCCGCCGTGGATATCGTAGACCCCCAAGGGCTCGGCCCGGACCCGATAGGTGATCGACACCGCGTCGGCGGCGTCGACGTCGTCCCAACTCCACTTGAGCGTCGTCGACATGCCCTCGGCCGCGTCGATCTCGTCCGGCGCCGGCTCGATCGAATCGGCCACCAGCTTCAGCTCGGGCGGGAGCACTTGCGTCAAGCTCATCTCCCGCAGGCCGATGCCACGCTGGAAGTCATCCAACTCCTGCCGGACATGCCGCTGGTGTTGGTAGCGCGGCGCTTCGGAATAATACTGGCGCGGCTGCGGCATCTGCTTGGTGGCCTGGCAGTAGTCCGCCACGGTCTCCGGGCAGCCGGCGATGAGCGTGATGCCCTCGCGCGTGATCATCCGCGCCGCCTGGATCATGTTGCGCTCGTCTTCCTCGAAGATGCTCTTGGTGCTGGCAAAGAAGATCACCAGCTCGCAGGGCTCGTCCTCGTGGCGCATGCGCTCGGTGCGCAAGAGCTGCAGGGCCTCGCGGGCCGCACCCTGGAAGTCCCCGTGCGGATCGTGTCCGTACTCCGGCTTGTTCAGGGCACTGCGGGCCTGCGAGATCCGGTCGGTCATGCGCATCTCGGTCCGGACCGTGTTGCTGTCGTAGCTGATCACACCCACGCGAACGTCCATGTTGCGGATGCGCTCGAGCTCCTGGAAGCTCCGCAGCGACTCCTGCTTCATCCAGTCGGCCTGAAATGCCTTGTTGACCTGGACGTAGACGACGTTCAAACCGCCCGGGCAGACCGGGCAAAGCGGCTGGGCTTCGACCACGACCTCCTTCTCGCAAGGAACCGTGGTGTCGGTGATGACGGTGTCGGCCCCACCGCTGCAGCCGGGCAGGTCGCGCGCGCCCTGCTGGGCCGGCGCGGCCTCCGCCGATTGCGGAGCGTGGAGGTAGCCGAAGGTGAAGGACAGCCCGGAGAGGATCAGACTGGCCAAGGCGATGGGTAGGACGCGGCGCATCCGAAGCGACATGTTGCGACTCTCCTTCTAGCCATGGTGCGGCCCGGCGCGAGCGATCGGTCGCGGGTCGCGGCAGGGGCAAGGTCAGCAAGGCGCGTTCAAGCCTCGGTGACGTTCATAAGGAGCAGCCGCGCAGACGAGCATCGGCGCAGCGGGGGTCGATCCCGCCAGGGCGCATCCAGGCTCCCCGGCGGAGGTCGGCGCTACTCGGTCGATCCGTACAATGAAATGGCGGCTTCAGGCATCCACTGGGCCCAGTATCGCCGGCGATACGGGCGCTGTCAAGCCGGCTGGCCACTCGTTGCGCGGCGGCCGGTCTCTGTGGCTCCTACGGCATGGGCGGCCGGCCGGTTCAGTCCCCGTACTCGTCGCTGGATGACTTCGCGAAACTCGAGCACGATCGAATCGGGTCGACACCACGCAGCCTCGTCGGGCTGACAGCCTGCGATCAGGTCCCGTTCGCAGCCAACTCGGCCTCGCGCAGGCCGAGGGGCAGGTAGATGGCGGCCGGCGGGCCGCCCGGATCCCCGGTTTGCGTCGCGGTCGGGCCGGGCGTCGGCTCGGTGGGGCCGTCGGTGGCGCTGGGCTCCACGGTGGGCTCCACGCTGGGCTCGGGGCTCGGCGTGGCGGTCGGCGGCGACGGGATCAGGGGGCCTCGGAGCAGATCGATCCGGCCGGCGAACTCGTTGCCGGCGGGGCTCGTCGCCGAGCTGCGCACCAGCACCGCATCGTCCAGGCCGTCCCCGTCGATGTCGCCGATGTACCACTCGGCCTGACCGTGCTCCGACGGCAACTCCAGCCGCGCGTCGCCCAAGCTCGAGCCGGGCTGCTCGCCGATGGCGATCTCGCCGGCCTCGAGCGGCCCGCGCTTCACCACGTAGCGCAGCGGCCCCTCCTGTCCGGATATACGCGGTAGCTGGAAGAGCAGATCGAGATGCCCGTCGCCGTCCAGGTCGCCGGTCGATAGGTAGATTTCGTCGGTGAAGCGCAGCGGGCAATCCGCCGCGCGGGCCACCGCGGGCGGATCGGCCTGGCCCAACCAGGCGCAGTGCCCCTCGATTCGGAACTCCCGGCCGTACTCGAAGACCGCGTCGATGCGGCCGTCACCGTCCAGGTCGCGCGCGTCGATCATCCGGAGGCCGCCCGCCTGGCCGTCGTGTTCGAAACGGACGTCGGCCAGCTGGGCGATCTCGGCCTCGGTGGGCCAGTCCTCGCGGCCCAGGATGACAGCAGCGTAGCTGCCTTCGAAGAGCGTCAGCGAGCTTCCGCTGATCAGGATGTCGTCGCGCCCGTCGCCATCGAAGTCGCCGGCGAAGGGCTCGAAGCAACCCATGATCGGGCCCATCTCGCCGGTCAGGGTGCTGTCGCCCTTGGCGCCCAGGATGATGTTGCTCGCCGGCCCGTTTTCGCCGGAGAAGTAGAGGCGCAGGGTCCCGATCTGCCCCTCACGGAACTCGTGGCCGCGCGCGACGTGGCAGGAGCCGACCGCCAGGTCCTGATCGCCGTCCCCGTCGAAGTCGCCGGTGATGAGCTCCTCGGCCAAGGGCCGCGTCTCGGCCTCCCAGGGTTCCTGGGGCGCCCGGTTCTGCACGATGGTCACCTGCGGCGCGGCCCGCTTGATGTCCGGCGTCGTCCAATCCGGCCCGCCGTAGTAGATCTTGATGTCCTCGGCGATCACCTCCGAGTTGCGCCGCTCCTGGGCGAAGACCGCCAGGTCCTGCAGGCCGTCGCCGTTGGCGTCCAGGAACCAGCGAAAGCCGTAGAAGGGGTCGTTGTCACGACTTCCGACGTTGTTGCTGATGTAGGGCAGGCCCAGCGAATCGACCGCGTCCAGTCCGTCGCGCTCTGCAGCCTCGGGCCAGTCCGAGCGCCCGAACATGATGTCCTGCTGGCTCTGCTGGATGCCGCGGGCCAGCAGGCTGTAGTCCAAGAGCCCGTCGGCCGCAGCATCCGCGTTGAGGTCGGCCAGCCCGCGCAGGTTCAGGTAGGTCTCTTCCGCTTCCCCGTAGATCACGCTGTCGGCCTCCAGCGGGATCGCCTCCGACTGCGAGCGCGCCGGATTCGGCGAAAGCGTGCCGAGGGTAAGGGGCATGAGCAGCAGCAATGCCAAGAGGGTCTGCCGCCATCCATGGCGACCCATGAAACCGCATGGGCCTCGATCGAAGGATCGATGTCGTGCGAATCGGCGCATCCGAGTTCCTCCCTCTTTCTCGACCGGCCCCTCGTCGCGAGACCGGCCCGGCGTTGGCGCATCCCGAACAGCATAGACCAAGCCCGCCTCGCTGCGTAGGGCTCCGATGGCCCGGAGCGCTACGCGGGCGCTCGAGCCCCCTGCCGGCCGGAGCGTCACGCCCAGCCGCCGAGCAGCGTAGAAGTAGGGGCTCGTCGAAGCGATTCGGTGAGCCGAGCGCGGGCCGGGCGTCGGGTGGCGGCCGGCGCGGAGGCCGCCGGATATGGTATATTACGATATCGGGTCGCCGCGGGCCCGTCCGGCCGCGGTATCGGCCCCGATGCGCCACATCGCGGCCCCCCGACGGGCCGCCAACCGAATTCCCGCCGATCGCCGGGCCCCGATCGGGGCTCGTGCCGACGCTCCCCGATCGTGCCGGCAACTGCCAGGAGGCTGCTCCCATGATCCGCTCCCGCCTCGAGATCGCGACCGCGCCCCGCGCGCGCAGCCTGGCCTGGCTCGGCGCCCTCGTCTTCGCGCTGTCGATCGGCGGCGCCACGGTGGCGCCGATCGCCGCCGCGCCGGCCGAGCAGGCCGCCGATCCTGCCTACCGCTACGAGCACGTCGACACCTGGGAGAACGAGCCCTGGGCGCTGACCGCCGGCCGCTTCGGCCGCGTGGCCGACATCAGCTCGACCCCCGACGGCATGGTCTGGATCCTGGACGATCGCCACGAGGCCATCCACCAGATGGACCCGGCCGATGGCCGTCCGCTGGCCGTCTGGGGGCTGCCGGACGAGCCCCTGGAGCCCACCGACATCGACCTGACGGTCTTGCGCTGGACCCCGATGCGCATCGACGCCGGCTTCGACGGCAACATCTACTGCCTCTACGAAGGCCTGTACATCGACACCGAGACCAGCCGGGCGCTCTACCGGCACCGGGTCGATCGGCTCTCGCCCACCGGCGAGCTCTTGCATAGCTTCACCTGGGAGCCGGAGAAGTTCGACGAGCCGCGCAGCGGCACCGACTACGACATCGCCCAGCGCGCCGACGGCCGGATCTACATCGCGCGCAGCGCCGTCAACGCCTTCATCCAGTTCACCGGCTGCGAGCCCGCGCCCGGCGTAGCCGAGATCGTCGATGCCGGCGTCGACGTCTTCAGCGCCGATGGCGAGTACCAGGAGAGCATCCACTTCTACGTGCACGGCAGCGTGCCCTACGGGCTGGACGTGAGCGAGGACGGCGTGCTCTACGTCATCAACCGCGTACCGGCCGTGCTCTACAACCCCTACTGCGGGCCGCAGCCCACCGATCAGCCCAGCAGCCCGGTGCCGACCCCCGGCCCGGCAGGCGAGCTCAGCACGCGGTCGAACCGCCTCGACCAGGACGAGCCCGAGCAATGGCCCAACGGCGTCGTCATCTTCGAGCCCGATCATAGCTTCCGCGAGCTCGTACCCTTCTACAACGCCGAGGACATCGCGGTCGGGCCGGCCGGCGTCTTCGTATCGCGCAACATCGACATCTACGATCTCTACGACCCCGACGATCCGATGTACGCCGGACCGCCCGGCCGGGTCTACGCCGGCTACTTCGGCAACACCGTCTTCACCGTCGACGTGGCCGTCCAGGGCTGGGTGCATGCCGGCATGACCCACTGCGCCTTCCAGGGCGCGCTGACCTTCGAGCATCCCGAGCGGCGCCAGGACGTCCCGCGCTTCGGCGGCCTGGGTACCGACGCGCCGGAGCTGGAAGGGCCGGCCTATCCGGATCGCCTGGCGGCCGGCGAGGAGCTGGCCGTGCTCCTGGGCCGCTACAACACCTTGGGCGCGCGCCCCAACCAGCGCTACCAGGGCACCAGCCAGATCGTGCTGCCCCAGGCCGTCCAGCTCTGGAACCTCCACGGGCGCGTCCTGGCCGGAGACAGCCCCCTGCAGCCTTCCCAGATCGGCCTCTGCGCCGGCGGCCGCAGCTGGTATCACCGCGACGTGGCCTACGACGCGGGCACGGTCTACACCATCGACTTCGGTCAGCTCAAGAAGCGCCCGGACTTCGGACTCCCGGAATGGAACGCCTTCCCGGGCTTGCTCGAGAATCCGGACGCCCCCTCCATCCTCACCGCCGTGTCGGCCGATGAGGGCGCGGCGGCCGTCTTCGACGAGGGCACCGGCAAGGTCTATATGGTCGGCAGCGAGGGTCAGACCCTGGCCAGCTGGACGGTCGGCGGCGACGGCAACGCCATCCCGGTCGACATCGCCATGTACCAGGACCGGGTCTACCTGGCCGACCGCGGCGGCAACCGCGTCCTGGTGCGCGACCGCCAGGGCCAGGACCTGGGCGAGTGGCCCATCCACGACGGACCCGAGAGCATCGAGGTCGGCCCCACCGGCGACGTCTTCGTCCTGGGCCGGGGCCGCTGGGGCTATCGCTACAGCCCGGCGGGCAGGCTGTTGGCCTCCTGGCCCATGCCCGATCGCGACATCTGGTCGCTGGACCTGAGCGTCGACGACGACGGCAAGGTCTACGTCGGCTTCTTGGAGCACGAGGAGTTGCCCGAGTCGACCCAGCCCTCCTACGTCACCAACCAGTTCGACATTCTGCGCTCCGGCATCTGGATCTTCGAGGAGCGGGTCTACGAGGGCGCTCCTCCGCCCCAGCCCGATCCACAGGCCTGCACGCCCCTGCCGGACAAGTACGCCGATCCGGCGCGCATCTGGCTGGGCGAGACGGTGGACGTGACGCTGACCACCGAGGGGCGCTGCCCGGGCACCACCCAGCCGGCCGAGGTGGCCATCGTCTTCGACACCTCGCGCTCGATGAGCTTCGACGACGGCCTGGATCGGGCCAAGTCGGCCACGGCCAGCCTGATCTCCGAGCTCGATCCAGAGACCAGCCGGGTGGCCTTGGTCACCTTCGACGACGGCGCTACCTTGGCCCAGCCCTTGACCGACCAGATCGCTGCGGTCGGGCGGCGCATCGCGGGCCTGCAGGCCCTGGGCGACACGCGCTCGACGGCCGGCATCGCGGTGGGCCACCGCGAGCTGATGGAAAATGGCCGCGACGGCGTGCGCAAGATCCTGCTGCTGGTCACCGACGGCGCGCTGAAGGACAGTCCCCAGGCCGACGCCGACGCGGCGCGCCTGGACGGGGTCGAGATCTACGTGCTGGTCACGCCCACCCGAGAGTACCAGCAGCAGCACGTGCAGCTCCTGCAGATGCTCACCGGCGACGCCAGCCGCATCTTCACCGAGCCCGATCCGACCGAGGTCATCGAACTGGCCAACGACTTCACCGGCTTCACGCCCAACCCCGGGCTCTTCGAGACCATCACCGTCGTCGACGAGATCCCGGCCAACATGCGCTACGTGAGCGGCTCGGCCGAACCGGCGGCGGCCTTCGACCCGGACGCCAACACCCTCACCTGGACCTTCGCGGATGTCGCTTCGGCCAAGGGCATGCGCATGGACTACACGCTGCGCCCGCTGGAGGTGGGCTACTGGCCGACCAACGTCCAGGCCATCGGCGATTATGTCGACGCGGTGGGCCAGGGCGGCCAACTGATCTACCCCATCCCCTACGTCGAGGTGATCGCGCCGGAGAGCAAGCCGGGCCTGGTCTACCTGCCCTTCCTGGCCAAGCAAAAATGCTTCCCGGTCGAGCGGCCACTGGACATCGTGCTGGTCCTGGACACCTCCAGTTCGATGCGCGAGCCGGCCGACCTGGGCGACGGGACGAAGCTCGATGCCGCCAAGCGGGCCGCCTCGCTGTTTACCGAGCAGCTGACCCTCGGCGCGCGACGCGACCAGGTGGCCATCACCTGGTTCAACAGCCAGTCGGGGATCGCCACCGGCCTGAGCGACGATCCGGGCCGCGTCCTGGCCGCCATCGACGGCCTGACCAGCGAGATCGGCACCCGCATCGACCTGGGTCTGGCCTCGGCCAACCAGGTCTTGGACGGCAGCACGCGGGCGGATGCCAAGCCGGTGATCATCCTGCTCACCGACGGCATCCACAACAGCTCGCCCAACGGCGACGCAGACGTGCGCGACCGCGCGGCCGAGCTGAAGGCCCGCGGCGCCCTGATCTACACCATCGGCCTGGGCGCCACCATCCAGGAGTCGCTGCTGCGCGAGGTGGCCAGCACGCCCGAGGGCTACTTCGCCTCGCCCTCCAGCGAGGATTTGGCCGCCATCTACGCCCAGATCAGCGAGCAGATCCCCTGCGACCTGCAGGGCCTGCCGCCCGATCCGCGGGTGGTTCCCTAGGCGCGTCCAACACGACGCGATCGAATCCGACGGGCCCGACCGGACTGCTCCGGTCGGGCCCGTTCCACATTCTCGATCTGTCGACGGATCTCGGATCCCAGCCCGGCTCGGCGCCGATTCCTCGAGGCAAGTCCTCAGATCGACCCGAGGCCCGTCTCCGACTCGGCGCTGGCGCGGCCACCCAAGCGCTGGATGATGGCTTGGGCGTTGGTCTCGACCGTGCGGTCGGTGACGTTGAGCACGAAGAAGCCGCCGCGGCGGAAGACCTGCCGGGCCATGTCCAACTCGGCCTGGATGCTGCCGGGGTCGGCATAGGGCGAGCCGCGGCCGATGCCCATCTTGCGGCCGCGCTGCTGGCGGAAGCCCAAGAGCCGGTCCATGTCGATGGTCAGCCCGATGACCTTGCCGCGGTCCAGCTCGTAGAGCGCCGCCGGTGGCGCGACGCCCGGCGCCAGCGGCAGGTTGGCCACCTTCCAGCCCAGGACCGACAGGTAGATGCTCAGCGGCGTCTTGCCGGTGCGCGAGACGCCGACCAGCAGCACGTCGGCCTCGGCCCAACCCTCCGGCCGCGCGCCGTCGTCATGCGCGATGGAGTACTCGATGGCCTCGATGCGGTCGAAGTAGGAGCCGTGCAGCTCGTGGTAGCGCCCGGGCTGGCCCAGGGGCAGCCGGCCCAGGATGGAGGCCAGCCGCTCGATCAAGTCGCCCAGCAAATCCATCGCCGCCACGCCCCGGAACTCGGTCATGGCCCGCAGCCGGCCGCGCAGGTAGGCATTGACCAGGGTGTGCACGATGGTCCCGCCGTTGGCCGCCGCCAGATCGACCACCCGCTCGAGCTCTTCGACCTCGCTGACGTGATCGACCAGGATCACCGGCACGTCGCGATCGGGAAACTGGGCCAGCACGGTGTTGACCAGATGGGTGCTGGCATCTCCGTAGCCCCCGGCCACCACGTAGATCGGTGGCGGCGTCCGAACTTCCGGATCCTCCCGATCGGTCCCTCGTCGATCCCGCCGCGTCTCGGACATCCCGGGCTCCACCAACTGGCTCGACCGCGCCGGATCGCGCGGCCGGCGGAGCATAGGCGCCGCTTGCCTGGCCGGCAAGCCGGATCCCGGACGGCGACGCCTCCAAGGCAGTGGGCTCGCCTCGAAGCGGTCTCGGAAGTCGATCTCGGACCCGAGATCCCGCCGCTCAGAGCCCTCCGAGCCGCGCCCAGAGCGGCGGGCCGAGAACCAGCAAGCCCACCGCCACCGCGGCGATGGCGGCGATCAGCACCGCGCCGGCCGCCACGTCCTTGGCCTGGCCCGAGAGCGGATGGGCTTCGGGTCCAATGCGGTCGATGGCCAGCTCGATGGCGGTGTTGAAGCCCTCGGCTGCCATCACCAGCCCCATGGTCAAGAGCAGCAGGGCCCAGTCGCGGGCCGGCAGGCCCAGCCATAGGCCGAGCAGCACCACCGCGGCCGCGACGACCAGATGAATGCGCGCATTGGCCTGACTGCCGAAGAGCCGGCCGATGCCCCGGATCGCGTAGCCGAAGGACCGGATCAACCTGGGAACATCGCTCACGATCCACCCAGCCCCTGGTCGTGCGCCCAGAGGGCCGCTTCGACCCGCGAGCTCAGGTCCAGCTTGCGCAGGATGTTGCCCACATGGAAGACGGCCGTCCGCTCGGTGATGCCCAGCCGGTGGCCGATCTGGCCGTTGCTGGCGCCGCGGGCCACCAGGCGCAGGACCTCCAGCTCGCGCTCGGTGAGGCCGGCCGGCCGCTCGCCGCGCTGCCAGGCCCGCGCCAGGTCTGCCACCCCCTGGCTGAAGTAGGCCTTGTCCCGCGCCGCGGCGCGCACGGCCTCGACGATCACTCCCGGCGCCTCGTCCTTGAGCAGGTAGCCGGTGGCGCCGGCATCGAGCATGCCGCGCACGAAAGCCTCGTCGTCGTGGGCGCTGAGCGCCAGAACTCGGCTGCTCAGGCCCATCGACCTCGCACGCCGCGCCACCTCCACCCCATCCAGTCCCGGCAGCTTGCAGTCCAGGACCACCACGCGGGGCTCGAGCGCCTGCAAGCGAGCCAGGGTCCGCGGGCCATCCTCCGTCTCCTCGACCACGCGGATGTCGGGGGCGCGGTCCAGGAGCAAGCGCAAGCCCATGCGCAGGGCCGGATGGTCGTCGGCCAGCAGCACCGTGATCTCGCCCGCTCCCGTCATGGCTGCATGTCCCCTCGCAGAAGGGCGTCGAAGTCGGCCGCGGCCGCCGTCATCGCCCTCTTGGGATCGCTGAGTTGGAAGTCGCCCCATTGCCGGTCGCCCGGGATCCCGTCGACGAACCAGCACAGGGCCTCGATCTGCGGCTCGGCCGCCACGACCGCCAGCGCACTCTGCAGCCAGCCGGCCGGGTAGCCCTCGGCGGGCAGAACACCATCCTCCGGCGCGAAGGTGTTGGCCGAGGTGATGTAGGCCGGCAGCCCGCGCGTCTGGGGATGCGCGTTGATGATCGCCAGCCAATCGGCATGGACCCCGAAGCCCCCGCGCGCCAAACCCTCGGTCTCGGCCAGCTCCGAACCGGAGGCATCCACGATCCTCCCGCCCACCTCGATCCCCATCGGCCGCCCGCCCGCGTCGACGTACCACTCGATCTGCGACTCCCGCGCCGGATCCCCCCCGAGCCGCTCGAGCGCCTCGGGCCGGCCCGGAACGTGCAGCGCGAATCCGTCCGGCCGGCCCGCCCGCCCCAGGGCCGCCTTGGCCCGTGCGCCCTCGCCGACCCGTCGCACCAGCTCGTCGAAGTAGCGCAGCCAGGGCGCCGCGAGCGTCCCGTCCGAATCGCCCCCACGATCCGTCGCGAAAGGCCGCAGGGGGCCGACCAGGAGCCGCGCGTCGGGCCGCACCGCCCGCACCCGCTCGACCAGGTTGTCGTCGCGCTCCGATGCGAGCCCGGCCCCGTTGAAGACCCGCGCGTACCATTCGGGCGTCACCATGGCCTGCCCGGCCAGCCGGTTGGCATCGTCGGCGTTGTAGCCGCTGCCGTAGAAGAAGGCCTCGACCCCCGACAGGCGCGCATCGGCCGCCAGGCGCCGGGCATGCGCCAGATACTCCTCGAGCGCCAGCGGATTGCCGGCCGGCGGCAAGCTCTGCTGCCGATCGTAGTCCACCCGCAAGAGCACCCGCAGCCCCTTGGCCCGGTGGGCCCAGACCCGGCCGGCCAGGTCGTCGATGCCCCAGAAGTCGACCTCCGGCTCGCGGGCATAGCTCAGCTCGACCGCCCAGCCTGCGCGCCCATGCCAATCCCGCTCGGGATGGGGAAAAACCACCCCCAGCTCCGTCGGCCGCAGCGCCGGCCGCGTCGCGACTGCGCGCGCGACATCGCCCTCCTCCCCGGCGGCCACCAGCCACATCCGCCCCCGCTCCACGCAAGCCAGATGACAATCGTGATAGAAGACCAGCTCGACGCCATCCCGCCCGCCCTCGGGCATCTCGAAGGTCCACTCCCAGGTCCAACTGCGCGCCCCTTGCCCCTCCCCTTGCTCCAGCGGCGGCGGCTCGTAGCGCGCCGGCCGGCCGTTCACCGTCAGCCGCATGTGGGCCCAGGGCACGCGATCCGTCACCCAGAGGCTGACCACCTGTCCCGCGCGCGGCGACTCCGGCGCCAGCCGCATCCGCGGCCAAGCCGGCGCCGATCCCTCCCCCGGCAGCAGCACCACATGCCCCGCTCCCCCCTCCGGCAGCTCGACCAACCGCGAGGCGGTCGACTCCGGCAAGATCAAGACCTCTCCCCTCGAAGGCAAGAGCGCGGCCATCAGCACGATCGCCGGCAGAGCCCACCACCAACGCCGCCGCCATCCCCGCCCAAGCCGCGACTCAGAACTCGACCAAGCCTCGGCCCCCCAATCCTCCCGATCGACCGCTCCCCGCTCCGTCACTCCTCCGCCTCCTTCAGGACGAAGGCCGCCCGCGTCCCGGCCCCTCGTCCTGGCACCGGGCTCTCCAAATCCAAGCCTGCCCCATGCCTCCGCAGCGTCTCCACCACCAGCGCCAAGCCCAAGCCACTGCCCTCCACGCCCGCCCGATCATCCACCCGATAGAAGCGCTCCCGCACCCGAGACAGGTGCTCGGCCGGAATCCCGCCCCCATCGTCCACCACCGCACAGCGCAGCCCTCCCGCCTCCCTCCCCAACACTACCCGCACCGTCGGCGCATCCCCGCCATGCCTCAGCGCGTTCTCGATCAGATTCCGCAAGACCCGCCTCAGCGCATCCGGATCGCCCCAAACCGGCCCCAAGCCCACCTCCGCCTCCAGACCCACCCGCGCCCCGCTCGCCTCCGCCTCCGGCCTCACTTCCACCAGTACCTCCTCCACCAAGCCCACCACATCCACCCTCCGCATCTCCAAGCCCAGCCCGGCCTCCATCCGCCCCAGCACCAACATGTCCTGGACCAGCCGGCTCATCCTCCGCGCCTCGGCCCGCGCCAAGTCCAAGGACGCCGCCCGCGCCTCGGCCGGCAGCTCCCCCGCCGCCTGCACCTCCAGATGCGTCATCAAGGTGGCCAGCGGCGTCCTCAGCTCATGCGACAGCTCCCCCAACAAGCGCCGCCCCGACCGCTCCGCGACCACCCGCGCGCTCTGATCGAAGACCAGCACCAAGGCCAGATCCCCCATCGGCCACAGCCACCACCGCAGCGCCACCCCCTCGCCCAACTCCAGGTCCCGGAGCCGTCCTCCATCCCCCATCCCCTCCAGATCCTCGACCAAGGCCCCCCGCCAACCATCTCCCCCTCCTATGCCCAACAGCCGCCGCGCTTCCGAGTTCACGAACCGAAAGCGCAGGGCCTCACTCCTTTCGGCGATCATCACTCCCACCGGCGCCCGCTCCACCCCCTTCCAAACCACCTCTTGGGGACCCACCCCGCGCAACCTCGAATCCCGTCCCAAGCGCCGATCCACCCAGATCGCCACCCAAGCCACCACGACCCCCACCGCCACCAACCCGACCACCAGCCACCGCAAATCCAGCGGCGCGTCCACTCCCCCGATCACCACCCCACTCCCAAGCTCACCCCGATCCTCTCGAGTCTCACCATCCCGCCTTGCGCCCCGGCCCCCAACCTATCTCCCCTTCCCGCCCCCCGCCCTGTCATTCCCCCCAGCCCCCGTCTCCGCTCCGCCCACTCGGAGTATACCCCGGTGCCAAACATCCTCCCCCACAAGAGGGTCTGGAGGGTCTTGGAGCGGGGCATTCTGCCATCGCACACCCCCCACCCGCCTACGCCCCATCCCCCGGCACCCTTCCCAACCGATAATGCCCCGCTCCAAGACCCTCCAGACCCTCCCCACCCCATGGCACCCAATCCGCCTTGATCCGTTAACGAACGCGGGCCCGCCCAACAGAGCGGACCCGCTTCCAAGACAAGTCGAGGGCTCTACGACATCAGCATTCGGAATGCCCGCAGCTGAAGCACTTGTGACAACCCTCGATGTGCATGAAGGCCGCATGCCCACACACCGGACACAGATCCGCTCCCGGCAGGAGCTGCGGATTCTCGCCCGCCGCCACCGCCTGCCCCGCCGCCACGGCCGCCTCGCGCGAACCGTGCATGTCCTGCTCCAGCGCCCGCGCGATGCCGTCCGGCAGGCTGCGGATGCGATCCATCCCGAAGCCGATCGAGCGGCTGCCGCCGATGCCGTCCAGGTTGGCCACCACATTGCTCATCCGCTCCTCGACGCTGAGCGGGCTGGGCATGCGCAGGATCAAGCTGATCAGCCGGCCCAGCGCCTCGGCATCGGCCGCCAGGTCGCTGCCGGCCTTGCCCAGGTTGACGAAGACCTCGAAGGCATCGCCCTCCTCGTCGCGGTTGACCGTCACGTAGGCCTTGCCCACCGGCGTGACCATGCGATGCGTCCGGCCCAAGAGCAGGTTGGGCCGCGACTGCACCTTGTTGCTCATCGCCGAGGCCGCCATCGCCAGCTCGTCGCGGGTCGGCAAGGCATCCGCCCGTGCCTCGTCCGCGTCGAGCTCGACCGAGGCCGTCTGGCCATCGTCGTCCTGCTCTTGTTCCAGGTGCAAGACCTGCTCGTCGCGCGAGCCGTCGCGGTAGACCGTGCCGCCCTTGCAGCCGCTGTCCCACATCAGCTCGTAGAGCGCGCGGGTCTGCTCGACGGTGTACTCGTTGGGCACGTTGCAGGTCTTGGAGATGGAGGAATCGACCCAGCGCTGGATAGCCGCCTGCACGCCGACGTGATCCTCGGGGGCCAGGTCCATGGCCGTGACGAAGTAGTCCGGCCGCTCCTGGCCCGGATGCTCGCGCTCCCAGTCGGCCAGGACCTCGACCGTCTCCTCGTGCCAGCCCAGGCGGCTCTTGCGGTAGTAGGTCCAGGAGAAGAAGGGCTCGATGCCGGTAGAGGTGCTGACCATGGTTCCGGTGGTGCCGGTCGGCGCCTGGGTGAGCAAGGTGACGTTGCGGATGCCCTTGTCGGCCACCGCCCGGCGCACCGCCTCGGGCATGCCGCGCATGAAGCCGCTTTGCAGGAAGGGCTCGGCCTCGAAGCGCGGGAAGCTGCCCTTCTCCTCGGCGGTGTCGGCCGAGGCCAGGTAGGCCTCGCGAGCGATGAAGCCGTAGAGCTGGTCGAGGAAGGCGGCGCCTTCGTCGCTGCCGTAGCGCACGCCGCAGCGGACCATCAGCTCGGCCAGGCCCATCGTACCCAGGCCCACCCGGCGCTCGGAGAGCTGCTGATCGCGGTTGGTCTCGAAGAAGTAGGGCGTGGCGTCGATCACGTCGTCCAGGAAGCGCACGGCATAGCGCACGGCCTGGCCCAGCTCGGGCCAGTTGACCTCGCCTTCGTCGGTGGCGAAGCGGCTGAGGTTGAGCGCGCCCAGGTTGCAGACCGACCAGCCCGGCAGCGGCTGCTCGCCGCAGGGGTTGGTGCAGACCAGGGGCGCGTAGTAGCGCGAGTTGCTCATCTCGTTGGAGCGGTCGACGAACCACAAGCCGGGCTCGGCGCTGGCCCAAGCGCTCTCGACGATGGTATCCCAGAGCTCGCGAGCCCGCACGGTCTTGTGGGGCAGCACCGGCCGGCCGGCCGCCTGCCAGCTGGCCAAGTCGCCATTCCACTCGGTGGCGAAGTCGGGGTGCTGCGTGTCCGGGAAGACCAACTCCCAGTCCGCGTCGGCCTTGACGGCTTCCATGAAGTCGTCGGTGACGCCGACCGAGATGTTGGCGTTGGTGATCCGGCCGGCCTCGTTCTTGGCCCGGATGAACTCGAGCACGTCCGGATGCCAGACGTTGAGGATGAGCATCAAGGCCCCGCGCCGGCTGCCCCCCTGCTCGATCAGGCCGGTGACGAAGCTGTAGAGCGAGCCCCAGGAGACCGAGCCCGAGGATCGGCCGTTGACCCCGCGCACCGGCGCGTAGCGCGGCCGCAGCGTCGAGAGGTTGATGCCCACGCCGCCGCCGCGCGACATGATCTCGGTCATGTTCGACAGGGTCTCGATGATGCCGTCGCGCGAATCGGTCGGGCTGGGCACGACGTAGCAGTTGTAGAAGGTCAGCTCGTGGCCGCTGCCGGCGCCGGCCAGGATGCGCCCGCCGGGCACGAACTTCCAGCCCTCCAGCAGCCAGCGGAAGCGCGCTTCCCAATCCTCGCGCACTGCCTCGCCCTCCACCTCGGCCACGCCGCGGGCCACCCGGGCCTGCATCTGGTCCGGATGGACCTCCAGCGGCCGGTCGACGTGTTCGCGGGCCCGGCTGACGACCTCTTCCGCGCTGAGACGCACCCGCACCTCGTCGTGATCGATGCCCTCGACCTTGCCAACCTCGCGCTGGCCGGTCTCGGTGTTGACGCAGACCACCACCGTATCCCCGACCTGCAGGTTGCCCCGGTCCATGTCCTTGAGCGCGTAGCGATCCAGGAAGATCTTCTCGCCCAAGGCGTTGAGGTAGTTGGCATCCTCGGGCGCCACGCGCCGATCGCGGATCAGCGGGCGCGGCTCGGGGGGCGAAACCGGGTCGTCGGCGGGGGCCGGCCGGACCAGGCCGTTGGCGGGCGACGTGAGGCGGGTCTTGGCCTCGGGCATCTGCTTTCCTCCTGGAACTATGAAAAACGGGGCTTGGGGGCATGCGAGCGCCCGGGTATGAGCAGCCGGGACCCGGACCCATCGCGGCAATATCAACCTTTGGCGATCGGTGAGGCGATCGCATTAACGATTGTGTAACAATCCCCAATATACAGACCTGCGGCGCGCTGGACACCACTATATCTTGTATGTGGGATGGACGATTGTACCATGCCCTCCCGGCCCTGCAAACCCCTTTTTCGTGCGATCGCGGGGCGGATCGCGTGCGTTCGTATTCGGCCGGGGCCGTCGCCGACCGTGAGGCCCTGCGAGGCCTTCAACGCTGAGTCAGTAGCACGCCCACGAAATGGTTCAGCGGTAGATCGTCAGGTCCAGGTCCTCCACCGCTCCATCCTGGGTGGTATTGCCCACCAGCGGGCTCCACCAGATGGTCGGCGGATCGAAGGGACTGATCGACGGTTCCTCGACGGTCACCGCATAACAGTAACCCGGCTCGGTCAAGAAGCCCCAGTAGCCATCCTCGTCGGTCGTCGTGGACGCCGAGCCGTCCGGCAGGTGGGTCGAGCCGGCCGTCGGCAGCGGCGTCACCACCACCGACAAGGCGGACCAGTTGTTCCAATAGGCCACCTCACCGCTCGACGGCGTCGCCGCCGGCCCCGGCCGCGTCGAGTTGGTGTGGCATTCGTCGCTGGCCACCGGCGTCCCGTCGGCCGGATCTCGATCGGGGTCGAAGTGGAGCGTGACCTCGAGCCCATCGAGGGGGATGGGCGTTGCGCCAGGGGGGTGGCTTTGTGGGCGCTCACCCGCGTAACCCTTGGGATCACACACACCACCATAGCCCACGATCGTCTCCATCACGAGCCCGCCGCCACATTGGAACTCGATGTACAGCTGGTTGATCCCGAGGAAGCGATCGGCCGAGTTGAAGGTGCCTCGACACAGGCTCTTGCCGTTGCCGTCCGGCTCGCACACCATGTCGGCTCTCGGACCGAAGCTACCCGCCTGACGCAGCAGCGCCTCGGTGAGATTGGGGCAGAAGACCTCGACCTCGATCTCGATCGGACAGTCGGGCGGCCCCGGCGTTCGCGTGGGCGGGATGATGGAGGGTGAGCCGCCAGCAACGCCGGGAAGCGGCGTGGCCGTGGCCAGGTCGCGCAGGGCGCACAGGGCAAAGCGACCGTCGATCGCGTAGTCGATCCGGCTGCACGGGGAGATCGCACGAATGGATCCGATCTGGTCGTGGATCTGGTAGAGGACGACATCGGCACCGTCTTCGGCCTCGCTGGCCGTCAGGGTCAGCCGCTCCGCGTCATCCGGCACCTCTCCGTAGTCGCGTGCATCGCCCAGGTAGACGTCGGTGTAGTCAGGGTGTGAGATCTGCAGCACATATCGGTAGGTGCTCCCATCGCTCCCCGCGATCTCGTTGATGCCGTACCACCCGCCGGCATTGGTCCTCGTGCTGTTCTGGCGTGACCAGCCCGTGACGGACTCTCGGAAGAAGGTCACCTCGGCATCCCGGATCGGGTCTCCGTCGATATCGGTCACGTAGCCGCAGATCCGTCCTCGCCCTTCCATCACACGACAGGACGCACGGGTCGAGATCTCCGTTGCCGGAACGGGTGTGCCGTTGGACAGACGCTCCGAGCTCGACTCGGCCTCCATCGTCATGCCCGGAGCGGAACCATCATCTTGGGCTTGCGGCGCACCCTCCGTGGAGTCGCACGAGGTCAGAAGCAGGCAGAGACAGAGCGCGAGGACGATGTAGGGTCGATGCTGAAGCACGTTTGGATTCCCCCAGTGCGTTGATAATGCGGCACGGCGACCGTAAGGACGTTCGATCGACTCCATCGATGGTGGTCATGTTCGGTTCATCGGACGCGTTACTCGACGGTACAAGGTTCCGTTCAACACTTGGATCTTCGCTGCGGTTCAGCCCGCGTCATCCGGCGGGAAGCGATCCATTTCGATCTCGCAGGCCAGCTCATCCGCAACTCCATTCCGCTCATCGGATTGCCCGCGAAAGGCCACGAAGAAGATGGGGCGACCCGATCCCCCGGCCGGTGGATTCTTCGGCGGAGAGACGAAGCGCCCCAACTGCTCCCCCGGCGCAAGCGACGCGTTGAACCGGGGAAAGACCCCTCCCGTCTGGCCGAGACAGGCGATCGTGACGCTGCAGTCCCCGACATTCTCGAGATGCCGCAGCTCCGTGCTGGCCCCGTTGGTTCGAGCGATCTCGTAGAACCCATCGTTGCAGCGCCCGATGAAGGTCACGCGATCGCTGGTGAGGGTGTGCTCTGCCTTCTTTGGAATGGCCATCTGCATCTCCTGTGCCGGTGTGGTGTTCCCAGGATCCGGAGTTCCTGGGCGTCGCGAGACGACGTGAGACACCACCCACCCTAGGCTCCCATTCGATGCGTTGGTCGGTTTTCCGAAGGCCTTTCCGCAGACCTCTCCAATCTCGTTCCATCTGCACGGAGTCCATTCATCGCGGGCTTCGTGCGAGACGAAAGCCGTGGTCCCGGTGTCGACTCGCCGGATCAAGGCACAGTCGCACGCTGCGTGCCGCATGGACGGCGTCGTAGACGTAGGATCCACCGCGAACGACCCGCAGCTCGCCCTCCAGACCGACAGCCGACTCCCGGCCATCCCGCGCACGATATGGATACGCGTAGACGATCCGGTCGTCCCAGGTCCCATACAGACTGCTCGTCCACTCCAAGATGTTGCCGCTCAGGTCGGCAGCGCCGCACGGGGCGTCTGACTCGGGAAGCGCACCGACAGGGGTGCTGCGACGCCAATGTAGCTCCACGGTGTTCGAGAGGCGGGGAAGGAATCGTTCTCCATAGGGATACGAGAACCCGGATCGGCCGCCAGCAGCGGCTTCCCACTCGACCTCTGTGGGAAGCCGCAGTGCCAGACCAGTGGCCTGCATCGACCAGCGGCAGTAAGCGCAGGCCTCATACCACGAGAGCCCGACCACCGGTTGGGTCGGCGCGTTGAGCTCGGAGTGCGTCCAGCTTGCCGGTTGCCGTACCGGGCCATCCGGATAGAGATGGTGGAGCTCTGCGTCGAGGTCCGACTCCGACATCTCCATCCACGCGGTCCAGCGCTCCACATCTTCGTCGTTCAAGGTTCCTGCTGCTACGAAGGAATCGAACTCATCCGGCCGTTCTCGATACGCTTGGATTCGCAACCGAATGTTGGACCGCCCACCCCGCCCCGTCCCAATTCCCTCCCTCCACCGCTTGGCCGCCTCGCCCTCCCACCATCGCTCGTCCTCGTAGCCGCCGGCCTCGATGAAGCAGCGGTATTCGGCGTTGGTGACCGGGAAGGCGGCGATCTCGAAGGCATCGATGTCGACCCAGTGGGCAGGCCGCTCGTCGGGGAAGCCGTCGTCGCTGCCGATGCGGTAGCGGCCGGCCGGCACCTCGACGAAGGGGGGCGTCAGGCATCGCTGGCTGCCGCTGCCGTGGGCCTGGTAGCGGGGATCGCCCAGGTCGCCCAGGGCCAAGCCCGCCTCGATGCGGGCGCGGATGTCAGCATCCAGGTCGCGCGAGCGTTCGACCAGGCGCCAGCGGAGCGCCTCGAGCCAGTCTTCGGGGAGGCGATCGCGGCAGGCCGGTAGGGCCGCGCAGCGGGCGGCCAGGGGCAGGTCTTGCTCGGCGATGATGTCCAGATCGACCATGGGCTGCTCGCTCATCACCGCCGCCAACATCAGGCTCGGCTCCCAGCCCGAGGCCGGAAGCTCGGGAACCCGCTCGGTGGGATGGAGGCCCTCGAGCTGGGCATCGAAAGAGAGGCGCACCTCGCTGACGCGCCAGGGTCGGCGGGCGCGGTCGCCGAGCTCGGTCGAGACCAGCTGACGGGCGGCGAAGTACTCCTGCACGAGCTGGTGGCGGAAGCTGAAGTCCAGCGCTTCGGGGTCCTCGATGAGAAGTCCCAGATCGCAGGCAGCCGCCGTCAGCGGGTCGTGCTGACCGGCACCCAGGTGGCGCGAAAGATCGCGATGGTCGAAACGGAGACGGCGCGACTCGCCGCGCAGCTCGGCATCCTGCAAGCCCAGCGCCAGCCGGCCCAAGGAGGGCAGCAAGCGGCCCTCTTCGGGCAGGGCGTAGGCCGAGGGCCAGCGCCGCCCGACCGTCAGGCGCCGGCGATCGCGTTGGCTGAGCAGACGCTCGTCGCGGAAGCGCGGGTTGCCGCGTTCGATCTCGCGCTTCAGGTGCAGGCGCACCAGGGCAGTGACCAATGCGGGCTCGTCGCCGATGGCCGGCCGGTCGGTCTGGAACTGGTCGACGAAGGTGCGCAGGTAGAAGGGCGTACGCACCACCTGGAGCCCGGCCTCGGCGATCTCGCCCCGGAGTGCGCGCAGGGCTCGATCGCCGATCCGGGCTTGCAGATAGTCCTCGATGCGCGCGCGATCGAGGGGCTGGACGATCCAGCTCGGCACCTTGCGCTCCGGCGTCGAGAAGGCCTCGGCGTAGTCGAGCGTGCGGCAGGTCACCACCACGCGCGTGCCCGGTCGGTCGTCGGTCAGATCGTGCAGGCACTGCTTCCAGGCCCGCAGGGCCGGCAGGGAATCGCCGGGGGCGCTGCGCGCGATCTCGTTGAGCCCGTCGAGCAAGACCACCGCCGGATGGTCCAGCAGGATCGCATCCAGATCGGGCAGCCCCGGGTAGCGATGTTGCCAGCGCGCCCTCAACCACCGCATCGGCGCCTCCGCTCCGCGCTCCCTCGAGGCGTCGTAGCGCGAGAGATCGAAACGCAAGGGCAAGGTGTCGCCGCCGCGCAAGGCCGCCTCGGCCATCTCCATCTCGAGCATCTCGAGCAAGAAGGTCTTGCCAATGCCCGGCTCGCCCAGCACCACGTGGATCGCCTCGCGGTGACGCGCTAGCACGGCCGCCAGGGAATCCTCGCGCGGCAGCGCACCATCCGGCCAGAGCCCCAGCTCGTCCAAGCCGCCCAGCTCCAGGACCAGCGGGATGACCCCACCCTCGAGCTCCTCTTCGAACTGTTGCCATCGCGCCGCGAGCCGCGAGACCAGGTACTCCTCGATGCTCGAAGCCGGGATTCGCTGCAAGGGCTCGCGCCGGTCGCGCGACAAGCTCTGCCAGACATCCCAACCATCGTCCGAACCGCGCAGGGCATCGAGGAGGTCTCGAACGGACTCCCCCAGACCGGCCGGCTCGTCCTCCCCCAATCGGATGCCGCGATCCGCAAGCAAGTCCTCGGCGGCCTTCTCCGCCTCGCGAAGCACTTGGACCAACCGCTCCATGGCCTTGCGCTGGCGCGACTCCAGGGTGCGCTTGGACACGTGCAGCGAGTCCGCGACCAGGCTCATCCAGTCGGAGACCTCGCCTTCCTCCGGCCCGCGCGCCTGGTATCGGATCAGGCGCGGCGCCTCGGTCATGTAGCGAAAGTAGAGCCAGCTCCAGCCGTCGAGCTCCGTGGACTGCAGCGCGAAGTCTTCGGCCAGGGCTTCGAGCTCCTGCCCGGCCAGCGCGATCCGCTCTTGCACCGCACGATCGGGGTGGATCCGGAGGATTCGCTCCCAGATCAAGTCACCGATGGCCTCGTAGAGCGCAACCCGGCGATGCTCGCGGCTTTCGTCCAAGCGCTGCCGCCGCAGCTCCAGCGTGACCAGATCCAAGTCGAGCAGTGGGCTGTCGTAGGGCCAACGGTCGAAGTAGAACTCGCGCAGCAGTGCCTGGACGTGCTCGTAGACGACGATCTCCTGCGACATCTTCCCCCCAGATCCCGATCCGCCGCCGAAGATCCCCCCGGATCTCCAGGCTGGCAGTTGCGCGTCAGCTTCGGCAGCCGATCATCTCCATGTCCGGTGATCCCGCGACTTGCAGACTAGCCTGACTCGCGGATCTCCGCAAGATGGTCAATGAGATGCAAAGATCAACGTGCAGTACGGGCAGCCCTCCGGAATGGAGCCACCTGTGGGGGACGCTTGCGCAACGCGACCATGCGAGGATGACTCGGAGCCAAGGAGGCTTCCGATCATCCAGTCACCTGACGCCCGAAGCTGCGCCGAATCCAGCGCAGCAAGAAGTCGGCGACCACCGTCAGGGGCACCAGCAGCATCGACAGGCGCAACAGGCCGGCCCGCAGACTCTTGAAGTCCGCGTCGAGCATGGTCGATACCGTGCTGCCGATGCTCCGGGCCAGACCGCAGAGGATGCCCTGGCAGTCCGGCCCGACCCCCTCGAATCGAAGCAGCTCGAGCAACCAGGTGTAGGCGGCCTGGAAGGGCTCGATCGCCAGCAAGGCCAGGGCCACCAGCAGGATCATGCCGGCCAGATGGACGGAGATGATGTGCCGGGCATGCCCGGGCAGGCTCCCGTCGGAGCGATGCTCCGGCTCCCGAATCACCCAACGCTCCTCGCGACCGAGCACGCGGCGCGCGAAGGGCCGCTGTACCCAGTGCTGGTTGCTCCAGTAATCCGAGTGATGGCGCCGGCTCATCGGCGTCTTGACGTTTACCGGTGAGCAGCGGTGAAAGCGCACGCCCTGGGGGCCGCCGTTCTCGACGCCCTGGATTTGAAAGGGTCCCTTGCGCGCAGGCATCTTCGACGGCTCGGCGCCAGCGGGTGCATCCTCCAGCTCGACGACGTATTCGTCCAGGCCGTAGAACTCGGTGATCGGGTCGCTGAGGTTCCAGCAGTTGATCCAACGATAGCCCGGCGCGAACTGCTCGGGCTCCGGATAGCCGGGCGGGGGAAAGCGCGGGTCGTAGTCCTCGCCGTCCAGGACGGCATTGGCGTGATGGTAGTAGCTGAGCACGCTGCCCAGGGTCAAGAAGGTGGCCAGCTTGCCGCGCAAGCGGGGCTCGACATGCCGGTAGAGCAGTTCGAAGGAGATGGCCGTCCCCTGCGAGTGGGCCACCAGGTGGATGCGGTCGATCTCGTCGCGATCGTGGAAGTGTCGCAACTCGCGCTCGATGGTGCTGCGAATCCGGGCGGCCTTGGAGGGGTCCATGGCGTAGGAGACCACGTCCCCCATGATGCCCCCCAGCCAGATGCGCAGGCCCGAGTCCAGGGCTCGGCCGATGGGCGCCAGCACGCGGCTGGCGATGAGCAGCTTGGCCAGGCCCAGGGTAAAGACCACGATGGGCAGGGCGAAGACCACGATCAGGCGGTAGTAGAAGAGCGGGAAGCGCATCGGTCGGGGATGGCGCCGGCAAGCCGACCACCACCGATCGTCATCGTGAGCCTCGCGGTCGGGTTGGTAGCCCGTTGCGATGTCGCTCCAGCGGATGGCGCGGCGATGCCAGAAGGCGCCACGTGCCAGGTTGAGCACCAGCTGCCAGAGAATCAGAAAGAAGAGCACCGCCAGGTACATCGGCGGGCTGTAGACGAAGGCCGCCACCAGCACCAGGAGTTGGGTGTTGGACAGGAGGGCCGGCCAGCGCCCGGCCGGCGCCGCCTCGCCCCGCTGCACGTCGGCGTCCCACTGGCGCGTCCGCCAGGTGGAGGGCAGGGCCACCAGAGCCGAGAGCAAGACGAGGCCGATCAGGTAGCTGACGGCACCGCGCAAGCCCCCCGTGTCCGGCATCAAGCTCAGGTAGGCCGAGCTCCACTCGATGGGCGCACCCAAGATCCGCGAACCGACACCTCCCAGCTGGCGCGCGGCGGCCGGCTGGAGGTAGGCGTCCCAGAGCAGGGCCGCCGACGCTGCCAGAAAGACCAGGAAGTAGGCGAGCATATAGGCCAAGGTCAGCAGGACGCCGGGCAGGGCATCGCGGACCCCGCGTCCGGGTCGGGCGGCCGGCGGCTCGGTGCGCAGACCCAAGAAAAAGGGGATGGCCGGGACCCAATCCCGCAAGGCGCCCAACCAGCGAAAGACCTCCAGCACGTAGACCCAGGAGGCCATATGCCACTCGCGCAGAATGGACTTCAGCGGCGAGCCCGGCTGCAAGGCCGTCTCCCAATCGATCTCGCGGATCCAGATGCGCCGCTCGGCGCAGAGGATCTCGGTCACCTGCCCGGAAGGGCCGTCCTCGGCGGATGCCTCCTGGAGTGCCTCCGGCAGGTCCAGGTCGTGGCGCTCGCGCATGGTGCTCGGCTCGGCCCCGATGGCGCGCAGGGCCGGCCAGAATCCGTTGACGAACGCGTCCAGGGTCTGGCCCGGCTTCTGTACGCCGGCGCCCTTGACCACCAGGATCAGCTCGGTCTCGACCCGGGTCGCGAGTCCCTCGAGCGGTTCGGGCTCGACAACGAGCCCGGGCTCCGTGTTGGGCTCGGGTTCTGTGGTCTGACTCATGGACGCGCTCCCGGTGCATCGACGGTCGACGGCTGTCCCCTGGCTCTACAACACCGGCACCGGCCGCGCGATGCGGTCTGGATCCGGGAGGGAGTCGCGGGTGGCCTCTCGACTCGGACTTCGGATAGGATTGGAACCCCCCGACCGGCGACAGGCGCTGCCCCAGAACGCGGCGCCGCCGGAATGCCTCCAGGAGCCCGACATGCCCGCCAAGCCCATCGGACTGCACGTGCACAGCCGGCGCGCCGACGCCGACTTGCGCCGCTACATCGAGACCGTCCGCCCCAAGGTCGTCAAGTGGCTCTCGGAGGGCGTCAACCCGGAGCTGGTGCGCCTGGCCAAGGATCGCGGCGCGCTGACCGTCCTGCGGGTCTTCGAGGAAAACCAACAGTTGGGCAATCCGCACGAGACGAACTTTCTGGCGCGGGTCGACGCCGAGCTGCGCCGCTTCCCGGACTTCGACGCGGTGGAGGGCTACAACGAGGCCTTCCAGCGCCTACCGGACATCCGCCGGCGGGCCGAGGCCGACATCCGGCTGATGCAGGTGGCCCAGAGCCAGGGCAAGAAGGCGGTCATCGGCTCCTTCTCGGTCGGTCAGCCGCAGTGGCCGGCCACCGGCCACCCGGATGATTGGGGCGCCTACCTGCCGGCGCTGGAGATGGCCGGCCGGATGGGTCATTACGTGGGCCTGCACGAGTACGGCGCGCCGGCCATGCAATGGGGCTGCGGCGCCAACCAGGCCTCGGCCCTGGAAAACGGCCGCTGGGTGGCCTTCGACGACTGCGAGCGGCCCAACGTCCAGGGCTGGTTCGTCCTGCGCTACCGCCGGGTCATCGAGCATTGGCGGGCCCTCGGCCTGGACCCGATGCCCAAGATCGTCATCACCGAGAGCGGCCTGGACGACATCCAGCCCCGCCCCGACGTGGGCCGCCGCCGCGGCTACAAGACCTACCGCGGCACCGAGTGGTGGGACCATCCCTTCTTCGGCGACTACGCGGCCCAGCTGGCCTGGGCCTGCCGGCGCTGGGCCGAGGACCCGCTGGTGGTCGGCGGCGTCGACTTCGGCTTCGCCGACGCCTCGGGCGATTGGAGCGACTTCGACCTGTCGACCGATTCGGCGACCTTCGGGCGCGTCATGGCCGAGATGCAGGGCCTGCCCGATACGCCGACCCCTCCGG
>CAZJWJ010000070.1:0-27485 GCA_964549495.1 uncultured Anaerolineales bacterium | reverse complement strand
CCCCATCTCCTACCCCTCCCCCGCCAGATCCGCCGGCACCATCACCACCGTCCCCACCGGCAGAGCCCGCTCATCCCCCACCGGCACCACCCGATACAGCTCCCGCCACCGCGCCCCGGCCAGCCCCCAAAGCGTCTCCCCCGCCTCGAGCACATGCGGCCGATAGCCGCCGGCCAACTCCCTCGCCTCACCTCCACCCAACCCTCCCCCAACGCTCCCAGCACTCCCCCCGACGCTCCCTCCACCGCCCACCACCGGCACCTCCACCTCACACTCCCTCCTCGCCCGCCCCAAGAGCCCCCTCACCAACACCTCGTTCCCCGCCACGATGTTCCGCCAATGCTCCCGATTCGAGTCCCACACAAATGGCGTCACCCCCAAGGTCACCCCATCCCCGGCCGCCCGCGCCACCATGCCCTCCAGCGCCGCCAAGGTCGCCCCACTCCTCGCCCGATCCCCATGCACAAAGGTCCCCGTCTCGCTCACGAAATGCGCCCGCCCCGGCAGCTGCACCAGCAAGCCCCCCGGATCGCGCGCCCCCAACGTCCCCGCCGGCCGCCAAGGCCGCAACATGTGCCGATACTCCTCCGCACCCCCCGCCACCGTCCGCGCCCCATCCTCCCAATGCAGCTTCCCATAGGGATGGCTCGCCAGCACATCCACCCGCTCCAAGGCCGCCCTCACCTCCGGCACCTGGTACTCGCTATCCGGCACCCCCGGCCGCGCATCGTGCCCATCGGCCAGCGCGCTCCACAGCGCCAGCGCCCGCCGCCCGGGCCGCTGTCGATCCAGCTCCTCCCAGAAGTCCCAGTTCCACTGCCCGATCCGCGCATACAAGTCCCGCCGCTCGCGCTCCCCCACCTGGTCCACCCAGCCGGCCCCCCGTCGCAGCTCGATGTTCTGCTCGTTGGCCGGGCTCACCAGCACCCGCGGATCGTCCCAGATCTCCCCCAGCTCGCCGGCCGCCCAGCGCGCCAGCGCCCGCGGATCCTCCTCCTCCCACCACTGCCGATAGATCCGCACATGGATCAGCCGCCCCGGCCCCCTGCGCCGCAGCCACCCATACACCTCCCGCGCCTGCATGTGCAGCAGCGTCACCGGCGCCGCTTCCCCCACCAGCTGCCGCAGCTCCGCATCTCGCCGATGCGGATGATTCGGCCAATGCATCCCCAACATCCACCGCTCGCCGTCCATCGATCCATCCCTCCTAGATTCCCTCCATCCGTCCACCCTTCCCTCCATCATCCGTCCGCAGCTCCCACCTGCCCCCGCTCCAGACTCGCCAGCCGATCCTCCAGCCGCGAGATCCGTGCCTCGGCCGCCACCCGCGCCTCACGCTCCGCCTCCAGCTCCGATCGCAACCGCCCCATCTCGATCAAGGCCTCGTTCAAGCGCAGCTCCAGCGCCAGCCGATCGCGCCGCTCCCGCTCCGCCTCGCCCCGCCAGCGCTCCGCATCCGCCTTGTGCACATCCCGCTCCGCCCGCAGATCATCCCGCAAGGCATCCCCCTCGCTGGCGCTCACATCCAGCCGCTTGATCAACCACTGCCCCAACCAGGGCACCGAGGCCACCAAGGCCCCCACCACACCCGCGATCACGCTGTTGTCCCCTGCCTCCGGAGCCGCCATACCGCCCTCCTTCCGTCCTTCCTACCCACCGTCTTCCGTCACATCTCCGCTTCCCCACCGCCCCCCCCACTTCCGACCCACCCCGCCCTAACGCGCCACCATCCCCGGCCGGCCCGTCCCAGGACAGACCAACCCCGGACATCGCGTCGGCACCGGCGTCACCGGCGTCACCGCCGCCGTCGCCGTCTCCGCCGCCACCCGCGTCCGCTGCGCCCTCTGGGTCGCCTGCCGGCAGCCCCAAGGCTCCGGCCCCGGCTCGCATGGCGGTGCCTCCGTCGCCTCCACCACCCTGGGCCGGCTGCGCAGCAGCACCGGCAACCAGGCCCGCCCCGACAAGTACATCCGCGCCTCGATCGTCCGCCGCGCCTGTCCCACCGTCAGCGTCGGCGTCGCCGTCGCCACCCGCCGCGCCACCTCCGTTCGCAGCGCCGCCTCCGTCGCCGTCGCCCGCACCTCGGCCGTCATCGTCGCCCGCGCACAAGCAAAGGGATCCCCACAAGCCGTCGCGCTGACCTCCACCTCCGGCGTCCCGGTCGCGACCCCCGTCGCCGTCCCCCGCAGCACCGGTGTCGCCGTCCCCGTCGCACCCACCACCGTCGCCGTCCCCGTCTCCCTGGCCCGCGCCGTCCGCGTCGCCGCCACCCGCGTCCCCACCGGATCCGGCGTCGGACTCCGACTGGCCGTCGCGCTGGGCCTCCCCGTCGCCGTCCCCGTCGCCGTCACCTCCACCCCCACCGTCTCCGTCGCCTCCGGCCCCACCGGCAGGATCGACCGCACCGCCACCCCCGCCTGCACCAGCCCATGCCCGCAGCTGCGCCGCAGGTAGTCGTTCTGCGCCACCGGCTCCCCACAGAAGCGCTCCGCCGTGTCCAGCAGCAGCCGCTCGACCTCCCAAGCCGCCGGCCGCTCCCCGCGCTGCTCGATCCAAGCCGAGTACAGCAAGGCCGCCGCCCCCGCCACATGCGGCGCCGCCATGCTCGTCCCGCTCAGAAAGCCATACCGCCCGCCGGGCAGCGTGCTGATCACCTCCGTCCCCGGCGCCGTCACATCCACGCTCGCCCGCGACGAGTAGTCCGCCAGCCGCCGCCCCAAGGGCGGATCCGCCGCCGCCACCCCCAAGACCGCCGAGCAGCTGGCCGGCACCAAGGCCGCATAGCGACTGCCCCGCAGCCCGTTGTTGCCTACCGAAGCCACCGGCAGCGTCCCATAGCCCTCCCGCTGATCCGCCAGCTCATCACAAACCCGCCCGCTGTACCCGCTGGCCGGCCCGCCCAAGCTCATGTTGATCACCTCGGCCCGCCCGGCCACCCACACCAGCCCGGCCAGCAAGTCCAGCTCGCTACAGGTCCCCCCGCTCGAGCACACCCGCACGCTGAGCAGCCGCGCCAAGGGCGCCATCCCGGCCACCCCCCGCTCGTCCCGCTCGGCCGCCACGATCCCCGCCACATGCGTCCCATGCCCCAAGGGATCGGCCGGCCGCCACAACTCCCGCCGCGTCAGCGAATCGTAATGCGCCCCATCCAGACAGCGCTCCGCCAGATCCCGATGCCCACAGTCCACCCCCGAATCCAAGACCGCCACCGTCGCCCGCTCGCCACCCGTCAGCGCCCAGGCATCCGCCACCCCGATCGCCTCGGCCCCCCACTGCTGGTTCCAGTAGGGGTCCCGCGGCGGCAGGGGCACCGGCGCCTGCAGCGCCCAGGTCACGTTCCGCCGCACCTCGGCCACCCCTTGCAGCCGCCCCACCCCATCCGGCAGCTCGCCAGAGGCATGCCGCGTCCACAGCACCCGCACCGCCGGCCCATCCTCCGGCTCCACATCCAGCTCCGGAAGCCGCTCCCCACCCACGAAGCTCGCCACCCGCGCCAGATCCGCCTGCAGGGTCACCCCCGGCCGCTCCACCACCAGGACCAGCTCGCCCCGCGGCACATCCGCCAGGTCCACCGCCTCCGCCCCGGCGCGCACCCCCGCATCCCCCTGCCAGAGGCAGCCCACCCCCCCCCACCAGACCCCACAACACCAGCCGGCCCCACACCCTCGGCCAAGCCTGCCTTCCACCACCATCCCACATCCCAGGCACCACGCCCACCATCCTCCACCGCTCCATCATCCACTCCTTCATGCCATCCACCTCCACCTCAACACTCCATGGTCCATGTTCCATCCAGCCCGATGTCCTTCCCGATCCCGCCAGCACCCCGCTCACCCGCCTGGCTTCGGCTCCTCCCCGCTCCCGCCCCCACCGCAGCGCTCGCAGATGCAGTCCAAATCCAGCCCGATCTCCAGCGTCGCCTTCCCCTCGGCATCGCAGCCGATGGACCCGGTCAGACAGTCCCCCAAGCGGATCTCGATCTCCCCATCACAGCCCAGCGCCTGACACTCCCCCGCCGGCAGCGGCGCCCCATTGCCAGCGGTCACCAGTCGCAGCACCGAGAAGCCCGCCTCGCAACCCGCCCCGCCCGCGGCCGGCGGGCAGATCGCAATCCGATGCGGGCTCCCGTCCACCCGCCGGATCGTCTCCGGCGCCTGTGCGCACTCGATCCCGATCAGCCCATTGGCATCCGGGCTCACCCGCGCCCCCGCATCCGGCCCGCTCAGGATCCACAGCCCCCGGAACACCCGCAGCCGTAGCACCAGGTATCGCAGCAGCCGCTCCACCGCCCGCTCCAGGCCCGCCACCCGCCCCTCCACCGAGCGCCCCAGCTCCCGCTCGATGTCCCGCGCCGCCGCCCCGCGCCGCGGATGCAAGAGCGACCGCCCATCCTCCCGCCAGCCTCCAGCCTCGGTCATCCCAGCTGCCTCCACAGATCCACCGACAGGGTGCAGGCCGGCTCCGGCAGCAGCCGCAGCTGCAGTGTCCGCAGCCGCGCCACCGCATCCTCGAAGACCCCACCCTCACCGGCCATCTGCACCCGCACCCGGTTGTGCGGCCTCAGGTCCGCCCACAACCCGCAGTCCGTCACCTCCAGCTGCTGCAAGAGCCGCGGCAGCCGCGCCCGCCGCAGCCGCGCCCGCGCCACCGCATCCAAGGCCGCCCGGTCCGGCGCCTCCAGATCCACCGCCGCCACCTCCGCCAGATCCCCGCCCAGCCTGCGCAGCGGCCGGCTCCCCAGCGCCATCCCCAATGCCGCCTCCCAACCCAGCGGCCGCGCCCCATCCGGCACCACCGCCCGGCTGGCCAGCAGCTCCGCACCCAGTCCATGGCTGCGCCCCAGCACCAATGCCCCGCCCCGCGCCGGCCGCAGCCCCATCGCCGCCGGCAGCGCGCGGCAGTTCTCGCCCTCGCGCAAGGTCAGCCGGCCCGACAGGTCCAGCCCCCCATCCAGCCCCATCCAATGCAGGTCCGCCCGCACCCCCGCATCCCGCGGCCTCACCTCGAAGGCCTCCAAGCGCGCCTCGGCCAGGTCCCGCGCCAGCGCCCACAAGCTCGTCGCCCCCCGCTCGTGTAGGCCCGCCCGCCCCCTGCCGCCCCGCCCCTGGGTCACGCCGGCCATCCAGCTCTCCCCCGGCAGGCTCTCCAGCACCGCGCGCAGAATCTCCGCCGCCGGCCGCCGGCTCTCCGCCACCGGCCCCGTCGCCACCTCATCCAGGTACCGGGCCGGCCCGTCCGCCTCCAGCACCCGCCCGCGCCCCGCCTCGCCGCGCCCAGAGCGCGCGATCACGCCCAACCACCGCATCGGCAGCCCCAAGTCCTCCGACTCCACCGCCAAGAAAGCCCCCAGGCCGCCCGGCGCATGCCGCTCCAGCCGCGCCATCTGGGCACAAGGCGCCAGCTCGATCCGCGCCCGCGCGCTCCCATGCAGGTCGTAGCCCACTTCCACAATCCGCAGCGACTCGACCCCCGCCGCCCCGATCGCGTCCCCGCTCTCCCCGTGGTACAGCCTCACCCTCACGCTCATGTCGGGTAGACATCCCGATGCTGCACCCGCAGCTCCAGCCCCAGGCCCCCCGCCTCCGTCAGGCTCAGCGCCGTCGCCCCTTCGGCCGGATAGGCCGGTAAATCCGCCGGCAACAAGGGCACCCGCCCCCGCGTCCGATGCGCCCAGTCCAATTCGCCATCGCTCACCGCCCCGGTCGCCGCTTCCAGGCTCAGCTCCCCGCCCACCGGCAGCACCAGCCCGCAGATCTCCACCGCCCCGGCCCCCGTCTCCAGCCGCGCCGGCAGGTCCCCGGTCCCCAGCTGATAGACCTCCTCCACCCCCGCGCCCGCCGCCACCACCGGCGTCTCTCCATCACACATCGTCACCACCAGCTGATCCACCCGAAAGCCGGCCCCCTCCTCGGGCTCCTGGGCCTTACCAAAGACCGACCCCATCAGGTTCCAGTCGTAGGGCTCGATGCGCCACGACAGCCGGTAGGCCGGCGCCTCCGGCTCCTCGATCACCGTCCCGGTTCCGCCCGTCACATCCAGATCCAGCTCCCGCGCCCGCACCGCGTTGCCGCTCCCGTCCACATGCCGCACGCAGAGCCGCCCGGTCCGAAAGGGCGTCCCGCCATTGCCCCAGCGCAGCCCCGTCACCTCCCAGCGGTACTCGTACCGGCAGATCCCCACCGCCGAGGCCAGATCCCAACGATCGTAGACATCCCGCCCCGCCGCGGGCCCGGCCTGCCGGTAGTCCAGCCCAAAGGCCACCGCCGGCTGCCCGAGATCTGCCGCCACATAGCGCCAGTACTGATCCCCATCCCCCCGGTAGCGCTCCCGCTGGTAGTCCCCCAGGGCTCGCGGCACCAGCGCCCCGCCCCGATCCGCCCGCGCGTCCACCACACCGGCCGCCAGTCCCTCGTAGTAGGCCCCGTAGACCCAGCGCGCATTGCTGCTGGCCGCCAAATCGAAGATCGGCGGCAAGGGCAGCGCCTCGCAAGCGCCCGCCGCCACCCCCGTATGCCCCCACAGCAGATCCCAGAAGCCCTGCCGCCAGACCGCCCACAGCCGCCCGTCCGCCGCCGCCGGCCGCGCCACGGTCCCGCGCAGCCCCCGATCCACCCAGATCCGCCCCCGCCGCGCATCCGCCCGGCGCACCCGCAAGATCTCCACCTCCCCGCTGCCCTCGTCGTAGCTGGCCACGAAGGCCCCCGCCTCCGGCAGCGGTCCCAGCCCATCGCAGAGCCGGATCTCCCCATCGCCGGCCCCATAGTCCTCGGCCTGCCACCAGCGCGCCGCCGGCAGGCTCGCCCGCCCCCAGACCTTGCAGGCGCCCGAGCCCCAGTCCCCGCTGGCCCGCCCCACCACGCGCCCATCCTGCAAGAGCTGCACGTCCCGCCCGTCCGGCAGGCTGCGCAGCGCCCCCACCTCGGCCGCATGGTCGAAAGTCAGGCAGACCGGCCGGCCCCGCCAGGCCCGCGGCGCGCGGTTGATCAGGGTGAAGCGCCGCCGATGCCGCTGCCCGTCGGCGGCCGGCTTCTGCATCGTCGCCCGGATCCGATAGCGCACCCGCGGGCTGGGCCCGCTGCCGGCCACCGTCACCAGCCCCACCCCCGGCATGGCCAGCGCCGGGCTCTCGCGCTCGGTCTCGGCATGCGGCAGCCGGCTGGCCAAATCCAGCCTCAGCACGTACCAACCGGCATCCTCGCAAGGCCCCTCGGCCTCGAGGCCCGGATGCGGCGCCAGGTCCCGCGGCGCCACCGACACCACCCGATTGACGCCGCGCACCTCGAAGACCAGCTCGCCGGCCGCGCCGCCACCGCCCTCCGCCTCCGGACAGCCCGCCTCCAGCCCCGAGCCGAAGACCTGGCCCACCAGGCGCTCCAGGTTCACGTCCACCGGCTCGGCCAGCTGGCAGAGGATCGAAAGCGGCCGGCTGCCGGTAGCCCGCCCGGCCAGCGCCGGCCCCGCCGCCGGCGGCGCGAAGCGGTTCTGCCGCCCGCTGTAGATGCCGCGCAGGCCGGGCGCCATGCTCATCATCGACACCCAGCCGGCCGCGGCCAGATCGATGCCGCAGACGCGCCGCAGCGCATAGTCCTCCACGCGCCGCGCCTAGGCCGGGTAGTCGTCGGTGCCCGGGAAGGCCGCCGGCAGCTCCACCAGGGCATCGAACTCCAGGAGGTCGTACCAGCCCTTACAGCCATGCGCCGCGTAGCGGCTGCGCTCCAGGCTCAGCACCAGCTCGGTGTTGTAGAAGGCGTCCTCGCCGGCCTCCACGTCCGGCTTGCTGGCGATGCGCGCGTTCCAAAGGATCAGGTGCATGCAGCCGGAGAGCTCCGGCGTGTCCAGCTTGGCGATGATGGCTCCGCGCCCACGCAGGTCCGTCTGGTTCACCGCCAGCCGGCTCAGGTTCACGCCCCCGCCGGAAACGTGGCTGGTCCGCTCGGCTCCGATCAGCTTGGCCAAGAGCTCGGCGCTCAGCCCGCCATGCAGCAGCCGGCCGCTGTAGTCCTTGGTCCGGTCCACCTTGGCGCAGACCCCCGCGTCGCCGGTCTGCTGCAGCTCGATGCGGTTCTCGCGCAGGGTCAGCCGCTTCACGCAGCCGATGTCGATGCCCGGGCCATAGGCCGGCGGCCCGCCGCTGCCGCATTCGTCGCCCGGGTCGGTCATCTCGTAGTACTTGGCGTCCTCGATGTCGAAGTACTGCTTGCTCATCCGGTGTTCGTCCTCCTGTCTGCGGCCGGCCGGCACCCGCCCGGCCCGCCTCGGTTCTCGCGCCCCACAGGCGCGCCCCGCGGCCCTAGCCCCCCGCTGGCGCGCGCCCGGTCGCTCTCCCTAACAACGCGGATAGCTGGCCACCCAGGGAATGCTGGCGTGATAGGCGTTCGGCGGCCCCTCGGTCTGCAGCCGCGTCAGCTGGTAGCCGCCGGCCGGCCCCACCGACTCCAGGCCCGCGCCGGCCTCGCGCAGCGGCGCCAGGGGCTGCTGCCGCAGCCGGGCCAGGACGCTGCCGGGCCCGCAGCCGCTGGTCATGCGGTAAATGTGCCGCTGGGCCTCCTCCAGCCCGCAGCGATCCACCATGGCGTACAAGCCCACCACCCCGCGCACCTGGCGCATGCAGCGCCCGCCTTCCGGATGCGGCTCGTCGCTGGCGGTGGGTCGCACCAGCGCCACCAGCGCGCAGTCGGGCAGGCCGGCCGCTCGCACCTCCAGCTCCGGGTAGACCCCGATCAGGCTCTCGGCCAGGGCGTCCAGGATGCGCTCCAGCGCGCTGTCATCCGGCCCCAGCGCCACGCGCCCGCTCCTGGCCCCCGCGCCCGCCGCCATGGAGCGCCCGGCTCACAGCGCCAGCCCCCGATAGCGCCTCAGGTTGGCCGGCAGCATGTCCAGCGCCTCCCGCGGCAAGGCGCCGGGCGCGATGGCGCTCTGGCCATCCTCATGGCTCACCAGCACCCGCCGCCCCTGCCGCGCGGCGCGCAGCATGGCGTGCGTGGCCAAGACCAGCGCGCCGATCAGGGCCTCCGGCAGCGGCCAGCTGGCGCCCCAGACCCCGTGCAGCCGCAGCCGCCCGCCCCCGCCGCCGCAGGCCTCGTCGCAGAGCCGCAGCGCCTGCCAGGGCAGCCGGCCGGATGGCGAGCCCAGCACCACGTCCTCCAGCGCCAGCGCCTCGAACTGGGGCGCGCAGCCGCCGGCCGGCCCGGGCGCCCAGTCGGCGGCGTCCAGGCGCAGCAGCGGATCGATCTCGGCCCGGCCGCGGCGCAAGTCGAAGCAGCGCGTGTCGGCGCAGGCGCCCAGGTCGGCGCCGTAGTGGCCGCGGACGTGGTCGGATAGCAGCACGATCAGCTGCTCGGCCAGGGGCTCGCTCTCCGGCGGCAAGGGGCAGCCCTGCACCGGGTGGCTGGTCAGATCCGCCAGGCCGATCAGGGGCCGGCCCCAGCTGCCTGCGGCGCCGCAGGGCGCGGGCTCCAGGCCCGAGCCGGCAAAGGGGTCGATGGCTGGCTGGCCGCAGGCGGTCATGGCCGGCATCGGGCGCGCTCCGGGCGAGCGGGCGGCGGCCCCGGCCGGCGGTCCCAACCGGCCGGGGCGCGCCTCGGGTCAGGGTTCTGGTTCACGGCTGCGGCGTCAGGCTGATGCCGTGCAGGCCGGCCACGCCCTCGATGCCGCCCGGGTCGGCCGAGGAGCTGTGGCGCCCGAAGGCCTCGCGCCAGCGCAGGATGGGCTTGATCTTCTCGCAGTCGTTGTCGATCTCCACGTTCACCTCGAAGCCGTCGGCTTCGCCGCGCAAAAAGGAGCGCAGGTGCACCAGCATCAGGCTGTGGTAGAGGTTGGCCGAGGGGTCGGGCACGCCGGGGGCCGACATCTGCACGCGGCCGTAGGCGTCGGTCATCGGCATGTGCTCGCTCCAGTGGACGGGCGTGCCGGACAGGCTGGGCACCCGGCCGGTCACGGCCGGCCCGTCGCCGCAGCAGCCGCCGCTCCACTCGGGCAGGGTCAGCAGGTAGCCGTAGAGGCCCGGGGTCACCAGGGCCACCAGGTCGCCGCAGAAGCCCAGCGCGCGGTTGAGCAGGGGGTCGACCATCAGCTGGCGCAGGCGCTGGAAGTCGCTGTAGGTCATCTGGTTGCCCGTGGTGAACCAGCCGGCCGGGGTCGGCGCTTCGGCGGCCGGGCCGGCGGTCTCGTCCCAATAGACCAGGTTGCCGTTGTTGGCCGGGTTGTCGACCAGGTAGGCGTGCTGCAGGCCGTCCCAGTGGGCGTAGGCCGGCACGGTGTTGGCGCTGGGGCTGGCCAGGGGCTGGCCGTAGTGGTTCAGGTTGGTGGTGTCGGGGTCGATGGTCATGTCGCCGCGGATGAAGGCCTGCTCGCGCACGCGCCGCGCGTCGGCCACCATCTTGTCCACGAACTCGCCCACGATGTCCCAGTAGGCGTCTTCGGCGTCGGTGCGGTTGAAGCAGGCGGCGATCTTGAAGACCTTGGCCGGCTGCTCGTCGTGGTCCAGGTTGGCGGTGCTGGTGGGCGTGCACTTCACGCCGCTGCAGTCCTGGGTGGGGTTGACGCCCCAGGCTTCGAAGAGGTTGGAGAAGACGCGCCACTTCAGGCGGCCGTGGCGGGTGGGCCGGCTGGGGATCATCTCGGCCAGGGGCGTGCCCTGGCAGACCAGGTCCCACAGGAAGTCCACGCCGCATTCGGTGAACTCGGGGTCGCCGGCGTTCGAGCGCTGCTGGCCGGGCGCATACAGCCGGTCGGCTCGGCGCTCGGCGGCGCGCTGGTTGATGCTGTTGTAGGCCCGCTCCAAGTCCGGATCGGTGCCGGTGAAGCCGGTCTTCACGCCCCGGGCACCCAGCTGGCGCACCATGCTCTGGCGCACCTGGTGCCCCAGGTAGATCCGGGCGGCTTCCGCGGTGTCCAGGTCGCCCAGACCGGGGTCGATGTCGTCCTGCCCCTCTCCCCCACCGGGTTCGAAGCTGCGGCGCTTGCCGTCGCCTTCCATCTGGGCGGCGCGCATCTGCCGGCCCACGCTGTCGCTGATGGTCTGCAGGTCCTCGTCGCTCAGCCCCGCGTTCTTCACGGCTTCCACTTCGGCGGCCACTTCGTCCAGCCGGCCCAGGGCGGCTTCGATCTGCTGCACCTGGTCCTCGCTCAGCTTGTAGTGCTTGGTCACGTTCATTCCTCGCTGTGGTTCGGTTCGTTATGTCCAGCGCTGGTGGTCAGCCGCCGGCCTCCACGTCCATCTCGGCCAACCGGGCCACCAGGCCGGCCGGCGCCTCCAGCGGCTCCTGGGGCGGATCGGCTGGCGGCGGATCGGGCCGGTCGATGTCGGTCCCCGCGTCGGCCTGGTCCCGCAGCTGCACCGCGAAGCGCAGGCTGGGGTGCTGGCGCGAGAGCTCGGCCAGGGTGCGGCGAACCTCCGGCGGCAGCGTGCTGCCGGGGCCGGCGTCGGCGCCAAGGCCGGCCTCGGTGTCGCGGGCCGGGGGCTCGAGTTCGGGGGTCGGGTCGGGATCGGGATCGGATTCGGGATCGGGATCGGGTTCGGGTTCGCTCGAGGACTCGGCATCGGCTTCGGGCTCGAGCTCGGGCGCGTCGTCGCTTGGCGTCTCGAGTTCGGCCGGCGGATCGTCGGCTTCACCGCTGCAGCTCGAACAGCCGCAGCCTTGGCAGCGGGTCTGGTTCATCAGGTCGACCTCTCCGTTGGGCAGCAGGAGTCGCCGCTGGGCCAGGCTGAGGCTGGCCACCAGGCGGGCCTTCATCCAGGCCGGCCGGGTCAGGCGCAGCCGGCGGTACTCCGGCAGCAGCGACTTGTACAGGGCCTCGCGCTCGTCATCGTCCGCGTCTTCGGCGTCGTCCACCCAGATGGCGCGGTACATGGCGGCCATGGCCACCTGACGGCGCCGCTGGGCAGCGTCCTCGGCTTCGGCCTCGTCGGGAACTCCGCCGCGGCCGGCCTCGCCCTCGCCGGAGGCCTGCGCCTCGGGGTCTTCGGGAACGGGCTCGGCGGCGGTTTCGCCCTCGGCCGGCGATGGGCTGGCGGGCTGGGGATCGCGATCCGGATCGGGTGTCGGGTCCGCGGCGGCCGCAGAGCCCGGCTGGCCCACGATGTGGGTGGCCAGGGTCTGGCAGGCTTCGCCGTCGCAGAGCTTCAGGGCGCGCAGCAGGTGCTCGAGCAGCTGGGCGCGCTGGTCGTAGTCGGCGCGATGTTCGGGGGCGGCGGCGCCGCGCAGGGCGTCTTGGGCTTCGGTCAAGAAGTCGAAGGTCCGGTCGCGCTCCTGCCGGCCGATGCCGCGCAGGAAGCGGTGGATGCGTTCGCGCTGGGCGCGGCCGGGGTCGATCAGGGCGTCGGGGTCGCCGCCGATGGCCACGATGCTGAACTCGGCCACTTCGTTGGCCACGGGGCGCTGGCGGGAGATGCGGGTGGGGATGCCGGCCTGGTCCAGCGGGTCCCAGCCCAGGGAGACGGCGCGCATGAAGCCGCGCCGGTACTTGCTGTCGGCCAGGGCGCCCACCGGGTCCTGCATGTCGAAGTAGGCCATGGCGTTCAGGCCCACTTGCCGGCCAAAGGGCACTTCGTCGATGCTGCCGGCGCCGATGGGAAAGGATGCGGCGTCGTGGAAGGGCAGGATCACCGGGTTCTTCCGGTAGCTCTCCAGCCGCCAGGGAAGCCAGGTCGGATCCTGCCCGTCCCGCTTCACGCCCGGGTTCACCAGCACGAAGGGGATGCCGCTACCCGGCTCCGCGTCGGCCAGTCCCGGATCGGGCAGCACCTGCGCCCGCCGCGTGAAGCTCGCTCGTACCGCCTGCGTCTGCTTGTCGCTCATGCTCCGCACCTGAGATACACAAAGCCCGCCCCGGTTAAATGGGCGGGCTGGTTCTCAGGCACCCGAGAGATGTTGCGGGCGGGTCTTGCGACGGCCCTGGATGTGCGTCCGTTCGTTCGGCTTGTTCCAAGCAGCTACATTGTAAGCAAGAGACGAGTCGCGGTCAAGGCAATTCTGATGCTGCTTCTTGGTTCACTTCAATGCGCCGCTCTGCGTGGTCGCACGATGCATATTCCATTCCGTAGTTTACGCCTTTGCGTGCACCTTCGCGACAACCAGGACACTCGCGAGGGTCGGGACTTCCTGCAAGATATCGGTGAACACGGGAGAAGATCGATTCACTGCAGGATAGCGTAAGGCGCATCTCGAATCCCTGCGGCAAGCGTCTCAAAAAGAACCGAATACCGCGCAAGGCCAGTCCCGGCGCGGCTTGCCGGGCTCCCAGCCTACCACGCCGTAGGCGGGCAGGAAAACACAATTGTTTACGGGATTGCGGTAGAAAGCCCAACGATCTACTCGATTTCCCACGGTGCGGGGCCTGGCCGCGGGTCGTGAATCCTTTCGGGAAGCACAAAAATCGGGAGATCCTGACCGACTATGCCATCGATCAGTTGGTATGTGTAGCCGCCACTACCCTCAGCGAGGAGTCCGCCGAAGCGCATCGGCTCGCCCGATCCTGCATTCCACAGCACGTATGCTCCATCAAGCTGCGTGGTATCAGGTGGAGATGCCGGCAGGTCGGAGCCAGTCAAGCCCTCATACCGAATACCGACAATCCAAACGGGGAAGTCGACATTCGCACTGCCATCTAACTGTAACTCCTCAGCTTGGCCAAGATTTAAAAAGTCGCGGTATCGTATCAGGCGAGCGACACTCTCAATCTCGCTGTTCTCGATTGCCAACAGCCCTCTCGTCGCCTCAAGGGCATCGTTTCCGAGTTCAAGTGAGGGGAAACTATCTCCACTCTCCTGCCTTGCGCTATCAGTCTGACTCCACACGGTGGGTCCGCCGCTGTACAAGACAAGAGCCAAGCATGTCATGCTACCTAGCACGGCAGCGATTGTCATTAGAGTTCTCATTTCTTACTCCTATGCACAGTCTCATTCTTCTTGACTAGTAAGCAGTCTCGTCAGTTCACTCTCTACGGTGGGCACGGCTGGGACGTGAACTGATCGTTCCCACATGCTCCAAACGAGAAATTCGAGTTGGGATCGGCCTTATAGGCATGCATCTGGGAGTTCGAACTATGGCCAGTGAAGGCCCAGAACGGCCATGGTGGAGGCGGTGGCTGGAAGCTGATTGCGCGTGATCGGCTTCCGATGAAGTGGATATCGATCTTAGGCTTGTCGTCCTTTGACCAGATGTTTCCGAAGGTGAACCTAGCTCCGTGTAGGACTTGAACTGAGAAGTCCTTAAAGATATGTGTTGCTAGAAGCGGCGAGGACGAGAGATCCTCAGTGCCTATGAAAGCCTTCAGCGCGGCAAACCCCCCGGTTGGGCTAGTAGTGGGATTGCATGACGGGTCTTTGATCGTCTGATTCGGGTTGACTCCCCATTCGCTAAAAATAAACTGGTTAGGCAGCGTGCCACTTGGCATGCCACTGGATCCAAAGATCCCCGTGCCTCCAGGATGTGAGCCCAAACTGCAGTTTGGCCCAGCCGGGCTAGAGTCCCGAATAAAAACGAACTTCATCTGCACGATCGTCCCCCCCCCGATTGTCACAGATGTGTAACCTACCGCGGCCCAGAAGCTCCCGCCATCTGCTAGGTCTCCGTAGCTTCTCATGCCTGACTGAGCCTGGCGGTTGGAGACACAATCTTCCATGATGCATGCACTAGTGAATTCGATTTTGTTAAGAAGATCATGGTTGACACTGTCTACTCCGGGTGTTCCGTGGTCGTGTCTGCCCTCGGCCCATTGACTAATGCCCGCTGAACTGACGGGCAGGATTGTCAGCGCAGTTACAAGGAATGACGCTGCAAAGCAGGCCACCAATCTCATCCCGGCTCTCGTTCCGCTCATAGTGGGCATGCTCCTCGAAGTCTTCTCATGTCGACCAACCCTGCAGTCCAAACTTCACAAACCAACCCTAGCACGGCTCAGGAGTCATTGTCAACGTCACGCACCTTTGGTCTCTAGCGGTCTGAGCAATCACGGGTGGCCAGTCCTGTGTGTCTTTGCCTTTTGGCGGCTGATACGAGCGAGCAAGTGCTCACTCTGCGGCCGCAGGATGACGCGCGCGACTTCCGACGAAGCACGGTCGGGGCGTCTCAAGAACCACCGGTTCATTTACCCCGCCCGACCAGCCTTGGCGCGTCTCTTCAGGTTCCCAGGCTACCACATTGGAGCCGTGCGCGGAAGTCAAGGTTCGGTGACTACATCTCAGCTCTGTCAATTGGTAGAAACAGAGACCGTCTGGCCCCTAGAGACGGAGTCGGGCAATAGGTGAGCGAGACCGCACGTGGACGACGTGCCCGCGTCTATCGCCGGGTTACCAGGAGCGGCAGCAGCACCCTGCCGCCTGCGGTCGCGGTGGGCGTCGGGGTGGCGGTCGACTTCGGTGTTGGCTCGGGCGAGGGCAGCGCGACGCCTGAGAGCTCGAAGGTGGCGATCCCGCCGAGGCTGGATCCGATGACCAGCCTCGCGCCTTCGGCGTCCACGTCGTTCGCGGATATGAGCTCGGGGTAGTAGCCGCGTGCTTCCGGCGCCTCGGGGTCGTTCAGGTCGACCGCCGCGAGGCCAGGCGAGCTGTTACCAGCCACGAAGAGCAGGGAATCTTGGTGCGCCATCGCGCGTGTAAAGCGAAGCCGAAAGCTCTCGTCGAGCGCCGTCGCGCTTCGTTGCGGTCGCTCGGGCGCACTGATGTCGTAGAGCGCGATCCCTTCAGTCGAGCCTACGACCAGGCTCGCGCCCCGTGCGAGGAGGGGGCCGGGGCTCCGCAAATCAGTGAGGGGCTGGCGCGATACCGGCTCGAGGGATCCACTCGAGCGGGCGTCGAAGGCGATCAACTGCAGCCCCTCGGGCTCCTCAGGCGAGGCGATGGCATAGAGCCAGCCCTCGACGCAGCTCAACTCGCGGATCGTGGCCGAGCTCTCGATCCAGGTTGCGAGGAGCTCCAGCCCACCGCTGCCGTCGAGCCGGTAAGCGGCCGCCCCATTCTCACCAGCCAGGAAGAGGCGGTCACCGCAGGTGGCGCTGATCGTTTCGTAATTGGTCGAGGCCGTGAAGCGCCTTCCGATCTCCGGCCGGTCAGGCTGCGACAGGTTGACTACCTGCAGGTAGGCCACCGGCTGCGGACCGCTGTCGCGATCCACCATCAGGACGTAGGCTCGATCGTGCACGACCTGCATTTCCACGGCGAGTGCGGCATCCGAGAGCACCAGATGCGCAAGCTTCCTCGGCGTGTAGACATCGTCGATATCGTAGACCAGCAGGCGGCCGTGCACCGACAAGGCAAAGGCTACCGCCCCCTGCACGTGCACCGCCGTCATTCCGGGCCGCTCCAGACTGCGCAGCAGAAGAGGACTCGAGGGTTCCTCAGCCCCGATCACGTGCAGGCCGAAACCGGTGTCGACCACCAGGGCCCGACCCGAGTCGGCCACTGCACGCCAGGCCCGACGCCCCGGCAGTGGCAGGGTGTTGACCAGCACGGGCGCTAAGGGGTCCGAGACGTCGATGCTGACCAAGCCGCGCTCGTCGGCCGGCATGAGCAAGTACCGACCGAGCCGCACCGGCTCGTATACCCGTCCGGCCTGGTTGTTGATCACCGGTAGGTCCAGCCGGGTCAGCGTCCTGGGCTCGGCCGGATCGCTCAGATCGAGTACGACCAGGCCGCCGGACAAGCCGCCGGCGAAGCCGAGATCCCCTTCCAGGAGCAGCCCATGCCAAGAGGCCTCCCGGCTCCGCTCGATGCTCCGCAACTGGACGGGCGCCGCGGAGTTCGAGACATCGACCACCAAGAGGGCCGACTGGGCGCTCACGTAGGCGTAGCCGCCCGCTACGTCGAGGTCCACCACGGGCGCCCCGCCGACGAGCACAGTCGAGCCGAGCAGCTGCGGCCGCTCAGGCTCGGAGACGTCGTATAGGTGCAGCTCTTGCGACCGGGTGACCAGGTAGGCGACATCACCCTGGAGCTTGAGTGCAATGGGGTCGAAGCCCTCGTCGGGAGCCTCGAAGCTCCCGACTTGCCGCGGGTTTCTGGGATCCGCCAAATCGGCCACCAGTGCCCGGCCGTCATCGGTGCTCAGGAATGCATGACGCCCGCGGGACACGACAGCGTTGACGCCAGCCGGCCGGCCGAGGTCGACTCCTGTGCGCGTGCCGATGTCGAGCCGGCCAAACACCACGGGCGCGGGCTCGGTCGAAGGGTCGACCACCACCAGCCCCCCGATTTGCCCGACGAGCACGAAGTCGTCGTGGATCGCCAGATCGCGCATGCCGCCGTGGTCCACCTGGGCCGCCAGCCGAAAGCCGATCGACGGGTTCGGCTGGGTCTGGACCGGCGATGGAGAGGTCGCAGTCCAGGCGAATAGGAGCAAGACCGCTAGCGCGCCTACGCTGCGGATGCGGTTATCCCCGCGGCCAAGCCGGCGCTGGTGAGGCATAGGTCCCAATCCTCTCAGGGCTTCGACACAGCGACGAAAGCCAGTTGCTCGACGCCAACGTCGCGGTGTGCGTTCACCTGATTGGACTCCGCGGCTGCGGCTCTGCATACACGCAAGTGAGCCTCCCATTCCTCTGCAAGGAATCCAAACATCGACCTGTGCTGCTGCTCCTGGGACTGACCGTATCCACGGCAATGGACCGACCGGCTCCCTCACCGAGCGAGGAAAGGCACGTGCAGTCGGTTCCTTGCACGATCTGGCTCGTAGTGTATCGCCGCCCCGGTACCCGTCAATAGCCACAGGTCCTCTCCAGCGGCCGGCGACTTGAGAGCCGGTGTGTCCACGGCACCGTCCGCATAGAATCGATCCGCCAGCCTCCCGCGGAAGTCATGACTCGGCGAATCATCGGGACAGTAGAACCATACCTGCTGCTCAGCCACCTTCCGGCCACCAACTACCGTGGCAAGGCACTTCCCAGCACTCCCGACCGCCACCACTGCCTGCTCGGGGTCACCTTGCTCGGGCCACACACGATACTCGTCCCGCGTGGCCAGGTCGTACAGTTGCAGTCCAGTCTCGGTGCCGACTGCGAGCAGTCCAGCGGGCGTCACATGTAGCGACAGGCCATCCTGCCCGATCTCGAATCGACCCGCGAGCGTCGGCACTTGGCCCGCAAGGTCGACCTCCCACACGGTCGACTCGCAGAGTAGTCCGAGCCAGTCTCCGTTCCCGGCAAAGCTCGACGAATCGCAGCCATCCGTGCGCACGTCCAAGCTGTGCTCGCGAACCATTTCACCACGCTCGCTCACGGTGAAGAACGCGACCTCGAAGTTGGCCAGTGGAGCTCTCGGTGGATCGATGCTCCTCAACACCGCGAATCCCAGCGTCGTGGAAGCCGCGGACAGATAGCGATCGCCCGACGACTGGTCCAGCAAGCTCTCCTCGACCAGGTTGAGCGCAGCGCCGCGTCGGAGCATCGAGAAGATTCGAAATGTCTCGACTCCGACGATCACTCCGGGTCTGGGCGCGAACAGCCAGCGTGCCCTGCTAGACGCCTCTCCACACCACTCGAGCTCACCACCCTCCCTCGACATCCGGCAGAGACCGTTTGGGCGCGAGATGACAAGGTCGCCTCCTTCCTCGAAGACGATCGCCCGAAACGCGGGCGCAAGGACCTGCTCGCGGACATCGCGACCGAGCGCCTCTTGATCGGCATCCAGTACGGTCAACTGGTCTTCTTCCCCGAGCAGCAGAAGCCCTCTGGTTGCATCCAGCGATGTGTACTCCCAAACTCGGCGATCGACGGCGCGCAACCAGGTCTCTCCAAGGTCATCGGCACCCTTGACGGGCATGGCCAAGACCTTGAAGCTCGTCTCGACGTTCCAGCTATCGTCGTAGCCAAGAACGTAGAGACGCCCCGCCGAAAGGGCAATGTCCACCGGCCACAGCCCATATCGCGCGATCTGCTCGAGCTTCCGCGCCGCGCCGGTTTCTAGATCGGCAACATAGACATCACCGCTACCGGTGTGGAGCGCGGCCGACCCGTTCTCGACCAACAGCTCTCGCGGCTGCCCGGTATTCGTGATGTGCAACCGTTCTTCCAACGACCACTCGGCAGCGTCGTCTGGGCTGATGGCGATGACCTTGATGATGTACTTGTTCGACTCCCAGATCAGCGCATACGCGATGTCGTCGGATTCGACCATGTCCATGACCCACCAGTCACCCGGAAAGAGGGTCGACAAGTCCAGGCTGGCTTGTCTTGTCGCCTTGCCGGTCTCGATGCTGTGCACCGAAACCTCGCCGGATACGACAGCGATCAACAACGCGTCGCCGATCTGAGCCAGTCCAGTGGCTCGCTTGTCCTCCACGAGCGGAATCCGCAGAATGCTCGGCTTGTCGCCGTCTGGCGTCGATCCGCGCTGCGTCACGACAACGCTACCGTCGTCCGCGATCGCGGCCACGATCGACGGCGACACCACTGCCTCCTGGATCTCGCTGTCGAAGACGTACTCCTCCAGCAGCCGATCCGCGGTCTCGGAGTAGACCTTCAACCGAGCGCCGTGGGTCAGAACCACTTGCCCATCGGCGACATCCAGGTACCCGATTTTGCCGCCGACGAACTCGGCACGAGCACCGTGGCGGATCCAATGTGGATCGCCATCCGCTGCGGCGGCACCGTGAGTGTCGGCACCAGCTGGCACCGCGATCACGGCTACGATCAAGAGACCAGCTGCAATCAGGCAGATTCTGATGAGGGCTTGTGCTCGGCCAGGGTACACTGTGGCCCGGGTTGGCATAGGAGTCTTCCTTCAGGCAACGCATGCGCGGTGACGCGGAGTGACATCGTCGGGCGATGGTGGCTGCAGCTCGAGATGTATGATCGCGGAGGGGAGCCGGGGAACAGGCAACGCACACTTCATCACCACGGACACAACCGCGACGGATCTCTGTAAACATGCATCAGGCCATCCGAAGAACGCTCATTCTGCCGCCAGTCGGGTGTCCAAGTCAATCGGGTCCCGTATACCAGGAGGTGTTCCACATGAGCAAGGGTCTGGAGTTGATCCAGTTCACCTGAAGGTTAGCTTGCTTAGGATCACTTCATCTCTGCAACTGGGTCCTCACCAAACGCGCCTCTATGCCAGGCGTGGTAACCTATACACATTCCATCGCCATCGAAGAGATCCAAGCTCTCGATGACCCTGTCCTGATGGTCGCCGTTTCGGACCAATTGGACAATCCCACGCAAGGCGACTTCGTACTCTGCGTTCCGGAGAGATCCTGATACCCCGTCGAAGATCATCATGAGTCCATACACCACATCATCGATGCCTTCGACAATCTTCAGTCGTGTTGCTGTATCGACCTGTTCCGGGATCTGCGATATGGCGTAGTTGCGCGCGTCCTGGAAAATGATGAAACCTGCGGCGTGTTGAAGCCACAGTTGCCGCCCTCTGCCATTCTCGGGGGGATTGAGGAGCCGGTACTCGTGAGAAGCCATATTTTCCTCCTAGACGCTATATCGAGAATGAGGCTTGTTCGTAGCGTGGTGACGGACATCATTAAACGTACTGCATTCAGTTCGACACTTATCTTACACACGTCAGGACGGCTCTTGATCACAGGAACCGATTCAGTACTTGATGTTGCTGGCGATACCAAATCGCTCCTCAATAACTCGAACTGCGAAACGGTAGCCCCAGGTCGCAAGGACGGGCAGTTCAATGTCCTCAGGGGCTTGCTGACGCAACGGAATGCACCCCATGAGAACGCTGCTGTTCCGATTGTACTCGGCACCGCGGAAGAGCCAGGGTTTGATACCATCGGCGACGAGGTCGCGCAATCCGAGCACCGTACCACCTGTACGTGTGATCGCCCAGATATGGGCTTCGCCCTGCGCCAGGCAACGTGCTCCGGCAATTGATCCCGACGTCGGCACCTCTGCATCGTGCCAGTCGAGCACACCAGCCAGGAAGCACATGCTGTTGATCCGATGTGTTGGAGGCGGGACCTCAATCACGCGCCCACATCCGAATGTCCCGTCTGACAACGGGAGTGCCCAGAACTGCCCAGGACGTAACCACTTTGCGGACTTGGGTTTCATCGGATAGACAAGGGGTCTGTCCGACATGACTACTCGTGACACCTAAGACGTGCAAGATCGCTCAATTCCTGTCGCACAAAGCACTCCAGAAAGCCATCCTTCTCAACAAGATCGGAAACCTTGTCCAAGCTAGAGTGCTCCTCGAACCACGGAATCAGTAACCCCAGCACCAGTCGCTCAACCTTCCGCCATCTGTTCTCGACTCGAACCTCTCCATTAAGCCAGAATACGAAATCTTCATCATTCACAGACTCACGAAACAAGCTATCTACGCGGCAACGCAAATGACAACTCAGAAGGTTTACTCTCTCTTCCGGGTTTAACTCGTGGAAGAATAGCCCCACATTAAGATAGTATAGATTGGCATACTTAGATCTCTGTAGGTTCACCAACCTCGTGACGCCCACATCGCTTGCTCTCCATGTCAAACCTCGACGCGAGAATTCTGTACCCGACATGGCATCTGAAAAAAGCTGTGAAACATCTATGGACTCCCTGTTCATTGCTCGCACACATCCACGATGGAGGTCCACTGCCCTTTGGTTCTTGGATACTTCCTTTAATCCGAGTTCACGTGGCTGGACAGTGCAACTAAGGCAACGGCCAACGACCCTCGCTTTCCCGAGCCGTATGCTCGCCTAGGTTCAATCGTGTTTGCGCTTGGGGTCGTAAGGATAGCGAAACTGCCCAGGGGATGTAGATCTGGCTGCTGCTGGGCTCGATATCTACTGCGAGCATTCCGCCTAGACCGGTAGAGGCGAGGACAGTGCCGCCGGAGATCTCGAGTGATCCGACTGGCGAGCCCGTATTGACCAACGCCACGCTCGGCTCTCGTACCATCCGCCCATCTGAGTCGATCCGGCTGATACCCAGCTCCGTGGTCCATGCTTGCCCGCCGTGCTCGCCGTAGACAATCCGATCGTGCCCTACCGCGAGAGCCCCGAGCACGCCTTCCGGGATCGACATGCGGGTCTCGACGTTCCAGTTGCCATCAAGGTCGAAGCTCGTTACGTCTAGCGTGTCCGAGACAGACTGGCCCGGCATCGGGAAGAGCGTCCGGAAGAGCCGGCGGCCACTGATGGCAAGGCCGGCAATGGCCTGTGAATTCGGTGTTTCCACGAGACCGATTGGCTGCATGGTGGAAGGGTCTCGAACATCTACGAGCATCACACCGCCACCAACGCGGCTGGCAAGAACCTCACGATTCACGATATCGATGGATAGATCACTAGATAGCGTTCCAAGGGAGATGACGTCCGGTCCCCGCATATCGAGCACCACGAGCTGTCCCTCGCCGCCCCTGGGTGTCGCCAAGGCAACAAAGAGTCTTGCACCGTCGGCTGCGATGGAGTCTGGGCTTCTGCCGTTCTCATCCACGAATCGCGCTCGTTCGATGAGCTCGCCATCTGTGCCGAGGCGCGCAGCAACCACGGTATCGTCATCGATGTAGGCGATACCGTCTTCGTAGCGGTGCAGATCTTCGGTAAGTACCGGCGACAGGAACTGAAGGTCGAGGTAATTCTCGGGATCGAAGCGCCAGATTCCAGAGTCGGTTGCCACGAAGCCGACGTCACCGACGACGACGGCATCGTGAACGCTGCCAGGCAGTCTAATCGAAGCTTGTCGCTCCATCCCCGCATGCACCCAGTCCGTCGAATAACTCCAAAGTCCTGCGGCCGATACGACGATCGTGCTGGGGTCGACAATGGTGGGCAGCCCCATGTAGAAGCTGGGATTGCGTGGCTCGAGTCCAAGATCGAGCGCACCACTGATGTCCGGGTTCGATGGATCGCTCACGTCGATGAGGTAAAGGACCCAGTCCGTAGAACCTCCTGTGGAATCGACGGTGACCGCCGCAATCTGGCTCTCGAAGACGTCGAATGCCAGAGTATCTCGATCGAAGATGTCCTCCCCGAAGGTTGCGCGCACGTCGTATCGATCCTCGTCCTGTGCGGGCGCAATCACTACGATTCCCAAGGTATTGGTCTCACCGACGATGACACCGTTGCTGGCCTCGAGGTGCACCAGGCGCTGCGGGAGTTCGACATGCTCGATCGGATGAATCGAACCGTCTGATGTGATGCGCAAGAGGGCCAGGTGCACGCCGGAGGCTCCGCTGACGTTGCCGGAGACGGCGATGACACCGTCCGACACGGCGACGTGCTCGATGATCGATCGGCCCATGCCATCCGGAGAGAGGCTGACTTGGACGATGGCTTGCATCTCTAGTCGACCCGCATCATCGAGGTAGTAGTCCGCCAAGCTGTCGCTTCGAGTCGCGATCAATAGCTTCCGACTCCCAACCGCGGCGATGTCGACGATGTCCGGCATGGGTAAGGATTGAACAATGGTCAACTGGCCATCGTCTCCAGGAAACAGCACCAGGACGCCGAATGCTCGGCACGTCACCACGACGCGATCTCCGACGATCACCACGTCCTCCACAACGCCTGGCAGCACAGGGCTGCTCCGCACGGGCGCGGCAGTCGAAGTCAAGGGGAGCACGTACTCCAGCACTCGCGCGCCTTCCGCCACGATGAATCGAGTGCCTTGTGCCTTGGTGGTGAGCGTCGCCCCGCCGAGCGCCCGCAGACCTTGCATCGCGTCAACGAATTGCGCCTCGGAGATCTCATTGGCAGAGACCGCATGTGAGATGACCGCTCCTTGACGGTCTACCCGCCACGGCGTTCTCGAGAACGCTGTCCCGCCAACGACAATGATTGCAAGGAGCAGCATCGCCATGCGAACGACAAGTTCCTGTGCTATAGTGTCGGGCTTCTGTTGCAGCATGGCGTACTCCAGACATGATCTCGCGCATCGGTTCACGACCGGTTTCTGAACGCTTGACCTCGAGCATGGGCCATGCAGCTTCGGAAACACCGGATCCCTCTCCGTCGGTCAATCGCTTCGCAACCGCCTTTACAGACGCGGGAACTAACCGGAGTGTTACGGTCCGCAACTCGGTGCCCTACGGCATTGATCGATCCTCACAGCCGTGCCGGCTTGCTGTCGGCCTTCGTGCATTTGCACCCAAGAATCCTCGAGCCTCTTGTTGGATCTTGTCGATCTCGTCGCTCGTGAAGTCCTCGTACAACCGCGACAGCTCTGGATCTCCCTTGACGATCTCGCGAAGATGGAATCCCCTTGCATCCGGGTTCAATGAAAAGAACTCTTTGCCCCAGGTCAGCTTGTCGTCATACAAGTCTGGCGGTAGTTTTGGCGCCTCTTCTCTGTAGTCGCAGTTGAAGCATTTCGCTAATGGATCCGCGAAGAGCGAGTCGCAACTCTCAGTAGCACAACCCCAAAGCTGTAGCGTTCCTTTCGTGCCGGTGGCGATCAGTTCAATGTCAGCAGTGGTCAGGGCAAACTGCCAACTCGCATCCGATTCAATCTCGGGATAGTAGGTGAAGCGATAGGTGTCCCCATCCTCTTCGATCAGTCCTCCGCAGGCGTCATCTGCTTGCAAAAGATCGTCTGACGGAATCACGGCCTCTTCGTCGCGCGCTGCGATCTTCTCCGCGACCTCCAGCAGAAATCCCTGAAGTTGGGTCGGAACAGCAACGGTTCGCAGGAGCTTCGGTTGTGCTCGCTCAATTCTCATAGGGCGTACTCCAGGGGCCTCATCCGTGGATGCGCGATGGATTCTGCCGGATACAACGCACCGAACTCGATCACTAGGTGTCTCGTCTGCTTGGGCAGCGTAGACTTTGGGATCCAATGGAAGCGATGCGACGGATACCCCGCTAGTAGGTGCAACAGAGCAACCGACTCACGGCCGGTCGAGAATCTTGATTGATCGGATCCATGATGGGGGAATGGACTTGGTCGAGTAGACGTCAAGGTCATGCTGATTTGCATTGGGATTCACCATGCAGTGATATGAGGAAAGCCAGACTGTTCCACACGGTCGGTCTATTAAGAACCTCAGTTCGTGAGGGTCAAGCGAACACTCAACTACCATAGGGGTACCAATCGACCGAAGTACCTCAGCGACATCAGTAAGCTCTGTTAGCGGCATGTAGATGGACTCGCCACCGTAGTGGGTCAGCAGCCGATCTGCACCGCCGTCCGCCAATGGTTCTTGGGTAAGCGTGAACCAAACCTTGCCATCGCGAGCCCTATCCTGATTGCGGTCGAAGTAGTCTGACCAGGACTGCTCTATTGCGGTGCGTTGGGCAGGTGTGAAAAGATGTCCATACTGTTCAAGGAAGACACGCCTCCGGTCTGCACCAGTGGACACTATCAATCCCTGCTCATTGATACTCTCTCCAGTGCCTCTGGTGAAGTGGAACCCGACAACTCTGTCAGTGAAGCACATTTCATCCAGTTCGCCGGCAATGTCCGCAAGCTCGGGAGAGTCTAGCAACTGCTCCACAAATTGGTACTCGTGGAATAGAAGAGCAAGATGGCTCAAGCGCTGGCGGTACTCCTGAGGAATCGCTGCCGGATCTGAGACGTTCCATGCCATCGATCATCTCCCCAATGCATACGCGACTAGTATGTCCAGATCTCGCCGCGAAATAGCCACTCCGGCACTTCGACCTCTTTGGTGGCGGGATAATTGGCAAGCAGGAGTCGGATCGTTCTAACTGCCTGATAGGCTCGAATCATGAGTTCGCGCTGCTCCGCGAAGTACACTTGATCAAATCGATTCTCATCCACGGCATGTGCGGGTCTTTGCCGTTGCCGTCGCACATCGCGCATCGCCTCAATCGCGGTCTCCCAGTCGGTCCAGTCATCGACTCGAAGACTGATCCGCATCCAGTCGTCGAGGAGCGCAAGTGTGCCTCGCTGCGAGACGACTAATTTTCCGTCAGGGCGTTGCTGTTCGGACTCCATTGGCACTTCATCTCTGAAGAACTCCCGATTGATGTTTTCGGACAGCAGCTTGTCAAGCAGCAGAACGAAGGCGTGATATTCTTCGAGTGTTGGTCTTACCAGGAACGCGAAACGCTTAGGACGCTGCTCTGCATACGGACCGTAGTCTCTCCTGAACAGCGGCGGCCGCTCGATACACCGTGCCATTTCGTTGACAATATACAACTCAACAAGATAGGCGACAAAAATGGATTCGCGTTCTGGCCAATCGCCGAGAATGGAGGTGCGATAGTAGTCTGGATGCGGTATGTAGTCGCCCAGGATCTCACGGGTTCGCCAAGTCTGTTGGTGCTCAGGACTGAGGTCTGCGAGGTACCTAAGGTAGACAACGACACCGCGGGCCAGATTGGAGTCGTACGCGAAGCCGAACGTCTGCAGAGATATCTGATCTCGTGCTGGCATTCCTTCGGACTCGAAGTACTCATCGCGCACCGAAATCCAGCCACCTACGTCATTGGTTGAGTAGACGTATCTTGGATCGGCTCGATATACTTCAAGCACCTGTAGATCGAAGTACTTCGGTGCCAAGTGTGGCTCCCCCAATCGGAGCTTACAGGTGTAGGGCCGATCGGTAAACTCAGAGTTGTCCACGACCGACTCTAGATGAGAGCTTGTTGGATACACACACATGACGGTGGCACTGTCACTAACTCGCAGCTTTCTGATTTGTACGTCGATAGGCTCGAATCCAAATCGCTGAACGTGTGGGTTTGTGTCTGAGTCCGAGAACAGGATCGCGGCTCGCCCGTCCGCCACGAGCGACTCTATGATGCCAATGGCTTCTGAGTGAGTCAGATCGAATCTGGTCCGCAGTGAAGCGACGGGCACGCCGTTGAAGTCGGAGGACTCCAAGAAGGACTCCGTGATTGCACTGAGCAGCAGCGCATGGTTGTTAGGCACTTCCATAGCACATGCCCTTACGTCCTTAGTGCAGCGCAGCCACTTATACTTCGGCTGAATTCACGCGATCAAGTCGAGTCAAATCGGATGTGTTTACACAAGTATCTTTGTGCGACCACTGTATGAGAACGGGAGCGACTTCTCATGGATTGGGCTGGGGTAAGTTTCGATCACGGTAGAACATAGCATACTGACTGTGATTTTGTAACATAATATACTCCGGCGATGAGAGGGTGTAAAGGAAGGCTTTTCACGCACTTGCTCCTCCGGTGACGCACTGCATCACGATTGGCCGGTGGGGTTGCTCGCTGAGGTATAGATGCTTCCGGAATAGAGAGGACTTCATGATACGAGTGCACATGATCTGCGGAGCTCGTCGCACCGTTGCACAGGGAACCTTGCTTACGGCTTGCTCAGACGCGGCAGATACAGGCTTGACGACAGATCTTCCTGTTCTATGCGCACACTCAAGTACATGCCAGGATCGACCTCGTTCCAGATCACCGCTGCGTCGACGTCTTCTAGACGCCAAGGAAGGAGAGCATCGGCCAGTACCTCGTTGGTCACGACGATGCCGCCATCGGTGCCCGACTCCGACTCGAGGGTCCAAGGGTACCATCGACTGTCTTTCCAGCCGTCGAGCCTCAGTGCGTGACAGAACATAAGTGCTAGGCTGGCGGACTGGCCTACAACTC
>CAZJWJ010000069.1:0-27533 GCA_964549495.1 uncultured Anaerolineales bacterium | reverse complement strand
CCGGACGTCGCGGGCTGTGGATCTGGCCGGCGGGTTGCCGGCCCGGATGGGCACACCTATCATCCCTCCAGTTTTGGTCAGGCGGGTAGGGGCGAGCGACCCGAAGTCGCCGACGCTCCCCGAGCAAGAGCTCGGAGATCCCGACGGGATCGAGCGCGCAGGCTGCTGGCACCGCCGCAGTTTTGGTCTGGCGGGTGGTCTGCCACCGCCACCGGCTGGCGCGAGGCGAGCCGGCTCGGGCATTATAGGCCAGGCTAGCGGCAGGCCCAGCCCGCGCATCCGACCAGAGCGCCCGCCAAGAGACGCTTCCGTCGATCGCCGACCGCCACGCAGCGCGCCGCGATCTCCAGCCCCGAACAGGATCCCGACCATGGACGACGCCCCTACCACGCCCCGCCGCCGCAGCCCGCGCGACTACGCCCTGGTCGTCTTGCAGGGCTTCGGCATGGGTGCCGCCGACGTCGTGCCCGGCGTCTCGGGCGGCACGATGGCCTTCATCTTCGGCATCTACGAAGAGCTGATCGAGGGCATCCGCAGCTTCGATGCCGCCGCCCTGCGCCTGCTGCTCCGGGGGCGCTGGCGCGAGGCCCTGGACCGGGTGCCGCTGGCCTTCCTGGTCGCCTTGGCCGGCGGGATCTTTCTGGCCATCTTCAGCCTTGCGCGCGGCCTGGAGTGGATGTTCGAGAACCAGCCGGAGATGCTCTATGGCTTCTTCTTCGGGCTGGTCACCGCTTCGGTGTTCACGGTCTGGGGGCGGGTGAAACGCTGGGACGGTGGCAAGCTGCTGGCGGCCGGCCTGGCCGCCCTCGCCGCCTACCTGATCGTCGGGCTGGTGCCCACCGAGACCCCCAGCACCTGGTGGTTCTTCCTGCTCAGTGGGGCCATCGCCATCTGCGCCATGATCCTGCCGGGCATCTCGGGCTCCTTCATCCTGCTGCTGATGGGCAAGTACCGCGAGGTGCTGGCGGCGGTCAACGACCGCAACTTCCTGATCCTCTTCTTGGTGGCCACCGGCGCGGCCATCGGCCTGATGAGCTTCGCCCGGCTGGTCAGCTGGGCCTTCCGCCATCACCACGACCTGACGGTGGCCTTGCTCATCGGCCTGATGGCCGGCTCGCTGCGCAAGATCTGGCCCTGGAAGGAGGTCCTGTCGACCCGCATCGACAGCCACGGGATCCCGGTGCCGCTCGAGGAGATCAACGTTCTGCCAGCCGGCCTCGGCGCCGAGACCTGGGCGGTCTTGGGCCTGGCGCTGCTGGGCTTCGCGCTGGTGCTGGTCATCGACCGCTTCGCGCATCACCGCGACGAGGGCTGAGCCGGCGCGACGAGAACTGAGCCGGCGCGCCCCGCATTCCGCCGGGCACGCAGCGGCCGAGATCGGAGTCGAAGCGATGGGCAGCATCGTCTACGGCGACAACCTGGAGATCCTGGCCGGCCTGCCGGACGGTGTGGCCGACCTGATCTACATCGACCCGCCCTTCAACACCGGCAAGCGCCAGTCGCGCACCCGCTTGCGCACCGAGCGCGACGAGGAGGCGGGCGACCGCACCGGCTTCGGCGGCCGGCGCTACCGGACGACGCAGCTGGGCAGCAGCGGCTACGCCGATCGCTTCGACGACTACCTGGCCTTCCTGGCGCCGCGCCTGGAGGAGGGCCGACGCCTGCTGGCCGCCGGGGGCAGCTTCTTTCTGCACATCGACTACCGCGAGGCGCATTACTGCAAGCTGCTCCTGGACGAGATCTTCGGCCGCGAGAGCTTCCTCAACGAGATCATCTGGGCCTACGACTACGGCGGGCGATCCAAGCGGCGCTGGCCGGCCAAGCACGACACCATCCTGTGGTACGCCCGCGACCCGAAGCGCTACACCTTCGACTACGATGCCATGGACCGCATCCCCTACATGGCCCCCGGCCTGGTCGGCCAGGAGAAGGCCGCGCGCGGCAAGACGCCCACCGATGTCTGGTGGCATACCATCGTCGGCACCCGCGCCGCCGAACGCACCGGCTACGCCACCCAGAAGCCGCTGGGCATCCTCGAGCGCATCGTCAAGGTCCACTCGCGGCCCGGCGACCTGGTGCTCGACTACTTCGCCGGCAGCGGCACCACCGGCGAAGCCGCCGCCCGCAACGCGCGCGACTTCTTGCTCATCGATGACAACCCGGAAGCCATCCGCGTCATGGCCCGCCGGCTGGCCGACTACGGCCCCGAGATGCGCGGCTGCGAAGGGATCTCGATGGAATCGGAAGACGATTAGGTCGCGTTAGACAGCCTGCAGGCCGTTCTCCAAAGCGAGTCCCATCACACACGGATCTCAACTCTCGATCGCGTCGGCAAGTGGAACCGCAATGTTTGGAAAGGCCTCGAGGATCTGCCGGTCTAGCGTGACCAATGTCAGCCCGAGCTCGCGGGCGAGAGCCACGAACTCGCAATCGTAGAACGTGCAGCCACTCTCGGCGGCGAGATCGAGCACCGACGTGGAAGGAACCGTGAACTCGCCTCCCTGCATGAGGCTATCGGCCTCTCCCAACAAGGACCGTGCTTGCTCCAAGGAGATGAAACCGGAACGCACGTTCGTCGATAGTACGTTGCCGAGTTCGCTGCGCCATAGAAGCGGTGCAGACCAGTCTCGGTCGACCTCGAGCAAGTTCCGAGCCTGCTCGGAGTACTCCGAAACGGGCAAGAGATAGGACGCGATCACATTGGTATCGACGACGATCACGGTCGGCCCTCGCGCTTGGCGGCTTGGATCTGCTCGAGGTCGAGTTGGCCCTCGATCCCATTGTGGATTTGCTGCACCCGACGCGCGAGCACCTTGGCCGGCACACGGTGCGAACGTAGGCTCTGCTCGACTCGATGGAGCACTTCATCGCCTACGTTTCGGCGATTTCGCCGGGCTGCCAAGCGCAGTCGCTCGGCGACTTCGTCCGGAAGGAGATCCGCCAACACGTCCTCGAAGCGCGCGGATGCCTGCGAATCGCGTGGAAGCTGCGGGTCGGCGACCTCGTAGGCCGGCCCGGTCTCGCGAAGAACCATCTGGTCAGTGGGTTCTCGCGCATCGCTCCATTGCCCAGGATCGCGTCGCTGCCCCACGAGTGCGGCATGTGCCTCCACCGACAGGACGACGACTGTAGGCCGACCGGAGCGCTCGACCACCACTGCCTCGCCACCGTCGACCACCCGCCGCATGAGCTCACCGAAGTGAATCCGTGCTTGGGTTGCGCTCATCGTGCTCGCCATCGCTCGCTCCCTGTCTGGACCCTATCCCCTCATCGATCAATGTATCGATTAATCGACTCGATGTCAAGCCAGGGTATACGACTGCCAAACCAGCAGCACGTCGAGCGAAAGCCCACCCTCCAGGGTAACCGCATTCGTCCTTATCCCGGCGGCTCGTCCTCGAGCAAGGCGTAGAGCTGGCCGAGGGTGGAGAGGGCCGGCTGGGTGGGGTCGGGGCCGGACTCGGGCGGGGCGACGACCTTCAGGCCGCGGGCGCGGGCGCGGCGGCGTTCCTCGTCGGTGAAGCCGCCGGGCGGGGGGAGGAAGAGGTCGATCGAGAAGGGGCGATCGGCCAAGACCTCGGAGAGGGGATCGCCGGCCGGGTCGATGAAGAGGCCGCTGCCGGTGCGGGCGCCCTGGTCGAGGGCCTGGTCGAGCAGCATGGGGCTGCCAACCACGGGACGGCGGCCGCGGCCCGAGGCCTCGGCGGCCTCGCGGACCAGGGCCGGCCATTCGCGCTCGCCCTCCGGCGCGCCGTCGGGCCCGAGCATGGGTACCACGCTGCCGTCGGTGATCACCGGCACGAAGGCCACCACGCCCATGGCGGTGGCGGCGGCCAGCAGGCGTCGGAAGTCCGAGGGGTGCAGGAGGCCCTGGTAGAGGCTGACCTTGCTGCGGCGCTCGGTGGCCAAGCTCCGGCCCAGGATACGGCCCTCGGCGCGCTCGTCCTCCAGCAGGCCCAGCTCGACCTCCAGCTCCCAGCCCGAGTCGTCCAGAGCGATCCAGCGATCGCCGGGGCGCAGGCCCAGCTGGCGCAGGCGGGACGCATCTTCGGCATCGAGCTCGAGGCGGGCGCCACGAGCGCTGCCCGACGCGATGAAGACGCGCCGCGGTCCGGCTTCCTCGCTCATCGCGTCGCGACCTCGGGCCCGCCGGCACCGTGGGCATCGCCGTGGGCATCGGATGCGGTTTCGAGCTCGCCATCGGCCGTGGCGGAACGATCGTAGACCTGACCCAGCCAGTCCCCCTCGGCCCGGTCGGCACGCCAGCGGAAGCCGGCCGGCTCGAGGGCCGCCCGCAGCTGCTCGGCCTGCGTGTCCAGGATGCCCGAGACGATCAGCCGGCCGCCCGGCCGGCAGCGCTCGGCCAGCCGCGGCGCCAGCTCGACCAGGATGCCGACCAGGATGTTGGCCACCACCAGATCGTAGGGTGGCCCGTCGCCGGCGGCCTCGATCCCGCCGGCCGCCAGCTCGGGCGCGAGCCCGTTGAGCGCGGCGTTGGCGCGGGCGATCTCGATGGCGCCGGGATCGATGTCGACGCCCAGCACCTCGGCGGCGCCCAGACGCAGGCCGGCGATGGCCAGGACGCCGCTGCCGGTGCCGACGTCGAGCATGCGCTGGCCGGCCTGCAGCTCGTCCTCCATCAGGGCCAGGCAGAGCCGGGTGGTGGGGTGCAGGCCGGTGCCGAAGGCCATCCCGGGGTCCAGGCGCAGGAGCCGGTCGTCATCCCGCAGCCCCGCTTCCGCCGGATCGATCCAGGAGGGGACGATCAGGAAGCGGCGGCCGGCCCGCAGCGGCGTGTAGTGTTCCTTCCAGGCTTCGGCCCAGTTGGCCTCGGCCAGCTTGCGGATGGCCGCCTCGGGGATGGGGTGGATGCGGCCCAGGTACCACAGGCCCTCCTCCACGCGGCGGCGGGCCTCGAGGTCGCCGGCCGGCAGGTAGGTGCGCACCCAATGCTCGCGTTGGGGCAGGTCCTGCCCGCTGGTCGCGTCGCGGACGCGGATCTCGACCACCGCCCCGCCGCCGTGTCGTTCGAAGAGCTCGCAGACGGCCTCGGCGGCCTCGCCGTCGACCGGCAAACCGATCTCGATGTAGCCGCCGATGTCGCTCACCGGAACTTGCCGCGCAGGCGCTCCCAGAGCCCCTGCTCGTCGTCCTCGCGGGGCGCCACGCGCGAGCCGGGCAGGGAGGCGCGCAGCTGCTCGAGGAGTTCGCGCTGCTCGCGCGAGAGCCGGTCGGGCGTCATCACGAAGGCGGTGATGATCAGGCTGCCGCGGCCCGAGCGGCGCAGGTAGGGCACGCCCAGGTTGGGTAGTTCGAAGCTGTCGCCGGTCTGGGTACCCGGCGGCACGCGCAGGGGCACCGGGTCCTCGAGGGTAGGCACCTCCAGCTCGACGCCCAAGGCCGCGTCGGCCGGGTTGAGCCGCAATTCCAGATGCAGATCGTTGCCCTGGCGTTCGAAGAGCTCGTGCTCCTCGACGGAGAGCAGCACGTAGAGATCGCCCGGCGGCCCGCCGTGGCGCCCGTGATCGCCTTCTCCATTGAGACGGATCTGGGTGCCGTCCTCGACGCCGGCCGGCACGTCCACCTCCAGGCTGCGGCTCTGCTGCTGCAGGCCGGCGCCCCGGCAATCCGGACAGCGTTCCTCGATCACCTGCCCCCGGCCAGCGCAGTCCGGACAGGTCTGCACGTTGACGAACTGGCCGAAGACGCTCTGCTGGACCTGGCGCAGCTCGCCGGTGCCCTGGCAGCGCGGGCAGCGGGCCGGCGAGCTGCCCGGCGCGGCGCCGTCGCCACCGCAGGTCTGGCAGGCCTCGCTGCGCACCACCTCGATCTGGCGCGTGACGCCGAAGACCGCCTCCTCGAAGGTCAGACGCAGGCGGGTGCGCAGGCTCTGGCCGCGCTCGGCGGCATCGCGCTGGCGACCGCGGCGGCGGCCGCCGAAGCCGAAGAACTGCTCGAAGATCTCGCCCAGGTCGCCCATGTCGCCGAAGTCGACGCCGCCCGCGCGAGCCGCCTGACGCAGACCGGCTTCGCCGTAGCGGTCGTAGATGGCCCGCTTCTGCGGGTCGCGCAGCACCTCATAGGCCTCCTTGACGGCCTTGAAGCGCGCGTCGGCCTCCGGATCGCCATCGTTGACGTCCGGATGATGCTGCTTGGCCAGCCGGCGGTAGGCGCGGCGGATGCTCTGCTCGTCGGCATCGCGCGCCAGGCCGAGCAGTGCGTAGTAGTCCTGGCTCATGCCACCTCCCCGGCCATCAGGCGGGTCATCAAGCGGGCCACGAAGCCCACCGTCGGCACCGCCCGCTCGTAGGGCATGCGGGTCGGCCCGACCACGCCGAGCAGGCCGGTCTCTTGGGGCGGGCCGAAGCGTGCGAGCACCAAGGTGATGTAGGGCACCTGCTCCAAGGGCGGCTCGCCGCCGATGATCACCTGCACGCCGTCGGCCGGCAGGCGCCGGGCGATGGGCTCCAGACCCAGTCCGTGCTCCAAGAGCTCGACCACGCTGCGCAGCCGCTCGCTGTCGGCGAACTCCGGCTGGTGGAGGATCTGGGTCAACCCGGCGTGGTAGAGCTCCTGCGGCTCGCCGGCCGCCGGGCCGGCGACCAGCTGCTCCACCGCTTCGGCCACCGAAGCCTCGAAGGGGTCGAGCAGATCGGTCGCCGCATCGGCCGCGCCGGCCGGATCGGAGTCCTGGTTCGCCGCGTCTCGGGCCAGGCGGGCATTGACGCCCGCCACGGCGCGCAGGAGCATGTCCGCATCGTAGGCCAGCTCCGGGCGCCAACGGAACTGGCGCACCAGGCCGCCTTGCATCAGGCCCACCAGCTGCAGCAGGCCATCGCCCAAGTCGATCAGGTCGACCCGCAAGAGCGGCGCGCGCCGGTCCTGACGCGCGGCCACCAGGCCGGCCACGCCACAGTTGCGGGCCAGGACGGCCGCCGACAGCCGCAGCCAGCGATCCAGGTCCCAGGCCGCCTGGTGGAACTGGTGCCGGATGGTGCGGCGCTCGGCGCGCGACAGCTCGGAGCGTTCGACCAGGTGTTCGACGAAGTAGCGGTAGCCGGCCACGGTCGGCACCCGACCGGCCGAGGTATGCGGCTGCATCAGATAGCCCTGGTCTTCCAGGGCCGCCAGCTCGTTGCGCACCGTGGCGGGGCTGACCGGTAGATCGTGCCGGCGCACCAGGGCCGCCGAGCCGACCGGTTGGGCCGACTCGACGTAGTCCTGAACCACCAGGGCCAGGATGCGTCGCTGTCTGGCGCTGGCCAAGTCGTTCATCTCGAGGGCGCTCGAAGGGCTTGCCGCGGGGCGCCTCGACCGGGAGGGCAAGGCACCGCGCCGGCCCATAGCCGGCGCGGAATAACTGTAGGCGGGGGCCCCGGAGCGGTCAATAGGCGTTGGGGTCGCGGAAGCCCGCGAAGACCGTCTTGATCATGATCTTGAAGTCGAAGAGCAGGGACCAGTTCTCGATGTAGTAGAGGTCGTACTTGGTGCGCTCCTCGATGGAGGTGTTGCCGCGCAGCCCGTTGACCTGGGCCCAGCCGGTCAGGCCACCCTTCTCGCGGTGCCGCTCCATGTAGCGCGGCATCTCGCGCTGGAACTCCGAGACGAACTCGGGCCGCTCGGGCCGCGGTCCGACGATGCTCATGTGGCCCAAGAGCACGTTGACGAACTGGGGCAGCTCGTCGAGGTTCCAGGCGCGCAGGAACTGCCCCAGCCGCGTGCGGCGCGGATCGTCGCGCACGGCCCAGACCGCACCGCTCTCGGCCTCGGCATCGCTGCGCATCGAGCGGAACTTGATCATCGGGAAGGGCTTGGCATCCAGGCCCATGCGCTCCTGGACGAAGAAGGCCGGCCCGCGGCTCTCGAGTTTGATGACCAGGGCGATGAGGAGCATCAAGGGCGAGAGCAGCACCAGCGCGCTCAGGCTGAGCGCCAAATCGACGGCTCGCTTGAGGGTCAGGCGCCAGCCGCGCAGGGCCAGATCGTGCACGCTGAGCAGGGGCAGGCCGTCCAGGGCGCTGATCTGGACCTCGCCGGCGATCATCTGGAAGATGTCGGGGAAGACCCGGATCGAGACCTCCTCCCGCTGACAACGGCTGATCAGCGCCAGGAGCTCCTGACGGCTGGCGTCCGGCAGGGCGATCATCACCTCGTCGACCTTGCGGTCCTCGACCAGCTCGCCCAGCTGGCCGGTGCGGCCGATGATGGGCTCGCCGCGGGCTCGGGTACGGCCGGGGGTGTCGTCGACCACGCCCACGATCTCGTAGCCCAGGCCGGGCTGGCGGTGGATGCGGGCGATCAGGTCTTGGCCGGCCGGGCCGGCGCCCACGATCAGCACCCGGCTGCGCCCGATCCCCAGCTGCCGCAAGGCCGACCAGGCTTCGCGGTGGAAGATGCGCAGGGCCGAAACGCAGACGATGGTCGTCCCCCAATCGTAGACCGGGATGCTGCGCGAGTAGGCCAGGTCCGGAAAGAAGAAGCTGGTAAAGGCATAGGTGAGGATGACCCCGATGGACACCGCGCGAAAGACGCCGGCGGCCATGTCGATGCGCGAGATGCCGCGGGGCTGGTGATAGAGCCGCATGAAGAAGAAGACCACGGCCATGGTCAGCACCTGAACCACCAGCAGCGGCGCCAGGCTCTCGAAGCGCGAGATGCGAGCCAGCGAAGCACCGCCGAATCGGCCGAGCAGCAGATAGACCTCGTGGGCCAGCCGCAGGCCGGTGGCGAAGGCCGCGATGTCGAGGACGATCAGGCTCAGCCGCTCCAGCCAGGCGCGTCGGCGCCGCGCGCCCTCGCCTCGTCTCATCGGAGCGCGCTCCGGGACCGGTCGCGCCACATCTCGCGCAGCAGCCGCGGACCGCCGCGCAGGCCCAAGCCGAGCATCACCAGCAGGTGCACCGCCAGCGCGCTGCGCGCCGCGTAGTGCTTGGCGTAGAAGAGCCACATCGCGCGCTGGAACTCGTAGCGAGCCCGGCGGCTGCCGCGGCTGGCGGCACGCTTGATATGGTAGACCACGGTGCGCGGGCGGTAGATCACCCGCCAGCCGGCCTGGTGAAAGCGCAAGCACCAATCCAGGTCCTCGCCGTACATCCAGAAGCGCTCGTCGAAGAGGCCCACCTCGGCCGCCGCCGCGGCCCGCACGAGCATGCAGGCGCCGACGACGCTGTCCAGGTCGGCCGGCCGATCCGGATCGAGAAAGCTCATGTTATAGCGCCCGAAGCGCGGATGCTTCGGGAAGAGCCGCGACAGGCCGCTGAAGCGGTAGAAGGCCACTTCGGGGGTGGGGAAGGCACGCCGGCAGGCCAGATCCAAGCTGCCATCGGGTAGGACCAGCTTGGGCCCCAGCACCGCCGCATCCGGCTCGGCATCCAGATCATCGACCATGCGCCGCAGCGCGCCCTGGGGTACGATGGTGTCCGGGTTGAGGATGAGCGCGTATCGGTAGGCCGGCTCCGGGCCGCCGAGTCCGATGGCGCGCAGGGCCAGGTTGTTGGCCGCCCCGAAGCCCAGGTTCTCCGAGCTGGCGATCAGATCGACCGCGGGGAACTGGTTGCGCAAGCAAGCGACGCTGTCGTCGGTGGAGGCATTGTCGACCACCCAGATTCCGGACGCCACCCCTTCGCTGCCACCGCTCGAGAGGGAATCCAGGCAGGCGGCCAACAAGGTCGAGGTGTTGTGGTTGACGATCACCACCGCCACGTCGCCGGATGCTGCGTCCTTCACCTAGGCATCCTCCGCTTCGCCCGATCCGGATGCTCCGCCCGAGCGCGCCAGCACGCGCAGGTCTCCTACTCGGCGCGTCAGGTGGATGCGGTCCAGATGCTCCAGGAGCGCCAGGGCGTACTTTCGGCTGGTATCGAAGCGATCGCGCAGGTCGGCCACCGTCACCTGACCCTCTCGGCGCGCCTGCTCTATGGCGCCGGACTCCAGCGCGGCGTAGCCTTCACGGTCGAAGACGACCTCTTCGGACACCTGCACCAGATCGCCGCGCGCGATCAAGGCCTCGAGGAGGCCCTCGCCGAGGGCCGCCTTGGCCTCCTTGACCGAGGGCGTCTTGTAGGGATCGGCCCGGAAGCGCGCCAGGAGCGCCTCGATGGCCTGCTGCTGCTGCTGCCCGAAGCGCACCTCGTGATCCGGTCGCCGCACCCGCTCGCCCTCGCGGACCAACCAGCCCTCGCCCTCGGCGGTCGCCACCGCTGCGCCGAAGGCCTCCGGCGAGAGGCGCAGGCGCTCGCGCAGCTCCTCCAAGGGCGCACCGATGCGCAAGGGGTAGCGCTGGTGATAGCGCTGCAGCACGATCTCGGCGCGGCGCCGCAGGCGCGCCCAACCGCGATCGGTGATCCACGCCTGCTCCAGCCGCACGATGCGGCCCGCCTCGGCCAGGCGATCCAGGGCCGCGGCCAGATCCTCGGCCTCCAGCCCGGTTTCGGGCGGGTGCAGGGCTTCGGCCGGACAGGGTTCGCGCTCGGAGAGCATCTGCCAGGCCCGCTCGACCGGATCGCCGGTGGCCAGCGCCTGCATGCGCTGGAGCACCGGCTCGGCGAAGCGCCGACGCCGTCCGGGCGGGTGCGGATCGAGCACCCGCCCTCCGCCCAAGGTGATCGAGGGCGAGGGCAGGCGCAGGACCAGGCGATCGCCGGCCGCCACCACCATCGGACGGTCCAGGCGCAGCTGGGCCATGCCCCGGCTGCCGGCCGCGATCTCGCGCTGGCCCAGGATCCGCAGATGCCCCGGCACCTCGGCCGCTCCGTGGAAAGCGTGCACCGCCAGGTCGTGGCCCAACGCCATCGGCGCCGAGCCCAAGGCGCGCAGCTCCAGATCGATGAGCGTGGTGGGGCGGTAGTCTCCCGGCCGCAGCAAGACGCTGCCGCGCGGGATGGCCTCGGCATCCACCCCGCTGAGGTTCACCGCCGTCCGGGTCCCGGGCAGCGCGCGCTCGACGACCTGGCCGTGGGATTGCAGCCCGCGCACCCGCGCTTCGATGCCCTCCGGCAAGATCGTCAGGCTCTCCCCGGGGCGCAAGCTGCCGTCGCGCAGGGTGCCCGTGACCACCGTGCCGAAGCCGGAGAGGCTGAAAGCGCGGTCCACCGCCAGCCGCGGCCGGCCGCGATCCACCGGCTCGGGCAGGCCGGCCAGGCTGGCGTCCAGCTGCTCGACCAGGGCGTCGAGGCCCCGGCCCTCCTGCGCGCTGACCGCCAGGATCGGCAGCTCGGCCAAACGGGTGCCGGCCAGCATCTCGCGCAGTTCCTCCTCGACCAGGGCCAACCATTCCTCGTCGACCAGATCGGCCTTGCTCAAGACCACCACGCCGCAGCCGATGCCCATCAGGTCGAGAATGGCCAGATGCTCGCGGGTCTGGGGCATCGGGCCCTCGTCGGCGGCCACCACCAAGAGGCAGGCATCGATGCCCCCGGCTCCGGCCAGCATGTTGCGGATGAAGTCCTCGTGCCCCGGCACATCGACCAGGCTGAGCACCCGACCGCTGGGCAGGGGTCGCCAGGCGAAGCCCAGCTCGATGGTCAGCCCGCGCTGCTTCTCCTGGGCCAGCCGATCGGGGTCGGTGCCGGTGAGGGCCCGGACCAGGGCGCTCTTGCCGTGATCGACGTGGCCGGCCGTGCCGACCACGACCACGCGCCCATCCGGCACCCGGGCCGCGTCCGCCATCAGCCGCCGCGGGCGGCGCGCCGCGCGCGCAAGGCCCGGCGCAAGGCCTGGCGTCGCTCGGGATCGACGGCCGCCGGATCGTCGGAGGGCAAGTTCACCTCGAAGGTCTCGGCCGTCTCCGCCAGCTGCTGCTGCAAGCTACGGAAGTAGCCCCCCAAGCGGTGCTTGACCTCGGCGATGTCGCGCCCGGTCACCTCCAGCCCGGTCTGCAGCTCCTGCCGCAGCCCATCCATGGTCTCCTCGATCTGGGCGATGGCGGCCTCGCGTGCCTCGCGCTCTTCGCGGCGCTCGCTCTCGTGCAGGCGCCCGTGGGCCTCCCAGCCATTGCGTCGCCGATCCTCCAAACGCTGGGCGCGTTCCTCGATATCCTGCCGCATCTGTGCCAGATGCTCGTCCACACGGCCCTCGGCCACCCGCCAGGCTTCGGCCGCGGCATGGCTCTCGCGGCGCAGGCGCTCGGCCTCCTGCTGCATCTGCTGCGCGATGGCCTGGGACTCCTGCAGCGTCTCGAGCTGGCGCTCGATGCGTTCCTGCCAGCCGCCGACCACTTCCTCCAGGGCGTCGATGCGCTGGCGCTCGCCTTCGATCTGGCTGCTCGCCGCATGCTGGCTACGCTTCTGGCGCTCCGCGCCCGCCCGGGTGCCCCTCTCGTCGAGCGCCTCGAGGCGCTCGGTTAGGTCCTCGATCTCTCCGGAGAGCGCGTTGCGCCCGTGCTCCAAGACCTCCAGCTTCTCCCGATAGGCGAGGGCCTTCTCGACGCGCTCCTCCAGCGAGCGCAGCTCGCGGGCGACCTGCGCCCCGTCATCTCCGCGCTGGCGAGACTGGGCTTCGATCTCCGAGCGGAGGGCGCGTTCCCGATCCTCGATCTGGCTGCCGATCTCGCGCTGCATCTGCCCCATCGAGGCTTCCACCTGCTCCACGCGCCGCAGCTTGCCCTCCAGCCCCTCGAGGCGGGACTGGGCCTCGGTCTGACTGCCGCGCAGGGCTTCGATCTGGGCGCCCAGCGATCGATCGGCACGCAAGCGATCGACCTCTGAGGCCAGGCGCTCGACGCGTTCGGCGGATTCGTGCTGCAGCTTGCGCAGCTCGCCCATGCGCTCGTCGATCGTCTGGACCTGGCCGCGTAGCGCGACCATCTGTGCGCCCAGCTGCTCGATCGCGTCGGCGCTGCGGCGCGAGGATTCGGCCAGGTTCTCGATCAGGGCTTGCTGCTCGTTGGCGTCCATCGCTTCGGCTCCTCTCCGTCGGGGGCTCAGGGATCCCGCTGCTGCTGCCAGCCCAACCAGGGCAGGAGCAGCTGGGGTCGGGCGAAGACGCTGGCGCTCAGCCATAGGGGCGGCCCGCCCTCGGCGCTCAGCGCGGCTCGATTGGTCAACCACCCCCCGGCGCGGGTGGCCACCCGCGCCGAGTAGGTCAGCGAGGTGGCGCTGTCCTCCGGCAGGCCGTCGCCGCTCCAGACCAGCTGGTTGGGCGCGAGCCGGACCACGCTGCCGTGCTCGCTGAGCCAGCTGCCCTCGACCAGGTCCAGGCCGGCCGGCAGGGTGTCGGTCACGCGCCAGCTGGCCAGCGGACGGGTGCCGGCGTTGACCACGTTGACCACGAAGGTGGTGCTGTCGCCCAACATCAGATCGCGCTGCGCGTCCGGCACGCTCTTGGAGGAGCGGCGAACATCCGGCGCGTTCACCCACCATCGGAGGTGCCGGGTGATGCCGACGCCATCGCTGTAGATGTGGGCCTCGGAGGCCATCTCGGCACCTTCCGGCAGGTCATCGTCCAGCCGCAGGGCGATCTGGAAGACGCGCTCTCCGAAGGCGGGCAAGGCGCCCTGCCAGCGCAGCTCGCCGGCTTCCCAGCGCAATTCCGCCGGCAAGGAGGCGGGATCTACCGTCGCGCCCGCCGGAATCGTCCAGCGCAGATCCGCCTCGCCGGCCTCGCGCGGGCCGGCATGCTGCAAGCGCAGGCGCAGGTGGAGGGTCTGGCCGCTGGCGAAGGTGCGCCGCCGCTCGATCGCACCGTGCTGGTCGACCAGTTCCAGGCGGCTGTTGGCCAGGTAGCTGAACCAGTCGACCGCACGGCCGATCACCGCATCGGCGCAGTCCTGATCCAAGAAGCCGGCATCGAAGGCCAGGAAGAGGGTCTTCCACCCGCCGGCGATCTCGTTCTGTGCCGCGACCGGTTGGCCATAGGTGCTCCTCAGGGCCACTCGGGCGCCGGGCAGGTTGCGGGTCGCGATGCGATCGGAGAAGTCGGCGTCCGACCGCCGGCCGGCCATCCGACAAGCCTCGACATCCTCCAGCAGCGATCCCGCGCCGCCCGACAGCGGGCCCTGATGCGCGGCCCCTCCGTTGTCGACGTAACCGTCCAGTCCCAGGTACTCCCGATGGAAGCGCCGCTGGCCGGCGATGGGCGTCTCGCCCCAATGGTAGAGGTAGTCCTCGCTGGAGAGCAGCAGCCGACCGCCGGCATCCAGGTAGCTGGCCACCAGGCGCTGGGCGTCCAGACCGAAGTTGCGCTCGGGATGCAGCAGGTTCTCGCCGGTGAACCAGATCAGCATGGGATACTGCAACAAGGTGCTCGTCGGCGGCAGGCGCGGTTGGATGCGCAATAGGCCCAACTCCCAGTGATCGTAGCGCAGGCCCGCGGCCTCCAGCGCCCGCAGGTAGGTCTCCTCGCTGTTGCGGGCGAAGTCGCCGTCGACCACCAGCACCGGGGCGGGGGCGAGGGTCCGCAGGCTCAGGGTCTGCGCGCCGGAAGCCGAGAGGATGCGCAGCCGGGCCAGGTCCTGGCTGCCGTGCGGCGCGCCCGCGGGCACCTGGACCCGCACGCCCAGGCGCTGGCTGCGGCAGCTGGACAGGCTCAGCCGGCCGTCGACCCGCTGGCTGAAGCCGGCGTCCCAGAGCTCGGTCGGCCAGCGTGCGTCCTGCACCTCGACGGTATAGGCGGCCGTCGCGCTGCCGGTGTTGAGGAGGGTCAGGCTGTACTCGGCGGTGGCGCCGGCCGGGCGCACCAGGTCCGAGCGGTCCAGCTCGACCTCGAGGCCGGTGGCCGGTGGCGGGGCCATCAAGGCCTCGATGACCCCTTGCATCACCCGATCGCGCGGCTCGGCACCGGCGATGCCTTCGAAGCCGAAGCCCAAGGCCAGCGCGCGATGCGCCAGACAGGTGTCGGCCAGCACGCCGGCGCCTTGGCCGCCTGGATAGGCGGCCACCAGACGCGCGTTCAAAGGGGAGACGACGTCCACCACGTCGGTGCGCAGCTGATTGTTCATGCTGCCCGGGCCGTTGAGGGTGAGGGTCATGCCCTCCAGCGGGCCACCGGGCAGGCCGAAGACCTGTCCGCGCTCGTCGGCATAGTCCCGCAGCACGCGGAGCTCGAGCTTGTCGCGCAGGTAGGGATGCGGCGCCGAGCTCTGGTTGCAGGGCTCTCCGGCCACGTCTCGCCCGGCGTCGATGCAGAGCGCGTCCTGCCCGGACAAGAAGAGCCGTCCGCCCGATTCCAGGTAGGCCAACAGCTCCCAGGCGCCCATGGTCTGGTTGGGGCTGGAGACCGGGCTGGCCCAGATCACCAGGTCGTAAGCAGCCATGCGCTCGGCGCTCGGGGGGCCGCCGGGTTGGCCCGGACCGGCCCATTCGTCCAGGACCGCATGCTGGTCGTAGACGTAGCCCAGGCGATCCAGCGAGGCGCGGTAGTAGTCGACGCCGTCGGAGTAGTTCCAAGCATCGCCGTCGACCAGGAGGATGCGCGGCGCGGACCGCAGCGCGTAGTCGCGGTGCAAGGTCTCGCCGGCCTTGACCGTGATGCTGTCGGTGATCACCCGATATCCCAGCTTGGAGATGCGCAGGCGGTACTCGCCGGCGGGCAGCCGCTGGCTGAAGCCCGTGGTCTCGTCGCTGCGCAGCAAGAAGGGCAACTCGTCCATGTCGATGCGCGCCGAGAGCGAAGCCCGGCTGTCGGCATCCGAGATGCGGCCCTCGAAGACGCCCATCGGCTCGTCCGGCTCGAGCTGCAGGTCGAGCCGGGTCTCCTGGCCGCTGACGATCTCCACGCCGCGCTGGCTGCCCGTCCGATAGCCGAAGGCATTGGCGATGATCAGGTAGTCGCCCGGCGGGAGGTCGACCTTGTAGCTTCCGTCGTCCTCGGCCACGCCGACCGTGGCGATGGGATCGCCCAGCGGATCGGCCACCGTCACCTGCGCCCAGGTGATCGGCCGGGTATCCCCCACGCGCTGCACCTGCCCGCGCAGCTGCCCGACGTCCATCACCGAGGACACGGCGGCATAGGCATTGACCAGGCCCCAGCCGGCAGCCGGATCGGGCCGGCTCGCGCCATAGGGCGTCGCGGTCCGGCTCAGGATCTGCTTGACCTCCTCGGGCCGCAGGTCGGGCCGCGCCGAGAGCAGCAAGGCCGCGACGCCGCTGACATGCGGCGCGGCCATGCTGGTGCCCGTGTCCAGGCCCAGGCCGCCACCGGGCAGGGTGGAGGTGATCTGCACCCCGGGCGCCACCAGGTCCGGCTTGGTCTCCCACCACTTGCTCAAGCCGCGGGTGGAGAGATGCCAGACCTCGCCCGACTGGCGCACGGCGCCCACGCCGATGGTCGAGGTGAAGCTGGCCGGCGCGCGGACGTTGCTCAGGTTGTTGGAGGAACTGGCATTTCCGGTGGCGGCCACCACCACGATGCCGGCATCCACCATGCGACCGATGACCGGCTCGAAGAGCAACCGCTCGATGTGATCGTCCGTCCCCAAGCTGAGGTTGACCACGTCGGGAGCGCGCGCGCCCAGCTCCGTCATCCACTGCAGGGCGTCGACGATCCAGCTGAAACGGCAGTTGTCGCTGCCGCAGGCCCGCGCCGCGATCCAGTCGGCGCCGGGTGCCACGCCGATCCCACCCTGTCCCAGGATGCTGCCCAGCACATGCGTGCCGTGCCCGTAACCATCGACCGGGTAGGTGTCGCCCGCACCGCAGAGCGCGTCCTCGCCCCGGCTGCACCACCAGTTGCCGGCATGCTGCGGCGGGCTTCCGGCGCGAAAGCCGCGATATCGCGACTGCAGCAAGGGGTGGTGGAAGTCCACGCCGGTATCGACCACCCCGACCGTCACGCCGCTGCCGTCGACCCCCAGCAGGCTCCAGACCTCGTCGGCTTGGATCTGGCGCAAGTTCCAGGCCACGGCAGCCTCTTGGCTGGTAGCCGTCTGCGTGATGGCGCCGTCCGCTGCCACGGGTTGCGGGCGAGGCCCGAGCTCCAGCTCCGGATCCAAGCCGATCCAGCGGATCTCGGGCCGATGCAGTAAGGTCTCGATGAGCGCCGGGCTGGCTTCCAGCGCGATGGCATCGGCCAGCCAGAGCCGCCGTGGCGCCTTGGCTTGCCCGGCCTCGGCCGCCCCTTCCAGATCGGCCATGAGGTCGTCGCTGGTGGCTTCGAAGACCCGGCGCAAGTCCCGGAGTCGCCGCAGGGCTCGCGCGCTTCGCGCTTCGACCTCCGCGGCCCGCAGTTCGTCTGGGTCGACCCCCTCCTCGTCGCCGGTCGGTTCCGGTGCTGCGCCAGCGCCGTGTACGCTGGCGACATCGGGGCCGACTGCGGGCACGCGCATGAGCAAGACCACGGGCAGGCTCGCGTCGGGTCGGGCTTGCATGGCCGCACGCAGGCGCCGATCGAGCAGCGGACCGCCCTTGCCGGATGGGCCCACCGCGTCGGCGGGAAGCGCCGGTGCGACTCGATCGGGCATGGCAACCCGAGCGGTGGCGGTCGCGTCCTGACCGGATCGCCCCCAACGCAGCCCGCCCAGGGCCAAGGCAAGGATCGCGACGGCCAGGCACGAGGCCCGCCAGGTGAGGCGCGTCCGAAACATCAAGACCCCCCTCCGGTCGACGTCGGCGAAGGTCGCGGGCGCATCCAAGGCTCGCGACCGCAGAAGCGTCGGAGCATCCGGCTCCGCCACATGCGGATGAGCTGTCCGTCTGTCGCCGCGCCCGTCAACCCTCGGCCCGACCGCTCCCCGAATGGGGTGCCCCGGAGGAGACGGCCGCGGGCGGCGCCGTGCCCTCCCGCGCCACGAAGAGCGCCGTCGCGCCGCGCTCGCTGCGCAGACGGATCTCGGTTCCAGCCGGGATGCGCAGCATCTGACTGCCCACCACGGTGCCGGATTCATCGCCGGCGTCGAAGTCGAGCACGCCGCGGTACACGATCAGCAGACAGTCCTCGTCGGCCGAGAAGGGCATGCTCTCACCCCAGAGCCGTGAGGCGGCTGCCTTGCAGCTCCCGGCACGGCCAACCGACAACCACTCGTAAGGCTGACCCTGCAGCACCTCGCCGGCCATGTTGCGCTTTTCGATCTCGGCCGGCGGCGCGAAGGGCAACTTCTTGTGGCCATTGGCGCTGGCACCCGGCGGTTCGGCATCGAAGAGCACGACCGAGGAGCGCATGCCGGCCGACAGGTTATGGTTCTGCTTGCGCGGCACCACGAAGACCTCGCCCTCGTTGGCCACCGCGCGACCGGCGGTGCTGTCGAGCACCAGGACACCCTCGAGCACCAGCATCAGCGCATCCTGGGACTCGTTGCGATGCCAGCTGCGAAGGTCGTCGCAGACGAAGAGGGAGACCGAGGCACCGGCCAGCTGGGCCAGCGGACTGGGCCGGTAGGGTGAATCGATGTCCTCGGCGAGTCGCGCGAGGTCGACGGTCTGAAGCACACGGCACTCCCATCGCTCGGCGCCGGGGCCGGGTCCATCCCGACCGGCGCGCGTCGGGAGATTATAGGGTCCGGTCCGGGGGCCCGCCAAGCCCGCCGCCGCTGGATCCCGGCCCGTGGAAGGCTCGGAAATCAGGACCCGGCCTTTCACCTTCCGAATCGCGATCGGCCCGACCGCGGACCCGGACGGCCTTCATCGTTCGCCGTGACCGAAGTCGAAACCCGCGTCACCGCCTGATGCGTCGAGCAGGCTCCGCCCGGCCGCCACCATCTCGGCGACCTCGATGCTGCGCAGGCACGGATGTTCGATCGGTCGAGACCAGTCTAGCCTGCCGCAGGGGGCGCAGGGCAGGCGCGAGCGGAGGACCCGATGACGGCGCGCGTCGCCCCAGGGACCGAAGCGCTCGGCATCGGCCGGCCCGTAGAGGTGCAGGCTTGGCCGGCCCATTGCCACCGCCAGGTGCAGCGGACCGCTATCCGGACCCATCACCACCTGGCAGCGCGCGTAGATGGCGGCCAGCGTGGCCAGATCGGTCCGGCCGGCCAGGTCGAGTACGCGCCGGTCGAGCATCGCCGCCAGGCGGGCGGTCAGCGAGGTCTCGTCCGGCCCACCGGTCAGGACCACCGGCTGGTCGACGGCGGTGAGGGCCTCGATGGTCTGGAGCCAGGCGCCGGTTCGCCAGCGCTTGATCTCCGAGCCGCTGCCCGGATGAACGGCCAACGGGATGCTCGCGGCATCCGCCTGCGGCCCGGCACCGGGCCCGGTCTCCGGCCCCTGGTCCAGTCCGGCCAGCAGGGCCTCGGCGCGCCGATGGTCCTCCGGCTCCAGCCGGAAGCCCAGGGGATGCGCGGCCGGCCCGAAGGGACCAGGCTCGGTGGCCAAGAGGCTCGATACCAGGGCCAGGTTGGCCGCGGCGACATGCCGCGGCCGGGCCGCGCGCGGCAGCTGGTGGGTGACGAAGGGGTCGACATCCGGATGGGCGTGCCCGGCCCGGAGGGGGATGCCGGCCAATGCGCACAGCCAGGCGCTCCAGCCGTCGTCATCCCGCAGGACCAGCGCGGCGTCGAAACGGCCCCGCAGGCGCGAGGCTGCGCGCAACAGCCGCAGGTAGGGCCGCCACGGCCGGCCCTTGGGCTGCCGATCGAACCAGGGATAGTTCAGGGTCTCCACCCGAGCCCCACCCGGCAGGCGCTCGGCGACGGCCCGTGACCAGGGCCCGACCAACAGGCAGGGGCGCAGATCGGGGCGCTGCCCTTCGAGCCAGGCCAGGGCCGGCCCCAAGAAGAGCAGATCGCCCAGGTGATCCGGGCGCAGCAGGAGGATCCGCGCGCCCTCGGGGAGCGCCGGCGCGCCGCCGGGCAGCGCGGCCGGGGGGCCGCTCCGGGCACCGGGCAGCCACCGCCGGAGCGCCTGCCGCCGGCCCCCGGTCGGCGCCGGAGACGCGCGCATCAGCGCTCAGCCATCTTCGTACAAGGCCTCGATGCGCGGCACCAAGGCCGACCATCGATAATCGGCCTCGGCCCGCGCTCGCGCCGCCCGGCCCAAGGAACGGCGCCGCTCGGCGTCGGCGAAGAGGGCCAGGATGACCCGCGCCATGGCCTCGGGCTCGTCGGCTTGCTCGAGCTCGACGCCGGGCCGCAAGTCCAATCCTTCGACGCCCAGGCTGGTGGCCACCAGGGCCTTGCCCATGGCCATGGCCTCGAGCACCTTGAGGCGGGTGCCCCCGCCGACGCGCAAGGGCACCACCACCAGGCCGGCCCGGGCGATGAAGGGCCGCACGTCGGGCACCATGCCCGTCACCTCCACGCCCGCCTCGGGCGAGGCCAGGGCCAGCACCCGCGGCGCCGGGTCGCGGCCGACGATGCGCAGCCGGGCCGCGGGCTCCGCGGCGCGCACCCGCGGCCAGACCTGGCCGCAGAACCAGGTCATGGCATCGATGTTGGGTCGGAAGTCCATCTTGCCGGTGAAGACGCAATCCAGGGGCTCGACCGCATCGGGATCGGCCGGCCGGTAGGCCTCGACGTCGACGCCGTTGGGCACGACGACCATCCGCGCCGCCGGCGCCAGCGGGCGCAGCGCCTCCGCGTCGGCGCGGCTGACGCAGACCGTGGCCGCGACCGAGGACAGCAGCCTTCCTTCGTAGCGCCGGATCTTGGCCGTCTGGACCAGGGAGTAGAGCGCGCCAACCCAGCCCCGCGGCCCGCGGCGCAGATCGGCGCGCCAGGCACGATCTTGCAGCAGCCACTCGGCATTATGGGCATCGTAGATCGAGCGCGGCGGCCGCGCCTGGACCCGCGCCAGGGCCGCGTGGGCCCGCAGGCCGAAGGCGGCCATCTCCATGCCCTCGATCTGGACCACGTCGAAGCCGGCAGCGTCGCCGCGCGTCCCCGCCTCGCAGGCCACCAACTCGCGCGCCACCAGCGCGTCGATGGCCGCGATCATGGCCGGCGAGTCCAGTCGCCGCACCAGGTCGGGCGTTCGACGCGTGGGGAGGTCGACCAGCCGGCGCCAGTAGGATCGCGGACCGGGCGGCGCCACCCGGTGGATCTCGATGCCGGCCGTCTCCAGGGGCCCGGCCTCGGCATCGGCCCGGCCGAAGCAGAGCAGGCAGACCCGATGGCGCCGGGCCAGGTGCAAGAGGATGTTGAGGTTGCGCAGGGCCGTACCCTGGCGCGGCGGCCAGGGCAGCTGGGGCGCCAGTACCAAGACCTTCATGCCGACCGCGCCCGCCCGGCTTCGGCTAGGACCTCGCGGTAGACCTCGAGGGTCTCGGCGGCCATGCGGCGCGGCGTCAGATCGGCCACGCGCGCCCGCCCCCGCGCGGCCAGCTCGGAGGCCAGCGCGGCATCGTCGAGCAGGCGGGCCATGGCCGCCCGCCAGGCGCCGACATCCTCGGCCGGCACGCGCAGGCCGGCCTCGCCGACCAGCTCGGGCAGGCTGCCGGCATCGGAGACCACCACCGGCCTGCCGGCGGCCATGGCCTCGGCCGGCGTCAGCCCGAAGCCCTCGTCGATGGCCGGGTGGGCCAAGAGCGCCGCCCGGCGGTAGAGGGCGGCCAGATCCCCATCCGCCACGAAGCCCAGGAAGCGCGCCCGACCCTCCAAGCCCAACTCCCTCGCCCGGCGGTGCACCGGCTGGCTCAGCCAGCCCTCGGCCCCGGCCAGGGCCAGCCCGACCTGCCGGCCCTCGTCGAGCAGCGCCCGATAGGCCTCCAGCAAGGTGGAGATGTTCTTGCGCGGCTCGATGGTGCTGACGAAGAGGATGAAGGGCTCCTCGAGCCCCAGCCGGAGGACGACCTTCCGATCGGCCTGTGCATCGCCCGCCTGCCGATAGCGCGGATGGACCGGGTTGGGGATCACGCGCAGCCGGTCCGGATCGACCTCGGTCAGGGCCAAGAGCTCGCGCCGGGTGTGCTGGCTGACGGCGATCACCCGCCGCGCGCGCCGCACCGAGCGCCGGACGCCGGCGTAGTAGCGCCGGCTCTGACCGGTCAGGAGCTCGGGTCGGCGCAGGAAGGCCAGATCGTGGACCGTCAGCACGCTCGGACCGAGCCGAGCCCGCGGTAGCACCATGTCCGGCATGTGCAGCAGGTCCAAGCGCGCGGGCAAGAGCTCGACCGGAAGCGCCCAACCCTCCAGCCGGTGATGGGGCGGCGTGAGGAGTCGGCGGGATTCGATGGCCTCGGCTTCGAGCGCTCCGCGTCGGCGAACCTCGTCCTCGTGCTCCACCCCGGTCCGCTCGCGCTTTCGATGCTCCAGCGCCAAGATCCGCTCGGGCGGATCCAGCTCGACCAGCCCATCGAGCAAGCGCGAGACATGCTCGGCGATGCCGCCGCCGCGGTAGGCGCGCAGCCGGGCGTCGATGCCGATGCGCGGCGCGGCGGAGGGCATGCTCGCGACGCTCAGGCCTCCAGCTTGCGCGCCATCTGCTCGGGCGTCACGCGCCGCACGTTCCAGACCAACCCCATCATCTCCAAGAGGCGGATGATGTAGGCCGAGATGTCGATCTGCCACCATCGCAGGCCGTGCACCGCGCTGTTGGGGAAGGCGTGGTGGTTGTTGTGCCAGCCCTCGCCAAAGGCCAGGATGCCGACGATGAAGTTGTTGCGGCTGAGGTCCTTGGTCTTGAACATGCGGCTGCCAAAGGTATGGCAGATCGAGTTGACGCTCCAGGTCACGTGGTGGGTGAAGAAGACCCGCACCAGCCCGCCCCAGAGCAGGCCGGTCAGGGCGCCCGGCCAGAAACCGTTGCCGGTGGCCATCGACCAGGCGCCGCCCAAGAGGAAGGGCAGGAGCAAACCCAGCCCGGCCCACAAGGGGAAGGTGCGGTCGAAGAAGAGCGCCTGTTCGTCCTGCAGCAGCCAGGGACCGTGTTTCTTGGCATCCACCCGCTCGCGATCGCTGGCCAGGAACCAGCCGAAGTGGGCGTGGATCAGCCCGTCCAGCGGGCTGTGCGGATCGCCTTCCTTGTCGGAATGCGCGTGGTGCTTCAGGTGGGTGGAGGCCCAGCGGATGGGACCGTGCTCGAAGGCCAGGCCGCCCATGATCATGAAGGCCGCCCGCACCCAGGGCTTGGCCTCGAAGCCGGAGTGGGTGACCATCCGGTGGTAGCCGATGGTGATGCCCAGCCCGGAGAGCAGGTAGAAGACGAAGAAGAGCACCAGGTCGGGCCAGTAGACGGCCACGGCCCAAAGGCGCCAGACGGCGTAGATGGTGGCCACGAAGGGGACGACCACCACGGCCAGGGTCACCCAGCGCATGGAGCTCGGATGCTGGGCAACGTCGATGGCCTGCGTATCGCTGGTCATGGGTCTCGCTTTCGAGTGGCCGCGCCGGGGCGTGGCAAGGTCGGATAGCGGCCTCGTCACATCGAAGCGAGGCCAGCGCGCTGCGGGCCCGAACCCTAGCGCAATCGCGGGCGTTGTTCAAGCTGCGCGCCATCCCGATGGACTCGCATGATCGCACTGGCTGCACCGTCACCGCGATCTCGGATGGGCTCGAGCCAGGATGGCGGTTCAGCCGCGCTCCCGCTTCTCCCAACGCGGCTTCTCGACCACCCGCGGTGCCTGCACCGCCACCTGGCCGGCCCCGACCAGCTTCTCGACCGCCTGGACCAGACCGACGCAGTAGCGCGTCGTGTCGTTGGGAAAGTCCAGCTCGACCGTCCCGGCCCCATTGGCTACGCAGAGGCTGAAGCGGTCGCGGCCCTCGTAGCCGGTGATGGTCTGGAAGACCATGCCGATCAGGTGGATGTCGCGCTCGTGGTCGTCGCTGCGCGGCAGGGTGACGGTCAGCCGATAGGGCGGGTGCTCGGGTGACGTCGGCTCGGGCGACACGGGCTCTGGCGACGCGGGCGCCGACGACGACGGCTCCGGTGACGCGGGCTCGGGTTTCTCGGGACTGGCCGGTCTGGGACTCGCCGAGATCGGAGAGCCGTTCACGGCCACCGCGGCACCGTTGGTCTCGAGGTCCTCGCGATCGTCCCCTGACGCCGGTTGAGGCGGGATCGCGCCGTCCGAACCGTTCCCGTTCGATGTCGGCGTGCGCTCGGGATCGAGGGATCCAGCCTCCGACGACGGGACAGCGTCCGACGCCGAGCTCGCGCTCGCCGGCCGGCCGGCCGGCGGCTCGAGATCGCCGGCAGCATCCGGCCCCTCGAGCTCGTCGACGTTTGCCTCGGCCGGCAGCTCGACCGACTCCAGCGGCCGGGCCAAGTCGCAGATCACCTGCACCCGGTCCTCGCGCGACTCGACCTTGCCGACCACCAGCAGAATCTGGTCCTCGCGCCAATGCGGCTTGGTCTGGGCGAAGGTGCGCGGGAAGACGATGACCTCGATGGCCCCTTGCAGGTCCTCCAGGCGCACGAAGGCCATCGGCTGGCCCTTCTTGGTGGTGATCTGCCGCACGCTGGCCACCATGCCGCCCAGGGTGACCGGCTGGCCGGCCATCGAGGCGTCGATCTCGCCGATCATGGTCGTCGCCGAGGCCGCGATGCGCTCGGCGGCGCGCTGCAGCGGATGGTCGGAGACGTAGAGCCCGATCAGCTCCTTCTCCCAGTCCAGGGCCTCGCGCGGATCGCCTTCGGCCCGCGGCAGGGGATAGAGCATGGAAGTGGCCGCGGCCGGCATGGCGTCGCCGAAGAGGCTCATCTGGCCCACCTCGGCCGCCTGGTGATGCGAGGCCGAGAACTGCATCATGCGATCGAGCACCGCCAAGAGCGGGTAGCGGTCGCCGAAGCCGTCCAGCGCGCCGGCCTTGATCAGGCTCTCCAACGCCCGCTTGCCCACCTGGCGCAGGTCGACCCGCCGGCAGAGATCGTCCAGGTCCCCGAAGGCTCCGCCCTCGGCCCGCGCCTCCAGGATGGAATGCACCGGCCCCTCGCCGACGTTCTTGATGGCCGCCAGCCCGAAGCGGATGCCGCGCCGGCGCTTGGCCTCGAGGGCCTCGCGCTGGGCCTCGCTCAGGACCTCGATCGAGAAGTCCAGCTCGCTGGCGTTGATGTCCGGTGGCAGGAGCGGGATGCCCATGCGCCGGCAGTCGACGGTGACGAAGGCCACCTTGTCGGTGTCGCCGCGCTCGACCGACAGCAGGGCGGCCATGTACTCGACCGGGTAGTGGGCCTTGAGGTAGGCCGTCTGGCAGACGATGACGCCGTAGTCGGCCGCGTGGGCCTTGTTGAAGCCGTAGCGGGCGAAGGTCTCGATGTCCTGCCAGACCCCCTCGGCGGCGGCCTCGGGGATGCCGCGGGCCGTCGCGCCCGAGACGAACTTCTCGTGGTGCTCGAGCAGCTTCTCCTTGATCTTCTTGCCCACCGCCTTGCGGATGGTGTCGGCCTCGCCGGCGTCGTAGCCGGCCAGGTCGCGGGCGATGCGGATGATCTGCTCCTGGTAGACGATGATGCCGTAGGTCTCGTCCAGGATGGGCTCGAGCGAAGGGTGACGGTAGCGGACCTGCTCCTTGCCGTGCAGGCGCCGGATGTAGGTCGGGATGTAGTCCATCGGCCCGGGGCGGTAGAGCGCGATGGCCGCCACCACGTTCTCGAACTGCTTGGGCCGCATCTCGCGCAGCATCTTGCGCATGCCGGCGCCCTCCACCTGGAAGACGCCGGTCACGTCGCCGCTGGAGAGCAGCTGGTAGATCTCGGGGTCGTCCAGCGGGATGCTGTCCAGGCTGTAGCGCTTGCCGTGGTAGCGCTCGACCAGCTCGGCCGCGCGGCGCAGGACCGTCAGGGTGGACAGCCCCAGAAAGTCGACCTTGAGCAGCCCCAGACCCTCGACGTCGTTCATGTTGAACTGGGTGACCGGCAGGACCTCCTCGCCCTCGGCGCCGCCCCGGGTAGGCCGGTTGAGCGGGATGTACTCGGTCAAGGGCTTGTCGGAGATGACCACGCCGGCCGCGTGCGTGCTGGCATGCCGCGCCACGCCCTCCAGCCGGCGGGCGGTGTCCAGCAGGTGGCTGGCATCCGGGTTCCGCTCGTACTCCTCGACCAGCTCCGGGGTGTAGAACTCGTTGGGTGAATCGGCCTCCGAAGGGCGCATGGCGTCGTCGATGCCGCAGGCCTTGCCGGGGATGGCCGGCACCATCTTGGCGATGCGGTCGACGTCGAAGAGCTCCATGCCCAGCGCCCGCCCGGCATCCCGGATGGCCGCCCGCGCACCCATCGTCCCGAAGGTGATGATCTGGGCCACCTTGTCGTGTCCGTACTTCTGGAAGGTGTAGCGGATCAGCAGGTCGCGCTGGTCGTCCGGGAAGTCCAGGTCGATGTCCGGCATCGAGATGCGCGAGGGGTTGAGGAAGCGCTCGAAGATCAGGTTGTGGCGCAGGGGGTCGATGTTGGTGATGCGCAGGCAGTAGGCCACGATCGAGCCGGCGCCCGAGCCGCGGACGTTCCACCAGATGCCGCGCTCGCGGGCGAAGCGGCAGAGGTCCCAGACGATCAGGAAGTAGTCGTCGAAGCCCATCTGGCCGATGATGCCCAGTTCGTAGTCCAGGCGCTGGCGGACCTCCGGCCCGATCTGCTCGTAGCGCTCGGCCGCGCCCTTCTCGCAGAGCGCGGACAGGTAGCTGGCGGCGGTCTGGCCCGCCGGCACCGCGAAGCGCGGCAGCTTGTACTGGTTGAAGGTCATGCCCACGTTGCAGCGCTCGGCGACCTCGGCCGTGTTGTCGACCGCTTCTTCGAGATCGACGAAGAGCTCGCGCATCTCCTGCTCGCTGCGCAGGTAGAAGCTGTCGCCGATGCGCATGCGCTTGGGATCGTCCATGGTGGTGCCGGTCTGGATGCAGAGCAGCACCTCGTGGGCCGGGGGATCCTCGGGCCGGCAGTAATGCACGTCGTTGGTGGCCACCAGGGGAAGGTTCATGTCCCGCGCGATGGCCACCAGCTCGCGGTTGAGCCGCGGGATGAAGTCGATGTCGTGGACCTGCAGCTCGACGTAGAAGCGGCCGGCGAAGACCTGGCGGTGCCAGTCCATGGCTTCGCGGGCGGCGTCGAGCTGCTCGTCGATGATCTTGCTGGGGGCGTCGGCGCCGGGGCAGCCGGAGAAGACGATCAGGCCTTCGGAATGGCGTTCGAGCAGCTCGCGGTCGACGCGGGGCTTGTAGTAGAAGCCCTCGAGCTGGGCGGCGCTGACCAAGGCCAGGAGGTTGCGGTAGCCGGTCTCGTTCTCGGCCAGGACGGTCAGGTGGTAGGCCTTGCGATCCAGGCGGGCGTCGCGGTCGAAGCGCGTGCGGGGGGCGACGTAGAGCTCGCAGCCCAGGATAGGCTTGATGCCGGCTTTGTGGGCGGCCTTGTAGAACTGCACGGCGCCGTACATGACGCCGTGGTCCGTGAGCGCCAGGGCATCGAAGCCCTGTTCCTTGGCGGTCTTCACCAGGTCCGGGACCCGGGCCAGCCCGTCGAGGAGGCTGTACTCGGAGTGGACGTGCAGGTGGGTGAAGCCGGGCATTCGCGCGGGTCTCCAGGTGGCTCGGGATGAGCGGGATGGATGGGTGGCCGGGATGGGTGGAGGCGGAATCGGGGTTGGGTTGGGGCTGGATGGTGGTCTCGGTGGGGCGGGGACCACAAGATAGGGCTGAGTATATCATCGGAACGGGTGTTCGCTGGGCGGGTTGGGGTGGAGTTTCGTGCGGGGGGCGGATTTTAAGGTTTGTTGGGTGGATTCGGGGGTGTGGTGGT
>CAZJWJ010000068.1:0-27959 GCA_964549495.1 uncultured Anaerolineales bacterium | reverse complement strand
TGACCTTCGACGACGTGCTGCTGGTGCCCCGCTACTCGACCATCCGGTCGCGGCGGGACACCGACACCAGCACCCAGTTCTCGCGCAACATCCGACTCAAGATGCCCATCGTCAGCTCCAACATGGACACCGTGACCGAGAGCCAGATGGCCATCGCCGTGGCGCGGGCCGGCGGCATCGGGGTCATCCACCGCTTCCTGTCCATCGAAGCCCAGGCGGCCGAGGTGCGGCGGGTCAAGCGCACCGAGTCCTTCATCGTCATCGATCCCTTGACGTTGCCGGTGGGCGCGACCGTCGGCGACGCGCGCCTGGCCATGGAGCGCGAGGGCGTGGGCGGGGTGATCATCCTGGGCGAGGACCGCGTGGTCGAGGGCATCGTCACCCGCCGCGACGTGCTCTTTTCCGACGATGACAGCGCACCGGTGGGCCAGGTGATGACCCAAGGCGACAAGCTGGTCACCGCGCCGGCCGACACCACCTTCGAGAAGGCGCGCAGCCTGCTCGACCGGGCCAAGGTCGAGAAGCTGCCGCTGGTCGACGACGAAGGACGGCTGACCGGGCTGATCACCGCCAAGGACATCGAGAACATCCAGGACTATCCGATGGCCACCAAGGACCCCGAGGGCCGACTGCGGGTAGCGGCTGCGGTGGGCGTGCGGCCGGGCTACCTCGATCGGGCCGCGGCGCTGATCGAGGCCGGTGCCGACGCGCTGGTGGTCGACATCGCCCACGGCGACTCGATCAACGCCATCGACGCGGCCCGATCGCTGCGCGCCGAGCTCGGCGAGGGCTGGGATCTGGTGGTGGGTAACGTAGCCTCGGGCGATGGCGCGGCGCGGCTGGTCGAGGCCGGCGCGGACGCGGTCAAGGTCGGCGTCGGCCCGGGCTCGATCTGCATCACGCGCCTGGTGACCGGCTTCGGCGTGCCCCAGCTCAGCGCGGTGGCCGAGGCTTCCGCCTCGGCCGGCGAGGTGCCGATCATCGCCGACGGCGGCATCCGCAGCGCGGGCGACGTGGTCAAGGCCCTGGCGGCCGGCGCGCAGACGGTGATGATCGGCAGCATGCTGGCCGGCACCAAGGAGAGCCCCGGCATGGTGGTGGTGCGCAACGGCCGGCGCTTCAAGGTCACCCGCGGCATGGCCAGCCTGGAGGCCACCATGTCGCGCGACGAGAAGGTGGCCGCCCGCGGGCCGCAGAGCCGGCGCGAGTACGAGCGCGTGGTGCCCGAGGGCGTCGAGGCCCGCGTGCCCTACAACGGGCCGGTCGACTCCATCCTGCACCAGCTGGTCGGCGGTCTGCGCTCCGGGCTGAGCTATGCCGGCGCGCGGTCCATCCCCGAGCTGCAGGAGAAGGCGGAGTTCGTGCGGATCACCGGCGCCGGCCGGCAGGAGAGCGGGCCCCACGACGTCGATCATTCCTGAGGGCTGATCGACCCGGTCCGACGTTGCCGCGACGGCCATCGAGAACGGGGCGCGCAACCCGGTCGACGAGGCCCGCGTAGGCTGGCCTACGCCGGAACCGGTCGCGGAATGTGGCATGTTTCTTGCTGGCCGCGACGGATCCGTGGCCGCCGGAAGGAGAGATGCCCGTGAGCCAGCGTCAGCGCTACCACCCGACCGACTTCGGCGATCGCCCCTGGGCGCGCCTCTTGGACTTCGCGCTCGAGCGCAGCGACCACCTCGAATGCGCCATCCCCTACCCCTACGTCAGCCAGGACCTCTGGTCGGCGCCGCTCTTCTCGCCGGCGCTCGAGGCCCTGCGCGGCGCCCTGGTCGACCGGCATGTGAGCATGCTGCGCGCCGGCCAGCTGCGCGAGGAAGCCACCCAGTTCCTGCGCTTCCGGATGACGCCCGAGGTGGCGGCCTTCGCACGCTCCATCCGCCGGCTGGAGGGCTGGAGCTGGGAGCGCCAGATGCCCGAGGACCCGGTCTTCCTCTCGGGCGAGGTGGTGCTGCTCAGCACCGAGAGCGTCCAGGGGCGCATCGCCGTCTACGCCGATCGGGAGGAGCGCGATGCCCTGCGCAGCTCCGGCGTGCGCCTGGTCGAGCCCTTGGGGGTGCAGGCCAAGCCCTGGCCGACGCCCTGAGCCCGGGGCCGTCGAGCGCGAGGTCGATCGGGCGAGGATGACCAGCGGGAGGATCCACGGGGGGCGAGCGGGCCGCTGCCGCCTGATCCCATCGGCGCTTCCTAGACCAGTCCTGGTGGTATGATTGCGGGAATTCCGCGATCTCTGCCCAGGAGCTGTCCATGCGACGCCTCGTCCTTGCCGCCCTCGTCCTGGCGGCCGGTCTGCCCCTCCTCCTGGCGGGCCTGGCCGGCCCCGCCCGCCAGGCCCGCACCAGCCCGCCCGAGCCCCGTGGCTTCGAGCCCTTGGATATGGCCGACTTCCAGCTGGGCCAGCTGATGGAGGGCGACGGACCGCCTCTCGAGCGCTTCGCGCCGGATGCCTTCTCGGATCCACCGATCGTCCGCCTGCAGCAGGAGATCCCGGCGCCCGAGGCCGGCGGCGCGGTCGACTTCCGCAGCTATCCGGACCCGGAGGCGATCGAGGCCTTCCTGCAGCAGCTCGAGGCGGACCATCCCGATCTGGTCGAGCGCCTGGAGATCGGCCGCAGCTGGCAGGACCGGCCGATCTACGCCCTTCGCTTGACCGACGAGCGCGGGGCCCAGCCTATCGCCGATCGGCCGATCGCCTACCTGGACGGTCAGCATCACGCCCGCGAGCTGATCAGCAACCAGGTGGTCCTCTACACCGCCTGGTGGCTGGTGACGCATTACGGAGAACATCCGCTGGCCACGCGGCTGCTCGAGACGCGGGCCATCCACGTGATCCCCAGCGTGAACGTCGACGGCAACGCCATCGCGCTGCGCGACGACCAGGTGCAGCGCAAGACGGCCAATCCGGAATGCTGCGATGACGACGGGGACGGGCGCTTCGACGAGGATCCGCCGGAGGGCTATGGCTACGGCAGCCACAGCCTGACCCGCTACGAGTTCGAGCAGGAATGGGCCGATGCCCATCCCGACAACCCCTTCGTCGACCGCTGGCGCGACCACCTGGTCGGCCAGCCCCAGCAGCTGGGCGCTCATACCGGTGCGCTGGGCGGGCCGGTCGAGCCGATCGCGGCGGTCGACTCTGACGGCGACGGCAACTTGGACGAGGACGGCTGGGGCGGCGTGGACGCCAACCGCAACTACGACTGGCATTGGGACGAGGGCGACAAGCGCGAGCGCTCGGGCACCTTCGGCGGGCCGGAGGTCTACTCCGAGCCCGAGGTCCGGGCGGTGCGCGACTACCTGGCCGAGCTGGACCACCTGGCGGCCGGCATCTCCTACCATTCCGGCGTCGACCTCATCCTCTACCCCTGGGGGCACAGCCGCGAGGAGGACCTGCCGGACGCGGGCATGTACGAGCTGCTCACGCGCAAGGGCAGCCAGCTGACCGAGGTCCACGGCTTTGCCGGCAGCGTGCGCACCTGGACCGCCCGCGGCCTGTACGCCGGCTTCGGTAGCACCCTCGACCACATCTACGGCAACCTGGGCGCCTTCTCCTTCACGCCCGAGGTCTACGGCGGCAGCGCCATCACCGGCATCCAGCGCCTGGGCGCCACCGGCGTGTACACCGTGGGCAGCAGCACCGGCTTCAACTTCAACCCGCGGCCCGAGGACATCCTGGCCAGCGTCGACCGCTGGCACCGCTTCGGCAGCTACATCGCGGCCGCCACGCCCAACTTCGAGCTCAACGCGCTGGAGATCGAGGGATCGGACCTGGTCTTGACGCTGGGCAACGAGGGCGTCATGCCTGCCGGCCTGGACCTGAGCCTGGCGGGCGCCGGCGACGAGCCGCTGATCCTGTCCTCTGCCGAGGAACACGTCTACCACAACGAGCAGACTCGGTGGCGCGTGCCCATGGCCGACTTGGCCGACGCGGGCAACCGGCTCTCGCTCGAGGTCCAGCTGCTCACCAGCACGCGCCCCGACCGCGTCGAGCGCGCCAGCTGGACCTTCGACGTCGACCGCCAGGCCGGCACGGTCACCCTCACCCAGGGCGATCTGCGTCCCTACGTCGACCTGAGCGAGCATTTCGAAGGCTGGTGGGCCGGCGAGGCGTGGAACGACCCCCGCTACCGCTGCCCGCCAACCGGCCAGCCCTGCCCGCCGCAGATCATCGCCACCCCGCCCGCCGGCGGCCTATTGCCCAGTCCCACCCCGGATGCCCACGCGACCCCGGAGCCGCTCGGACCACTGATCCTGCCCTGGCTCCAGCGCGGGGAATAGGGGCTCGTGGTCCGAGGGAAGATGCGGGGTCGGAGAGCGCGATCCGAGAGCCGGCGCGGATCGATCAGTCGAAGGCGATCTCCGCGCCGGCCATGGCCGCCGAGGCCAGCCAGGTGACGCGGCGGGCGTAGTAGGGCCATCCGCCGCCGTTCTGACCGTCGTCGATGCGGACGAACCAGCAGTAGCGCTGACCCAGCCGGAAGCCGGCCGGCGGGCCGGTCTCGTAGTCGCTGGCATGCCCGAGGTCGGCCGATAGCCAGGCGCCGAAGCGCTGGTTCACCGTTTCGTCACAGCCGTCGAAGACCGCCCAGCGGTAGGTTTCCGACGCGTTGTCGCGGGGCTCCCACTCGAAGACGATGGGCGGGGTCTGGCCGCAGTCGTGACAGGGCTCGGTCATCGTCAGATCGACCACCTCGAAGACGCCGACGTCGATGTCCGCGCCATCGCCGAAGACGGTGATGTCGCGGCTCCACCATCGGCCCAGCCAGAGGTCGGCGCCCAGGCCGGGCGGGTTGTCCCACCAGACCTGATAGGTCTGACCGGCCGACAGGGCCGGCGGGTCCTCGAAGACAAAGCGGCCCGCCGCGTCGATGATCTCGGCGTTGGCCACCAGCTCCCAGGGGCCGTCGGCGCCCTGGCGGCGACGCAGCTCGATCTGGGGCGTGCCCGGCGAGCCGAAGCCGATGTCCAGGGGCGCGCCCTGGAAGGTCATGTGGCCGAAGATGTCGCCGGTCTCGGCCGGCAGCGTGGGCGTCGGGGGCTCGGTCGGCTCCGGCTCGGTCGGCGTCGGCTCGGGGCTCTGGGTGGGCGTGGCCGAGGCCGGCAGGGGCGTGGCCGAGGGCTCGGGCCGCGCCGTCGAGGGCGGCTGGATGCCCTCGCGATCCTGCCCCAAGAGGCTCAGCGGCAAGTGGAGGATCACCTCCGGTTCATCTTGCGCCCGCGCCGGCGCGTCGTCGCCGCCCGGGCCGGCGGCCCAGACCGCGACCGCGGCGGTCGCGGTGATCGCGAGCCAGACGAGGGCGCGCCAGCCACGACCGAATCGCTTCGTCCCATCCGAGCTGCCATCCATCGACCGTCCTCCCCGATGCCTCATCGCCCTAGCCCTCCAGCTGCCAGCCCGGCCAGTCGGCCGGGTCGACCAGGCCGAAGTCGGCGAAGCCCTGCAGGAAGAAGAACCACAGCATGCGGGCGTAGTAGCTCTCGCCGTGTCCGCCGTTGGGGTAGTCGACCCAGATGTACCAGCGGTACTTGTAGTCCTGTCCGATGCGCGAGCCCGGCGGATGCTGCTCCATCAGGTACTCGGGCGTGCGGCCCAGCGAGCGGCTCTTGAAGAAGGTGTCCCGCTCGCGCTCGGCGATGGTCTGGCAGGGCACCTCGCAGAAGGCCCAGCGGTAGTCGCCCATCTCGGCCTCGCGCAGGCCCCAGGTGAAGAGCCAGGGCAGGCCCGAGAAGCCGGTGCCGTTGGTGGGCGAGATCAGCGGCATGTCGGCGATCTCGATGCGGCCCAGGTCGACCTCGTCGCCGACATCCAAAGCGCGCAGCTCCGGGCTGTAGTAGGCCCCCATCCAGAGGTCGGCGCCGGCGAAGGGGCTACCGGCATCCGGGATCTCGTTGAGCCACTGCACCTGGTAGAAGCCGCCCGGCGGCTCCGGCACGGGCACCCGGAAGCTGAAGGCGCCCTCGGCGTCGATGGCCGTGCGGGCGATGATCTCGCAGCGGCCGTCGGCGAAGCATTCGCGCATCACCAGGCCCGGGCCGATGCCGTCGCCCAGGCCCTCCAGCGAGGGCTCGCCGTCGGTGGTCAGGTGGCCCGTCACCACCGCCCCGCCCATCTCGGCCGTGGGCGTTACCGAGGGCACCGGGGTAAAGGTCGGCGGCGGCTCGGTCGGCGTCGGCTCGTCGGTGGGCTCGGAGGGCTCGGTCGGCGTGTCGGTCGGCGCCGCCACCGCGGTGGGCACCGGCAGCGCGTCCAGGGAGACGCCTCGGATACTCAGGGGCAGGAAGATGCCGAACTCGGCCGGGTCGGCTTGCTGGCCCGGCGCGGCGAGCAGCCAGCCGGGCAGCGTGAGCGCGGCCCCGATGGCGATGATGAGCAAGGGAATCGGGCGGCGCATCGGTCTCTCCATCTCGGCCCGCGACCGGAGCCGGGTCGCGCTCCGGTGGGCCGTGGTCATCGCTCCGCGTCGAGCGCGTCGAATGCTGATGTCTTCTATGCCCCGGAAGCCTACCGCGGCGGGCAGGAACGGGGCCTTGGCGCTTCGCTAGCGTAGCATATCGCGAGGCCGGGACACAAGAGCTCGCGATTCGGTCCGAACCTGGAGGCGCCAGCGCAGATGGCAGGATTCGGGCGCGGCGGGTCCTGCTTGCAGCAGCCGATGCTCAGGACCGGCGGGTCGGAACGCCGGTGGGCGTCGGGCGATCGAGGACGGAGGTCGGCGCCGGCGTCGGGGAGGGGGGCACGGCGCCGGGCTCGAGGCGGCGGGTGGGGATGACGCTCATGTAGAGCTCCACCGGCCGGCCGGTGCTGGCGCTTAGCGCATCGCGCAGCTCGCGGGCGATGGTGTACTCGTACTCGGCCACCACCTGGGCCGGCATCTCCAGGGTGATCTCGACCACCAGGGGCAGCTCGGGGTCGCGCGGGACCTCGATGCGGTCGATGCCGTCCAGGTGGGCATAGGAGCGTTGTTCGACCTCGTGGGAGAGCACCTGGCTGACGCGCCGGCTGATCTGCTCGGATCCGGCGATGCGAAAGGTCTGCAGCGTCAGAAAGCCCAGCGAGAGCGCCACGACCAGCAGCATGGCCAGGGCGGTCTGCATGCCGCGGCGCAGGATGCCGATCTCCTCCTCTTCCTCGGCGGTAGGCCCGAAGCCGAGCAGTAGCATCATGATGCCGCCCGAAGCCGCGATGGCCACGAAGTTGGTCAGGTAGAGCAGCAGCGCGCCGAAGAAGATGTCCCAACGCCGCAAGGGGATGCCGATGCCCGAGCTGACCAGGGGCGGCACCAGGGCCGCGGCGATGGCCACGCCGGCCATGGCCGCCGAGACCTCCTTGCGGCTCAGGGCGTAGGCGCCGGCCGCGCCGGAGGCCAGGGCCACCCCCAAGTCGAGCAGGTTGGGCCGGGTGCGGGCCAGGATCTCGCTGGCGACGGGATCCATGTTGGGCCGCAAGAGGCCAAGGACGGCACCGACGGCGATGGCCAGGAGCGCACCGCGCAGCGAAGCCGAGCCGGAGCGCCGGATGAGCGTCAAGTCGCCCTCGACCACCCCCAGTCCCATGCCGATGATGGCCGACATCAGCGGCGCTACCAGCATGGCGCCGATGATCACCGCAGGGCTGTTCTGCAAGAGCCCGAAGCCGGCGATGGCCGAGGACAGGCCGATCATGGTGAAGAAGTCGATGCTCGGGCTGGCCGAGGCCCGGATTGAGGCCTCCACCTCGGCCCGGTCCTCCTCGCTGAGCTCCGGCAGGCGGTGGTAGGCCAGGCGCCAGATGCGCCGCCCCAAGTAGGTCAGGGCCGAGGAGCGGCCCTTGACGACCACGACCGGCACCTGGCTGGCCGAAGCCACCGCCATCTGGGTCTTGCCGAAGAGCATGCGCTCGAGCAGCGGCTCCTGGGGCGAGGGCATGACCACGCCATCGTATCCCCGCTCGATGCAGTCGAGAACCCCCTGGGCCCGGCTCTCGGCTCGCAGCACCAGCTGGCCCATACCGGCCGCGCCATGGTCCTCCAGCTCCTCGCGCAAGCGCTGGGCCGCCGCTTCGACCTGGCCCAGCCGCGCCTTGGCGGGCAGGACCTTCAACGCGGTCACGTGCTTGCTCTCCGCGGCCAGGCCGCGGGCCAGCTCCAAGGCCAGCAGGCCGTTCTGGCCGCGGCTCACCGGCACCAAGAGCTTGCTGGGCAACTCGTCGCCCTGACCACCGACCACCATCACGTCGGCCGGCGGGTACTCCAGCACCGCCCTCAGGGGGGTGGCCAAGCGGGTGTCCTCGGGCCGGATGTCGTCCGGATCGCCACGCCAGCCCAGGACGATGACCGATGCGTCCAGCTGCTGGGCCGCCTGGCGCAGGGCTTGGCCCACCTCCGGAGCGCGCAACACTTGATAACCGGCCGGAACGCCCATCTCGCGCAGGGCGGACAGGCCCGCCGACAGCGCCGGCCAGTCCGATACGCGCTTGGGCGCTTCCTCGGAGCCCGGCTGCTTGGCGCCAGGCGCGGCAGGCTCGACGTAGAGCAGGATGACCACGCCCCCTCGGGTGCGAGCCACCGTACCGGCCATCCGCGCCAGGTGGGCCGCGCTGGATGGATTGCTCACCGGCACCAGCACCCGCGGCGCCTCCGCATCCTCCGGAAGCTGCTCCTGCACGCGCTCGGCCCGCTGGCCGAAGAGGCGCCGTTCGAGGGACACCAGGCGCGGCTCGAGACGCTCCAGGATTCGGCGTCGCAGCCGCTGGATGCGCAGGCCCAGCCGGCGCATCATCCGCCGGGCGCCATCGAAACGGGGCGTCATCGATCCGCCTCCGCCGGGAAGGGCGCGCGCGCGGTCAGGTAGAGGCTGGCCACCCGCCAGGCTCTGGCCGGCCCGCCGACCGCGGCTTCCAGCCGCGCCCGCAGGCGCTCGAGATCGGCCGGATCGAGCCGGTCGCCGATGCCGCGACGGTAGCTGGTATCCTGTCCCAACCATCGCTCGATCAGCGCACCGCTGGGCAGGATGCCGACCTCCTCGACCTGGAGCTCCAGTTCCGGCTCCTGCCAGCCGGCCGCCTCCAAGATCTCCCGCCAGGGCTCGACCTCGCGCTCCAAGAGCGGCCCTTCGGCAAGCATCTCCGCCTCGGCCGCGCGCAGGCGGGCCTGCCAGTCGCGCAGGTCATCGGAGATCTGGGCCTCGGGATCGGCCGGCAGGGCCAAATCCGAGGGCTGGCTGCCCCGGCCGGGCAGGGCCTCGACCAAGGACAGGCGGGCGGCGGGCGCGGCCCGCTCCAGGAGGATCCGCAGATCCGATTCGGGATCCTCGCCCAAGGCGTGCCGGCCCACCAGCGCGTCGAAGCGCAGCCGGGGCCCCTCCGCCCGCGCCAGCAGTTCGGGCAGATCCGGGATGCGGCCGATCAGGAGCGTCGGGGCTTCCAGGGGATCGAGGCCGGCCGCGCCGGCATCCAAGCCCTCGGCCTCGGCCGGGTCGGCGGCCAGGGCCCAGACCCCGCCCTCGGGCAGGCGGCGCAGCGCTTCCCAGGTCAGGAGGCCCGTGCCGGCGCGCAGGTCCAGCAGGCGGTCGTGGCGCTCGAGCGCGGCGTCGTCGAGGATGCGATCGCGCTGGGCCGACAGGCGATCGCCGGCGCCGGCCACCGCCCGGGCCAGCCAGCGTTCGCGCTCGCGGCCGGCCTCGCGGCCGGTGAAGCTCAGCCCGGCCGGCCCGCTCGGGCCCTCGACCATGGCCGCCAGCTGGGCCTCGCGTTGGCGCTGCACCGTCTGGCGCAGGCCGCGCTCGTGACCCTGGTCGGAGGGCTGGTAGAACTGCCGGCCCTGCAGTTCACGCGGCAGGTACTGCTGGGCCACCCAGTGGTCGCGGTAAGCATGCGGGTAGGCGTAGCCGGCACCATGCCCGAAGGCCTCGGCGTCGCGGTTGGCGTCCTTGAGGTGACTGGGCACCTCGTCGACCCGTTCGCGCTGCACCGCCTCCAGGGCATCGAAGTAGGCCAGCGTGCTGTTGCTCTTGGGCGCGGTGGCCAAGTAGAGCGTGGCCTCGGCCAGGTGGAACTGACCCTCCGGCAGGCCCACGTAGTCGAAGGCCCTCGCGCAGCTGTCGACGACCTGGATCGCCCGCGGGTCGGCCAGGCCCACGTCCTCGCCGGCCAGGATGTAGAGCCGCCGGAAGATGAAGCGCGGGTCCTCGCCGGCGTAGACCATGCGCGCCAGCCAGTAGAGCGCGGCGTCCGGATCGCTGCCGCGGACGCTCTTGATGAAGGCGCTGATGCTGTCGTAATGCGCGTCGCCTTCCTTGTCATACAGCACCGCCCGGCGCTGGATGGACTCCTCGGCCTCGGCCAGCCCGACCCGGATCCGGCCCGCCTCGTCCGGCGGCGTCGTCTCCACCGCCAACTCCAGGGCGTTGAGCAGGGCCCGCGCGTCGCCGCCGGAGACATCGACCAGATGCGAAAGGGCCTCGGGAGCCAGATCGACCGGCCGGTCGCCGTAGCCGCGCTCGGCGTCGGCCAGGGCCATGCGCGCCACCGCCCGCAGGTCCTCGGGCTGCAGGGGCTGCAGCTGGAAGATGCGCGAGCGCGAGACCAGGGCCCGGTTGACCTCGAAGTAGGGGTTCTCGGTGGTGGCGCCGATGAAGATCACGGTGCCGTTCTCGACCCAGGGCAAGAGGGCGTCCTGCTGGGCCTTGTTGAAGCGGTGGACCTCGTCGACGAAGAGGATGCTGCGCCGGCCGTGCATGCCCAGCCGCTCGCGGGCCTCGGACACGGCCGATCGGATGTCCTTGACGCCGGCCAGAACCGCGTTGAGCGCGCTGAAGTGGGCCTCGGTATGGCCGGCGATGATGCGCGCCAGGGTAGTCTTGCCGGTGCCGGGCGGGCCGTGGAAGATCAGGCTGGAGAGGCGGTCGGCCTCGATGGCCCGGCGCAGCAGGCGGCCCGGGCCGACGATGGCGTCCTGACCGACCAGGTCGTCCAGGTCGCGCGGGCGCATGCGGTCGGCCAGGGGGGCCTGGGCGGCGAGCTCGCTTCGGCGTCGATGATCGAAGAGGGTTGGGTTCATGGGGGGGCGGGCGGGGGTTGTCTGGGGCGGGCTGCCGATGTGGTGTCGGGACCTCGTGACGCGGGGTCCGATGAGAGGGGGCGGACGATGGAGCACGCGGCTAGGGCCGTCGCGGGCGGAAGGCGGCAGCCCGCCCCAGACCACCCCCGCCCTTCTTGGGGAGCCTGGACATCGGGGGGTGGATTAGTCGTCGTAGACGTCGAGGACGATGCGGAGGGGGTCCTGGAGGGTGGTGATGGCGTAGCGGGCGGGGCGTTCGAGGTCGACGGCGAAGGCCATGATGGCGTCGTCGGCGGTGGTGAGGGGGCGCAGGCTGGTGGCGGTGGCGTCGGGGGGCAACTCGAGCGACATCGCGCCCGTGTAGTCGTAGGCATAGAGGTCGGAGACGCGCAGGCGGATGCGCAGGTCGCCCGAGTCTGTGCGCTCCTCGACGGCCTCGAAGTAGGGGCCGCTGCCCGCTTCGCTGCTCAACTCCCAGACGAAGCGGGTGAAGCCCTCGTGCCGCCCGCTGCGCAGGTCGGTCAGCCGGTAGATGGAACCGAGGCTACCGCCCTGGATGGTTCGCCCCAGCATGTCCTCGGCAGACGCGCCGGTCTCGGTCGGGGCAGGGATGCCGGCGGTCGGCGAGGCGGCGGGAGAGGCGGGAGAGGTGGAACCAGGGGGTGTCGTGGCGGCCCGGGTGGGGGGTGGGGGATCGTCGGTCGTGGAGTCGACCCCGGGAGTCGAGCGGTCTCGATCTGCGCGGGCGTCGGAAAGCGAGTCGGAAGGTGAGGTCGAATCGTCGCGGTCGCGGTCGGGGTCGGGCGCGTCGGCGAGATCCGAGTCCGGTGCGGAATCGCGATCGTCGTCGTCGGGGCGGGCATCATCCTCGGCGGCGGACTGTAGGTCCTGACGGAGGGAGTCCGAGGTCTCGGGGACCTGGCCGACCGGGGTGTCCTCGTAGAGCTTGGGGGCGCCGCAGGCGGCGAGGAGGATGAGAGAGAGGAGTAGGAGCAGCGCGGGAAGGAGAAGGATCCGGGCCCAAGCCCGAGGGGGCGGTGGTGGAGCTCCGGTGGTCTGGGACGCTGCGTGCATGCTCTCCTCCTGGGGCGCGGCTCGAGGAAGGGGCGAAGGCTGAAAAGGATTGTAGGTTCCGGGGCAGGCTGGCGCCAAGCGAATGGGGGGCTGGCCGGGGTCGACTCAAGAGAGGCGGGCGAGCTCCTGTTCGGCGGCCTGGCGCAAGGGCTCGATGGGGGAGGCGAGCAGGCGGGTCAGGTCCTCGCGGGCGGCGAGCTCGTCACCGGTGATGGCCAGGAGGCGGGCGCGGAGCAGCTGCAGCCAGGGGTTGCCGGGCGCCAGGGCCAGGGCGGCGCGGGCATGGCTCAGGGCCTGGCTAGGGCGGCGGTGCTCCAACTCGGCCTCGGCCAGGCCGGCCAGGGCCTGGACATGCTGCCCGGGACCATCGGCCAACTCGAGGGCTCGGCTGAAGAGATCGAGGGCGCGGTGGTGGCGGCCCCGGCGGGCCTCGAGGCCGGCCCGCTGTAGCAGCGGGCGCGCGTCGCCGGGGTCCAGGGCCTCGGCCTCGCGGAAGCTGCGCTCGGCTAGGCCCATCTCGCCCTGCTCGACGTAGTAGAGGCCCAGCTCGAGCTGCTCTTCCAGACCTTCGGGATCCCGGGCCACCAGGGTCGAGAGATCGGAGGGCGGGCGAGGGCTGCCGGGCTGGGCGTGGCGGCTCCCCGCCAGCGAAGCCGCCGCCGAGGGTCCGGCAGGGCTCCAGCCGCCCGGTGCCGGCGGGGCGTAGCGGCCGAGGATCCAGCGGCGGATGGCGGGCAGGCGCAAGAGGGCCAGGTAGCCCAGGAGCAAGAGGCCGTGGACGGCGAGGGTGGGCCAGAGCCAGGGTCCGGCGCTGGCGCTGTAGATGATCGACCAATCCCCGAAGCCGGTCGCGGCGCTGAAAATCGGGTAGAAGAGCAGGCTATAGAAGAGCTGCAGGCGGGCGAAGGACCAGCAGAGGTAGGCCCGGGCCGGCCGCATGGGCAGCAGCAGCAGGGCCAGGGCCGCCAGGCCGATCAGGGCGCCGACCAGGTTGCCGGCCAGGGCGATCCACCAATGCTGAAGGGCGCTGAAGTTCCCGCCGGGCAGCACGTAGCCGAAGAAGAGGTACCAGCGCAATTCGAGGACCTCGCCCCCGACCTGCAGGGTGGCGGCGGCGTGGCCCAACTCGTGCAGCAGGACGCCCAGCGGGATGAGCAGGAAGAAGGCCAAGCGGTCGAGCATGCCGCGATCCCAGGCGCCGAGATCGTCGTCGAAGAGGCGCTCGCGGTGGCGCCAGGCCTCGGCCAGCGTGCGCAGGCCCACCCAGGCATAGAAGAGGCTGAGCAGGATGAAGAAGCTGAAGGGGTTCACGACCCGCCTCTGCGCGCCAGCTCGCCGGCGATCCGCCGGCCGCCCTCCAGGGCCTCGCGGTACATGCCGCGCAGATCGCCGACGTCCATCAAGCCCTCGCCCGCGGCCCAGGCCCGCACCACCGTGCCGATGAGGCGGGTGCCGGCGTAGGCCACCGCCACCTTGGGCAAGAGGCCGATCACCGGCAGCAGCCCCACCAGACCGCGGGCGATCTGTCGGAAGAGCAAGCCCCCGCCGATGACGCCGGTGACCTCGATCATCAGCTCGCGCGGGCTGCCCTGGCGGCCGTGGGCCAGGGCGATCTTGTAGGCCATCACCAGCTGGTTCTTGGTCAGCACGAAGACGTCGGCCAGCCCGAAGGCCAAGCCCAGGCCCGGCACGGCCTCGCCCAAGCCGGTCGAGAAGGCATAGCCGGCATTGGTCCGCGAGACATCCTCGATCAAATCGTCGACGATGGCCGGGCGCAGGACCGGCAGCTGGCGCGCCAGGGCCAGGCGCAGCCCGCGACCTTCGGGCGTAGCCGCCAGTAGGGCCGGCGCGAGCGCCTCTACACTGGCCGCGTCGCCCGCGCCCGCCGGCAGCAGCGCGCGTCGCGTCTCGCCTTCGCGCGGCAGCTCGGCGCCGACGCCCTGCTCGGCGCCCGCGGCGGTCACGGCCGTCACCACCGGCAGGCCCGCCTCCGAGAGACGATGGCGGATTTGCCGCCAGCGCTCGTCCGCGCTCGGTGACTCCTGGATCAGGACCACCAGACGCGGCAACCCATCCCGGGTGTCCATGGTCTCCAGGGCCTCGGCGGCGGTCGGATCGACCTGGCGGATCCACGGATGGATGCCCCGGCGGCCCGGCGTGGCGCTGAGCCGCTCGGCCCATCGCGCGCTGGCCTCGGGCCGGCCGACCAAGAGCAGCTCGAAGCGCTGCTCGGCCTCGTCCTTGATCTGGCCCAGGTCGACCTCGCGCAGGGTCCGCCATGCCTGACCCAAACCCTTCAAGGCCATCTCGATTCCTCCTCTTGCTCCAGCGCTCGATCGGGAAGGACCTGCGTCCCGGCCTCACCTTGCCACGCCCGGTCGAGGTGGTCCAGATCGGTGATGATGGCGCGCCGGCCGCCGCCGGCCACGAAGCGCCGTGCCGCCTCGACCTTGGGGCCCATCGAGCCAGCCGGGAACTGCCCCGACGCCAGGTAGCGCGCCGCCTCCGCGGCGGTCATGCGATCGAGCCGGCGCTCCTCCGGCCGACCGTAGTCCAGGGCCACCCGCTCGACGGCCGTGGCGATGAGCAGCAGCTCGGCCTCCAGCTCGAGGGCCAAGAGGCTGCTGACCAGATCCTTGTCGATGACGGCGGGGATGCCGGCCATGAGATCGCGCTGCCGCACCACCGGGATGCCCCCGCCACCGCAGGCCACCACGATCGTACCGGAGTCGGCCAGACGCCGGATGGCATCCAGCTCGAGGATCTCGAGCGGTTCCGGCGAGGCCACCACCCGGCGCCAGCCGCGCGGGCCGGGCGCCAGCTCCGAGAATCGCCAGCCCCGCTCCTCGGCCAGCCGCTCGGCCTCGGAGCGGGTGAGGAAGCGGCCGATGGGCTTGCTGGGCGACTCGAAGGCGGGATCGCGCGCATCGACGCGCACCTGGCTGACCAGGGCCGCGACCGGCCGGTCCAGTCCGCGCGGCGGCAGGGCATCGGCGATGGCCCGGGCCAGGGCGTAGCCGATCTCGCCCTGGCTGTGGGCCACCGCCACGTCCATCGTCAGCGGCGGCAGCTCCGGCTCGGCGATGGCGGCGCGCTGCAAGGCCACGCCCACCTGGGGACCGTTGCCGTGGGTCACCACCAGGCGCCAACCCTCGGCCGCCAGGCGGGCGACGGCTTCGGCCGTGCCGCGCACGGCGCGCCACTGGTCCTCCAAGCGGCCCTGCGAGCCCGCGGGCAAGAGCGCATTGCCGCCCACCGCCAAGACCATCAAGGGCGCGCGGGCAGCCTCCTGCACCGTCGACGGCCCGCCGCGGGGGCCGGCCCGGGGATCGATGTCGCCCCCTGCCTCCGCGGACACCTCGGATGGCGGCTGCAGTCGTCAGCTCCGGGGCGCCCTCACGGGCAGCCGGCCTTCCAGAGCGGGTAGTTGCAGCTGCTGTAGGGCTGGGCCGTGTCGCGCAGCGAGAGCCAGGTCCGGTAGCCGTTCCACAAGGGATGGTAGGGGATGCTCGGGTTGCGCAGCTCGCCGTAGCCGCTGATCCGCCAGGGTTCGGCCAGCGCCAGGTCCTCGATGTCCTGCGGAATGTGGGCATCGACCTGCGGGCAGACGCGGTACTGCTCGCTCTGGGCCCGGCCGCCCGGCGTGGGCGTGGCCATCGGCCGCAGGGTGGCCGTCGGCGCCGGCGTGCCGGGCGTTCCACCGCCCGGCGTCGGCAAGCCGGGCTGGCCGGGAGGCACGGGCAGCAGCCCGCCGCTACCGCAGGGATGCGGATAGGGGAAGATGGGGATCACGATGATCGGGAAACCGGGATAGATGATGGGGAAGCGCGGGAAGATGATGGGGATGATGGGGTGGTGATGGTCCATCCCATCCGGCGCCATCTCCTGCGCGGCCGAGGCGGCCTCCAAGGCGCCGGCATCCTCCGGCAGCGGCGCGGCGCTGGTGGGCGTCGGACCGGCCAGCGAGGCCAACAGGAAGCCCAGCGCGATCGCGAGCGATCCGCGCCGGAACATGACATGAGCGATACGTGGTGACATCCGCTTGCCCTCCTCGAGCATCCTGGCAGGGGCGGTCGGGCGCAACCGATGATAGCAAGCCGCGGCCCTGCGCAGCAAGCCCAGGATCGCAGCCGGCCGGGCCGAGGCCGAGTTTGCAGATTGGTTTCGAGCGAGCACGGGAAGGATCGCGCAACCGTCGATCATCGTGGATCGCGATCGAAGTCGTAGCGCAGATCGCTCTCGCCCCAGCCGGGCTGCTCGCCGGCCAGCCGGGGCAGCTCGACCTGCAGCTGGATGCGGCAGGGCAATCCATCCGAAGGATCCAGCCAGGCCCTGCCCTCGCCGGTCACCCGCTCCATGCGCCAGTCCTCGGCGGCCGGCGGCCAGTAGCGTCGCTGGCGCTGCCACCAGCGCTGCTGGGCCCGGCCGGCCAACCGAAAGGACAGCCGCCGACAGTCGCGCCCGCCGACCCGCTCCAGTCCCTCCTCCCGGACCCCCTGTGCCGCGGCCAGGCTGGCCAGGGGATCGCCGCCCGGCAGCAGAGCGGCCAAGGTCCGCGGCGAGATGTGCCGCCAGCGCTGCACCTCCAGCCGCCGAGCTTCCGGCCAGCGCAGCCGGTAGCGGGGCGCGGGCAAGCCATCCGCGGCCGTCGAGCGCGCCGACGCCTCCGCATCGGCCGGCTGCCCCTCCGTCTCGAGCAGGAGCTCCAACTCGAGGTCCCCGGCCCCGTCGCCCCTGCCCCGGAAGCGATGCGTCCAGGCCTGCTCGCCCGCCGCGGCCCGGCTCCAGCCCTCGAAGCGGTAGGCACCGGCGGCCTCGACGGCGCGCCAGGCCCGGACCAGGGGATCCGATCGGTCGAGGGCCTCGGTGCCGAGCCACAGCAGGCCGCCCGCGGCACAGGCCAGCAGCGCGCCGAGCCACGCGCCGCGCGCCGCGGGCAGGGCCGGCCGGCTCATCGCGGCCGGCGCTTCATCGCCGTCTGGCCATCGATCGTCTCCTCCGATCCGCCCCGCTGCCGCGCCGGGCGGCTCTTCACCGCGCGGCTCCACCATCCTATACTCAGTTTGCCCTCTGCCGGAACTCGAGGCAGCGCCTCGGGCCGGTCACCCGAGAAGATGTTTCGTGAACCAAGCCCCGAAGATCCGACATCTCACCGGCCCCGGCCTGGCCATCGCCCTGGCCCTGACCGGCTTGCTGGGCTGGCGGCTGGTGCTGGCCGCGCCCGGCCAGGCGGCCGACGGCCTCTGCCGCTGGGAGCGACTGGCCCCCGATGCGCCGCGGGCCCAGCACAGCCTGGTCGACATCGGTGGCGCCGCCTTGCTGGGCTACGGGGGCGTCTTCGACCCGACCTCCGAAGCCGTCACCGACAGCCTGCGGCTGCTGGACCTGGATGCCGACCGGCGCGGCGCCTGGCGCGAGCTGGAGAGCGAGGGGGCGCTCCCGGCGCCGCGCGCCCAACACAGCGCGGTCCTGCGCCGGGCCGAAGGCCTGCGGTCCATGCTGGCCCATGGCGGCGTGGACCGGCTGCCGCCCGGCGGCACCTTCACCTGGCAGTCGCCGCTGCCGGGTGGCCCGATGCCCCATGGCCCCGGCAGCCTCCTGGCGGGCACCCAGGCCCTGGATTTGGAGCGCGATCCGCCCCGCTGGTCGGAGCTCCCCGGCTCCGGCGCGGGACCGCGGGCCGACCACAGCGCCATCTACCATGCCGAGGCGGACGCGATGATCGTCTTCGGCGGCCGGCTGGAAGAGACGGCCGAGAGCCGCAGCGATGACCTGCGCCGCCTGCGCCTGTCGCCGGAGCCGGCCTGGGAGCCGATCGAGCTGCCCGATGGCCCGGGCCCGCGCTTCGCGCACAGCGCGATCTACGACCCAGTCGGCCAGCGCATGCTGGTCTACGGCGGCACGACCGACTGGACGGAGGCCCTGGACGAGCTCTGGTCGCTGGAGCTGAGCGCCGGCTGGTCAGCGGCGCGCTGGCAGCGGATCGAGCCCGAGGGCAAGCCGCCGCCGGCGCGCTTCGACCATCTGGCGATCCACCTGCCCGAACCCGGCTGGATGCTGGTCTTCGGCGGCAGCCCGGACGGCCTGGGCGCGCTGCGCGACCTGGCGGCGCTCGATCTGCGTTCCGAGCCGCCGCGCTGGCTCGAGCTCGAGATCCAGGGACCGCTTCCACCCAACCTGCAGGGCATGGTCGCTGCCTTCAGCGCCGAGGCCGGCATGGCCGTCCTCCACGGCGGCCAGGACGAGGGCGCGATCGAGCGCCTGAGCTGGGGTCTGCGCTGCCTGCCCTCCGGCGCCCCGACCTGGACGCCGGCGCCCAGCCCCAGTCCCTCGACAACGTCTGGACCCGGCCCGGCACCGGAGCTGCTCCTGCCATGGCTGCAAGGTCCCTGACCACCGAGACGGGTCCGCGGCGCCGCGCCATCGGCCCCACGGCGATCCCATCCGCCCACCTCGAGCCTCTCCCTGGAGTGTGAACATGAGCCATACCGAGTCCTCCGCAAAGCCCTCCCGAAACCGCATCCTCGTTCCCTTGGACGAGTCCCAGCGCGCGGAGCGGGCCCTCGAGGCCGCGCTCGTGCTGGCCCGCCGAAGTGGCGCGAGCCTGGACCTGGTCACGGTCCCACCCTTGCACCCGCTCGAGATCGAAGGCCAACGGCAGCATCTCGACGACCCCCGCGAGGCCCCGGCGCTACCCTCGCCCGAGGCGCTGATCGAGCGCTCGCGACAGCAGGCGCGGGACTACCTGGATGCGGTCCGTCAGCGCCTGAGCGGGTCGGGCGTCGCCATCGAGACGCATCTGCGCGATCGCCGGCCGGCCGAGGCCATCCTGGAGCTGGCCGCCGAGCTGGACGCCTCGATGATCGTCATGGCCACCCACGGACGGGGCGGACTGACGCGCTGGGCGCTGGGCAGCGTGGCCGACCGCTTGCTGCGCTCGGCCGACCGTCCGGTGCTCCTGATCCGCGAGCCGGCCGGCTGGCCGGACGAGGGACCGCGCCGGATCCTGCTGCCGCTGGACGGGTCGCACTTGGCCGAGCAGGGGCTGCCCCGGGTCGTCGACCTGGCCCGAGAGCTCGGCGCCGCCATCTCCCTGGTCCGCGTGGTCATGCAGTACGAGGCCGAGGGCTTCCGCATGCGCTGGGGGGACCAGCCGACCCACGTCGAGGAGCTGCGCGAGCGCTGGGCCAAGGACTACCTCGAGCAGCAGGCGGAGGCCCTGCGCGGTCAGGGCCTCGACGTGCACAGCACCGTGCTGCCGGCCAAGAACGTGGCCGAGGCCCTGATCGAACAGGCCCGCGCCGATGGCTGCGACTTGATCGCCATGACCACCCACGGTCTGGGCGGCTTCTCGCGCTGGGCCTTCGGCAGCGTGGCCGACCGACTCATCCGCGCGGCCGATCTGCCGCTGCTCTTGGTCCGCGCCGACGAGCCCGAGGCGGCCGACGGCCCTTGACAGCTGGCCGGCCTTGGCTACCGTTCGCTGCATGGCCAGCCCCGAGGAGCGCCCGCCGGCCGACACGACCGCCTTCCGAAACAGGAGCCCGACGATGTCAGACGTGATGCTACGAACACCGGTCCGCGAGGTCATGAGCGAGGATCCGGTGACCATCGACCAGGACATGAAGATCGATGTCGCCATCGAACTGATGACCCAGCACAACGTGCGCCGCTTGCCGGTGGTCGGCGGATCGGCCCGGCGCCTGGTCGGCATCGTGACGATCGACGACGCCAGACGGATCATGCCGGACGGTGTCCCCTTCTACGGCGCCGACGAGGAGGCGCAGTCCGCGCTGCCCGAAGTCCGTCGCGCGATGAGCCAGAAGCCGGTGACGGTGGGCATCGACGACTCGGTGGCCCTGGCCGCGCAGCTCCTGGTCCACCACAAGATCGGTGCGCTTCCGGTCCTGGACGACGGCGTGATGGTGGGTATCGTCACCGAGAGCGACATCTTCCGCTTCGTCGCCCGCGGCCTGCCGCCGCAACAGCCCGAGTTCGCCTTCGAGTAGACCGCCCCGTCCCCACCATCCCTCCAGGGAGATCCTAACGATGGCCCAGCGTCCCAGCGGCGATCGCGTCGCCAGCCACCTGCCCCCCTTGCCCAACCAGACCCGCGCCGACGCCCTGATGCGCGGCCTGCGGCGCTACCTGGAGTTTCAGGGGTTGGGCGGCATCCTCTTGGTCTGCTGCGCGCTGATCGCACTGATCTGGGCCAACTCGCCCTGGGCCGATAGCTACCATGCCCTCTGGGAGACGACCTACCTGACGGTGGGCATCGGCGACTTCCAGCTCTCCAAGCCCATCCTGCTGTGGATCAACGACGGCTTGATGGCCGTCTTCTTCTTCGTGGTGGGCCTGGAGATCAAGCGCGAGGCCCTGGTCGGCGAGCTGGCCTCGCCGCGCAAGGCGGCGCTACCTATCGTGGCGGCCATCGGCGGTATGGCCGTGCCGGCCGCGATCTACCTGCTCATCGCGCCCAACCAGCCCCTGGCCGAGGTCGGCTGGGGCGTGCCGATGGCCACCGACATCGCCTTCGCCCTGGGCGTCCTGATGCTGATGGGCAAGCGGGTGCCGATCGGCCTCAAGCTCTTCCTGACCGCCGTGGCCATCGTCGACGACATCGGCGCGGTCCTGGTCATCGCGGTCTTCTACACCAAGGGCATCGCCTGGGGCTACATCCTCCTCGGCGCCGGGCTCTTCCTCGGCCTGCGCGTGCTGACCTGGATGCAGGTGCGCCGCGCCCTGGGCTACGGGATCCTCGGCATCCTGCTGTGGCTGGCGGTGCTGCAGAGCGGCGTGCACGCCACGGTGGCCGGCGTGCTGGTGGCCCTCTCCATCCCGGTGCGCCGCGGCCTGGACACCCAGGACTTCCTGGCCCGGGCGCACGCCATCCTCGACCTCTTCGAGCGCTCGGCCCTGCCCGACAGCGTCGACAGCACCTCGATCGACCAGCGCGACGCCATCTTCGAGCTCGAGTCGACCTGCGAGAAGTCGGAGACCCCGCTGGAGCGCATGGAACGAGGGCTCTACCCCTGGGTAACCTTCATCATCCTGCCGCTCTTCGCACTGGCCAACGCCGGGGTCACGCTGGACGCCGGCGTCGGCGCGCTGCTGTTCGACCCGGTCAGCCTGGCCATCATCGGCGGTCTGGTGCTGGGCAAGCCCATCGGCATCTTCGGCTTCAGCTGGCTCGCGGTGCGCGCCGGTTGGACCAACCTGCCGCGGGGTGTCGGCTGGCGCCATGTCCTGGGCGCGGGCTGCCTGGCCGGCATCGGCTTCACCATGGCGCTCTTCATCGCCGGCCTGGCCTTCGAGGGCACCGACCTGATCGACGTGTCCAAGGTGGGCATCCTGACCGCCTCGCTGATCTCGGCCATCGTCGGCACCAGCATCCTGCTGGGCGCCAAGCGATTGGACCATCCGGCCGAGGTCTGAAATCGAGGCCGAAGCGGCAACGCCGGTGGAACGCGAACTTTGACTTCGGCCGGGCCAGCAGGCTCGGCCGGGGTCGGTCCAGGACTTCGCGCTCAGCGATCCGGCATGGAGATCCCGAAACCCTCGAGGATCCGCTCTGCGGCCGTAGCCGGCTCGATCTCGCCGGCGGCCACTCGACGTTCCAGCTCCGTCCGCAGGGCCGCGACGCCCGGATGGGCCCGCAGAGCTTGGAGCAGGCCGGCCTCGACCAGCGACCAGGTCCAGTCCAGGCGCTGCCGGCGTCGCTGGGCCTCCCACTCGCCCAAGGCCTCGAGCCGCTGGCGGAATTCCCGTACCTGCCCCCAGACTTCGTCCAGACCGTCGCCAGTCAGGGCGCTGCAGATCAAGACCGGCGGCTGCCAGCCGGCATGCCGCGGCTGCAAGAGCCGCAGCGCGGCCTTCAGCTCCGATCTCGAGCGCTCGGCCGCCGCCTTGCGATCCCCATCGGCCTTGTTGACGGCAACCATGTCGGCCAGCTCCAGGATGCCGCGCTTGATGCCCTGCAGCTCGTCGCCGGCGCCGGGCAACATCAAGAGCAGGAAGCAGTCGACCATGCCGGCCACCAGGCTCTCGCTCTGGCCCACGCCGACGGTCTCGACCATCACCACATCGTAGCCGGCCGCCTCGCAGAGCCGGATGCTCTCGCGCGTCCGCTCGGCCACCCCGCCCAACAGGCCGCCGGTCGGCGAGGGCCGGATGAAGGCCGCCGGGTCCACCGACAAACGCTGCATGCGCGTCTTGTCGCCCAGGATGCTGCCGCCCGATCGGCTGCTCGACGGGTCCACCGCCAGCACCGCCAGCCGATGCCCCTCGGCGGTCAGCCTCGAGCCCAGGGCCTCGATGAAGCTGCTCTTGCCCACCCCCGGCACACCGCTGACGCCCAATCGGATGGCCTGGCCCGGGGTCGAGGCGAGCGCGTCGAGCAGCGCCAGCGCCTGCTGCCGATGGGCGGGCAGCCGGCTCTCGACCAGGGTGATCGCCCGGCCCAGGGCGGACCGATCGCCGGCGCGGATGCCGGCGGCCAGCTCTGCGATCGGGATACCGCCGCTCACCGACCCTCGACCTCCAGCCCGCTAGCGCGCAGTGCGTGAAGTAGCCGAAGCGGGAAGTTTTCGTCCAGAAGGACGATCATGAGGCCGCTTGCATCAAGGCAGGTGGAAGATGCCGAGCAACGTGAGCTAGATAGCCGAGTGCATCCAGAACCTGCCTGTGGCTCAGGGCATAATCATCTTGAACAGCTTCCATGCTCTCCCCGGCCGCCAATGCTGCCACCACAGTGGCCACGTCCACTCGCGTTCCCTTCAGGCAGGGCTTGCCGAAGCGGACACCTGGGTCCACCGTAACTCCGGGATAGATCTCCATCGCTTGGACTTCCATCAAATCCTCCTCGACACGGTCACGACATGCCACATGCAGCAGGTTGAGTATACCTCCCACATGCGTGAGCCGGCATCTGCCGGTCGCATCCTGCACAAGCGTTCTGTGCCGACTCGTGCCGCATGCTACGATGTTTGACCAAGTGTACCCATGCGATCGTCAGGAGGCACGGAGATGGGCGTCGAGACCGCGGGCGAAGTAGCGGAAGTCGAGAACCTATATCTTGTCGACGGCAAAGCCGAGATCGTCAGCGGCAAGATCCTGCGCGAACCGCCCACCGGCTATGGGCCACATCAAGGGGCTTTCGAGATCGCGATCGGCCTTCGCGAGTACCAGCGCCGGGTCGGAGGCGGTATCGCCTTCGCCGACAACTGTGGTTTCGTCGTCGACGTGCCGAATCGCAGGACCTTCAGCCCGGACGCGGCATGGTTCACCGGCACGGCAAACGGCATGAAGTTCGTGGAAGGTGCACCCGACCTGGCCGTGGAGGTGCGCAGCGAGCATGACTACGGCCCGGCCGCCGAAGCGCGGATGGCGGCCAAGCGTGCCGACTACTTCGCGGCCGGCACGCTGGTGGTCTGGGATGTCGATCTTCTGGGCCAGGACGTGGTCCGGGTCTATCGCCAGGATCGTCCCGAGACGTCCACCATCTACCGGCGCGGCGATCGCGCCGAGGCCGAGCCGGCCGTGCCGGGCTGGACGATGGCTGTCGACCGCATCATCTCCCGATGACCCAGGATCCCAGATAGCGGGTCACGAGCCCCGCCAACGGGGGCAGGAATAGCGAGGCCAGGACCCGCAATGCCGTCAGGCGCGGGCCGAGAAAGCCCAGCTCGATGGGCAATCGGAGGATGGAGAGCAGCGCCAAGGAGGTCAGGTAGGTGACCAGCACGCTGATGCCCACCCCCGCCTGGTAGAGCCCGGCCGCCAGCGGCATGCCGATGATCGAGCCGCCCGGCGTCAGGATGCCGGCCAACCAGGCGATGCCGATGCCGCGCCAGCCCGAGGCATCCGACAGCCAGGCCTCGACCAGCCCCTCCGGCAAGAGCACCTCGACGAAGCCCGTGATGGCGAAGGCCAAGATCAGGATCGGCAGAAGCCGTCCCAACTGCAACGCGCCCGACTGCAGGCCGGCCACGAAGCTCCCGTCCCCTCGTCCCAGCGTCATCAGCCCCAGGCCCAGCGCGACCACCAGGAGTCCGATCATCGAGGCCCTCATCCCGCTCCCTCCAGCACCTGGACGATGCCCTGGTAACCATCCACCCGAATCCGCTGCCCGGTCTCGATGCGCTGCGTGGCGTCGATCACCCCGACCACCGCCGGAATGCCGTACTCGCGCGCCACCACCGAGCCATGGGTCATCAGCCCACCGACCTCCATCACCAGGGCCGCGGCGTGGATGAAGAGCGGCGTCCAACCCGGATCGGTGAAGGGCGCCACCAGGATCTCGCCAGGCTCCAGCCGGCCATCGCCAGGATCGAGCACCACCCGCGCGATGCCCTCGACGCTGCCGGCCGATGCCGCCGCGCCGGCCATCGCCCCCTCCGGCAGATCGACCGCCGCATGCCGCACCTCCGGCACCTCGCCCTCCGAGGTGATCACCCGCGGCGGCCGCAGGTCCGGGAAGCGCATCTCTCGCTCCCGCCGCGCCGCCACCCTCCCGTTCAACTCCACCGCCGGATCCTCGAGCGCCTCGATCAGCTCTCCGTAGCGCAGCCAGAAGACATCCTCCCGACGCATCAAGCGCCCGGCCGCCACCAGCTCGTCGGCGGCTTCCAGCATGGCCTGCTTGGCCAGCCACATCACCCGGATCAAGGCGTACTTGGGATGCTCGCGCACCGGCACGCCGTAGCGCACCCAGTCCAAGAAGCGCCGCGCCCAGCGCGCCTTGGCCGACCGCAACGGGCCGCGAGCCACGGCCGCCACCAAGCGCTGACCCGCCTCGTCCGCCTCCCGGGCCATGCGCCGATGATGCTCGCGATGCGCGGCATCCTCGCCCCGCAGCGCGCCGGCCACCATCCTGACCAGCGATTCCGGCGCCTCGTGCCAGCGCGGCCGCCCGATGTCGATCTCCGAGGGACCGCGCATCCCGTAGCGATCCAGAAAGGCCTCCCAAGCCGCCACGAAGGCCTCGGCCCCGTCCATCTCCCGGATCTCCTCGATGGCCGTGGCGGGATCCCCATCCGCGATGCGAGCGGCCACCGCCGGCCGCTGCCGCGCCAGATCCGCCAGATCGCCCACCGCCAGGTCCATCTCGGTGGTCACGTTGCCCGACATGCCGCGCAAGAGCGCATCCAGATCTCCCGCCGCCACGCGATCCCCGGCCCAGCGCCCCAAGATCACCCGGGACACATAACCCGACCCCATCACCGGCGGCATCAGCCGCAAGAGCCGCGCCAGGGCCCCGCTCAGATGTCGCCGCGCGACCCGCAAGCGATCCGCACCCGGCCGGGCCGCCGCCATCTCGTCCTCCGCCTCGCGCAGCATCGCCTCGCAGGTCGCCTCGACCTCCGCAAAGCCCTCCTCGGGCCGACCGAACCACAGGCGCCGCTGCAGGCCGGCCATCACCGGCAGCAGCCAATGCCGCAGCCCGCCGGCCAGCTGCCGCAGGCCCATCGGCCGAGCCCCCGCCCCAAAGCCGGGCCTCTGGGCCACCTCCCGCACCGCGCCGGCGATCAGGGGATCGGCGAAGCCCAGAAAGCGAAGGATGAGGTGCCGTGTCGGCGTCCAGCGCAGGGGCGGCGTCAGATCGAAGTACAGCCGCCCGCCGGCCTCGCTCACCCAAGGATTCTCCCGCTCATCCCGCCCCACATTCCCGAAGGGCATCACCAGCCCGATGACCGAGCGCCCCATCGGCGTCATGGCATCCGTCATCACCTGGGCATGCCCGAAGCTGCCATAGACATGCAGCCCCCCATCCTCCGGCACCGGCTCGGGCACCGGAAACAAGGAGGTCACCGGCCGAGACTGCACCACGAAGACCTCGCCCGCCGCGTCGATCACCCACTCGATGTCCTGCGGCCGCCCGTAATGCGCCTCGACCCGATCCCCGATCTCCGCCAACGCCAGCACCTGCTCGTCCGTCAAGGAGGCCGCCTCGCGCTGATCCGCCCCCAGCTCGACCGTCTCCGTCCCCCCATCCTCCAAGGGCCAGATCGCCAGCCGCTTGTCGGCCACCCTCCGCTCGAGAATGCGCCCCGCCCGCCGATCCACCCGATAGTTATCCGCCGAGACGATGCCCTGCACCAGGGCCTCGCCCAGCCCGAAGCCCGCATCGATCGAAGCCACCCCCCGATGCCCGCTGACCGGATCCGCCGTGAACAGAATCCCCGACACCCGCGGCATCACCATGCGCTGCACCACCGCCGACAGCGCCACCGCCCGATGATCGAAGCCCCTCTGCGCCCGATACAGGATCGCCCGATCCGTAAACAGCGACACCCAGGCCTTCTTGACCGCCTCGACCAGTGCCGCCTCCCCCACTACATTCAAGAAACTATCCTGCTGCCCCGCAAAGCTGGCATCCGGCAGGTCCTCCGCCGTCGCACTGGACCGCACCGCATAGCGCCCATCCGCCCCCAGCCTCCGCCACGCCGCCACCACCGCCGCCTCGACCACCCCAGGCACCGGCAAGCCCATCAGCCGCTCCCGAATCCTCGCCCCCAAGCGCGCCGCCCCGGCGATGTCATCCGCCGCCAGCCCATCCAGGAGCCCATAGACCTGCGCCTCCACCTCCGAATCCCCGGCGATGAAGGCCCGAAAGGCTTCCGTCGTCACGCAGAATCCGCTCGGCACCGGCAGGCCGGCTCGCGCCATCTCCCCCAAGTTGGCCCCCTTACCCCCCACCGTCGCCAAATCCCCGGCCCCGATCTCCTCGAAGTCCAAGACCCACCGCCCATCACCCTTCACGTTTCGCTCCTCCATCATTCCGCAGCCCCCAACTCGACCGATTCCGTCGATTCTGTCCCGCCCCTCACCCCATCCAGGAATATCGCGACCACCTTGCCGGCCGCCCGCTCGATCTCCTCCTCGCCCATCCTCCGCCCCCGAAAGTCCTCCTCGATCAACCCGAAGCCCGTCAACAAACCACCGAACGCGGCCGCCAGATCCATCGGTTCCGCCGGCCCGATCCGCCCCGCCTCCACCTGCCGCTCGAAGTAGCGCGCCAGCGTCGGCAGCATCCGCGTCGGCGTACCGGGCTCGCTGCCCAAGAGCCGCCGCACCTCCGGATCGCCCGACATCCTCAACCTCACCAGCTGCGGATGCTCCCGCAAGAACCCCAACACCTCCCGCGCCAATCGCGTCAGATCCGCCTCCAGATCCTCGCCCCCCGCCAACAGGTCCCGCGCCATCCGCCGCGGGCTATAGCGCTCGGTAAAGGCCTCGAACAACCCTTCCCGCCCCCCAAACCGCCTGTAGACCGTCGCCACCCCCACCTCCGCCTCCCGCGCCACCCGCTCGACCGTCGTCCCGCTAAAGCCCTCCCGCGCCAGCACCCGCCGCATCGCCTCCAATACCCGCTCGGTCACCTCCCCCTTCTCGATCTGACGCTCCCCGACCACCCCCCGCTCCACCAGCCGCTCCACCAGGGCCTCCCGACTGCCCACCCGCCGATAGACCGTCGCCCGCGAAATCCCCGCCGCCTCCGCGAGCACCTCCATCGTCAAGCCTTCCAGCCCTTCTCGCTCGACCAGGGTCTCGGCAACGTCCAGAAGCTTCTCGTTCTCGTCCATTGACGCTTTCCTCAGAATCACTGCTCGTCACGACACGACATGAGTGATAGATATACCACTCGTCGCGTCTCATGTCAATGGTCTTGCGATTCGAGCGGCAGGAAGAGCGTTGTAGAACCCAAGGGTGGGCAGAACAGTGAGGGCCTTGGCGCGAGTCGCCAAAGTTAGGGCTCAACCGCTCCGATACGCGCCGTCAGGGGCCGCTCCTCCACCCACATCGGGGCCGAGGGGGCCGTGGGGAGAGATGCCATGGGCCGTGTGCGAC
>CAZJWJ010000067.1:0-28062 GCA_964549495.1 uncultured Anaerolineales bacterium | reverse complement strand
GGGGGGGGGGGTGGGGGGGGGGGGGGGGGGGGGGGGGGGGGGGGGGGGGGGGGGTGTTGGCGTGGGGGGGGATGTCGCCGGGGGCGTGGGGGAGGACGAGGCGGAGGTGGCCGTGCTGGCGCTTCTTGTCGTGGGACATGGCGGTGAGGAGGGTGGCGGGGTCGAGGTTGGGGCAGCGGGTGGGGAGGCCGAGGTGGGTAAGAAGGGTGGCGAGGCGGGTGGGGAGGGCGGTGTGAGGGGCGTGGAGGAGCCCTTGGCGGCGGGCGAGCTCGGCAGCGGCCCAGAGGCCGATGGCGACGGCTTCGCCGTGGAGGTAGGTGTAGTCGGAGGCTTGTTCGATGGCGTGGGCGAAGGTGTGGCCGAGGTTGAGGAGGGCGCGGGGGCCTTGTTCGTGGGGGTCGCGGTCGACCAGGTGGGCTTTCACGCGCATGCTGCGCGCGATGAGCTCGGCGGCGTGGGGCGAGTCGGCGTGGGCGATGGTGGATGGAGAGATGGACTCGAGGAAGGGGAGGAGGGCGGGGTCGGCGATGAGGGCGGATTTGACGACTTCGGCCAGGCCGGCGCGCAGATGGCGCAGGGGGAGGGTGGATAGGGTGCTGGTGTCGGCCAGGACGAGGTCGGGGTGGTGGAAGGCGCCGACCAGGTTCTTGCCCTCGGGGAGGTTGACGCCGACCTTGCCGCCGATGGAGGCGTCGACCATGGCCAGCAGGGTGGTGGGCGCCTGGACGAGGCGGATACCGCGGAGGTAGGTGGCGGCGGCCAGGCCGGCGGTGTCGCCGACCACGCCGCCGCCGAGGGCGACGAGGGTTCCACCGCGGTCGAGTCGGGCGGTGAGGAGGGCGTCGTAGAGCTGGCGGACGGTGGCGAGGGATTTTGCGGACTCGCCGGCAGGGATGGTGGCGAGTTGGGCGGTCAGGCCCGCGGATCGGAGGCTGTCGAGGGCGGCGCCGGCGTAGAGGGGGGCGACGTTTTCGTCGGTGACGAGGAGGATGGGTCCGGGATGGCCGGCCGCGGCCAGGCGCGGTCCGAGCGAAGGCAGGAGGCCGGGACCGATCAGGGCCGAGTAGCCGAAACGCGGATCGGTGGGAGCGGCTGGACGGCGGATGGCCAGACAGCGAAGATCCGGAGGTTGTGGGTGGGACAATAGGGCGAGGATCGCGTCCGCGACGGCTTCGGGATCGCGGTGGTCGGTGGAGACTTGAAGAGGAATGCTGTCGTAGGCGGACTGTCGGGAGGAGAGGAGGTGGGCGAGGCGACGGGCCAGGCGGTCCGAGAGAGGAAGGAAGCTGTCTTCTGAGGCACTTGGGTGCATGGCCATGGTGGTCGAGTCGAGGACCTTCCTGGCCGGGGCATCAGCGGTTGGGGCGGCGGGAGATGCGAGGTCGGAGAGGAGGGGGCGGGCGTCGATCTCCGGGAGGAGTCGGCTGGCGAGGGTGGTGGGGGTGGCGGTGAGGCAGATGAGGCTGCCGGCGGATTGGAGACGGGTGCGGAGGGAAGGGTCGAGGATGGTGCCGCCGCCGAGTGCCAGGACGAGGGGGGCGGGGGAGGCGGATAGGATCGATTCGAGGGTTTGGGCTTCGAGGGTTCGGAAGGCGGCTTCGCCCTGGGTGGCGAAGAGTTTGGGAATGGGGGTGTCGGTCTCGGACTCGATCTGGGCGTCGAGGTCGATGAAGGGGCGGTCCAGGCGGCGGGCGAGGAGGCGGCCGGCGCAGCTCTTGCCGGTGCCCATCATGCCGGCCAGGAAGATGTGAGAGGGGGCAGAAGGAGGGTGGGGCACGGGGTCAGGCGTCGGGGCGCTCATCGTCGGGGTGGTCGTAGCCGAAGCGCCAAGGGCGGGCGGACATGGGGAGATCGTCCAGGTGGGCGCGGCGGAGGCGGGCCAGGCGGGGGCGGATCTCGTCCAGGCTGTCGCCGCCGAGCTTTTCGAGGAGGGACTCGGCCAGGACGAAGGCCAGCATGGCCTCACCGACGACGGCGGCGCGGGGCAGGGCGCAGATATCGGAGCGTTCGTAGACGGTTTGGGCCGGCTCGCCCGAGGCCAGGTCGACCGAGTCGAGCGGGGTAAGGGTGGTCGAGATGGGCTTCATGGCGGCGCGCAGGACGAGGGGTGCGCCGGTGGTGATGCCGCCTTCCAGGCCGCCGCCGCGGTTGCCGCGGCGCTGGATGCCGCCGTCGGGGTCCAGCTCGAAGCGGTCGTGCACCTGGGTGCCGCGCAGGCGGGCGTTGGCGAAGGCCGGGCCGATCTCGACGCCCTTGATGGCCTGGATGCTGCCGATGGCGGCCAGCAGGCGGCCGGTCAGACGGCGGTCCCAGTGGACGTGGCTGCCCAGGCCTGGCGGCAGGCCCAGGGCGACCAGCTCGAAGATGCCGCCCAGGGTGTCGCGGGCGCGGGTGGCCTCTTGGATGGCCTGGCGCATGGCGGCGGATGCCTCGGGGTCGGGGCAGCGGAGCTCGTCGGCCTCGGCGCGTTCGAAGCGGTCGGGGTAGGAGGAGGCTGGGGAGAGCTCGGCTTCGATGGGGCCCAGGGCGACGACGTAGCTGCCGATGCGGGCGTCCAGGGCGGTCAGGAGCTGGGCGCATAGGGCGCCGACGGCCACGCGGGCGGCGGTTTCGCGGGCGCTGGCGCGCTCGAGGGCCAATCGCAGGTCGGGGTAGCCGTACTTGATGCTGGCCGAGAGGTCGGCGTGGCCGGGGCGGGGGATGCTCATGGGCTCGATGTCGCGGCCCTGCCAGTTGGCGTGGTCGCGGTTCTCGATGTGCAGCGCGATCGGGGCGCCGGTGGTGTGGCCGTTCTGGACGCCGGCACTGATGCGGGCCGCGTCGCGCTCGATGCGCATGCGCCCGCCGGAGCCGAAGCCCTTCTGGCGACGGGCCATGGCTAGGTCCAGGGCATCGCGGTCGATGGGCAGACCGGCCGGCATGCCCTCCAGGATGGCCGTCAGGGAAGGGCCGTGGGACTCGCCGGCGGTCAGGAAGCGCAGGGGCATGCGATCAGCCGGTGGCCAGTTCGGGTGGCAGGCTGGCGCCGGCCTCGCGGGCCGCGGTCAGGGCCGCCCGGCGCATGGTCTCGACCGGGGAGGCGAGGCCCGTCCAGATTCGGAAGGAACGTGCGGCTTGGGCGACGAGCATGTCGAGCCCCCCTTGGACCGGCGCGCCGGCGGCGCGGGCCTGGCGCATCAGGGGCGTGTCCAGCGGCCAGGCCACGATGTCGATGAGGGCCAGCGAGGCTGGCCAGGGTGCAGCCTCGGGCCAGGGACTGGCGTCGGGGGCCGAGAGGCCGCCCAGGGGGGTGGCGTGGACCAGCAGGTCGGCCTCGGCGGCCAGGCGGACGAGGGTCGCCTCGTCCAGGCGATCGGTGGCCAGGGGGGCGCCGGGCAGTGCGCGGTAGAGCTGGCCGACCAGGATGGCGCTCTGGCCGGAGCGCCGGGCCAGGACCGTCAGACGGTAGCCAGCGCGCACGAGCACATAGCCCACCGCCCGGGCAGCGCCGCCAGCGCCGACGAGGAGCGCGTGCCGGCCGTGGCCCTCGAGGGCACCGGCGGCCTCGAGGGCGAAGCGGAAGCCGACGCCGTCGGTGTTCTCGGCTCGCAGCCGGCCGGAGGCTCCGCGAACGAGGGTGTTGGCCGCGCCCAGGCCAATGACCAGGTCGCTGGATTCCTCGACCAGCGGCAGCACGTCCAGCTTGTGCGGTACGGTGACGTTGAGGCCGGCCAGCTCGCCGCGGCGCAGGGCGTCCAGGGCATCGGGCAGATCTGCGGGCGGCGTGGGTCGGCGCTGGTAGTCCCCAGCGATGCCGGCCTCGGCCAGGGCGGCGCGGTGCATGGCCGGCGAGAGGCTGAAGTCCAGCGGCCAGCCGATCAATGCATAGGGCGGCGATGAGACGCTCACGTCCAGAAGAACTCCCGGATGATTCGAACGGCCAGAGGGCCGCGTCGCCGCCGATTCTAGCATGGAGCCGGGTCGCTTCGAGGTCGACTCGGCGCTTGAACGGGACTCGGGGCGTGCATATCATCATGCGCATCGGTCACGGGCTCCCGCGCATTGCTGCCCACATCCCTGCCATCAAGAGAGGATGCTCGAGCATGACGATTCGACGCTGGTTGATCTGCCTGATGATGATCGGCGCCTTGCTACTGCCGCTGACCGCCTGTGGCGAGGGGCCGGGCGATGCCGAAGGTGCCGTCGATCCGGCGGCGTCCTCGGAGATGGACATGGGCGATGGGCAGGACGGGGATGCCTCCATGGAGATGGCTGGCACGGCGCCCGGCAGCGGTGGCCCCATCCTGTCGGGCAACAACCGATTCGAATTGCGCTACGAGGCCGAGACCGACCCGATCATGGTCAACACCATGCACAGCTGGGTGGTCAACCTGCGCACCTTGGATGGTGAGCCGGTAGAGAACGCGCGGCTGACGGTGGATGGCGACATGCCGGCTCACGGCCACGGGCTGCCGACCAGCCCCGAGGTCACCGAGGAGTTGGGCGGCGGCGACTACCGCATCGAGGGGCTGAAGTTCCAGATGGGCGGCTACTGGGAAGTCTACGTGGATGTCGTCACGGCCGATGGCGAGGCCGACAGCGTGATCGTACCGGTCGACATTCAGTGATGGACTGGGCAGCGTGGGCTTGAAGCGTCGCACCGATCGCGGGTCCCGGCTGCTGCTCCTTCCCCTGCTGGCCTTGATCCTGGGCGCCTGTCGGCCCAATGCCCATGTTTGGAGCGCCGAGGAACAAGCCCAGCTGCGGGCGCTGTGGATCGAGAGCCTGCCGCCCCTGCCGGCGGATCCCTCCAATGCGGTAGCCGACGACGAGCGGGCGGCGGAGCTTGGGCGCGCGCTGTACTTCGATGCGCGCTTGAGCGCCGATGGGCAGGTCTCCTGCGCGACCTGTCACCAACCTTCCAAGCACTTCACGGACGGCAAGGCGCTGGCCGAAGGGCTGGGCCAGACGCGCCGGCATGCGCCGAGCATCGTCGGCACGGCCTACAGCCCCTGGCTGTTCTGGGACGGCCGGCGCGATAGCCTGTGGGCCCAGGCGGCGGCGCCCATGGAGGATGCGGTCGAGCACGGGGGTACGCGGCTGCAGTACGCACATGTCCTGGCGGAGCAGTACCGTGAGCCCTACGAGGCGATCTTTGGTCCCTTGCCGGAGCTCGACGACAAGTCGCGCTTTCCGGAGCGCGGGGGGCCGGTGGAGGATCCCGAGCTGGCGGCGGCCTGGGAAGGCATGCAGCGGGAAGATCGGGAGGCGATCACGCGGGTCTTCGTGAACTTGAGCAAGAGCATCGCGGCCTACGAGCGGAAGATCCTGCACGGGCCTTCGCGCTTCGATGATTACGTGGCGGCGGTGCTCGATGGGGATCGGCGGCGGGCGAAGGACTTGTTCAGCGCGGAGGAGGCGGAGGGCTTGCGGTTGTTCATCGACCGGGGGCAATGCACGAACTGTCATCTGGGACCGCGCATGACCAACGATGAGTTCCACAACATCGGCTTGCCATTGCGCGAGGGAGCGACGGATATCGAGGGCCGGCCGCGTGAGGTCACGGTGGCGGAGGCCTTCGATCAGGGGCGGGATGCGGGGGTGATCCTGGCGCTGGAGCACGAGATGAGCTGCCTCGGGCCCTATAGTGACGCGGATCCGGAGGATTGTCTTGAGCTGCGTTTTGCCAAGACCAGCGGCGATGAGATGATCGGGGCCTTCAAGGTACCAAGCTTGCGCGGGGTGGGGCAGACGGCGCCGTACATGCACGATGGACGCTTTGCGACGCTGACGGAGGTGCTGGCGCATTACAATGCGGCTCCGCCGGCCTTGACGGGGCATTCGGAGCTCTTTCCGCTGGGGATGCGGGCCTGGGAGCTGGCGCAGATCGAGGCCTTCTTGGGGACGCTGGATGCTTCGGTGGCGGCGGATCCGGAGTGGTTGGCGCCGGTTTCGGCGGAAGGCGGGAGTCGGGACGGCGACGGCGACGACGACGACGTAAACGGCAACGGAAGCCCGTAGAGGCGGATCGGGTCGCAGGGCGAGGGGGCTTTGGGGCGGCGGGCCGATGTGATGACCGGACCCCGTGACGCGGGGACCGGGTGCATTCGAATCGGAGGCTCGCACACGCTGAGGCCGCCGTCGCGAACGGCCGGCCCGCCGCCCCAAAGCCCCCTCGCCCTACGTGGTGGGAAGGGACACGCGGGAACGCGGGAGGGAACTTCTGGAAACCTGTGACTATTGGGACTCGAACGGCTGCCGGGTGGGGAGAGCGAGGACGTCGTGGAAAGACCAGACGATCATGGATCGGGCCAAAGTGGCTGGAGTGCCGGAGTCATCCATGGGATCGAAGATCTCGAATGATGTGAAGTTACCGCTCTCCACGAGGTGGATGACACCCTCGGTGAAGAGGGGATTCGTGACGGTGTCCGGATATGCTCCGAGGAAGAGAGCGGCATTGATCGGGGAGACTCGGATCGGGGTGCCGACGCGGAAGGCGACGAGCCAGTGCTCTTGCTCGAGGGCGAGGTGGAGGGGATCGTCCGGAGTGCGTGTCGGGAGGGCACCGGGGGCGAGGCCGTTTCGGAGAGCATCGAGTTCATAGCCGGAGACCCTGCGGGCATGGGCCTCCGCCCAGTCGAAGTCGGGAATCTGCCATTGGAGCCATGCAAGAGTGTAGTCGACGGCTTGTTGCTCGGTCCAAGGGGAGTCAGGCAATGGAGGTAGTCCTTCGACCGGCACGACGGTGACGTAGGGGGGAATCTCGATCGTGTCCGTGGCTTGGACTTGTTGGTGTACTTCGACCTCTGGGTGCGCGACATCTCGCGTGGGATCGACACCACATGCGATGAGGCTCGAGAGGCTCAACAGCGCCAAGATCTGGCGCCAATAGCGATCAGGCAAGGCCGGCGCGATCACGCTCAACGCGCAGCTCTCGGAGCATGCTCTCCATCGTCAGGCCACGGGATTCGAGAGCAGCGCGGATCGGGTCGGCAAGCGTATCGACCTCGGATCGGCCAGGCAGGAGGATGGACGTTTCGCCGAGATCGAGGAGTAGCACGGTGGATCCGCTCTCGATCGAGTGGCGCTCGAGCCATGCCTCGGGCAAGTGCACGCGGCCTTGTTCGTCGACCAGGATCTGCCAGCTTGGACCCATAGCCGAACTGGACATGGTGTCCTCCTTGATGCGCAAAGAAGTGGTGTGGCTTTCAAGATAGCATAGACCCGGCGATGGACTTGACGAGCCCTTAGCGATCCGACGCGTCGATCGGGATTGGCCCATCGACACCAGCTTGGCGAGCCGAAAGGGCCAGGCCGAGGAGGAGGAGCAGGCCGAGGGCGGTGCTGGCGGTGAGGAGGCTAGAGAGGGCGGGCCAGGTGGGGTGGGCGGCGGGTGCGACCAGGGGGGGGAGGGAGAGGAGGGTAAGGGGGAGGCGGAGGGGGCGGGCCAGGCTTTGGGGGGAGGGGTGGGGGGCGCGCGGTTGTTGGGGGAGGCGGGGGGTGACGGCGGCGTTGAGGGGGGCGGTCATCAGGGCGCGGGCGACGTTGCGCAGGAGGATCAGGCCGATGACCCAGCCGGCCAGGATCTGGCTCATGACGCCGGTGAGCAGGACCAGGAAGGCCAGGCCCGTCAGGAGGGTGGGGGCAGTGCCGTGGCGCTCGGCGATATCGACGCTGCGGCCGGCGGCCCAGCTGCCGATCAGCATGCTGGCGGCCATGAGGAGGCCGGAGGCGAGGGGGACGGGCAGGCGGGCGAGGGCGCGGTCCCAGGGGGCTTGACCGCCGGATTGGGAGAGGAGGTCGAGGTAGGGCTGGTAGAACTCGTAGGGGATGTGGATGAGGACGGTCATGGCCACGGCGAAGGCGAAGAGCCAGGCCAGGGCCGGCCGGCGCAGTTGGGCCAGGCAGTCGCCCAGTTGGCGCAGGAAGCGCGGGGTGGGCGGGCGCGGGCTGTCGGAAGGGGGGTGGGGCTCGCGCATGGCCAAGACGATGAGCAGGACCGAAAGGGCGGAGAGGAAGCTCAGGGCGTAGGCGGCGCGGAGGGCGAAGGAGGCGGCGGCGCCGCCGGCCACGGCGCCCAGGGCGCCGGACAGGAAGGCCAGGCGGGAGGCGCGGGCTTCGCGGGGGCCGTACTCGGCGGGGCGGCCGAGGGCGGCCAGAGAGTCGAAGTGCAGGGCGGTGTCGGTGCCGGAGTTGAAGGCGAAGCCGGCGGCGAGGAGGACTTGGGCCAGGGCGAAAATGGTGAAGGTCGAACCGGTGAAGAAGAGGGCGTAGCTGAGGAGGAAGGAGAGGGAGGAGATGAGCAACGTGGCGCGGCGGCCGACGCGGTCGGAGAAGTAGCCGCTGGGCAATTCCAGGGCGACGACGGCGGCGTAGTAGATGGCTTCGAGCAGGAGGACCCGCTCGAGGCTCAGGTGCTGGCTGAAGTAGAGGAAGAAGACGGGGATCCAGGGCCAGAAGCCCAGGGAGAGCTGGTAGTAGGGGTAGAGGCGGAGGTTGCGCTCGAGACCTGGGGAAGCGCTAGCGTTGGCCACAGCTCGAGCCCCAGCAGCGCTGGTCGATCAGGCGGCCCTCGGGGTCGAGCAGGCGGGCGCGGTCGCCGCCGTTGGCCCAGATGGCCTCGGGGCTGTAGAAGGACAGGCCGCAGTGCTCGACGTCGGCCAGGTCGGTGTAGACCCGGCAGCGCCGGCCGGTGACCATGCGGAAGTCGGGGAAGACGAAGCGGTTGTCCTGCTCGTCGAGCAGCTGGTAGCCGCCGACCTCCACCGGCGGGCCGTCGTTGATGATCTCGACATACTCGTCCGGCTCGGCCGGCCCGCGGCTGCCGTCGAACACGACCCGCCCGATGCGCAAGCCAGGAGGCGCGATATCTATATCGCCGACTTGCTCGGTCTGACCGAGGGGATCGTCGGATCGGTCCGGATCGAAGGGATCGAGCTCGCCGCCGCGGTCCGAGGGAGGGATCGGGCCGCTCGGGGCGTAGGGGTCGATGCGATCGGAGAAGTCCTCGGCCGGGGCGCCATAGTCGCCATCGCAAGTCCGGGCATCCCAGAGGCCAAGGCCCTCGGCGCGGGCGCGGTCGGCCTCGGCGCGGAAGAGCTCGCGGTAGGCGTAGGGCGCGCCGTAGTCGGCCTCGTTGGCGTAGCCGCCGCGGATCATCTCCAGGTTGACCAGGGTGCCGTCGGTCAGCCAGACGTAGGCCAGCAGGCGGCCGTTGCGATCGTAGCGGTCCTCGGCCGGGTCGGTGGCCAGGTGCACGCGCCGGCCCTCGACCAGGGCTTCCATGCGGGCCGAGGCCTCGCGCCCGAAGCATTGCACCGGCCGGCGCGGATCGACCGACTCGGGCGTGTTGATGCCCAGGAGCCGCACCGTCTCGCTGCGGCCCTCGATCAGCACCTTGATCGTGTCGCCGTCGACCACGCGGGGCACGACGTGCTGGCGCGGATCGAAATCGATGTCGGGGAGGCCGGATGGATCGACGAAGGTGCGGCCCATGTCCTCCTCGACGCCGACCCAGGGATCGGTCAGGTGGACGGCCGAGGGCGCCTCGGGCCGGCAGCCGCTCAAGAGGAGGAGGGTGAGCAGGTGGAAGATGGCGAAGCCGGCCGGGAGGTATCCGCCGGTCCGGTCCCGCAGGGCTGAAGGCTCAGGCATGCAGGTCCCAGGTGGCGTCGCCGTGGAAGTCGCCGTGCTCGCGCTCCAGGAAGGCCTCGATGGCCGCGCGCCGGTCGCCCAGGCGGAAGCTGGGGCCGTGGCCCGGGTAGCAGATCGTGTCGTCGGGCCAGGGCAGGACCACGCGGCGCAGGGTCTCCAGCGTGGTCTGGAAGTCTTCGGCGGACCAGGTGCGGCCCGGCCCGCCCTCGAAGATGGTGTCGCCGACGATGACCCGCCGGTCGCCTTCGATGGAGAGGCAGACCTGGTCTTCGATGTGACCGGGCGCGTGATGGACCCGGAGATGGTGGCGGCCGACCGGGATGCGATCGCCGTCGGCGAAACTCCGATCGGCCCGTGGATCGACCAGGTGTGGGCCGTCGAAGGCCCAAACCGGCACGCCCAGCCGCCGGCGCAGACGGTCCAGGGCACCCAGGTGGTCGGGATGGGTGTGGGTCAGAAGGATGGCTCGGGGCTCGGCTTCCTCGATCAGGCCGAGGAGCACCTCGGGCTCGGCGCCGGGATCGATCAGGACGCCTTCGCTGGTGTCGGGGCAGATCAGCGAGTAGGCGTTCATGGGCCAGGGCCCCACCTCGGCGCGGTGGAGGATGAGCGAGTTGGTCATGGTGGTGACCTCCCGGATTGGCAGCGACGATGTCCTTGCAGGCGGGGTCTAGAATAGGGCGCGGGGATGGCGAGGTCCAGCCTCTCGATCCCGTCGACAACGGACCGCTAGTGCACCGCCGCAGTGAATGCTAGGGGTAGCGAGACCGTCGATGCGCCGCTCCAGTGGTTCGATGCGACGAGGGAATGGCAGCGCCATTGCCGAGGAGCAGCGGGCCGCTGGAGCGGATGCAGCGGCGGTCGAGCCCCTAGGATTCACTGCGGCGGTGCACTAGGACGCGGGGCGCGCTTCTTGGCACCCCGTGACTGCAAATCGGAGAGGGACAGGACGATGAGCGAAGACGCCCTGAGCGCCGAGCGACCCGACTGGATCGACGAAGCCTGGGCCGAGTTGGAGGCCAAGCCCGGTTTCTCGATGCGGCCGCGGCCCTGGAGCCTGGGCCTCTCGCCCGGTAATCGACCGGCCGCCCCGAGCCCGACCCTGCGCAGCCTGGTCTTCGGCATGAGCTCGGACTATGGTGACGGGCTGTTGTTGCAACTGCTGCGGCGCGGCCACGTGCCGGCCGCGCTGGTGACCAGTACGCGCTTCGGGCACGCGCCGGAGGGCAGCTTCTACCAGCTGGCGGCCCGGCGCCTGGGCGTGCCGCTCTTGGCCGGCGACAACGTGCACGAGCCCCAGATCCTGTCGGTCATCGGTGCCCTGCGCCCGGACCTGATCTGGGTCTTCAGCTTCGATCAGATCTTCCGCCCTTCGCTGCTGGAGATCCCGAGCTTGGGGGTGGTCAACTTCCATCCCTCGCGCCTGCCGGCCTATCGCGGGCCCGAGCCGGTCTGGTGGCAGGTGGCTTCCGGCGAGCCGGAGAGCGGCATGACCGCCAGCCTGGTGACCGAGGGCATCGACGCCGGGCCCATCCTGGCCCAGAGCCGCGAGCCCCTGGGTGCCGACGACAGTTCCGGCACCTTGGCCCGCCGCCTGGTGCTGGGCACCGGGCCCTTGATCGACTCCGTGCTGTCGCAGGCCCGCGCCGGCCGGCTCGAAGGGCCCGCGCCCGACCTCTCCGAGGGCTCCTATCAATCCGGGGTCATCGGGCCGCGCCTGGACTTTCGTCGGCCGGCCGAGGAGCTCGAGCGCATCGTGCGCGCAGGCTTGCCCGACCATCCGGCCACGGTCGAAGATCTGGACGGCCGGCGCTTCCGCGTGCGCGCAGCCTGCGTCGAGTCGCGGCCCCAGGACTTGGCCCCCGGCACGTTGATCGAGCTGCGCGAGCTCGGACCGGTGATCGCTGCCGGCCGGGACGCCTTGGCCATCCACTGCTCGGCGCCGGGCGGGGTTCGCGGCCGCTTCACCTGAGCGCCTCCAGGGCTACCTGGAGCTTCATCTCGATCTCGCGGGCCTCGGCCTCCGCGTCGGACTCGGCCACCAGGCCCGCGCCGGCCAGACAGAGCGCCAGCCGGCCGCGCAAGAGCATCGAGCGGATGGCCACCGAGATCTCTCCCCCGCCGCGTCCGTCTAGCCAGCCCACGCCGCCGGCGTACCAGCCGCGGCCCGGCCCGCCCTGCTCGAGCTCGTCGATCAGCGCCAGTGCCGACGCGCGCGGGCTGCCGCCCAGGGCGGGCGTCGGATGCAGCCCCGCCGCGGCGGTCAGGATGTCGATCGGCGGATCGAAGCGGGCGGAGATGGGCGTCTCCAGATGCTGGATGGTGGCCAGGCGCCGCAAGCGCGGACGGTCGGGCGCCTCGATCTCGATCGCGCCCAGATCGCGCAGGCTGGCCCGGATGGCCTCGACCACCAAAGCGTGTTCGCGGCCGTCCTTGGGGCTGGCCAGGAGACGCTGGCCCTGGCGCTCGTCGGTCACCAGGCTCCCGCCGCGGGGGGCCGAGCCGGCCAATGCCATCGTTTGCAGCGCCCCGCCGTCCATGTGCAGCAAGCGTTCGGGCGTGGCCCCCATGAAGACGGCCTTGGCCTCGGGCGCCATCGCGAAGAGCGCGCAGTCGGGCTGGGCGCGCCGCAATCGGGCCAGCACGGCCAGGGGATCCGGCGCCCGATCGAGACAGGTCTCGCGCGCCGTGGCCAAGACGACCTTCTCGGCTTGCCCGTCTCGGATGGCGCCCAGAGCCCGCTCCACGCGCGAGCGCAGGTCCGCGTCCGGTGGGCCGGCCGGCTGTCGCGCGCGCCGCGTCGGTCCGGTCGGGCGGAAAGCCCTTGACTCCAGTCCTTGCGCCATGTTCGCGGCCCTCTCCCGAAGCCGGTGGGCGTCCGGCTCGGCCGCCGTCGCGATCAGGCGCGCGCGCTGACCCTCGACCACCAGCAGGAGCTCGGGCAAGACGAAGCGCAGGGCCGGAAAGGCCGACCAGGCACCGCGGCCGTCCGAGGTGCCGAAGCCGAAACCGCCCAGCCAGACCGGGCGCTCGATTCGCGACCGGCCGTCCCCTTCCATCTCCACGTCGTGTCGATGGCCCGCGCCCGCGACCCTAGACCTGCCATCGCCTGCCATCGGTTGCAGTCGGATACCGGCCAGTCCGCGCCGCGCCGCTTCGAATCGCTCGGCACCGCTGCCGCGCAGCTCGGCCGCGCATCCGAGACCGGCCAGCTGAAGATCTCCGTCCGCGCTGGACCAGAGCCAGCCACCTCGATGGCCGGGCGGTTCGGCGCGGCGATCGCCACCTCGGCCGGCGCCGGGAACACCGCCGATGCCGGAACGCCCGAGCTGCAGAAAGGCCAAGGGGTCTGGCGCGCGCGTCAACTCATGGCGCAGATAGTGGAGGGTCGTGACGCCGGTCGCTCGATCATCGTTGGCGGACATGCTCGCATTGTACCCTAACGAGCACATGCGGCTCGTGCGCAGCCGAAACGCGTTTTGCAGACACGCCCTCACCCGAGCGGGGTCGACCACAAGCGAAGGAGCCCCATCGGGCGAGACCGAACCGAACAGTTGTGCTAGAATCGCCGCATGCCCGCTTCCCGCCCCGCACCCGCCAAGGATCCGCCGCTCGACCGGCCGCACTGGCTGGTCCTGCAGGGCGGCCGGCCCTTGCGCGGTCGCTTGCGCATGCCGGGAGACAAGTCGATCTCGCATCGGGCCTTGATCTTGGCCGCCTTGGCCGATGGTCCGACGCGGATCGACGGCCTCTCGCCCTGCCGCGACGTGGCGGCGACGCGGACCGCCATCGAGCGGTTGGGGGTCCGAGTCGAGGCCAGCAGTCAGATCATCGTACACGGCCGCGGGCCCGAGGGGCTGGCCGGACCGCCGGTGGGACTCGATTGCCGCGACTCGGGCACGACCATGCGCCTCTTGGCGGGTCTCCTGGCCGGCCAGGATCGTGCCTTTCGTCTGGAGGGCAGCGAGGGGCTCTCCAGGCGACCGATGCGGCGGGTGATCGAGCCCTTGCGGGCGATGGGCGCCGACATCCGAGCGCTGGGCGACGGGGATCGTCCGCCGATCGAGGGGCGCGGGCGGAGGCTGCGGGGCGCCGATCTGCAGCTCGCGCGGGCCAGCGCGCAGGTGGGCAGCGCGCTACTCTTGGCCGGTCTAAGCGCCGAGGGCGAGACGCGGGTGCACTACCCGGCGCCGGTGCGCGACCACACCGAGCGCATGCTGGCTTCCATGGCGGCGCCCATCCGCTGGGATGGTTCGATGTCGAGCGTCACGGGGCCGCTGCGCCATCTGGCGCCGGCCGGAGGCGGCAGCATCGACGTGCCGGGTGATCTCTCTTCGGCGGCCTTCCTGCTGGTGGCAGCGGCCATTCTGCCCGGGTCGCGCCTGCATCTGGAGCGGGTGGGCATCAATCCCGGCCGCCGGGGCATCCTGGACATCCTTCGCGCCATGGGCGCGCCCGTGGCCATCGAGGCCTGGGGACAGTCGGGCGGCGAGCCCGTGGCAGACCTGCGCGTGGCCAGCGCCGAGCTCTCGGCCATCGGGGTCGGCCAGCCCTTGGTACCGCGGGCCATCGACGAGCTGCCGCTCTTGGCGGTGCTCGGCGCGCGGGCCCGGGGGCGGACGGTCCTGGTCGAGGCCGGCGAGCTGCGCTTGAAGGAATGCGATCGCATCGCCGCCATCTGCGAGGGCCTGGGCCGCATGGGCGCCCGCATCCAGCCCACCGAAGACGGCTTCGTGGTCGAAGGGCCCTGCGAGCTGCAGGGCGCCGAGGTCGACGGCTACGAGGACCACCGCATCGTGATGAGCCTGGCCGTGGCGGCATTGGCCGCGGAAGGTCAGAGTCGAATCCGGGGCGCGGAGCGCTGCGCCGATTCCTTTCCCGGCTTCCTCCGGGCGCTCTCGGCGCTCGGGGCCGATCCAAGGCAGGAGCCCATCGCATGATCGACGCCGCCCGACCATCCGCGCCAGCGGCCAGCGAGTTCCGGCTGGAAGGCGCCCACCGCTACGACCGGCGCAGCCCGGCGCGCTGGGTGCTCTCACATATTCGGCGCCAGTGGCCTTTCGCGCTGCTCTTCGTGGCCGGCAGCTTGGGCGTCAACCTGGCCCAGGCCTACCAGCCGCGGCTGGCTGGCGAGGCCTTCGACTTGGTGGCCGCTGCCATGGGCGATCCGGCCGCGGCCGGCGCCATCTCGAGCCAGGCGGCCATGGCCGGCGTCACCCGCCTGGCGCTCTTCATCCTGGGCCTGGTCTTGATTCGCGGGCTGCTCGACTTGACCAGCGCCTACGCCATCGAGACCCTGGGCCAGCGCATGGAGCGCGACGCCCGTGACGAGCTCTACGCGGAGCTGCTCGGCAAGAGCCAGACCTTTCACGACCGGCAGCGCGTGGGCGACATCATGGCCCGCGCCGCCAACGACGTCCGCCAGCTCAACCCGATGATGAACCCCGGCGTCAGCCTCATCCTCAGCTCGGGGATGAGCCTGGTCATCCCCATCATCACCATCGGCCTGATCGAATGGCGGCTCTTGGCCTCGCCCTTGCTCTTCAGCCTGGCCTTCGCCTGGGCGCTGCGGCGCTACATGGACCGATTGGGTCCGGTGACGGCCGAGCAGCGCATGCGCTTCGGCATGCTCAACGCCGGCCTGGCCGAGACCATCGGCGGCATCGAGGTGGTCAAGGCCAGCGCCCAGGAGCCGGCCGAGAAGGACAAGTTCGAAGCCGGCGCCCGCGCCTACCGCGATGCCTTCGTGCAGCAGGGCCAGATCCAGGCCCGCTACCTGCCCACCCTGCTCATCGCCATCGCGCTGGCCGGCGCCTTCCTGCACGGGGTGCTCTTGGTCGGGGCCGGGCGGATCAGCCTGGGCGAGCTGGTGGCGGTGATGGGCCTGATGGGCATCCTGCGCTTCCCGACCTTCATCAGCATCTTCACCTTCTCTTTGGTGCAGCTGGGACTCTCGGGCGCCGGGCGCATCCTGGAGCTGATCGAGGCCGAGACGGAGCTGGACGAGAACGCCCGCGGCCATGCGGCGGCCATCGAGGGCGAGATCGTTTTCGAGAACGTTACCTTCGGCTACGGCGACACGCCGGTGCTGGAGGACCTGAGCTTCCGGGCGGCACCGGGCGAGACGGTGGCCATCGTCGGCCAGGCCGGCAGCGGCAAGACGACGCTGACCCAGCTGGTCTCGCGCATCTACGACGTGCAGTCCGGCCGCGTCTTGGTCGACGGCGTCGACGTGCGCGACTGGCAGCTGCAGAGCCTGCGCTCGCAGATCTCGGTCATCGAACAGGACGTCTTCCTCTTCTCGCGCAGCGTGCGCGAGAACATCGCCTTCGGGCTGGGCGGGCCGGGCGAGCGGGGTGCGGTGGAGCGGGCCGCGCGAGAGGCCCAGGCCGAGGACTTCATCGAAGACCTGCCCGAGGGCTACGAGACGGTCATCGGCGAGCGCGGCACGACGCTCTCGGGCGGCCAACGGCAGCGCCTGGCCATCGCGCGCGCGCTGCTGACCGACCCGCGCATCCTGATCCTGGACGATTCGACCAGCGCCATCGACAGCGCCACCGAGGACCGCATCCAGGCCGCCATCCAGCAGGTGATGCAGGGCCGCACGACGCTCCTGATCACCCACCGCCTGAGCCAGATCCGCTGGGCCGACCGCATCCTGATCCTCGATCGGGGCCGGCTGGTCGACCAGGGCAAGCACGAGGAGCTGATGGCCCGCTGCGATCTCTACCAACGCATCTTCGCCCACCGGCCGGGCGCCGGAGAGGAGGTCTGAGATGGGCTTCGTGATGGAGGGCCTGGCCGCCGAGGCCTACGACCGCAGCTACTCCGACCGCCAGCTCCTGGTCCGCATCCTGCGCTACTTCGCGCCGCTGCGCGGATTGATGGTGGTGGTGGCCCTGATGGTGGTCCTCAACTCGCTGATGGACACGCTGCTGCCGATCATGGTCTCGCGGGGCGTGGACGCGCTGGCCGCGATGGGCATGGCCGAGTCGGGATCTGGCCTGGCATGGGGCGCCCAGGAGGCGCGCGGCATCGGCGGCATCGTCCTGGTGATCCTGTTCTCGGGCATCCTGGCCTGGACCTTCAACTTCCTGCGCCAGTGGTGGACCGCGCGGGCGGTGGGCGATGCAGTCCTGGCCTTGCGCCAGGACGCCTTCGACGCGGTGATGGCCCGCGACATGTCCTTCTACGACGAGCATCCCTCGGGCAAGATCGTCAGCCGCGTGACCAGCGACACCCAGGACTTCGCCAACACGGTCACGCTGACGCTCAACCTGCTCAGCCAGGGCCTGCTGGTCGTCCTGATCGCGGGCTACCTCTTCTGGGTCGACGTCCGCCTGGCGCTGTGGGCGCTGGCGGTGGCGCCCCTGGTCTTCGCCCTGGCCCTCTCCTTCCGCAGCATCGCCCGTCGGGTCACCCGCGACGCGCGGCGCATCATGGCCACGGTCAACGCCCTGGTGCAGGAATCCATCGCCGGCATCCGGGTGGCCAAGAGCTTCCGCCAGGAGCGGGCGGTCTACCAGAGCTTCGACGAGGTCAACCGCCAGGCCTACCAGGTCAACCTGCGCCAGGGCCTGGTCTTCTCCACCATCTTCCCGCTCTTGGGCCTCCTGACGGGCCTGGGCACCGTCCTGGTGCTGTGGACCGGCGGGCGGGCGACCCTGGCCGGAACCGTGACGGCCGGCGAGTGGTACCTCTTCGTGCAGGCCATCGGCATCTTCGCCTTCCCGCTGACCGGTATCGCCTCCTTCTGGAGCCAGTTCCAGCTGGGCCTCTCGGCCAGCGAGCGCGTCTTCGCCCTGATCGACGCCGAGCCGCGCGTCACCCAGACCGATGACGCGGCGCCGCCGCGCCTGGCCGGGCGCATCGACTTCGAGTCGGTGAACTTCGAGTACCTGCCCGGCGAGCCGGTGCTCGATGGCTTCGACCTGTCGATCGCGGCCGGCGAGACGGTGGCCCTGGTGGGGCACACGGGGGCCGGCAAGTCCAGCCTGACCAAGCTGATCGCGCGCTTCTACGAGTTCCAGGCCGGCCGGATCCTCGTCGACGGCCACGACATCCGCGGCTTCGATCTTTCGGCATACCGACGGCAGCTGGGCATCGTACCCCAGACCCCGCTGCTCTTCACCGGCACGCTGGCCGACAACATCCGCTACGGCCGGCCCGAGGCCAGCGACGAGGCCGTTCGCGCCGCGGCCCTCGGCATCGCCGGCGGCGACTGGCTGGAAGCCCTCCCCCAGGGCCTCGAAACCCCCATCGGCGAGGGCGGCCGCGGCCTGTCCACCGGCCAGCGCCAGCTGGCGGTCTTGGCACGCGTGCTCTTGCAGGACCCGGCGGTGGTCATCCTCGACGAGGCCACCGCCAGCGTCGACCCGCTGACCGAGGCCCGCATCCAGGAGGGCTTGGAAGCGGTCCTGGCCACGCGCACGGCCATCATCGTGGCCCACCGCCTGTCGACCATCGTCGGCGCCGACCGCATCATCGTCCTGCAGCGAGGCCGGATCATCGAGCAGGGCAGCCACGGCCAGCTGCTGGCCTCCGGCGGCCACTACGCCGAGCTCTACAACACCTACTTCCGCCACCAGTCGGCCGACTACGTGCCAGGCTCGGGCTTCGTGGCGGTGGCGCGTTGACCGGCGCATGAGGCGAGCCTAGAATCGATCAACCGACCAGTTGTCAGACCAGTTCTCGACCAACTCGAGATCGAATCGTACCCATCGGCCTTCGCAGGGTCGAGAAGGGGCCTAGGGAGTCTTGTGACACAGTCCATCGGGGTCTACGAGCTGAAGACTCGAATCTCCAAGATCTTGCGCGAGGTCGCTGGCGGCGCGAGCTTCACGATCACGCACCGCGGCAAGACCGTCGCCAAGCTCGGCCCACATCCCGAGGAGGATCCACCACTCGGCGCGGATGAGGATTGGAGCGGGTTCTGGGAGGTCGTCGAGGAGCTTCGAAAGAGCCCACCGGTCGATGACCGCCCGTTGCAGGAGCTGCTGGACGAGATTCGCGGATGAGAACCGTCGTCGTAGACGCCAGCGTCATCGGAAGCAGTCTCCTACCTGACGAGGAAGCACACGCCGTCAGCTCGGCCTTTCTCGAACTGGCCCGCAGGCGCGAGTACCCCCTGCTGTTTCCGATGGTCTGCTTGACCGAGATCGGTTCGATCGTCGGCCGCAGATTGCGTCGACCCGATCTGATCGATCCCTTGCTGCGCGATTTGCTACTCCCGAGAAACTTCCGGCTGGTCCCCTTCGACGAGGCGGCTGCGCTGAACTCGGCGCGCATGGCGGCGCGCACGGGCCTGCGGGCTGCGGATGCCATATATGCCAGCACGGCGATCCAGGCGGGAGCTCTCCTCGTGAGCCTCGATCGACAACAGATGGAACGGGCGTCGAGTCATGTCGATACGGTCTCGCCCGATGCACTGCTGAGTCGATGGAATCCAGGCGATGGGCGTTGAAAGCGATCCTCACGTCCTTGTTCGCCGGACTGCTCATGTGCCTCATGAGCTGTCAATCCTCTGAACGTCCGTCCTCCGAGAGCGCATCGTCCATTCCACGACCCGAGCCTTCGGCTCCGGAACTCGCTTCCGCATCACCAGCCGTCCCGGCCAGCACTGATCAGGCCTCCGATCGCTTCGCACTAGCCGACCTGGCCGATCCGAATCCGGCCGTCCGGCGAGCGGCACTGCCTCGAGTGCCCTTGGCGGAGTACGAGCGGCTTCCGAGCGAGCTGGTGGCCGAGTTGGCCGCGCAGATGGCCGAGGAGATCGGAGACCCGCTGCCCGAGCAGGTAGCGGCCGGCAGCCCGCCGCGCGCGGCGGTCGCCTTCCTGGTCGACCTGGCCGGCGCGATCGACGCCGCCGCGGGCGCGTCCGGCGCGCGGGTGGTGGCCGGCCGGCTGGAGGTCGAGGGCGGGGCCGCGCCGCCGCGCCTGGTCACGGCCCAGATGCCGATCCACGAGCCGGGCTGGTTCGCGACGGCGGTCGCCGCCCCTTCCGAGCCCTTGGCCTTCCACCTCCACGGCCACGAATCGGTCATGCTGCGCCTGGACGCGATGGCGCCGGCCGGCGACGCGCCGCGCGTCCTGCGCGAGCCCGTGGTCCTGCGGCCGCTGGCCGAAGCGGCGCAGGCGGGCATCCGCGGCCGCATCGAGCTCGATGGCGAACCGCCTTACCCGCCGGCCAGCCTGCGGGCTTGGATCCGACCCTACCCGATCAACCATCCGGATGAGGTGTATCGAGACCGCGACCGCTGGCCCGATCCGGTCGTCGTCCCCGTCGCCCCCGATGGCAGGTTCGAGAGCTGGGGCTTCAGCCCGACCCGCTACTACCTGAGCGCGGACGCCGAGGGCTTCGAATCCAGCGATCTGGATGCCTCCCTGGTGGCCGGCGGCTGGCTGGACCTGGGAAGCCTGCGTCTGGTGAGCAGCGACCTGAGCACCTACCTCGAGCCCGGAGCGGCCGAGGCGGCTCCGGACTTGGACTGGATCGACGAGCCGGCGGCCGCTTTCGCCGAATCCAGCGCAAGAGGACTCCCGCTCCTGACTTATACGACCGCCGACTGGTGCGCCCCCTGCCAGCTCCTGGCCTCCACCACCCTCGAGGACCCCTGGGTCCGCGGCGCGCTCACGGAGATGGTCCTGCTGCGCCTCGACGAGAACGAGGCCTTCAACGCCGAGTACCAGGCCCACGGCTACCCCACCTTGATCGTCTTCGACGCGACCGGCCAGGAAGTCCATCGCTTCGCGGGCTATCGCGCCGCCCTGCCCTTCCTGCGTGAGCTGGTGCAGGCCTACGATGTCATGGCGCTAGATCCACCGCAGGCAATCCAGCCGCTGCTCGATGGAGGTCAGCTCGCCCGCTGACCACGATCGCTATAATCGAAGCCGATTCACCCGATTCACCCGATTCGAGCGAGAGGTCGCATCCCAACGTGAGCAAGCTACGCGGCGCCGACCGGCGCTACCTGCGCGGACAGGCGCATCATCTCGATCCCGTGGTACACATCGGCCAGCAAGGGCTGAGCGAGGCGGTGCTGTCCACCATCGACGAGAACCTGACCGCCCAGGAGCTGATCAAGATTCGCTTCGTGGACTTCAAGGATCAGAAGAAGGAGCTGTCGGCCCAGATCGCAGAGGAGTTGGGCGCCGAGTTGGCCGGCACCATCGGCCACATCGCCATCCTCTACCGGCCCCACCCCGAGCCCGGCAAGCGGCGCATCCAGCTGCCGCGTCGCCGCGCCGAGGATTGAGGTCGGTCGCGCCGGACCACGCGGCGCGGGTCATCCGATGATCGTTCGCTCGGCGCTCGACGCTCGCCTCGCATCCTGATGGACACCGGCGCGCTCAACCAGGCTTGGGCCCGCGGCCTGGTCGGCGCCATGATCGCCGCCGGCCTGCGCCACGCCTGCATCTCACCGGGCTCACGCTCGACGCCGCTGACCCTGGCCCTGGCCGAGCGGAGCGAATTGAGCCGCACGGTGCACATCGACGAGCGCTCGGCGGCCTTCTTCGCCGTCGGCTACGCGCGGGCGACGGGCTGGCCGGCCCTCCTGGTCTGCACCAGCGGCACGGCCGGCGCCAACTACCTGCCGGCGCTCGTCGAAGCCTACCAGGACCGCCTGCCCGTCATCGCCCTGACCGCCGATCGACCGCCGGAGCTGCGCGACAGCGGCGCCTGGCAGACCATCGACCAGATCAAGCTCTTCGGTGGCGTCACCCGCTGGTTCTGCGAGCTCTCGCCGCCCCACGAAGATCCTCTGTCGCTGCGCTACGTCCACGCCGTTGGCCGGCGCGCCGTCCAGGCCTCGATGGCGCCCATCCCCGGCCCGGTACACTGCAACGCTCCCTTCCGCGAGCCGCTGGTGCCCGGACGAAGTGCCGAAGTCGCCGAGGGCGTCGCTGTTCGCCCCCCCCTCGACGCGTCATCGGTCGCGACGACCAGGACCGCGCCGAGCGACCTCGAGATCGATCCACTGCCCGGACTTCCGATGGCCGATACGGAGACGCTCGACCGCCTGGCGGTCCGGATCACCCGTGCGCCGCGAGGGCTGATCCTGGCGGGGCGGCTGAGTCCCTTGGAACTGCGACCCGCCGCGGGAGCAGTGATCGATGGTCGATCCGAGGCCGAGCGATGGGAGTCGGTTCGCGCGGACTACGCCGCTGCCCTGACGGCGCTGGCCGAAGCCTCGGGCTACCCGATCCTGGCGGAGCCGGCGGGCGGCCTGCGCTATGGCCGACACGACCGGAGCCAGGTCCTCTGCGGCTACGAGGCGGTCTTGCGACACGCGGGCTGGTGCCAGCGGCATCCACCGCAGCTGGTGCTGCGCTTCGGGGCCAGCTTCACTTGGAAGCAGGTGGCCGGCTTTCTCAGCATCTCGCCGGAAACCGAGCAGATCATCGTCGACCCGCTCCACCGCTGGGATGACCCGACCCGATCCGGCGGTCGGCGGCTGGCGGTCGATCCGACCGCCTTGGCAGGGGACCTGTCACGACGGTTGGGCAGGATGCGCGGCGGTCGCGCCGAAGGCTCGGACGCGTGGAGGACGAGCTGGATCGAGGCCGCGAGCCGGGCCCGACAGATCGCCGACGCAATCTCGACTTCGGAGCAGGCGCGAGGCACGGTGGCCTGGGTCTATCCGGCGCTGATCGAGGCCTTGCCGGCCGGCGGGCTGATCTTCGCGGCCAACAGCATGGCTGTGCGCGACCTGGACAGCTTCACCGCCAGCTGCGACAAGCCGCTGCGGGCGATGGCCAATCGGGGTGCGGCTGGCATCGACGGCACCCTGTCCAGCGCGCTGGGCGCCGCGCTGGGGAGCGGCCGACCGAGCCTGCTGGTCACCGGCGACCTGGCCTTCCTGCACGATCTGAACGGTTTGGGGGCGGCCGGCGCCGACGGGGCCGCGCTGCAGGTGGTCGTGCTCAACGACGAGGGCGGGGGCATCTTCGAGCACCTCTCCATCGCCGAGGGCGAGGGTGTGGCCGAGGTCTTCGATCGCTACTTTCGCACCCCGCCGCGGGCCGATCTGGCGGCGGCCTGCCGGACCTACGGCAGGCCGCACCGCCTGGTGGCGACCCCGGGCGAGCTGATCGACTCGCTGGTGGCCGGCTGGTCGCGAGGCGGGCTTGGCATCATCGAGATCGCGTTGGACATGGCCAAGAACACAGGGCTACATCGAGAGCTCTGGCACCGGGTCGGGCGGATGCTCGACGATCGAGCCTGAACGGGCTGGACCCGTTCTGGGGTTTCCGGCGCAATTGTACTGGGTCAACTCCAGCATACCCTTGGCCTCCGTGACGCATCAACCGACGCTGAATCGAACTCGCCACTCTCATACCTAACGAAGTGGCAGAATCGGCAGGAACACTGATGGCACGATTTCTGGTGATAGAATCGCGACAGGAAGGTCGTAGTTGTAGTCCTCTCGCCACCACGATCGATCGCCAAGTTCATCATCTATTTGGAATACGCGCCTTCGCATGTGAAACGATTCTACGTCAATCCATTCAGTCACATGGATTGGTATCCATCCTTCAATTGAGGGTGTGGCAAGATCATAGTCCACTCTCCACGTTTCGGCGCCCTGCACCCATTCGCGTGCAATCAAGCGCATGTCAGTAGGCTGGAAGCCACCCTCCCATGCAAGCACTTTACTGAATGGGGGCGTCAGTCATAACGTTGGACACGCGCAGCGCCCGGAGGGCTGCGTAGCTGGATAGTCATGCATGGCCTTGTTCGGTATCGTGGGGGTGTTCAAGCCATCCCGACCTGAGCCCAGGCCATGCACCCCCCAAGATACTCCAGCCGCCCCCTGCCGTCAACGCACTGCCCCGATCGTCGTGAGGTCGCGCGGATCCTCGACCGAACCGACCGAGGCCAGGCCGCCGGCCAGCCGGTGACCGAGATGAGCGCCCTGGAGGGCGTTCCGCGGAGCAACTTCTACTACTGGCGCAGCCGAAGGCAGCGGATCGATGCGCCCTGGGCCGTGCGGGAGTTCTTCGAGAGCAGCGACGGGCTCGAGCTGCTGCACCGGGTCTACACGGCGGCGCTGTTCGACTTCGTGCAGAGCCGCGGCTGCGGGGTGGATGCGGTGGCCGAGTTCTTGCGACTGAGCCAGCTGGACCGCTACGCGGCGGCCTCGCACGGCAGCGTCTACCAGCAGACAGGAGCCATGGAGCGGCAGATCGTCGGCTACGGCAAGCAGGAGCAGCGGCGGCTCGGGGCGCAGATGGAAGCCAGGCGGATCGCGGTCTGCGAGGACGAAACCTTCCACCAGGGGGATCCCTGCCTGGTGGCCATGGAACCAGTCAGCGGATACCTGCTGGTCGAGCACTACGCCGAGAAGCGGGACGCGGCGACCTGGGATGCAGCCCTGCGAAAGGGCACGCTCCGCAGAGGCGCGCGACCGCCGCCGGGCTCTCGCCGAGCGACTGCTCGACTTGGACAGCGCCCTCGCCACGCTCGACCTCACCGCGCGACAGCGCATCGAGGACGTCATCAACGGCTGCATCGACCTCTTCGTCCGAAGCACCGCCTGCGTTGAGGGACGCAACGTTCAGTTGGCCTTGCGCTTCCACAGCCTGCACCGGCTGTCGCCCCGGCGACTGTCGGCCATGACCGTCATCCACAACTTCCACATCCGGCGCGCCGACGGCACGACGGCCGCCGAGCGCTTCTTCGGTCAGCCGCCCGAGCCGCTGTTCGAGTGGCTGGTCGCCAATCTCCAGACGCCGGCCCCGGCCGAGAGCCTCACGCTCGAGGAGGGCGGCGTGAGGAGGCGTGTCCAGCGCTCTGACGGAGGCCTCCGGCGCAAGTGTACGGAATGTTCCGGGTCGAGGACAGCCCTCGATCTGAGACGTTGGTCAGCCAGAGCACGTATGCCGAGAACCTAGGCGCAGCAAGGGTTCTCGGCCGAGATCACTCCCGGCATCGTGGTCATGCGCCCGCTCCACCATCGACATGCGCGGAGTGCAGGCCGATCAGTCTACCAGGCGGTATCTTCTCCAACGCAGTGGCATCCTGTACCTGCACAGCAACCGCTCTGTCCTGGCAGAACTGCCCGTCAGACAAGGATTCTCGGCTTCCCGCAGGGGCGGGCGAGCGGTGTGCCTGCACACCGAGCAGTGCGTTTCGAAGAGTGGCGCCGGAAGTCCCTAAACAGCGGGTGTGCGGGCCGGTTCCTCCATTCCCCAGCCGCGTGATCAGCCCGCCATCAGCGACTTCTCGAGCGGCGTTCGGAAGCGCGGGGTGATCGGCGTGCCCTCCAGCCAGGTGGTCAGCGATTCGGACCGCTCGGCGATGCGGGCCTCCGACTCGGTACCGACATCCTCCAGCAGTCCGACGATCACGACGCCGTGTTCGTCGACCGCCCAGCCGCCGACGATGCGGCCATCGAGCCAGATCGTCGGGCCGACGTTGCCGTTGCGATCGAAGAGGGCGGCCTCGTGCGGGCCCAGGTACCAGTCGCGCTCCTTGTAGCCCATCGGGGTCGGGTCGAGGCCCGGCAGCAAGGCGACACCCGAGGCTTTCGAACCATCCGGATCGGGCAGATCCCAGGCGCTGCCCGACTCGATCTCGACCTCCACCGCGCCGGCATCCTGGAGCGCCCGGCGGGTGCGGGTGAGCGTCAGGCCGGACCACCACTTGACGTCGGTGGTCGTGACCGGACCGAAGCGATCGAGGTAGCGCCGCACCAACGCTGCCTGCGCGTCGACGGCATCGACCTCCTGGACCCCGCCGGGGAGCGCCCAGCCGTACTGGCTCGACTTCCAGGACCCCAGAGGGCTGGCCCGCGCGATCTTCAACTCCATGGCCATCAGGTAGAGCAGTCGGGATGCGATCGCGGTCTCGGTGGCCCACTTGCCGGATCCGATCCTGATCTGGGTCGCCAGCTCGGGCAGGGCCGTGGTCAAGTCGCGGGTCGCGATGCCGGGATGCTCACCGACGGCCTCGATGACCCGTCCTTCCAGGCCCTCGAGCCATGCCGCGGCATCCTGCCTGCTGGCCTCCACCCATCCCATCAGCCGCTTGCGCTCCTTGACCGCGATGTCTCGACCGACCGCCGCGTCGAGCATGCCGACCTCGGAGGCATCGGCCACCCAGAGGGTGCGGCGCATCGCATGCAGGCGCCAGAGCGCACCTTCCGCGGCCAGCTCGGCGTCGAGATCCACCGGACGATAGCCCTCGACGCGCGCCCAGAGCGCCAGGTGGGGCGTGATCGGGTCGCTGGAGTGCAAGGCGACGACATCGGTGGTGGCCTGCACGGCAGACGCAGCACTGCGCGCCAGGTGATGACGCGCGACGAGACGTGCTCGGCGGGTGGCGGTGTCGATCGATATCATGGACACGGGGGAAGGGACTCGGAACAGATCAAGGGGCGGCTCACCCTACCGTCGCTTGTAGGACCGCCGGCTCTTCCCCGTCTTCCTGGGGCGCGCACCCTTGCCCGGCTTGTGCGGCTTGGGCTTGGCCTTGGCCCAGCCCGACTTGCGCTGGGGCTTGCCGGCCCGCGGATTGCGTGCCTCGGCCAGCGCGGCCAGCGCTTCCTCGTCCCCGCGCAAGGCGCCCACCTCGTCCTCGCCCAAGTGGCGCCACTCCCCCTTCTGCAAATCGCCCAGCGTCACCGGCCCGATCCGCACCCGGATCAGCCGGTGCACCGTATGATGAAAGGCATCGATCATCCGGCGGATCTGCCGATTGCGCCCCTCGCCGATCACGAACCGAAGCCACGTTCCGGACCCCGTAGACGACTCGATGCGCACCTCGGCCGGCAAGGTCTTGCCGTCCTCGAGCCACATGCCCTCGCGCCAAGCCCTGAGCGCCGCCTCCGTCGGCGTACCGGAGATCTTCACCCGGTACTCCTTCTCCATCATATGCCGCGGATGCATCAATTCCTGGGCCAGATCCCCGTCGTTGGTCAGGATCAAGAGCCCCTCCGATGCCCCGTCCAGCCGCCCCACCGGCATGGCGTGCAGATCCTTCGGCAGGAAGTCCATCACCGTCGGCCGGCCCTGCGGGTCCTTGGCCGTACAGATCACATCCGGCGGCTTGTTCAGCATCAGGTAGACGTAGCGAATCCGTCCCTCGATGATCGCCTCGCCATCGAGCAGGATCTCGTCCTCCACCGGATCGGCCTGCGTCCCCAGCTCGGTCACCACCTCGCCGTTGACCGTCACCCGTCCGGCCGCGATGATCTCGTCCGCGCCCCGCCGCGAGGCCACGCCTGCGTGGGCCAGGATCTTGTTGAGTCGTTCCATGCCTGCAATCATACCATCCCCACCCGCTCCCGCAGCCCATCGCCGAGCATCCCCTGCGACAGGTGCCCCGATGTCCACCCTCATCACCCCCCTAGCCCTCACTCCTTTCCCACCCGCCACGGGCTTGGAATCGCCACCCACTACATCCAAGGCCCCTCCCCTCATCCTCCTCCACGGCTTCACCGGCGACGCCAGCACCTTCGCCCCCCTCCTCCGCCACCTCTACCGCCACCTCCCCTCCCTCCCCCTCCTCTGCCTCGACCTGGTCGGCCACGGCGATTCCCCGGCCCCCGACGACCCCGCCGCCTACACCATGTCCGCCACCATCACCTCCATCCTCTCCACCCTCGATCTCTCCGGTCTGCCTGGCCCCTTCCACCTCCTCGGCTACTCCATGGGCGGCCGCATCGCCCTATCCCTGGCCTGCGCCCACCCCGGCCGCCTGGCCAGCCTGACCCTCCTCTCGGCCTCCCCCGGCCTCGCCTCCCCCGAAGACCGCGCCGCCCGCATCGCCGCCGACGAGTCCCTGGCCGACTCCATCCTAGAAAGTGGCCTGCCCGCCTTCGTCGACCGCTGGATGGCCCACCCCCTCTTCGCCACCCAATCCCGCCTCGGCCCCACCCACCTCGCCGCCGCACGCGCCCAACGCCTCCGCAACCACCCCCACGCCCTGGCCCACACCCTCCGCCAACTCGGCACCGGCCGCATGCCCCCCCTCTGGGACGCCCTCCCCACCCTCCCTACCCCCACCCACCTCATCGCCGGCACCCTAGACCCCAAGTTCACCACCCTGGCCCGCCAGATGTCTGCTCGCCTCCCCCACCCCACCCTCACCCTCCTCCCCGACGCCGGCCACGCCCTCCACCAAGAATCCCCCGCCCCCCTAGCCCAAGCCATCGCCACCCACCTCACCCCCCTCCTCCCCCCACCCCCCTGACACAGGCTCGAAAAACCACAGCCTCCACCCACCGCTCGATCCACCATCACGCCCCAAGTCCCCACCCCACCCCCAAGCAAGACCCCCCCGGGGAAGGGCGAGGGGGCTTTGGGGTGGAGGGCCGGCCGTTCGCGACGGCCGCCTCAGCGTGCCAGACCCTCCGATTCGAACGTACCCGGCCCCGCGTCACAGGGTCCGGTCATCACATCGGCCCTCCACCCCAAAGCCCCCTC
>CAZJWJ010000066.1:0-29231 GCA_964549495.1 uncultured Anaerolineales bacterium | reverse complement strand
GTCCAGACCCGCCGATGGCCCAGTCCGCATGCGCTGCCCGAGCGCGGCCATCTCCTGCCCGGCCTCCAGGACCTGGCCTACGGCATGCAGGACCGCCGCGAGGCTGGAGACAACGCTCAGCTGCGCATCGCCTACGACCGCGCCCTGGGCCTGTTGCAGGGTCGGCCGGCCGAGCCGCTGATCGCCGCCGGCCGCGCGTTGGGCGTCCTCGACGAGGATCCCGGCCGCGACGAGATCCTCTTCTTCCACCAACTCCTGCAGGAGTACTTCGCGGCCCGGCGCCTGGCGGCCCGGCCCGAGCCGCGGCGGGTCGAGACCGCCTGGCGCGCCGGCGAGATCGCGCCCGACGTCCCGTCGCTGCTGGAGGAGCTGCCGCCCGCCGATCCCCTGCCGGCCCTGCCCTCCACCGGTTGGGAGGAGACCACCCGCCTGGCGGCCGCCATGGCCGAGGCGCCGGAGGCCTTCATCGCCGGCCTGATGGCGCACAACCTGGCGCTGGCCGGTCGCTGCGCCGCCGAGCCCGAGCTGGACGGGCGTCTGCCCGACGACCTGCTCGGCGAATTGCGACGGGCCTTGGTCGCGCGCAGCCGCGAGCCGGCGGCCGACCTGAGGGCGCGCATCGCGGCCGGCCTGGCACTGGGGCCGCTGGGTGATCCGCGATTCGCAGGCCTGGACGGACCGAACGGGCGCTGCCTGGTGCGTCTTTCCCGGCGGCGACACGCCGGAGGGTTTGGCCGACCTCTGTGGCAACGCCAGCGAGTGGACCTCCAGCCTCTACGGCCCGGTCGGCGCCATCGAGGAGCGCTTCGGCTACCCCTACGATGCGGCCGACGGACGCGAGGATCCGGCCGCGCCGCCCGAGATCCAGCGCGTCCACCGCGGTGGGGCCTGGGATCACCAGGCGGCGCATCTGATCGCCAGCCGGCGCGCGCCCTTCCGACCCGACATCCGGCACGACTTCGTCGGCTTTCGACTGGCCTGCGATCCGACCGATTGATGCACCCGACCCAAGGCTGACCCAGACTTGGCCCAACTGTGGCCCAAGCCTCTATCGGCTCGCCCCGACGCTGGGTAGGATGGACCTCGTGCTGGCCGCTCAGTGCAAAGGGTCATCGCAGAAGGGTCAGCACAGACTGCGGTGATCACTCGCCGAGGAGCCTCCGGGCTTCCCGATCCATGAGGATGGACGAAACCATGAACGTCAACGCTTCCCCCCTGGTCAAGGTGCTCTTCGCCGCCGGCATGTTCCTGCTGGTCGCGAGCTCGGGCTCCGCGGCCGTCAGCGCCGAGCGCGGCGGCATCGACCCCTGTCCCAGCGGCTGGCATCTGGTCACGCCGCCCCTGAACTCGGCCTTGCTGTGCTTGCCGGACACCATCGTCTTCGAGCAAGAGGACGACGACCAGGCGCCCCCGCCGGAGGGCTTCTGCCCGGATGGCTGGAACCAGGTCACCCGGCCGCTCAACCCGGTGCTCGGCTGCCTGCCCGGCAACATCGTGGCGCCGACCCAGGACAGCCGGGTGGCCAAGGGCCATGACGGCACCTGCCCGACCGGCTTCCGCCCGGCCACCAACCCGCTCAGCCCGGTCCTGGGTTGCCTGCCCGACAACCTCTACCTCGAGCCCAAGGACGGCCGGGCCGGGGTCCTCCCGCCCGGCAGCTGCCCGGCCGGCTGGAACGCGGTGACCCCGCCGCTCAACCCGCTCTTGGTCTGCCTGCCGGACGGCATCAAGCAGCGCGAGCCGGGGCCGCTGGGCCGCTAGCACTAGCTAGCGCGGTGCACCAGCGCCGCGACGATCAGATCGGAGTCGGAGCGGGCAATCTGCCCGCTCCGACTCCGCCGTTCAGGACGCGACGGACCGCACCAGCCGCATTCCGAAGCAGTTGAAGCGGGTGTCGGGCGGTTGGCCGACCCGGATGAAGACGCGCGCGTTCTCGGCCGCCTCGCGGTAGCTCGCGCCGCGCTGGACCCGGCGGACGGTGGCCGGGGCATCCATCTGCTCGCGCCCGTCGTTGGCATCGTAGGGATAGCGGTATTGGGCTGCGTCGGCCTCCGGGCCCCAGAGCGAAGTGGTCCATTCGCAGATGTCACCGGCCATCATCTCGGCGCCGCAGGCGGCGCGGCCCCGGGGCATCAAGCCCACCGGAGCGGCGCAGCGCAGGTGCACCTCGAGGCTATTGCAGACCGCCGCGTCGAAGGCGTCGCCCCAGGGATACTCCCGATCGTCCCCACCCCGGGCGGCCGCCTCCCACTCGGCTTCGGTCGGCAGACGGAAGTGGTCGCCGGACTGCGCGCCGAGCCAGCGGCAGTAGGCCCGGGCCTCGTACCAGCTGATCCCGCAGACGGGTTGGTTGGGGCTGGCTTGCGGGCTTCGCGGGTCCGCGAAGGGGATCGTATAGCGACGCTTCGGATAGCGCCAGGCCAGGTAGTCCTCGAGCTCGACCTCGGTCATGGCCAGACGGCGCTGCCACATCTCCACCTGCTCGGGGCTCATGCCATCCTCGGCGTAGTCTTCGAGCAAGCTTGGCTTGGCCCGGATCTTCTCCAGCCAATGTCGCACCCAGCGCTTGCTGCCCTCCGACGTCAGGTCCCCCCGGCGCCAGGCCTTCGCGTCGTCGCCATCCCACCAGCGCTCGTCCTCGTAGCCGCCGGCGTCCATGAAGTGGATCCACTCTTGGTTCGTCACGGGAAATCGGCCGATCTCGAAGGCCTCCACCTGGACTTCGTGACCGGGGCTGGCGTGACGGGCCGCGCCCGCGTCCGCGTCGGATCCGATCCGGTAGCGGCCGGCCTCGACGGCGACCATCGGCGGCTCGAAGTAGGCGCCGTCTGGCCCCTCGAGTCGGCGGTAGCGTGGATCGCCCAGCGCACCCAAGGCCTGGCCAGCCTCGACCCGGGCCCGGATGTCGTAGGCCGGGTCGCCGCCCATCTCGATCAGCCGCGCGCGCAACCCGTCGAGCAGCGGCGCCGCCAGGCGGCCGGTCAGCTCCGGCTGGGCCGCGGCGCGGGCGGCCAAGGGCAGATCGGCCTCGGCGATGGCCTCGATGTAGGCATCCGGGTCCTCGGCCATCGAGGATGCCAGCATCAGGATCTCCTCCCAACCGCTGGAGGGTAGGGGTGGCAAGGGCTCGGTCGGATCGAGATCGGCGACCAGGGAGGTCCATGCGGCATCGACCTCCTCGGCGCGCAGCGGGCGCTGGCAGCGGCCGGCCGCGCCGGCCGGGTCCCGCGACAGATGGCGCGCCGCGAAGTACTCCTGCAGGAGCTGGTGGAAGAAGTGCACCTCGTCATGGCCGCGATGCTCGTCGAGCAGGGCCAGCGCCTCGCCCGCTTGCAGGATGGACTCGGCCCGGGGATGATCGATCCGCGCCAGCGCCTCGTCGTAGGCCAGGCGGTGCGGCGAGGCCCGTCCCGCGGCAAAGCGCTCCTGCATCGCCCAGGCCAGGCGCTCGAGGCCCGGCAGGAGGGCGCCGCGCTCGGGCAGCGCCCAGGGCGTCGGCCAGCGGCGGGCCGAGATCGCGCTCCGGTAGTCCCGCTCGTCCAGGAGCTCGCCGGGCTGGAAGAGGGGATGGTCGCGCTCGATCTCGCGCCGGAGACTGCGGCGGACGAAGGCGGTGAAGAGCGCGGCTCGACCCGTGGGCAGCTCGCCCTCGGCATCGGCCTGTTCGACCAGCAAGGCCAACAGGTAGGGATTGCGCAGGAGCTCCAGCTGGGGGCTGCCCTCCACGGCCGCCCACAGCATGTCGGCTCGATCGGGTGCGTAGCGGTGCAAGAAGGCGCGGATCTGTTCGTCGCTCATCGGCTCGACCCGCACTTGGGGCACCCGCAGCTCCGGCGAGGAGAGCGGCGCACCGTAGTCCAAGCTCCGGCAGGCAAAGACCACCCGCAGCCCGGGCCGATCGGCCACCGCCTCGCGCAGGAAGCGCTTCCAGCGCAAGATGCGAGACCGATACTCGTCGAAGTCGCGGTGCGGCATCTCGTTGAGCCCGTCGAGCAGCAACACCAGCCGGCCGGCATCGAGCAAGGCCTCGAACTCGGGCAGATCGGGATGCCGCCGGGCCCAGACCTCCGCCAGCCAGGCCCCCGGCGATGCGTCCGCGCCGTCCTCTCGATCCGACCAGTAGCGGCCGAGGGAGACGAAGAAGGGCAGCGCGGCGGTCTCCTCGCGCAGGCCGGCCGTGGCCAGGTCCAATTCGAGCCGGCGAAGCAGGGTGGTCTTGCCGCTGCCCGGCGCGCCCAGCAGCACCAGGGCGGGCGCGCCCGCCTCGTCCAGGACGCGGCCTAGATCCGCGAAGCCTTGTTCCTCCGGCTGCCAGCGATCCGATGAATCCTCACCGCGGTCGAGCAGCAGGGTCAGGTCGACGAAGCGCGCGTCCAGGCGGAAGGCCGGCCGCGACCAGGCCGCCACGCGCGAGAGACGGTAGGCCTGCAGGTCGCGCGGTCGCTGCTGGGCCAAGCGATCGAGCCGATCGGGTTCGATCGCGAGCCGCCGGGGGCCTTCGCCACGCACCGCGGCCAGCAGGGCTTCGGCGGCCTGGAGAAGGTCGTCGGCGTCATCCGATGCCGCGTGCCCGGACCGGTCGCCACTTCCCTCGCCGCCGGAGTCGACGTCAACGTCGCTCGATGGCGCGTTCGATGGCGCGTTCGATGCTTCGCTCGAGCGCTCGGGCGACCGCGACGTGCCGAGGTCGACGAGCGGGAGGTCGGGACGCGCATCCAAGTCCTGCGCCGCGGCCCGGTTTCGATCGGCCAACAGGGCGGTCAGCTTGCGCCGCGCGGAGGCCAGCCGGCGCCCCAGCGTGCGCCGCGGCATGCCCACCCGCGAGGCGATCTCGCCGGCCTGCAGCTGCGCGGGATCCAGGTAGCGGTGGTAGAGGGCGCTCCACGCTTCCAGCTCCGGGCTGCCGGCCCCGAAGTCGACCTCGAGCATGCGGAGGCCGGCGGCATCTCGGGGCTGCTGGACGCCGGTCGAGCGCCGAGCGGCTTCCAGCTGCCCCATCACCAGTTCGTCGATGAGCCGGCCCAGGGCCCAGGCGCGTCCGCGCTCGCTGGCTTCGACCCCCTCGCGCAGGAGCAGGGCCCAGACGGCTTCCATATGCAATAGCGGGCTATCGGCCAAGCCTTGGTCGTAACGGATGGCCGTGAGCACGTCCTGCAGCTCGTCCTCGTCCGGGACCATCGCCCGGCCCCGCGCCAGCTGTCCCATCGACTTCCCGCTCCGAGTCACGATCACGAACCCCCAAGCGGCGCCTTCCCAATGCGTTGCTCATTGACTTGATTCGATCATAGCACGCCGTCGCACCCAAACCGTCCCTCCTCGGCTTGCGCGACGGCGGCCGACCGCAATAGAATCAGCGCCCCATGCCATCCCCCACGCCCCAGCCGGCCGCCAATCCCTTCGACATCCTGCCGGCGCAGCTCTTCAACCCGCTCGGCTCGATGGGCGAGCTCGGCTTGCAGCGGCATTACGCGGCCCTGCTGCTCAGGCTCTACGACCTGGCCGAGCTCAATCGCTACGGCTTGACGCGCGAGGTGGCCATCGCCGAGATCGTCGACTACCTGCGCGGCCAGGAGGACCTGAGCGTGGCCATCATGGCCGAGATGGCGGCCGAGGAGGGTGGGCGCAAGGCTCGGCGCGAAGCGGCGCGGGACCTGCATACCTACGCCGGCTACCTCCTTCGCCGGCTGGCCGGCTCGGGCTGGATCGAGCGCGAGCAGCAGGCCGATTACACCGAGATGATCCTCCTACCTGACTACGCCTTCACCTTGCTGGAGGCGCTGCGCGCCATCCAGGAGCAGAAGCCGCGCGAGTACGCCGGCCAGCTCTATACCGCGCACCAGCTGATCACGCGCCAGGGCAAGGACTTCTCGCCCGGATTGGCCGTCACCCAGGCCTACGAGAACGTGCGCCAGGTGGCCCGCGGCCTGACCGAGCTCAACCAGAACATCCGCCGCTACACCGAGCGCGCCACGCGGGGCATGGAAGCCCGCGAGCTGCTGCGCTTGCACTACGAGGACTACGCTCAGGGTCTGGGCCCGGCCTACCACGCCCTGAAGACCAGCGATCACGTCTCGCGCTACCGGCGCGACATCATCGAGCAGGTGCGCCGCTGGCAGGGCAGCGCCAAGTGGATGGACAAGGCGGTGGCCGACCTGGTGGCGCAGGGCCGGCACAAGCCGGGCGAGGCGGCCGACGAACTGCGGCACGCGCTGCACTTCATCGGCGCCCAGCTGGAGGGGCTGGACCCGCTGATCGACGAGATCGATCGGCGCCACCTGCAGTACCTGCGCACCGCCCTGCGCCAGATCCAGTACCAGTTGGTCAGCGCCGACGGCGGCTTCACCGACCGGCTGGTGGCCCTGGGGCGCGACATCGCCGGCCTGATCGAGGCCGGCCACCAAGGCTGGCCGATCCAGCGCGCCGACCCGGCGCCGCGCCTCTTGGTGCTGGCGGTCGAGGTGCCCGATGGCCGCAGCTTCTACCTGCCGCCTCGGCGGCGCAAGCCCTTCCGGCCGGCCCGCGTCGAGCGCGCCAGCCTGGGCGTCGAGGACCTGCGCCGGCTGCGCGACGGCGCGCTGGCCGAGGTGACCGAGGACCTGGGCCCCGAGCGCCTGGACGCGCTGGTGATGGAGATCTTGGGCGAGCGCGACCGGCTGGCGCTGGCCGAGCTGCCGGACTGGCTCTGCCAGGACCTGCCGCGCCTGGCCTCGGTGGCGGCCTACGGCTACCACCCCGAGGTGCGTTACGGCATCGAGCCGGCCGAGGGGTCGCCGCGCCACATCGGCCGCTACCGCGTGGCGCCCTTCGAGCTGCTGCGACGATGAGCCAGGGCAGCGGCGAGACCCCGGCCGTCGGCGAGGCCCTGGCCGGCCTGCCGGACAAGGCCCTGCGCGACCTGCCGCGGGTGGTCAACCGCCTGCTGGGCCAGACCTTCGTCTACCAGGACAAGGACGCCGACAAGGACGATTACTACTTCGTGCACCGCCACCGGCCGGCCGTGGCCGCCGCGCTGGCGCTGGCCGGCTTCGAATTGATGCACGACGACTACCACCGCATCTACCAGGTCGTCTCGCGCTTTGGTTACTGCCGGGCGCGCTACCGGCTGGACATCAGCCTGATGATCGTGGTCTTGCGCAAGCTCTACGAGGAGCGCGCCGCCCAGCTGAGCCTGGCCGGCGACCCGGTGGTCAGCCTGGCCGAGATCCGCGAGGAGTACCGCACCATCACCGGCAAGGAGCGCGACCTGGGCGTGGTGCAATACGAGCGCCTGATGCGCCGCTGCAAGCGCCTGGGCCTGGTCGAGCCGGTGGAGGGCCGCAGCATCGACGTGCGCGATGGCGAGTCGCGCCTGCGCCTGCGCGGCTCGGTGCGCCTGATCCTGCCCATCGCCGGCGCCGACGAGATGGCCGCCTGGCTGCGCCGCTACCGCCGCGAGGACCCGCCGGAGGCGGAGGAGGCGGACGGGGAGGATGCGGTGGCGGGCGGGGACACCAAGTCTGTCGATCACCGCAATGGCAGCGGTCCCCACGGCGACTCGGATGATGACCTCGACGTCGAGCGCGAGGCCGAGGACCTCGAGGGCGACGATCTGGACGACGACGATCTTGATGACGACGACCTCGACGACTTCGACGACGAGGACGACGAGGCGTGAAGTCGCTGCGCCGAATCCGGCTGATCCACTGGCATCTCTTCGAGGACGCCACAATCGACTGCCGCGGCTGCACCCACTTCATCGGGATCAACGGCGCCGGCAAGTCGACCGTGCTCGACGCGGTGCAGTTCGCGCTGGTCGGCGGGCAGCGCGATCCGCGCTTCAACCAGGCGGCGATGACCGGCGGCAAACGCAGCCTGGAGGGCTACGTCCGGGGCGAGCTGGGCACGGAGGGCCGGCGCTACCTGCGCGACGACGCCACGGCGGTGGTGGCCCTGGAGTTCGAGAACCCGGACGGCAGCCGCTTCAGTTGCGGTGCGGTGGTCGACGCCTATGCCGATCAGCGCCGGCCCGACATCGCCTACTTCATCGTCCACGACGCGGCGCTGGAGGACGAGTGGTTCTTCGACCAGCCGGGCCAGCTGCTCTCCAGCCGCGCCTTCCAGCGCCATCTCAAGCAGCTGGTCCTGCCCCGCGGCGCGCGGGCCCAGAGCTTCCGCCGGTTGGAGGACTACCGCGTTCACCTGCTCAACCGCCTGGGGCAGCTGCGCGAGACCTTCTTCGACCGCCTGGTCAAGGGCGTGGCCTTCAGCCCGCTGGTCGACATCCGGGCCTTCGTGCACAGCTACCTGCTCGACGAGGAGTTGGTCGACGTGGCCAACCTGCAGGCCCAGCTGGAGACCCTGCGCCATTTCGAGCAGCTGGTGGCCGACGTGCGCGAGCGCATCGTGGCCCTGGACGGCATCGAGGAGATCGACCGCGAGCGGCTGGCGGCGCGGCGGCGGCGCATCGCCAACGGCTACCATTACCGCAAGGCCCGCAGCGATGCCCTGGCCAAGACGCTCGAGCGCCTGAAGCTGGATTTGGACGAGGCCCGCCTGACCCTCAGCCGGGCCGAGATGCAGCGCGACGGATTGGAGGAGCGCCAGAAGGCGGCCCAGATGCGGCTGACGGAAGCTCAGCTGGCCCTGGAGTCGGATGCCGCCGCGCGCCGCGAGCGCGAGCTGAAGGCGCGCCAGGCGGTCTTGGCCGAGCGCATCGAGGCGCTGGAGGCGCTGCGGGCTCGGCACATGGCTGCGCTGCGCGACCAGATCGCGGATGGCGGCCGGCTGCTGGAGATCCTGGCCGCGCTGCCCGAGGCCGAGGCGGCGCCGGAATGGCTGGCCGAGCTGGCGAGCGCGAAGGTCTCCGAGATCGACGCCGAGGACCTGGCGGCGCTGGCCGATGGGCTCGAGACGCTCGGCCGCGCGCTAGCCCAGCGGCAGGCGCTGGCCGAGAGCGCGATGGCCGGCCTGCGCCAGGAAGCCGAGGTCTTGCGCGAGGAGCTGGCCCAGCTGCGCGCGGGCGATGCCGAGGTCAGCCTGGCGGCCGAGATGCCGGCCGCGGCGCGGCTGCGGCGCCGGCTGCGGTCCGAGCTGGATCTGAGCGAGGAGGAGCTGCCCTTCCTCTGCGGTCTGCTCGAGGTGACGGACGAGGATTGGCAGAATGCGGTCGAGGGCTTGCTGGGCGACAGCCGCTTCGCGCTGCTGGTGCCGCCGGTGCATTACCAGGCCGCCGTCGATCTCTATCGCCGGCGCCGCGAGGCCGACGCGCTGCACGGGGTGGCGCTCTTGGACTGCGCGCGGCTGGAGGCGGCGGGCGGCGAGCGCGAGGCCGGGAGCCTGGCCGAGCTGGTCGAGGTCGAGTCGGGGCGGCCGGCCGCGCGCGCCTTCGTCGACCGGCTCCTGGGCGAGGTGATGCGGGCGGAGGATTTGGCCGAGTTGGGCGGACTGGAGGCCGGCGTCACCCGCGAGGGCTTCGTGCGCCGGCATCTGGCCATCCGCCACCTGGATCCGCGCCGGTCCCGGCGCTGGTTCATCGGTCAGCGGGCCCTGCCGCGCCAGATCGAGCAGCGCGAGGCGCGCCTGGCGGAGCTGGAGGTCGAGATCGAGCGCGCGGCGGTGCTGGCCGGCCGGCTGGCGGAGGCCCTGGCGCTCAGCCGCGACAAGCTGCGACCGGTCTTGGCCCTCGAGCAGGAGGCCGAGCGGCTGGTCGAGCTGCCGGGCCTGCGCGAGGAGGCCGGCCAGGTCGAGGCCGAGCTGGCGGCCATGGACGGCCGCAGCCTGGCCCAGCTGCGCGCGGCGGTGACGGCCCGCCAGGGGCAGCTGGACGACCTGCGCGAGGAGCTGCGGTCCCTCGAGCGCCAGATCGGCGGGCTTCAGGAGCGCGAGCGCAGCCTATCCTCCGAGCGCATCCCCGAGCTGAGCCAGGCCTTGGAGGCGGCGCGGGGCGAGGCGGATCGCTTCCTGATCGAGGAGGAGGCCGAGGAGGCGCGCGAGGAGATCGAGGCCGATTACGAGCGCCGGCGCGAGCGCCAGCCGCTGGCGGTGGTGCGCGACAACGCCGAGCGCTACGAGGGCGACCACGGCCGGGCCGAGCAGCGCCAGCGCGAGGAGCTGGCCCGGGCCAAGCGCGGCTATAGCCTGCGCTACGACTTTCCGGACGAGGCGGAGGAGGGGGCCGAGCGCTATCTGGCCGAGCGCCAGAAGTTCATCGACTCGGAGCTGCCGCAGTACGAGACCCGGGCGGCCGAGCAGCGGCAGCTGGCCGAGCAGGAGCTGGTCGAGAACTTCATCCACCGCCTGCGCGAGCAGATCGAGGACGCCCGGCGCCAGCTGGAGCAGCTCAACCGCACCCTGTCCGAGCTGCGCTTCGGCGGCGAGCGCTTCCAGTTCATCGCCCGGCCCGAGCCCGGTCTGCGCGAGATCCACGCCATGATCATGGCCAGCGCCAACGTGCTCGGCAGCGCGCTCTTCGAGTCGGGCTATCGCCAGGAGCATCAGGCCGGCTGGGACCTCTTGCTCGAGCAGCTGACCTCCGGCATGTCCGAGGGCCCCTCGCCGGAGCTGCGGCGGCTGCAGGACTACCGCAACTACCTGCAGTACGACGTGCGCATCCACTACCCCGACGGCGACCAGGCCCTGCTCAGCCGCATCAGCGCCAAGAAGTCGGGTGGCGAGACGACCACGCCCTTCTACGTGGCCATGGCGGCCTCCTTTGCCCAGACCTACCGCCTGACCCAGACCGGGCCGGCCGACACCATCCGACTGGCCATCTTCGACGAGGCCTTCGTCAAGATGGACACGGCCCGCACGGCGGCCGCGCTGGGCTTCATGCGCGAGAGCGGCCTGCAGGTGCTCTTGGCCACGCCGCCCGACCGGGCTGCGGCGCTCCTGCCGCAGGTCGACAGCTTGCGCCTGGTGGTGCGCAAGGGCGAGCGCTCCTTCGTCTTGGCCATCGACAAGGACGCACCGGAGCTCGAAGCGGCCCTGGGCGCGGACCATGCCACCGCTTGAGGGCGGGTCGGATCGCCAGCGCGCCGGCGCCGACAGTGGCGAGCGCTTCGAGCCCTGCGCCGATGCCTCGCGCATCCTGCACGCGCTGCTCGATTTGCATGAGAAGCGCAGCCTGGACCGCCGGGCCCGCGGCCGGGCGGATGCGGCGGCCCAGGCGCTGCGCGTGCGCCTGTCGCTCTTGGACTTGCCGGGCTATTTCGATCAGCGCGACCCGCTGCCGCGGCGGCAGACCAACGAGCAGCTCGGGCGCTGCCAGCGGGCCGGCTGGCTGGCCTTGGAGTGGAAGCGCCTGGCCGAGGGCGAGCTGCTCGAGCGGGTGGAGCTCTTGCCGGCCGGCCGCCAGCCGGTCTACGCCCTGCTGGGCCGCCGGCCCGAGGCCCGGCGCCGCGCGGATCTGGCCGAGATCCTCCTGGGCCAGCGCTTCCGCTTCGAGCCGGGCGACTGGCGGCGGCGCGCCATCGACGATACCCTGCGCCAGATCGAGGATGGCCGCTCGCCGGCACCCTTCGATCCGCGCCAGCCGGAGCTGGCCGAGGACCTCCTGACGGTGATGGCGGCCCTGGACGGCCTGGAGGGCGAGACGCCCTACCGCGTCTTCAGCGTGCGCCTCTTCGGCGACAGCAAGCGCTTCGACCCGCTGGCCGGCCCCTTGGCCACCCTGGCGCGCCGCGCGCGCGCCGAATGGCGCGGCTGGCCGACGGCCGAGCTGCTGCGCGAGCTGGGCCTGGTGGCCAACCCGAGCCTGCTGCTCTTGCGCGGCGACTGGTGCTTGGAGGATGGCGAGGGACGGCGGCTGGAGCTGGCCGGCTTCGAGCCGGCGGTGGGCGTGACCGCCCAGCAGATCCTGCGGCTGTCGCGCGTGCGGGCCCGGGCCGCGCGGGTGATCTGCGTCGAGAACCTGACCAGCTTCCATGCGCTGGCCGATCTGGCCGATCCGGAGATGGCGCTGCTCTGTCTGGCCGGCAATCCGGGGCCGGCCACGCGGAAGCTGCTGCGATTGCTGGACGGGGAGCGGCCGCCGGGCCAGACGATCCTGGCCTGGAACGACATCGACTACGGCGGGCTGAACATCCTGGCCCAGCTGCGCCAGCGGGTGAGCCCGGAGATCGGCGCCTGGCGGATGGACCGGGCGACCTTGGACGCGCACGCGCGCTGGGCCCGGCCGCTGACGGCGGGCGACCGGCGCGGGCTCATGCGACTGGCCGGCCGGCCCGAGCTGGACGATCGGCATGCGCTGATCGAGCACATGCTCGAGCGCGGGCTCAAGCTGGAGCAGGAGGCGGTCGAGCCGGGGGAGGCGGATGACATGGGTAGGGCCGAGGTGGACGCAGGATCGGTCGACTTGCGAGGAGGGAGCGCATGACGCGAGGTCGAGATTGGGACGAGTCGGGCAGGGATTGGGACGATCCGGTCGACGAGCCGGCGGGAGCGCGATCGGAGGGGGTCGACGATGGTGAAGCGCCGGGATGCCGGTACGCCTTGGTCTTGCTGCTCGAGCTCTTGTGGACTCTGAAGGACATTCTGCTGCTCGGCTTGGGCACGCTGATCGTCTGGTGGCTCATGGGCTTGGCGAGCGCGGCGGTGGCGCTGCTCTTCGGCCTCGTGAGCTATGCCCTGGGTATCTTCCTCGTGTTGAACTTCTACCAGAGCCGGGGCTATGTCATCCGAGCCGATACCAACTCCGACGGTGAATCCGAATTGGTCGTGGAGAACCTGCGCGAAGTCCACCAGTTCCGCACGCTGGAGCAACTCGTCGCGAGGATCGTCGGCCCGGAATTCGAGCCGGAGGACGTGGATAGATCGACCAGCGCCCCCAAACGGTCGTCCCGTCGCCCGAAACGGCGCCGCAAATAGCGATGGTGCGTACCGAATCACGAGAAGGAGACGATACCGACCGGCATCGGGACTCGTCTTCTATGGACGGCGATCTCGAGGACGAGGCCGAAACCTTCGAAGCCCTGCTGCGGGATGGCGACATCGATCGCGCCATCGAGTTGCTGGAGCGATCGCGCCTCTACCCGATCTACTGGCCCGCCGTGACGCGCGCGGCTGTGACATCGAGGCCCCTGTGGGCGCTTCCTCGCTGCTACGCCATCGTGGAGAGCCTGATCGGGCTGCGTCGGGCATGGGCATATGACGAGGCGGCGGATTGGTTGATCGCGGCCGGGCAAGCCTATGGAGAGCTCGGCCATCTGGCGGAGTTCTTCGCGACCCTGGATGCCCTGAGCGATCGTCACGCCAAGAACCGCAGCCTGGCCATCCGATTGGCCCGCGTCGAGGAGTGGGTTCGACGCAATATCGTCGTCTCCCAGATGGGCAAGCGCTCGGCTGATGCGAGTTCGAGTCGCCCGCGATGCGCTACCGACGAGGATGGATTGGCATCCGACGTATCCGGCGATCGGGATGCGCGCTGATGGGCATGCGCGTCGCCACCTGGAATCTCGCCAGGGCCAAGCCCTTCGGGCGGGCTCGCGCGGATGCGATGCGCAGGCACATGGAAGCGGTCGATGCCGATGTCTGGGTGCTCACCGAGACCTGGCAGGGCTTCGCGCCTTCGCCCGAACACGCCATGATCGCCTGCTCCGAGCCGGCCGCGGACCGCGACGCGCCGGACGGCGAGTGCTGGGTCGCGATCTGGTCGCGGCTGCCGGCCGCGCCCGTCGAGCTGGCCGGCGAGCCCGATCGCTGCGCAGCGACCCGCGTCACGGAGCCCGGAGGCCGGAGTTGGATCTGCGTGGGTACAGTGCTGCCGTGGCTGAGCGACCCGCGCCGTCGACCGGTCACGGGCAGCGCGGCCTTCGTGGCTGGCCTTGCCGAGCAGAGCGCGAACTGGCGCCGGCTGGCCGAGAGGGATTCGGACGCGGCGCTCATCGTGGCCGGTGACTTCAACCAGGATCTGGCGGACCGCCACTACTACGGCTCGAAGGCCGGCCGCGCTGCCTTGCGGCAGGCTCTCGAGCGCTGCGACCTGGTTTGCCTCACGGCCGGCGAGCGCGACCCGCTGCGCTCACGCCCTGGCCGGGCCAGCATCGACCACATCTGCGTCAGCCGGCGTCGGATCACCGGACGCGAAGAGGTCGGTGCCTGGCCCGAGGGGGACTTGCCCCCTTCGCTGACGGATCACTATGGGGCGTGGATGGCGCTGCCGGGGTGACATGCTCGGGCATCTCGAGCAAAGTGTCCGCTTTGTGTCCGTCTTGTCGAGGTGATTTCCTCGTAGCATGATGATCGCAGTCCACAGGGCAGCTTCGATCCACTACGTATGTCCTCTTCGACCAGTGCAGCATCTCTGTCTCCATCCCACGAGCTGAATCGCGTACGCCATAGTGACCGACTCTGAGACAACCTAAACTGCAGTATCGACGTGCATTTGGCGCCACAGAGTCATTCCCGTTTTGGCTCATGCAGTAGGCGACCGAATTCGAACTTGCCAATATACAATTGCCAGGGTACGCTGTCGGCCGACACTTGGGGGGAGCCGTGAGTCTCTGGTTTGGTAGCCAATGTCATGAAGGGGATGCGGGGCTAGCTGAGCGCTCGCTGCTGGCTGGTGTATCGCTGCTACTGCCTTCGAGGCGGCCACGATTATCTGTGAGAACCTGGCAAGGCGTGGTCATGGCGGTGATGTTGGCCTTGATCTCGGGCCACTTCTCTAATGTGGCATCTGCCCAGACCTCAACGGAGATCGAGGTGCAGCCGATCGTCGTCTGGAACATGGACGATGGCACGACTCGAGTGGACCGTGGTGGGTCATGGCGCTTGGTCACCGTCGATGCGGCATCGACTCTGGATTCGGAGTCGAGCGAAGAAGAGATCGCGAAGCACCGAGTCATCTTCATGGTGGACACGTCGGCCTCCATGCCCCAAAACCATGCAACGGCTGGGGGCTTTGAAACCGTTGTCGAAACGGTTGTCGATCGGGCTCGGGATGTGCTGGAGCCTTTCGAGGGCAGCCACCACATCGAAGTAAGCCTATACCGATTCGATGACCTTGCCGAGCGATCCGGGCGATGGCAACCCACTGTGCGAGAGGTTGCACGCAGTCTGGATGTCCGCGAGGCAATGCGCAGACTCCCTCAGCTGATTCCTACGCAGCCGGAACAGTACGCAGGGCTGCAAACCTACATTGCCGCTTCCGTGTTCGAGGCCGTTCGCAGAGAACTCGAGCTGCCCGACGATCCACAATCCGCGATACCAGACCATGCCCCGCCGGTAACCGTGCTCGTCTTCACCGATGCCGGTCTAGGTAACGGGGGTGAGAATCACGACTCGACTCGGCCGTTCGACGCCGCTGCCTACAGTCAGTGGATGAACTCTCACGTGGGCCGCCAGCAGCTTCACTATGTCCATTGGAACATTCGGACCTCGGAGGTCGAAGGACTCGAGCCGGAACAGGGGGTCATGCACGTCCGGTGGGCCGAGCCGGGCCGTGTCGACAGTTGGAGCACCCGTTCGGAGGTCGAACTGAGGCGCCAGTTCGAACTGTATTCGCAATTGCAGCTCGTTCCGGTCCTCGCAGCCCCGGAGCCATCGGCAGATGCGATCGTCTGTCCAGCCCGTGAGGATGCGAATGCACCGCCCGTTCCGCGAGATCCGGTCTTGCTCGAATGGCAACGCCCTCTGGAATACAACGTCGGCGATCTGTCTGGCGTCGACATCGGACGACACAACATCGGTCTTGATCAGAGTACGTTGTGCGATGGCCTGACACGCGCCTGGCCCAACGTCACCTTCGTCTTGCCTTCCGAGCATGGTGAGGTGTCCCCGGTGGCATGGCTCGAGATCACGGATCCAGATGTCCACGTGCTCGAGTTGGTTGCCGATGGCACTGTGCCCGATGCGCCGCTCTCCGAGCATGCGCTCGAAGCGGATCGCTTTCATCGGTGGAAATCCATCGAGCCGCGCACCTATCGGTTGCGTGCACCAGAGGTGCCCGGGCTCGAGGTCGACGTGGATTGGACCATAGTCGTCCGGCGAGACAATGTACCCGTCGATCACGCGCGCGATCTGGTGCGCATCCGCCAAGGTGAGAACGATGGCCTCGAGTTGACGACGGAGTCTGATCAGCCCGTCGAGGTGCAAGTTCCTGGTGTTCGACAGCGGATCATTCCGTTCATGCGCAGCGTTGATCAATCGCCAGGGGTCTACTCGATCGAGTTGTGTGCGATTCCAGAGGTCAGGCAGCGACCTCGGCCTGATTCCGTCATGAGACTTCAATGTAGGGACTGCGCGGAAACAGCGGTTCGCACGGATAGGATCTGTGTCCTACCAGAAGTCGAGCTTGACGATCTGCCGCTCAGTTGGTGGTGGATTGGTCTTCTTGCAGCGATTCTCTTACTCGTTCTACACGCGATCATCCGACTGATGGTGGCGCCGCGATTCACGAGACAAACGGTTGGTTTACCGCCTACGCGGATCGCAGAGCTGACCCGGAAGGATCTCTTCCTATACTGGCGTTGGTTGTGGAAGCGTCGTCCCTATCTCTTGCGCTTCCCGGTTCGGCAGGGAGATACACGGGTACAAAACGGAAGACACGTCGGAGCTAGGCTCGATACGAGCCAATTGACCGGCACGTACGTTGGCGTCGTGCCTCATCGAAATGGAATCAAGATTTGGCCCGTAGTCGTCAACCGACGGGTCGATGTGGATGCCGAGGATGGTAAGAGCGCCGCGCCGAGTCCATCGTGGATCACGATTGACAGAGAGAAGCGGTCCATTAGACTGGAATGCGCTGTTGATCGTGAGGGCTGGCCGGCCAAGGTCAAGGATCGAAACTCCGACGTGGTGAGCGTTGAAGATCTGCGGAATGGGATCTTGGTTTCCGTCCATGAAGAAGCGGAGTCGGGACAGTCGAAGATCCTCCAGAGTATTCCATTCGGATCGAAGGGGGGTGGACGCATCCCGCGAGGCAGGGACGGTAACCCAGGAGGAGGTTCCCGAAGGCATCGCACGAACCGGGCTCGTTCGGAATCACGACGGTAGGCCGGAGAACCAAATTACGAATCAGTTTCGAATGCGCTGACGCCATCAAAGGAGACGCAAGATCATGGAACCACGACCGCGGCATCTCATCGTAGGACTGGGTGGGACTGGAACCCGCATGCTGCGCAGTGCGATGCGAGAATTCGACCAGCGAGGGCTGAAGCCACGAACGGTCGGCTATGCGGTCATCGATGCTCGCTCCAGACCCGAGGTATCCTTGCCGAACGACGTCTTCTTCACTCCTGCTCGGCCGATCAACTTCCCGCATGAGCATCAACGATTGTGGGAAAAGGAGGAGAGCGGGCTCGCGGATTGGTGGCCGCGGGGCGAGCATGGCGCGGGCCACCGAGGGATCATGCCTCTGGATGGCGTCAAGTTCTCCAATGGATGTGGTGCGTATCGATTCAATGGGCGATTCTTCGTGACCTACTATGCGGCGGTCATCGAACGCACGCTGCGCGATGCGATCGACAAGCTCACGGAACAGCGGGCCGGCCTGGCTCCCGTAAGCACCTTGAACGTCTACTTGCTCAGTAGTCTCGGAAACGGGACGGGGGCCGGGATCTTCATGGACATCGCGACGATGGCCGCGGACATCGTTCGACAGATCGCGAACCTGCCCCCGGAGATCGTCGGCGTATTCGTGCCTGGCTCGACCACGTGGCGGCATGCCTTGGACAACATGCAGCCACGTCAGATTCGCGCCAACGGGCTTGCATCGCTGATCGAGATTCAACACGAAGCGAATCGGCGCCGAGATGATCGAAAGCACTTCGATCCAGATGACTCCGGCTCCACGATCGGCAGACAGTCGACCTTGTGGGCCGAAGCCCCTCGAGGCATCCGCACCCTCACTGGGCGCAATCGAAACGCGTTCAAGGAATGGTCGCTGAATGAGGAAGATGAGGCGCCTTTGCGATTCGCCATCCTCCTCGATGAGCGCAATCGCAACGGGCTCAGAAGGAGTTATGAGGACTTGATCGAGGTTGGCGGGAGGTCTCTGGCGGCGTTCTTGAGCAGTGTCGATCCCGCGGATCGAATCTTGGATGTCGAGTTGCGTGCGCAGCAAGTTGGAGGACCGTTCGGGAGCTGGGGGTTCGCGCGCATGCGTTCTCCGGTCAAGGAGATTCGCGATCTCGCCGCGATGGAACTCACCCTTCAATCGCTCGATGTGGCGACCCAGGACGACCTGGCAGGTGAGTGGCAGAGCCTGTTGCGACTACGTGGAGAAGCCGAAGGCAACATCGGATTCCATGAGAGCGTAGAGCGTTTCATCGTGGACCTCGCGCAGATCGCGGAAGAAGAGGCCGATCATCTATTCGAGAAGATTCTCGGTTACCGCGATGAGAAGGAGTCGGAATGGCGCGACCTGCTCGACGAGTTCGAGCGTGCTGAGCGCCTGAGGAAGCCCGACTATGCCGAAGAGATGATCCGTTTCATCGATGAATCCAAGGAGGACTTCCAGCGGGTTTCAGACGAGGCGCTCGATCGGCTGCTATTCGGTGATCCTGATGCTCCGGATGCAGACGGTGACCGAGCGCTGAACTCGGAACAGCGGATGGAACTCCAGCGCAGCCGTGGGGTGCTGTGGCTTCTCCGGCACTTTGTCGTCGAGCCCTTCGTGGACGCGGGTGCGATCGCCGCGCTGAAGCTCTGGCTGGCTGAGTTTCGCGTCGCTCTTGCTCGGCACCGGGATTCGCTCGCGCGGAACGAACGGGCGCGATACCCGGCTCCCGATCCCCACGCGCAGAAGGAGTTGGACGCAGCTCTGGTCAGCCTGAGGGAAACGGCATCCGACACCTTCGATCGCCTACGGTCCATGCTAGGGGGAGGTACCTATGGTTGGGATAGCGAAAGCGTTGTTCAGGGCTGCCGTGACGCGCTAGACGCGGGGATGTGGGATATCGCGATTCTGGCGGTGGAGCGATTCTACGATAAGCTGCGCGACGAAGTGCTCCCTTGGGCCGATGCGGCGCATGATCTCGACAATCGCCTGAACGAGACCGATGGGAACATGGATCGTTCGGCCTCGGCCACCGGTGTCAGAGGGCGATGGATGAAGGAGATCGCAGAACTCGAAGGCCAGCTCAGCCATGCACGGACACCCGTGGGCTATGATCTCGTGATCGGTGATATCCAGGTCGCGCGGCGAGTCATCGCGCAGCTCGCGGAGTCCGAGTCTACGAATCCGCGAGTGATTCTGCGCGCCTTTGGCGACCGATTCCGCCGTGCCTTCGACCGGGAATTGCTGCTGCATCATGCTGTACCGGTGTTCGGAACGGATACGGAGTACGATCCAGTGCCTGTAGATGTCGATGGGCTCCTGCTGGAAATGGAGAAGCATGTTCAGGATCTGGTGCTGGACGACATCGCGCATTTTGCCTCGCTGGAGTCCTTGTTGAGCGAAGAGGCAAGGTCTGTGGCGTCGGACTATGAGAAGATCGTACTTCCGGCACGGAAGCAAGGGACACTGGAATTGCGAGAGGAAGCACTCCAGGCGCAAGCACGTTTCAACGAGGTGTTCCCAGTCAGCGCGCAAGAAGTCCGTGAGCTCCTCGAGCGTGGAGATCCAGGGCGGCTCGAGGAGGCGGTCAAGCTGTCATTACACGATGCTGTTCGTCAATTGGCGCAGTTCGCTGTAGCCCAGTGGTCGATCGATCACTATGCGCCTGACAACGCCGAGCCCACCGGCGGCATCGCATTCATCAACTATGGTAGTCAGACCGGAGCGCGATTCCGCTCCGTACTCAACGACATGGGCCAGGGGCGTCCAGGGCAGTCGCAATCGGCCGTGCGCGCACAGGAGATGGACTACGCCAGCCCTCATGTTCTCGAGTGCGTGCGCGTCGAACTCGGCGGCCATCTCGATATGCTGGAACTGTCGCAGGAAGTCCGAGCCTATCAAGATTGCCGCGACCGGCATTCCGAATTGAGTCGCAATTTCTCGCCGCACACCACTCGCGCGTATGAAGAAGCCGGCTTGCGCTGGCTGGAGTCAAGGAGCTACTCGACCGAGAGCGCGTCCACGCCGCGAGGTGCATTCCTCGTGGCCCTAGCGGAGCACGTTCCGGATGACGCTCCGGACCTTCTCGGTTGGATCGAGCACAATGGAAGCGTCTACAGTTGGCGCCGCGAGGTGACGCTGGGGAGCTCCGACGTGGGTCTGTCCTTCGTCGAGGGCCACAAGTTGTCGACCGCTGGACTTGCCGACCTGGTGGAGCTCCTCAACAGCGACGAGACGAAGGGTCAGGAGCTCGACGCCTTGCTGTGTGACCTGCTGTGGAAGGACTTGGAAACCTGGCTGGCGCGAGGAAATGCAGCTTCGACGCGCGATGCCCGAATGGCCCCTCAGAGGCTGGCCGACCGTCTGGGCCAGCACGCGGCTCGGATCCGCCGCGACTCACAGGCGGATTCGACACTGCACCGGTTGCGCCGCAAACAAGCAGACCAACTGCAGCGTTTTGCGCGGACCATCGCCGCGATGGAGCCACCATTCGCTCGCCCGGCGATACTCGCTCGCCGCGACCGGTAGGTGCAGCGTGGCCATTCTGCTGTACCCGACCGACGCTGCCCAAGCGCAGGCTGCCCTTGCCGCGCAGCATATTAGATCCTTGGTCGGCGCGGATCTATCGACGTCGTTTCGCTGCATATCACCTCGAGTCGATGCCGAATCCGAGGATGAGGATCGTCGCGCGTTGGCAGCCGAAGACGCGCTCGATGCCCATGCGGAACTGACGGGTGCACTCGCCGAGGTACTCTGGGATCTAGGCAGCAACGATCGGTCGGACGGACAGGATGAGGAACGCTTGTACATCATGCCGGTGCATGCATCGGTAACCGCCCACAGCGATCCCGCGGAAAGTCTTGCTCCAGTCGGATCCGCGATCGAATCCATCGAGCGGATCGTGACGAAGCTCGCGAGCGATGACCAAGAGCAGTCGATCGGTCATCCGCTTGCCTCCCGCATCCAGATCATTCCTTGGATCTTCGCCCGGGCATTCCCCAGCCAGTGGCCAGATGAAGTCTTGCGGCTGCGACCTCAGGTATCCGATTACGGTCCAATGCCCATCTTGCATTCTCCGAGTGTCACCCGCCTCGATCGGGGAGATTGGGAGGTCGAGTTCCGCGATCGGCTCATCGGAGATGTCTTGTGGTTGCTGCCAGCATCCCTTGACGTCACGTCGAGTACGCAAGGGGCACCACCCCTACTTTCGCGGGAACCAGGACAGCCCGGCAGGCAGGTCGCCACGACGACCGTTGCGCGTTTGGACTGGGATCATGCTGAGCGCATCGCACGATGTGTCTTGCGCCTCATGTCGCCGGGACGATCAGATCCAAAGAATCCCCGATCAGATGAAACGGGGTTGCTGAAGGAGAGCGAAGAGGCCGAGGATGCGAGTTTGCCGGAGTCCTTCGATCAGCGCGTGCGCTCCGCACTTCGTGTTCCGGACTATCCGTTGAGTCTCGGAGCGGATGTCGAGCGGATCTGTGCAACCCTGTTACCCCAGAACTTTGGGCCCATGCGATCGACGTGGCCGCGATTCCGCGACGAGCAGTGGCCAGTACTCGCACCACCACTTGTGCTGGCAGAAATCGGGCCGAAGATCCTGTTGGAGCTCCAAGAGGTCGAACGACGAGCGCTCTCGGAAGGGCTGGATGCCGCGCATGACGATCAGCTCGAGGCCGTGGGGCGGGTTCGGCGTGCCATGATCGAGATGCTGCGAGATACAGCCCAAGCCGCACAGTCACCAGGTGAACGGGTGCGGGGCCAACTTGCCTTCCTCGTGGCTGCGGAACGAACGCTCGAGGCGATTCAGCGCGAACCACTGCCCGAAATGATCCAAGGTGCGTCCGCCACGGAACAAGAGATCCCGAGCTGGATCGCGCGAGAACGAGGGCTAGCCGGCAAGGGGCTCGACTATCCATCCCAAGGCGCTCAGTGGGCCGAGTTCTTCGGGTTCGTGGCCGTAGCGGTGGCTCTGTCCCTGGCGACCTTGCCGTTGGTCATCGCTCCTCTTGCGCTGATCCCCATCGGTGTGGCTGCCGGTGGCCTGATGTTGTGGGGTCGGGGTCGGCAGTGGGCGCGTTATCGATCGGATTGGGACGAACTTCTGCGCGATGTGCGCAATAGCATCCCTGAACACATGAGCGGTGTGCGTGATCTATTGAAGCAGCGCCTGTACGAGGCGCGGCTCGCTGCCCTGGGCAATGCGATCTCGAGCATCCGCATTGCGCGGCGAGGGCTGTTGAGCGATGCCGATGCCATCGGGATTGCTGCCGCTCGTCGAAGAGAAACGCTCGATGTGCGCCAGCGTGACATCGGTCCAGAACAAGTCGGAGAACGCGAGAAACGGGGGCTCGTGACGCTCGACGTCGCAAATCAACGTGATCCGATTTCGGCAAGCGACGTGGCGGAATTTCTCGAGGACCGACGGGTTCTCGATGCCTCACATGCCATCGAAGGCTCGGTGCGGCCGCTCACAGTCGAGCAGTTCGAGGCCGTGCTGGCGGATGGAATCAGTCTGGGGAAGCGTCGCTCGATCGAGAAGGGTGACGCCGCTCAGCTAGTCAATGCGGTTCGGCGGGTAGCGATGCTGGGCTGGTCTGCACCGCGCTCGAACGTAGGGACATCAGACCCCGAGGGACAGCGTGTTCGGGATCACAGCTACTTGTTCGTAGGTCAGCGCGTCGTCGACGCTTGCGGTGGGCAGCTCGAGCGCGATCCCGGGAGCTACTTGTCGGATCGATGGGATGATCGCCCGGAGCCTAGGATCAGGCTTCAAGACACCGAGGACTCGATTCGCGGCTTGGCTGATGATTCGGTGCTGGCGGTACGGCTGCGTCTGATCGAGGTAGGGGTTGCTTCCGCCTCGGTTGGGGGAGGTTCTGGATGACATCCCAGACCGTGCGCCGCGTGATCTGGCTCAAGTTGATTGGTTGCAGCATGCTATTTGCCGGGCTGATAGCAGCCGTCGTCATGACGATCCCATCACTCCTGGGCACGATTCCCTTGTTCAGCGCGATCGCCAATCCCGTGCTCGCCGGGATGACGGCAGCCTTGGCCGGTGTCTTGACGACGATGTTCCTGGCCGCATTGCGTTGGCTGGTCGTTCTTCCGGGTGACGAAGGACAAGACCGCAACGAGTTGGTGGCCAAGATCGACTCTGAGCGAAGGAGATGGGTGACGGAGCATGTCGATGCGGATCGCTGGATCCGTATGATGAGGATCCTCACGCATGCGCCGCGATCGACGGCGATCTTGCTCGGAGGGATCGGTACGGTGCTGGCGGTCATTTCCGCCTTGCCCATTCCTTGGCCGGCTCCGGTCGCGGCCATGGCCGGTATCGGATTCGCGCTCGACGGGTTTGCCTTGGCGGTTGCAGCTCGACCTCCCATACTGCTCGATGAGGTGCCGCGCGACGAACCCGTGGAGGCTGCGCAGCTTCGGCGGCCAACCGGTAAGGACCTGCTCGAGAGCCTTCGCGAGTCCAATGTGTATCGGCGACAAGATCGCTTCGAACGTTCGCTCGATGGGCGCCCGATCGTCAAGGGGAGCGGTCTCGACGACTTGTTGGGTCGCTATCCCATGTTGGAGGATTGGCTTCCGAGAACCGAAGTTCGGTTCCTCACCCGACAGCAGTCGGTGGCGCTGCGCGCCTTGCTGGATGCGGAGGAGGCGGGCATCGCCAGACGGGCTGATTTCGTTCTGCATGGTTGGTCGGGAAGTGGGCGCTCGACATTGGTCAACCTGATGACACTCGGGGCGATGATCGGGCGTGAGGGCACGGTCTACTGCGTGTCGGCCGAGATCGGTGAACGTGCGGACAGCAAGATGGACAAGGAGTTCCAAGGCGAGGCGCGCAATGCGGCCGACCAGCTGCGGCGGTGGGTCGAGGGTGATGCTGCGCTGAGAAACCGTCTGCAAGTGTTGCGGTCCGATGACATGGACGCCGTCCTCGCCTGGGATCGGCAGCCGTCCGTCATTTTCACCGATGTGCGTGTGCTCACCGAGCGGCTATTGCGATCCGTACGAGCGGACGCCCTGGGCTTCGTGCAGCGCCTTCGCTATGTCGTGATCGACCAACCCGAACAGATGAGTCGGGAAGAGCTCATCCGCCTCCGGATGGCGATCGCGCGGCTGCGCCTTGCGGCCGAGCTGCTTGGCCGCGACGTGACCTTCATCGTGCTGGTATCCCCCATCGACAACGCGGCTCAGCTGGCCAAGTGGTTGTTGAACAACAGCGATTGCTCCGTGCTGCACTTCGATCTCTGGGGGGAATCGGTGACGGTCGTCGGATGGGAGACTCCGCGCGAACTCGAAGACTTCGATGCTCCAGTTCCGTTCTTCGTGCGCGAACCTTTCGTCGACGAATGTGTCGCAGTGTTGTCCGAACTCGCCATCGAAGCGCAGCAGGTCTACGAGAAGGCACGGGATGTTCCCGAGATACGGCCGATGAAGATCGGGGTCATCGACACCGGTCCCGTGCTGGGTCCGGAGGCTCGTACCTTCCTGGCGGCGTCCGTGCTCGAGCGGATCAAGGGTGAACACCCCTTCGAGGTTGGAGTGCTCCACTTCGATACCGAGTTGAGCTTCCTTTCGCGTGCCGAGGTAGCCTCGCACATGGCACGGTCCTTCGACGTGCTGATCAGCCTTGGCATCGGCGCCCATCCCGGCCGATTAGTGATGAGCCTGCGTGGCGCCTTGGCCAAGGACGGGATCCTGCTGTTGCTCAGCGACGGCAGTCCGGATGACACATCGAGCATGCACACCATGGCCGGGCTCGACTGGGATCCCTTGGACATCGAACACCTGGCGGAGTTACCGAGCGTGCTCCTGCCAGACCATGCCGCGGCCGTGATCGCAAGTGAGCTTGCAGCGACGCTGGAGCAGTTTTCCGACCTGCTGCTTCCAGCGTGGCGCTTACCGGAAGTGTTCCCCAGCCAGGAGGCCAGGGAACTGATCGGAAGCTGGATTGCTCTTGGACATCTCGCGCCGGTGACGGCCTTTCATCGCGGGCCTGGCAGCCGGCGACCAGAGGAACGGCCCTTCCTGAGATCGGTGGGTAAGGGCATTTCGGCCGAGCATTGGCAAGTTCCCTGGGGGTGCACATCCAACGAGGTCTATTCCGTCTACGATTCGACTGCCATGGCCGGAAGCTTTTCGGAACGACGAGAGATCACTGGCGAGGTCGATGCGCATCGACTCTTCGTCGATCTCTATCCTGGTGCGTTCTTGCGGTATCCGCCCAACACCCTCGAAGTCATCGGGCCGCGGCCCGATCCCACTTCTTCCGAGGCGGGGATGGATGGAACTTGGCTTCGGCGCCTTGGTCAGATCGAGTTGCGCCAGCCCACGGCCAGTGATGCGCGACAGATCGACCGACGACGCCTCCGCAGCTACTTCCGGGTGATCGCCGAGCACCTACCCGAACCTGTCGCCGCGCCAGCCATTGGACTCGAGTCCGATGATTCTCGGCCGCCGATTGCGGAACAAGATCGAGATCCACTGGTGAGCGCTGTCGCTTCGGCCATGGCGGGGGATGACGGGGCCGCCGATGGGCTGGAAGCCGCGCTGCATCCTCTCTACCCGATCCGCGCCAGCCACGAACCGTCGCTGCACGTGGTCGGTGGGCTCTGGGAGGTTACCGCCGAAGAGCGATTCCGTGATGTCGTCGCAACCGATGAACGGCTCGAGGAGGATCCCGCGCACGTGCGGATGGCACGTACCCTTCCAAGTGGGGGGAGGGTGCCGCACCGAAGCTATCGATGCGCCGCCGTGCATTTGTACTTGGTCATGGATGCCAAGAACGAAGACATAGGGGACGAATCGAGCTCCGAGTCGGACGCATCGTGGCGGACCGCAGCATCCGAACGCGCCGCGGTACAGGGACTGGCTCGAATGATCGGGCTGTACCTCCGCCGGACCTTTCTACGATTCGAGAGGGAGTACGCGATCGAAGTTGTCGAAGCGGTTGCCACGCATGCAAGTCGGGCAGAGCAGAGTTCGGACGATGAAGAGTCTGGGCGTGAAGACAAGCCTGATCCATCGGTCGAACTCGAGGAGTCAGAGGACAACCGACTGGTGCTCGTGCCCTGGAGGATCGTCGTGCGCCGACGCTATGCCGACGAACTCCGCGACGATCCTCAGCTGGATTTTCTGTGCCGCACCGACTTGCTCGACGACGTGCTGCCCTGGATTCGCGAGATGCTCGAGAGCTGCAACTGTACTGACGGGTGTCCCGCTTGTTGTGGTGGACTGGGCTACGCGAACGCGGCCGAGTCCGAGAAGGCGCGGCGAGTGTGGCAACCTTCGGACATCGTGTCCCGATGGGGCGCGTATGTGTTGGTTTGCGAGTTGCTTGGTACCAAGCCGCGCTGGGAGCGTTATTCCGGACCCTTCATTCGCGATGGTCGAATGCGATCACGGGTCATGCGGGAGTCGGAGCTCGAGTCGGCCGTGCGCGAGATCGTAGGGACCGCGCAGCGAAAGTACCAGGATGGGGTCTGGGAGCGATTGTTTGGTCGATACATGCCCTTGGGCGAGATGGCACCTTTGGTGGCGCCCGCTTCATGGGGCGACGATAGCATTTTTGGTGATCATGTCGTGGGACTGTACTTCTCGGCTCGCAATGAGGTGCTGATGAAGAGAAATCGAGACGTGTTGGAGACACGAACCACGATCGTTCACGAGTACGCGCACAATTGGCAGTTCAAGTCCGGTAAGTTTCACACTTCGGAGCACATTCATGGAGACGAGGTGCAACAATACTATGAAGGCAAGCTCGTCATCGAGGGTCATGCTCGTTGGTCCGATCATGTGTATCGTGAGCTGACGGGTCGCGGCCCTGCTTCGTTGCCGGATGATGGCCAGCCATGGAACGAGTACAAGACAGGCTATGTTCTGATCGAACGCATCGAAAGCGCCTTCGGCGAACGCGGACTCTTCTTGTGGCTCGAACACGGCAAGGACTTCGATGCGTCACGGCATGGAGTCGCACCGCGGTCGCGAGATGAACGGATCCGCGACTTTCCGTTCTCCGTGACCGAGGCCTTGCAGGCATTCGGTCTGTATGGGAGAGCCCTCGAGGGCTCGATGGAGCACGACGACATCAGGGAAGAAGATGACGCGGACGTCTAAGTCTGACCGTTGCTCGCGCCCGGCGGGCTAACGATCCTCGCGCTCGTCGCTCCTGTGATTGCGCAGGTGCCGTTGCGCAGCCTCCAAGGTCTTGCGCAGATCCGAGGCCGAGAGATAGATGGCGCCGATGTGCAGTGTGAGTGGCACGAAGAACAAACACAGGCCGGTGAGGAGCGTGAGCTTGACGAATATGAGAAACGCTCCCCAGATGACGCCCGAGAGGAGCCAGAAGCCGATGAGCCGGATGACGCCAAGTTTGATGAACCCAGCGTAGAAGTAGCCGAGTCCAAGGAGCCCGATGAGGCCGCCCAAGAACTCGGCAAAGAAGGCGATTCCGGGATCTTTGCTTTCGATGTTGGCGATGTTGACGGCGGCGCGTGTGTCGGGCATTCGGTCCTTGCGAGACAGATCGGTGGAATTGGGTCGATCGGACATGCCATGTGCTCCTGAAGGTGCGACTTGCGTTGGCCATGGGGTGGGCCGTCGATGGAAGAGCTCGGAGGTACGAGGCGCTGAACTGCACGCTTAGCCGCGTGACCCAGAAGGCAGGCGAGCCCAGTTGGGCAGGCGCTTTTTCCAGGCTGACACCCGCGAAATCACAAGATCCGGATCGTAGAAGAACACGACCATCAGGCCGACGACTCCAATGACGAGCAGGTCTCCTGCCAGCTCGTGGCTGGGGCGTTGGGAATCCCGATAGAACGCCACATATGTCCAGATGATGGCCTGAACCAGGGCGACCAGCATGAAGGGGCATGCGAAATATGGAGAGTGCTGGTCCGTGATGTCTGCCATGACGTAGGCAAGCAGCGCCATGATCATGATGAGGCTGATATGCCCCAGGCGATCGCTGACGCTGTAGATGCCTCGGGTCATGAAGTGGTATGACATCCCGATCAGAATCAGACTTGACAAGATCAAGTAGGCCCAGCTGAAGACGAGAACGAGGCGCGTCAAGGGCTCATTGTCGTTGTTGAGCCAGACGTAGAGTCCGGTCCCGAAGAAGAAGAACACGGACAGCATGATGATCTGGGCCAGCGCAACATCGAAGGGAGGTAGTTGCCTCGCGACATATACCTCTCGCACCATCATCGCGAGGCCGACGAAATCGAGCGTCCAGAACGCACCAGAGAAGATCGCGGTCATGAGCTTCAATGGAGAACCGAGCGATCTTTTCATTAAGATATCCCCCCTCGTAATACACCGAGAGCCGGTACGACCACCAAGCCCGTGTTACTTCATGTGGCCGCTGGCCAGACTCCACGATCGTGTCCACCGGCGGATCCACCTCCCCGAACGGTCAAGGTGATGACGTATGCACGAGCGTCCCACAGTCTCGCGGCTGAACAATGGGATTCGAGGTCCCGATTGATCGTTCGCCTAGAATGACGACTCCCTGCCCGGCACCGTGATCGGGTTGCTTCTCCTCGCTTCCGTGCGAGTGTAATCCCCATGTCTCTGCACGTCAAACCTCATACTCTGTCGCCTAGATGGTTGCTGCTGCTTGATCGCAGTCGGCGACCTTCGAGGGACCCAGTTGACTCCACCTCGGTGCTTCCCAAAGGGTGTTCATCCCACTTGGGGCGTCGGTGCTATTGGGACCGGTTGGTTGCGTTTGGGTCGGAACGGAGTGGCGCTGGTTTCCATCCCACTTGGGGCGTCGGTGCTATTGGGACCAGTATATGGAGGCTTTGCCCGGCTGCGGATCGAGTCGTTTCCATCCCACTTGGGGCGTCGGTGCTATTGGGACAAGAGAGAGCGTTACGAAGAGCAGGGTTTAGCCGAGTTTCCATCCCACTTGGGGCGTCGGTGCTATTGGGACGTTCTTCTGGCTACCGCAAGAGCCGGGCGAACCTAGTTTCCATCCCACTTGGGGCGTCGGTGCTATTGGGACTTTACAAGCCTACGACGAACTCGAAGGCGACCGAATGGGTTTCCATCCCACTTGGGGCGTCGGTGCTATTGGGACTATGGAATGGGCGGCGCGGAGAAGGCTGACTGGGAACGTTTCCATCCCACTTGGGGCGTCGGTGCTATTGGGACCGGCCGAGGCCGCCAGGGTCCGGGCGAAGTACGCCGAGTTTCTCTCCCAGGTGGCGCGTCGGTGCTATTGGGACGAGCC
>CAZJWJ010000065.1:0-29924 GCA_964549495.1 uncultured Anaerolineales bacterium | reverse complement strand
GGGGGGGGGGGGGGGGGGGGGGGGGGGGGGGGGGGGAGGGGGGGGGGGGGGGGGGGGGGGGCGGTGAGGTGGGAGAGGAAGGCGGCCTTTTTCGAGACGGATTCGACCAGGGTGAGTTGCCAGGTGGGGCGGACCAGGGCGAGGGGGATGCCGGGGAGGCCGGCGCCGGCGCCGACGTCGATCAGGCGGAGGTCGTCGCGGTCGGATAGGGGGCCCAGGCCGCGGAGGCAGATCAGGCTGTCGAGGAAGTGGCGGATGGCGATCTCGTCGGGGCGGGTGATGCGGGTGAGGTTGAGGCGCTCGTTGGCCACCACGATCTCGGAGGCGTAGCGCTGGAGGTGGGTGGTGGCGGTAGGGGTGAGGTCGGCGGCGAAGCCGAGGCGCTGGCCCAAGCGGAGGAGGAGGGTGGTGTTGAGATCGCAGCGGCCGGCCATGGCACGCTCGTGCTCGGGGGAGCTGCCCCAGGAGGGCGAGGGGCGGGACTCGGTTGGCTCGAGGGATGAGGTCATGGGAAGGCGCCTCGACCGGGCTCCGGTAATGGAGATCTGGATGGGGAAATCGGAACGTGTGGCGGTGCTATACTCGGGGCGATCATAGCCAGGGAGCCGCGCTGCGTCGAGCGGCGGCGGCCCATGCGGAAGGGAAAGGGTTGGACATGGAGCGGGACGTGGGGACGGCCGAGGATCGATTGCTGGCGCCCTTGGAGGCGGTCGATCCCGAGATCGCGGCCATCATCGGGCGCGAGGCGCGGCGGCAGCGGCTGGGGATCGAATTGATCGCCAGCGAGAACTACACCAGCCGGGCCGTGCTCGAGGCCACCGGCTCGATCATGACCAACAAGTATGCCGAGGGCTTTCCCGGCCGGCGATACTATGGCGGCTGCGAGTTCATCGACCAGGCCGAGAACCTGGCGCGGGATCGGGCGACGGCGCTCTTCGGGGCCGAGCATGCCAACGTGCAGCCGCATGCCGGCTCGCAGGCCAACATGGCGGCCTACATGGCGCTGATCGAGCCCGGTGACAAGATCATGGCCATGCGCCTGGATCAGGGCGGGCACCTGACCCATGGCAGCCCGGTCAACTTCAGCGGCCGACTGTACGAGGTGGTGTCCTACGGGGTCGATCGGGAGACCGAGGAGATCGACTACGGTGCCCTGGCGGAGCTGGCGCGGGAGGCGCGGCCCAAGCTGATCGTCGGCGGCGCGACGGCCTATCCACGGCAGATCGACTTCGGGCGCATGGCCGAGATCGCCGCGGAGGTGGGGGCCTACTTCGTGGTCGACATGGCCCACATCGCCGGCCTGGTAGCGGCCAAGCTGCATCCGGATCCGGTGCCGGTTGCCGACGTGGTGACCTCGACCACGCACAAGACGCTGCGCGGGCCGCGAGGCGGGCTGATCCTATGTCGGGAGCAGCATGCCAAGGCCATCGATTCCTCGGTCTTTCCGCGGCTGCAGGGCGGGCCGCTGGAACATGCGGTGGCGGCCAAGGCGGTGGCCTTTGCCGAGGCGGCACGGCCCGAGTTCCGAGTCTACCAGGAGCGGGTGGTGGCCAATGCACGGCTCTTGGCCGAGGAGCTGGCGGCGCGGGGCCTGCGCATCGTCTCCGGGGGCACGGACAACCATATGCTGCTGGTCGATCTGCGCCCCAAGGGCGTCACCGGCAAGCTGGCCGAGGAGGCCTTGGACGCGGCCGGCATCACCACCAACAAGAACATGATCCCCTTCGATCCGGAGAAGCCCTTCGTCACCAGCGGCCTGCGTTTGGGCACGCCGGCGGTGACCACCCGCGGCTTCGGCGAAGCGGAGATCCGGCGCGTGGCGGCCTGGATCGACCGCGTGCTCGACGATCCGGAGGATGCGGATCTGCTCGAGCGGGTGCGGGACGAGGTGGCGGAGATGACCGCGGGCTTCCCCGTGCCGGGGATCGTCGAGGTCGAATAGGATCGCTCGAGAATCCCAGAATCGGTGACGAGAAAGGGGGCCGGCACCGGCCCCCTTTCTCGTCCGCTCTGGCCGAACCCATGGCTCTCACGAGCGGGAGGCGAGACCGTATGGGTTCGAAGGGTCGAGGGCTACTCGACGACCTCGATGTCGATGGTGGCGACCAGAGGCGGGTCGAGCGGGTTGTGCAGGCCGTCGGCGACCACGGCCAGGAGGGTATGGCTGCCCGGCGCCAGCTCGACGGTCGTGCAGCTGGAGCCGTCGCCCATGTGGATGTGGGTCTCGTCGTTGGGCACCGGCTCGGTCACCGTGCCGTCGGTGTAGGCGGCCAGCTCCTCGGCGCTGGGGTCGATGATCAAGTGGTGGTGGCCGGTGCCTTCGATCACCTCGCCCGACGGCTCGATGGTCAGGCCGCTGGCCTCCATGCAGATCTCGGCCGGGCTTTCCAGCTGGGCGCCGGCTTCCAGGTCGACGAAGCGCAGGCTGGGGGCGTTGCCCGCGCCCTCTTCCGGCGCGGCCACGTCGGGCTCGGTGCCACCGCAGGCGGACAGGAGGCCGCCGGCCAGGAGTAGAAGGGTCGGCAGAAGGCTACGAAGTCTCGCGTGCAAGTCTCTCTCCCTCGCGGTCCGCCGGCTCGCGGACCCGCTACGCGCCGCGCGGCTCGCGGCGATCCGATGTAGATAATCGCGGAGCGGCCCGGGGTCAAGTACTCGATGCTGCCGGCATGCGGATCGGCGGCTCGTCGGGCCGGAAGATCGGTCTTCGAACTTGCCTGGATCGCGCGCGGATGCTATATTCCGCCACTCTCTAGGGCGGTTAGCTCAGCTGGCTAGAGCGCCACGTTGACATCGTGGAGGTCACAAGTTCAAGTCTTGTACCGCCCACTCCGTGCCCAGCACGACCCTCGCCGGCCGGTGAGGGTCGATTCTACGGCTTGACGCGCCCCGGCGGGTCGGGCTAGACTGCTAGGCTGTCAAGCCGCGAGGATTTTGGGGCCCCGGCCCCGCGCGTCCTCGACATCATCACTCGAGAGGTGATCAAGATCAAGAGACGGTCGCGAAAGAAGTATGTCGAGGCTCCGGAACGACACGACATCAACGAGCAGATCCGCTCACCCCAGGTGCGCGTGATCGATGAGGACGGCGAGCAGCTGGGAATCCTGGACCTGCGCGAAGCCCTCAACGCCGCTCGTGAACGAGATCTGGATCTCGTGGAAGTGGCCCCCAACGCCGACCCGCCCGTCTGCCGGGTGATGGACTACGGTAAGTTCGTCTACCAGCAAGACAAGAAGCAGCGGGAAGCGCGCAAGGCCCAGAAGACCACCGAGATCAAGGAAGTGCGGCTGCGACCCAAGACCGATGACTACCATGCCGGTTTCAAGATCAAGCGCGCGCGCGGCTTCTTGCAGAAGGGCATGAAGGTCAAGGTTCGGATCCAGTTCCGCGGTCGCGAGATCACCCATCCGGAGATCGGCCTCGAGCAGCTTCGCGAGGTGGCCGAGGAGCTCGCCGACGTGGCCTTCGTCGAGCAGCATCCGGGGATGGAAGGTCGCACGATGCTGATGGTCCTGGCCCCGCACAACGATTAGACGGCAGACGAGATCGACTTGACGGAATGGACGAGACGCGGATCGCCGGCACGGGCCGGTCGACCCGAGAGAGGTAGAGTTCGATGCCCAAGATGAAGACCCATAAGTCCACGGCCAAGCGCTTCAAGGTGACCGGGACGGGCAAGCTGATGCGCACCAAGATCGGCAAGAGCCACCTGCGCCGCAAGAAGCCCAAGCGGACGCGCCGGCTCTTCGACGAGTATCTGGAAGTCACCCACAAGGCGAGCATCAAGCGCGTGCGCCGGCTCGCCCCCTATCTGTGGAAGTAGTCTGAGGAGGCCACGAGATGCCACGCGTCAAGGGGGGTCCCCAGACCCATCGCCGACACAAGAAGGTCCTCAAGGAGGCCCGCGGCTACAACCAAGGCCGCCATCGCCTCTTCAAGCGCGCCAACGAGTCGGTGCTCAAGGCCCGCGCCTACCAGTACCGCGACCGCCGCAATCGCAAGCGCGACTTCCGGCGCCTGTGGATCCAGCGCATCAACGCCGCGGCCCGGGCCAACGGCTCGAGCTACGGCAGCTTCATGCACGGCCTCTCCCTGGCCGGCATCGAGCTCGATCGCAAGATCCTGGCCGACATCGCGGTGCGCGACCCGGCGGGCTTCAGCAGCCTGGCCGAGATGGCCGCTTCGGCGCAGGCCGCCGCCTGATCCGAGCCGGTCAGGTCACAGGATGATCATGGACGGGCGTCTTCCGAGACGCCCGTTTTCCATTTCAGCGAACCGGATCGCGAATCGGGAGCGACCCGATTCGAGCGCGAGCCTTCCGATCCGAATCCCACCGGCGCCGCGATGATCACCAGCCCCAGCAACGCCCGCCTGCGCTATGCCAGGCGCTTGGCCCGCCGCCGCTTTCGCCAGCGAGAGGGACGCATGCTGCTGGAGGGGGTGCGCCTGGTCGAGGAGGCCCTGAAGGCTGGCTTCCCGCCCGACTACGTCCTGGCCAGCGAGGACCTCGATAGCACCGAGCGCGGTCGCAGCCTGCGCGCCGCCCTCGAAGCCTCGCCCACGCCGCTGATCGAGGTCTCGCCCGATCTCCTGGCGCAGGCGGCCGACACACAGGAACCCCAGGGCATCCTGGCCATCCAGACCATCCCCCGACCGAGCGCGCCCGAGGACGCCGACCTCTTGCTGCTGCTCGACGGCATCCGCGACCCGGGCAACCTGGGCACGATGATGCGCAGCGCGGCGGCGGCGGGCGTCGATCGCTTGCTGCTGACCCCGGGCACGGTCGATCCGAGCAACCCCAAGGTGGTCCGGGCGGCCATGGGCGCGCACTTCCACCTGCCGGTGGAGCTGGTGGACTGGGCAGCGGTCGACGATCTGCTCGCGAGCCTGGCCGCGAGCCACGGCCGGCCGCTGGAGGTCTGGCTGGCCGATGCCGGCGGGGAGCGGGCGCATACCCGAGTCGACTGGCGCCCGCCGGGCCTGCTGGTCATCGGCGGCGAGGCCGAGGGCCCATCGCCCGAGGCGCGGGAGCGTGCGACTCGATCTCTGCGCATCGACATGCCGGGCCGGGCCGAGTCGCTCAACGCGGCCAGCGCGGCGGCGGTCCTGCTCTTCGAAGCCCTGCGCCAGCGCGCCGAGCCGAGCTGAACTCGTCGCAGCGTCGCAGCCCGACGCCGGTCCGAGCCGGCCGCCGATCACCGGCGACCCGCGCCCTAGCGTGGCCGCGAAGCGACCAGCTGAAGCGATCAACCAAAGCGCTCCTCGGTCCAGGGATCGCCGTGCATGTGGTAGCCGTGGGTCTCCCAGAAGCCGGGGCGGTTGCCGCGCATCAGCTCGAAGGACTCGATCCACTTGGCGCTCTTCCAGAAGTAGAGCTTGGGCACCAGCACGCGCACCGGCCCGCCATGCTCGCGCGCCAGCGGCTGGCCCTCGTACTCGTGGGCTACCATCACGTCGGCCTCGAGCATTTCGTCCAGGCGCATGTTGGTGGTATAGCCGCCGTAACAGTGCATCATCACGTGGTCGGCCTCGGGCTTGGGGCCAGCCAGATTCAGGATCTCCTCGAAGGGCACCCCGCGCCAGGTCGTGTCCAGCTTGCTCCAGCGCGTGACGCAGTGGATGTCCACCGTCTGGCTCTGCTGCGGCAGGGCCTGAAAGGCCTCCCAGTCGAGCTCGATCTCCCGCTCGACCAGGCCGCGGACGCGCAGGCGCCAGTCCTCGGTCTTCACCTTGGGCGTGCGGCCGTAGGTCAGCACCGGAAACTTGGCCGTCAGGCTCTGTCCGGGCGGCACGCGGCCTTCGGCCTCACCGGCCCCGCGCTGCTCGGCGGAGCGGCGCAGGCGGCGTACGCGCTCGAAGGGGTCGAAGCTGGGCATGGTCTGGACTCCTGGAACTGGGATCCGGGTGCGATCGATGTCGACCTCCATCGCTGGGGTCGGACTGGCCGGTACTGTGACGCGGCCGGCCCGCGATATCTTCGCCTGTGGCGCAGCGATGGGCAAGATCCGCGACGGCCTTCGCAGCCCGGTCCGCCGTGACCGCATCCCCTTTGGCCTCGACAGCGTCCCACACGGCCACGAGACTGGCCAGGCCCGGCACCCGGATCTATCCTCCCCGAGATGATGCGCGCCTTCGAGATCCCCGTCGATCGAGCCGGTCGGTCCACACGACGGCCACCATCCCCGCCGGCCGTCTGGTCCTGGACGGTCGCCACGCCCTGGACCTGGCTAGCGCTGGCCGGTGCCGCGGCGCTCTTGGCCTTGGCCCCCTCGAACGCGCTGCTCCTGCTGCTGGCCGGCGCCGGCGGCCTCCTGATCCTCCGCTGGCCCGCGCTGGGCTTGGCGCTCGGCGCCCTCGGCGTTCCCTTCGGGCGGACCCTGTTACCCGGCCCGCCGGGGCTGCCCAGCCTGGCCTTGCTGGCCCTGGCCGCGAGCGCCTCGGCCTGGTCGATGGCGGAGGTTCTTCGCGGTCGGCTCCCGCTGCCGCCACGGCTGCGGTCCCTTCCCAGCAGCCTGCAGCTGGGCCTGGGTCTCTTTCTGGCCAGCCAGCTGCTCGCGCTCTGGTGGGCCCCGGATCTGGGCGCCGCCTTCCTCGAGGTGGCGCGCTGGATCGCCATGGCGCTGGCGCTGGTCCTGGCCGCCGAGCTGGCCGGCCGGCCCGGCTGGCAGCGCGGCCTGGTGATCGCGCTGCTCGTCGCCGGCTGCGGCCAAGCCCTCCTGGGCGGCTGGATGGCCGTCCAGCGCATCGGACCCGAGGCCTTTGCCGCCCTGGGCGGCCGGATCTACCGCGCCCACGGCAGCTTCGGGCAGCCCAACCCCTTCGCCGGTTACATGAACTGGGTCTGGCCCCTGGCCGTCGGCATCCTGTTGTCCAGGCTGGACGAGACGCGTCGCCCTGGCCGGCGCTCGCCGGCCGGCCTCGGCGTGGGCTTGGTGGGATTGGCCAGCCTGACCCTCGCCGCCTGCGGCTCGGCCCTGGTCCTCTCCTGGTCGCGGGGCGGCTGGCTGGCCGCGGCAGCCGGCGCCGTCGCGATGGGGCTGCTGTGGCTACTGGGCGGACTGCGGACCGCCGAGCGCCGGGGCCGGACGGCCTGGCTGGCCTGGGCCGGCGCGCTGGCCCTGGTGCTGGCGCTCTGGGCCGGCGCCTTGGAGCGGCTGCCGGGCGGGATCGTGGCGCGCCTGGCCAGCATCGGTCAGGCCGAGCAGGTCTGGGGCGTGGCCGACGCCGAGGTGACCGACGCCAACTTCTCGACCATCGAGCGCATCGCCCATTGGGAGGCGGCGCAGCGGATGTTCGCCCAGCGGCCCTGGACGGGCCAGGGGCCCGGGCATTACGAGCTGCGCTACGATGCCTTCCGCCTGCCGCGCTGGAGCGAGGCCCTGGGCCATGCCCACAACGTCTACCTGAACTTCCTGGCCGAGTCGGGCCTGCCGGGCCTGGCGGCCTTTCTGCTGCTCTGGGCGGCATTGTTGTGGGTCGCGGTGCGGGCCAGCCTGTGGCCGGCAAGCCCCCTGCAGGCGGCGCTGGGGCTCGGGCTGGCCGGCAGCCTCGTCGCCACCGGGGTCCACAACCTGCTGGACAACCTCTTCGTGCACGAGATGACGGTCCATCTGGGGCTGCTGGCCGGACTGACCCTGGCCGCGGGCTTCGACGAGCGCGAACGATGAGCCTGTCGCCAGGTGGACCCGAATCGACCTCCATGGGCCAGCGCCCGCCCTCCCTGGGCTCGCGGCTGGCCAGCCGTCGCAGCCTGCTCTCGCTGCTCCTGGCCGGCCTGCTCTTGGCCTTCTTCGTCTCGCGCCAGGACCCGGCGGAGCTGCGCGAGGCGGGCCGTCAGCTGGCCAGCGCCGATCCGCTACTCTTCCTGGCGGCCTTGGGCACCTACTACCTCAACTTTCCGGTGCGCGCGCTGCGCTGGCGGCTGCTCCTGGTCAATGCCGGCAGCCGGCCCGAGGAGATCCCGCGCAATCGCGACCTGGCCGAGATCATCTACCTCTCCTGGTTCGCCAATGCCCTGGTGCCGGCCAAGCTGGGCGACCTCTACCGCGGCTGGCTGCTGCGCCGCGAGGGCGGCTCGAGCTGGACCCACGGCATGGGCACCATCGTGGCCGAGCGCATCCTCGACCTGATCGTCCTGGTGGTCCTCATGGTCACCGCCGGGCTCTTGACCTACGGCGACGTGCTGGCGGCCGACACGGCCGGCGGTGCCTGGGCCTGTTTGGCCAGCCGGCCCTCGCTGGAGCATCTGGGCTGCGCGCTCCTGCAGCTCTTCGTCCTGGGCGCAGCCGGCGCCCTGGCCATGATCCTGGCCCTGATCGTCCTGGCCCGCTACGGCCAGCGCCTGGAGCCGCGCATGCCCCGGCGCCTGGCCCAGCTCTACCAGCGCTTCTCCGGCGCCCTGGTTCTGTCCTTCAAGCGCTTCGGCCGGCTCCTGGGCCTCAGCCTGGCCGCCTGGGCCTTCGAAGGCGCCGCCTTCTGGTTGGTCGGCCTCTCCTTGGGCCAGACCCTGCCCATCCCCTTGGTGGTCTTCTTCGCCCTGCTGCAGGCCTTCATCACGGTCATCCCGCTGACGCCGGGCGGCCTGGGCTTCGAGCCCATCCTGGCCGCGGCCCTGGAGCTGCGCGGCCTGGCGGCCGGGCCGGCCCTGGCCATGACCGGCCTCTACCGCGCCATCAGCTACCTGAGCCTGATCGTCGGCGGCGCCCTGGTCTATCTGCTCAGCAAGAAGACGAAGTAGCAGTCCCCAGCCAGCCATCAGGCAGGTCTCATGCCCCCCTCACCCGCCAGGCCTAGCCTTGCGGAGTCGAGCGGTCCGATGGGGCCGCGGTTCGAGCATCGGCGGGCTGCGATATAATCGGAGCCAGAACCCGAGCCGTCCGAGCGCAGCCGAGGAAAGCCAGCCATGGCCGAGCACATCCTGATCGTCGAGGACGACGAGCGCATCGCCAGCATGTTGCGCCGCGGCCTCATCTTCGAGGGCTACGAGGCCGATACGGCCCACAGCGGCAGCGAGGGCCTGGAGAAGGCCCGCGTGCGCATGCCCGATCTGGTCATCCTGGATTGGATGCTGCCCGAGATGGAAGGCATCGAGGTCTGCCGGCGCCTGCGGGCGGCCGGCGAGGTGCCCATCCTGATGCTGACGGCCAAGGAGGCCATCAGCGACCGGGTGGCCGGCCTGGATGCCGGCGCCGACGACTACATGGTCAAGCCCTTTGCCTTCGACGAGCTGATGGCCCGCGTGCGGGCCCTCTTGCGCCGCCACCAGCCCGGCCCCGACGGACCGGAGGTGCTGAGCTTCGAGGACCTGGAGCTGGACACCGGTACCCGGCAGGCGCGGCGCGGCGATCGGGTCATCGACCTGACGGCCAAGGAATACGACCTGCTGTTCATGTTCATGCGCCACCCGCGCCAGGTGCTCACCCGCGACCAGATCTTCGAGGAGGTCTGGGGCTACGACTTCGGCGGCGAGAGCAACATCATCGAGGTCTACGTGCGCTACCTGCGCACCAAGCTCGAGGCCGAGGACGAGGTGCGCCTGATCCATACCGTGCGCGGCGTGGGCTACGCCCTGCGCGAGCCCAATCCGTGAGCTTGCTGGAGCGATCCCGCTCGGGGCCAGCCGTCGGCGCTGCCGCCGCCGAGCAGCGAACCGAGCAGCGGGCCGCGAAGGCGGGCGATAGCGGTGGCCGATCGCGGTCGGTCCCGCGCCCGCGTCTGCCCTCGCTGTTGCTGCGCTGGAAGCTGACGATCTTCTTCGGTGCCGTGGTGGCGCTGATGCTGGGCTCCTTCAGCCTGCTCTTCTACTGGTACCTGGACAACAGCCTGACCCGCGACATCCACCAGAGCAGCCTCGACAAGGCCGATCAGGTGGTCGACGGCCTGCGGCGGGCCATCGATGTCGAGCAGGCGGTCATCCGCGGGCCCTTCGTCACCTCGGCCGAGGTCTCGCTGCTCCAGCGCTGGGGCAGCCTGGAGACCATCGCCGGCGACTGGCTGCTGCAGGGCGTGGCGGTGCGGCTCTACGATGCCTCGGGCCGCTTGGTCGACAGCAATGACGCCAGCCTGGACCACAAGCTCAGCGCGCCGGAGCGCATCCCCATCGATTACAGCGGTCTGGTGCAGGCGGCCCGCTCGGGCCAGGCCCATCGGCAGACCCTGGCCACGCGGGACTTGGGCGCCTACTACTCGATCGGCCAGCCGGTGATGCTCAACGGCCGGCCCTGGGCCGTCGTCGAGGTCCTGACGCCCCTGGAGACCAACCGCCATACCCTCGAGCGCCTGCGCCGGGTGCTGGCCCTGGGTACGCTGATCGCCACGGCCATGTCGCTCTTCGTCGGCGCGGCTTTCTCCGAGGCGGCCCTGCGGCCCATCGCGGCCCTGACGCGCACTGCGCGGCGCATCCACGACGAGCAAGACCTCAGCCAGCGCGTGCCGGACGAGGGCGCGCGCGACGAGTTGGGCCGGCTGGCGGCCACGGTCAACGCCATGCTCGACCAGATCGAGGGCATGTTCGACCGCCAGCGGCGCTTCCTGTCCGACGTCTCGCACGAGTTGCGCACGCCCCTGACCACCATCCGCGGCGAGGCCGAGCTGATGCAGTACACCGGCCGCATGGACCCGGAGGCCTTGGGCGCCATCCAGAGCGAGGCCGAGCGCATGAGCCGCCTGGTCGAGGACCTCTTGATGTTGGCGCGCAACGAGGAACAGAGCGCCATGGCCCAAGAGCCGGTCGACCTCTCGAGCCTGCTGCGCGAGGTGGGCCGGCAGGCCCGCGTGCTCGGCGCCGAGCATCATGCGATCGAGCTGGACGCACCGGAAGGACCGACCTGGGTCCGCGGCGACCGCGACCGGCTCAAGCAGCTGGTGCTCAACCTGGTCGGCAACGCCCTGTCTCACACGCCCGAGGGCACGACCATCCGGCTGAGCCTCGATCGTCAGGCCGATCGTGCCCGCCTGCGCGTGGCCGACGACGGGCCGGGCATCCCGGCCGAGGACCTGCCCTTCCTCTTCGACCGCTTCTACCGCGTCGACAAGGCCCGCCACCGCGCCAGCGGCGGCGCCGGCCTGGGCCTGGCCATCGTGCAGGCCGTGGCGCGGGCCCACGGCGGCAAGGTCGAGGTGGATTCCCGACCGGGCGCCGGCACGGCCTTCACGGTCGGCCTCCCGCTCACGGCGGCGGCCGGCTGAGCCTGCCAGACGTCAGATTCTCGAAGCCGGCGACGTCATGAGATCCTTGAACTCCGCGACATCCTGAAATCGACGAAGCACGAGTCCCTGCAGAGGTGAGATCGATGTACCGAACCCTTGGAATCGCAGTCCTTCTGGGCGCCATCGCCCTGGCCGCGGCCGGCATCGGCGCGGCCGCCGGCGGCGCCACCGCCTGGTGGATCATCGAGCGCCAGGCCAGCCTGGCCGAGCCGGCCGCCATCACGCCCCGCGGCGGCAGCCCGCTGGGCGGCGCCGAGCGCACGGCCGCGGCCACGGCCGAGGACGAGGTCTTGGAGGTGGTCCGCGCGGCCCGGCCGGCGGTGGTGACGGTGCAGAACCTGCGCTACACGCGCCAGGGTCCCTTCGCGCCGATCAAGCTGGTGCCGGTCGAATCCGGCTCGGGCGTCATCTTCGACGCCCGCGGCTACATCGCCACCAACGCCCACGTGGTGCACGAGGCCTCGGCTATCGAGGTGGTCTTCGTCGACGGCCGCCGCGCCGAGGCCGAGGTGCTGCGCTGGAATGCCGACTACGACATCGCGGTCTTGAAGGTGGCCGACGGCACCGAGCTGCCGGCCGTAGCGCCCCTGGCCGACTCCTCGAGCCTGGAGCCGGGCATGCGCGTTTTGGCCATCGGCAGCCCCTTGGGCACGGACTTCCTCAACACGGTGACCACCGGCATCATCGCCGGCCTCAACCGCCGCATCAAGGAGACGGGCTTCGACCTGCGCACCTTCGAGTACCGCGAGGTGGACGTCATCGACGTGCCGCTGATCCAGACCGACGCGGCCATCAACACCGGCAACTCGGGCGGCCCGCTGGTCAACATGCGCGGCGAGGTGGTGGGGCTCAACACCCTGATCGTGCGCCGCGACCAGCGCGGCGGCTCCAACGTCGAGGGCTTCGGCTTCTCCATCCCCTCCAACGTGGTACGCGCCCTGGCCGACGAGTGGATCGACGGCCAGCCGCGGGCCGACCTGGGCATCGAGGCGGTGGACATCAGCCCCGAGGTGGCCCGCGACAGCGGCCTGGACCGGGCCATGGGCGCGGCGGTCACCGGCCTCTTGCCCAACGGGCCGGCCATGCGCGCCGGCCTGCGCGAGGGCGATGTGATCCTGGCGGTCAACGACCGCCCGATCAACGTCGACCGGGCCCTGGACGACGAGCTCTGGCGCTACCGCGCCGGCGACGAGGTCGAGCTGACGGTCGACCGCTACGGCGAGACCCTGAGCTTGCGCGTGATCCTGGGCGCGCCGGCCTCGGCCGCGCCGGCGGCGGCGCCGGCGGGCGCGGAGCAGACCGGATAACGCTGCATGGCCGTAGATCCCTGGAGCGTCGCGACGTCCGTTGCGCCGCTCCAGGGATTCGTCATGCCTAGTGCACCGCCGCAGTGAATCCTAGGGGCTCGACCGCCGCTGCATCCGCTCCAGCGGCCCGCTGCTCCTCGGCAATGGCGCTGCCATTCCCTCGTCGCATCGAACCACTGGAGCGGCGCATCGACGGTCTCGCTACCCCTAGCATTCACTGCGACGGTGCACTGGGGATGGAACGCGCCGATCGGTCCAGGTGCGGGCAACTCGGGCTGGCGAGCGCGGACGCTATAATCCCGAGCATGAACACCTCACGCGTTTCGGTCCTCGTTCTCGCCTCCACCTTGATCGCGCTCTCCGCCTGCCGCGGCGCTCCGAACTCGAATGTCGATCGCGATCCCGGCGCGGCCGGTGACGAGCAGGCCGCACCCGGTGGCACATCCGGTGAGCCCGACCGGGCTCCGGAGGGCGACCCGTCCGGCGGCGGGAGCGGAGTCCCGACCGATGAACTCTGGGCCCGCCTGCGCGCCGCGCCGCCGGGCCGCGATCCGCTGGACATCGCGCTGCGCTACGGGCGCATCGACGCGCCGCCGGATTTCGCCACGCCGGCCGCGCCGCCGGCGCGCGAGCTGGGCGAGACGGAGACCTTCTGGCTGCACGACATCAACGCGGGCCGCTACTTCGAGATCGAGGCGCGGCTGGAGGCAATGCGCGAGCATGCCTACTTCTGGGTCCAGACCGACCAGCGCTTCGATCCGGAGGCCCTGGAACGCGGGGCCGACGGCTTCGACCAGACTGTCTATCCCAAGGTGCGGGCGGCCTTCGGCTCCGAATGGTCGCCCGGCATCGACGGCGACCCGCGGGTGCACGTGCTGCACCATCAGCCGGTGGCCGGCATCGCCGGCTACTTCTACTCGGTCGACGAGCAGCCGCGCGCGGTGGAGCCGCATTCCAACCAGCGCGAGATGTTCTACATCAACCTCAGCGTCTACACGCCGGGTTCCTACGACTACCTGGCGCTGCTCGCGCACGAGCTGCAGCACATGATCCACTGGCACAGCGACCCCAACGAGGCGGTCTGGGCCAACGAGGGCCTGAGCGAGCTCTCGGCCGAATTGGCCGGCTACCGGGCCCAGAACGGCTCGAACTTCCTGAGCCGGCCGGACACGCCCTTGCTCGAATGGGAGGCCGACTCCGGCGCCAACGCGGCCAACTACGCCGCCAGCTACGCCTTCATGGCTTACCTGCACGCCCGCTTCGGCCTGGAGGCCATCCGCGCCTTCGTCGAGGCCGATGCCGACGGCGCGGCCGGCGTCGAGGCCGCCCTGGCCGAGATCGGCCAGCCCATGACCTTCGATGAGATCTTCCTCGACTGGGCCATCGCCAACGCCCTGCCGCCCGACGTCCGCCGCGGCCGCGATGCCTTCGACTACGGCGCCAGCGATCTGAGTCGCGCCGACTGGTCCGACTGGCCGGCCGAGGGCCGCGCCGAGACGGTCCGCCAATACGGCACGGACTACTTCGACGTGACGTCGGCGGTGGAGAACGGCCGCCTGCGCCTGGACTTCGCCGGCGAGACCCGGGTCGGCCTGCTCGACCCGCTGCCGGCAGGGTCGGAGGACGCGGTCACGAGTCCGAGCGGACAGGACGGATCCGACCCGCCTTTCGGTGAGGATGTGAGTGCGAGCTCGGACCCGGCGAACGCGGGCGATCTCGTCTGGTGGTCCCAGCGAGGCGACAACATCGCCAGCCGCTTGACCCTGCCCGTGGATCTCGGCGGGCTGGACGCGCCCACGCTCCGCTTCGAGGCCTGGCAGGCCATCGAACAGGACTGGGACTACGCCTACCTGAGCCTCTCGACCGACGAGGGCGACAGCTGGCAGCGCCTGGCCTTCGAAGACAGCCGCGACGCCAACCCCAACGGCAACAACCTGGGCGCCGGCCTGACCGGCAGCCGCGGCTGGCGAACCGAGCGGGTCGATCTGTCGGAGCATGCCGGCCAAGAGGTTTGGCTGCGCTGGGAGCTGGTCACCGATGACGCGGTCAACCTGGAAGGGCTGGCTCTTGCCGAGGTCGCGCTCGAAAGCGGTGGTGAGACGCGTGCCATCGACGTAGGCGATGCCGCCTGGCAAGCTGAAGGCTGGCAGCGCGTACCCTTGACCCTGCCCCAGCGCTGGGGCCTGCAGCTCTTGATCTTCGGCTCGGAAGGCCTGCAGATCTGGCGGCCCGAGGCCGACGCCGAGGGCCTGGCGACCTTCGAGGCCGCGGACATCCCGGACGACGCGACGGTGGTCGCCGCCATCAGCGGCTTGACGCCCGCCACGCGCCAGCCGGCCGGCTACCGGCTGATGCCGGCGGACGCGGCCGGGGACACGATCGGGACCGCATATCCGTGAAGTCAGTTCCGCGACAGAACGATCGATGAACGACCCGGATCGGACTGGCGATCCACGCAGCGAACGCGATCGATTTCTCTACGGACGCGAGATCCCCCGCGAGCCCGAGGTGCCGGACCTGTCCACTGCAGACATCGAGCGGATCGGCGAAGCGGTCTTCCAACCGTCGGATCCCCAGCCGGCCGACCTCATCCTGGTCCTCGGCACCTCGACCGGTCGCTGGGATCTCGTGGCCGAGCTCTACCACCGGGACCTCGCTCCCATGGTCGTCACCACCGGCCGGCGGGGCATCGCCTACTTCGACACCGGCCGGCCCCTGGCCGAGCTGATCCGTGACGCGCTGGTCGAGCACGGGGTGCCGGCCGAAGCCATCCTCGCTTCGGCCCGCTCGGATCACACCGGCGAGGACGTGCGCTTTGGCCTGGAGGACGCGGCGCGGGCCGGCATGCCGGCGCGATCGGTGCTCTTTGCCTGCAAGGAGCACCACGCCGGCCGCGTTCGCGCCACCTTCGCCCGCTGGGCGCCCGGCTTGCCCACGTCGTGCTTCACCTATCCGGTCGACTATGACGGCGTGCCCGTCCGCGCCGAGGATTGGTGGCAGCACCCCAAGTCCGCCGCGCGTGTCTACGGAGAGTATCTGCGGATCCAAAAGTTCTTCGGGCCCGGCACCGCGACTGCGTGAGCCGGGCCGCCGATCTCAGAGTCGCCGGATGCGAGACCTGCCGTCTCACATGGGCCTGTCCAACGAGACCGGGCTTCAGTGTTAAGGCACTTCGAAGCTGCGCACTGCCCAACTGCCCCCCGAGATCGAGGAGACCACGAGATGCGCACAGGCACCTTCTCTCTGACCATCGCGCTCGTTCTCTCGATCGGTAGCTTGGTTGCGCTCGGGCATCTGGCATCATCCGATGTCCGGGATGCGCTTCGCTCCGCCGCATCGGTACAAGCGCAGTCGGCTGTTCCCATCACGCATGCCCAGCGCATCTTCCTGCTCGGCGCCTCGGATCCAACCGGCGCCTATCGCGTGCCCGATGGCGTGGCGGTCGATCGCGCGGCCGGCATCGTCTACGTGGTCGACCGCACCAACGGCCGAATCACCGCTCACGATAGGCGCGGCCGGGTGCTGCGCGTCATCGGAGGTTGGGGAACCGGAGAGGGACGTTTGGTCTTCCCCGATGGCATCGATGTCGCGCCCGACGGAACGATCTACGTTGCGGACTGGGGCAACAAACGCATCCAGCGCTTCGCGGCCGATGGAAGTTGGCTCGGTGCATTCGGCGCGGCGGACGACGGGCCGAATGCCTTCGAGGGACCCGAACCGTCCGATGTGGCCGTCGGGCCCGATGGGAGCGTGTACACCGGTGGGTGGCGCCGGGTTCAACGCTACGACCCCCACGGTCGCTTGATCACGAGCTGGGATGCTGAAGGCTGCGGCCGCGCGACGGAGGGCATTTCGCAATGGCCGGGGCTCACGGCGACGATGTCCGGAGAGTGGGTCGAAGCCCTGGACGTGCTTCGAATCGGTCTGCGCACGGCCTCCGAACGGACGGGTCTACAATCACCGAGACCAAGCGCCCCGATGACGAGCGTCCGATGGCTCGCCTCGATGTTGGCCACCGCCGACGACGGCACGCTCTACGCGGGTACTCCGAACGGAGTGGCGCGCTTCACCGCGGATGGTCAGTGCCTGGGTCGCTTCGGCAGCCAGGGAATCGCGCCCGGTCGCTTCGGCGCACCATTGCCATTGGGGATCGATGTCGGCCCCGATGGGGAGGTCTACGTCGCAGACGGAGCCTGGTCCCGCATCCAGCACTTCGGGCCGGACGGCCAACTCCGAGGTGTGCGGAACATCTACGGCGGCGTACAGGATGTCGCCGTTGCCGCGGGCGGCACGCTCTACGCGACCCAGGCAGGGGATGGAAAGGCAGATGGACGCGTGCTCCGGATGACCGGTGAGGGGCATTTGCTCGAAACCTGGGGTCGGGCCGACAACCTGCCGCCGGATGCGGACAGGCCGGCGGGCATCGCGGTCCGCGCAGACGGAGACGTCGAAGTCGGGGTCGGCGACCGGATCCTGCGCTACACGGCCGATGGAGGCTTCGTCGAATCGATCGGGGCACCCGGCACCGCGGTGGGGCGGCTCGGTGGTGCCGCCGGCTTGATTCCAACCGCCGACGGTGGCCGATACGTCGCCGAGTCCAGAAACGGGCGCGTCTCCTTGCTCGATCCCGAGGGCGAGCCACTGCGGATCATCGGAGACGAATACCTCGAGCAACCGACCGATTTGGCTTTCGCGGATCTGTTTTCCATGCGTTTGCTCTACACCACAGACGCCCCGCAGCACCGGTTGAGTATGTTTCAATCGAGCGGCGTGTGGTTCGGTGACAAGGGCATCATCGGCGAGGAGCTGGGCGCCTTCGATATGCCGAGTGGCATCGCGACCCTGGGCTTCCGCGAGTTCTGGATCGCCGACCGCGGCAACCATCGCATCGTCTACTTTCAGGAGCGCGCGGGGGGCGAGGCCAGAAGCATCGGAAGCGAGGGCGACGGTCCGGGCGAGCTGCGCGAGCCCTTCGACGTGGTCATCGGTGCCGACCGCCGGATCTACGTCGCCGACACGGGCAACGACCGCGTGTCGGTCTTTGCCGCCGACGGCTTGCCGATCGATCAGTGGACCGGAGAGCGCAGCCGGGCGGGCCGAATGCGCGCTCCTCGGAGTCTGACCTCGGGTCTGGAGGGCGACCGGCTGTTCGTAGCCGACACGGGCAGGGGGCGCGTGCGAAAGCTCGACCTGGCCGGCGAGGTCATCACGGATTGGGAAACGCCGGGCTATGGGGACGGGAACCTGCGCCCACGCGGCCCCTTCGACGGAGCGAACAACCTGGACATCGTGGCCGCGGCAGACGGGCACATCTTCGTGCTCGATCCGGCCCAATCGGTGGTACAGGAATACGGCAGGGATGGGCGATTCGCATCGAGCTGGCCCGCGGCAGACCCCGCCTCGGACGTCAAATACAGCTCCGCTCTCGCGATCGCACCGAATGGTCGGCTTGCCTTGATGGCGCACGATGCGGACTGGAACGACCAGATCGTGATCCACGATCGCGAGGGCAGGCGCCTGGATCGGTGGACACCGCAACTCGAGGAAGAAGGATGGCTTCGCGACCTCACCTTCAGCGATGCGGGAGACCTCTATTTGCTCCACGATGGCGATCGCTCGATGCGCGTCGAACGCTATTCGATCGATGGCCGCTTCGTCCTCTCGTGGACCTTACCCAGCGACAGCGGCTTCGAGCGCATTCAGAGCGGGCCGGATGACTCGCTCTACCTCGCAGGCAGCGGCTTGGTGGTGCGCTACGATCACCAGGGTGGACCGCTTTCGTCTTGGCCGGTGGCCGAAGGAGCCCGCATCTACGGCTTCGCGGTGGCCGACGATGGCGGCTTCTATCTGAACCGCATCGATCGGGCCGAACTCGAAGCCTACAGCCGCGACGGCCGGCTGCGAGGCCGAGTCGCCACTGAAGACGCTTGCGATGGCACGCTGGGGCGAATCGACCACAATCCCCCCGGCTTTCCTCGATTCCATGTGCGAGAGCTGGCGATACACCCTGACGGCCACCTGCTCGTTGCATGGGCATCGGGCTGCGTCGAGGCCTACCGGCTGGATCCGGAGGGCTCGCCACCATGGCGCATGGAGCTCTTCGCGGACCCGAACCTGGCAGAGAGCCCGCGTCTGATCGACCAGCTGGAGTCGGTGGCCCTGGACTGGGGGCTCGATCGACCGCATCCGCAGCTGCCGGCCGATGGCTTCTCGGCCCGCCTGGAGAAGCGCATCCACCTAACTCGGACCCAGCGACTGGAGCTGGACGTCCATGCGCGCGGCGGCTTGCGGATGTGGGTGGACTCGCAGCTGATCGCCGATGCCTGGACCGAGGTCTCACCCTCGGCGAGCGCTTCGGTGACGCGCGATCTCGCCGCCGGCCCACATCGGATCCTGGTCGAGTTCAAGGACCTGGGCGGGCCGGCCCGCCTCGACATCCGCGACCGGCTCGCGGACCTGAACGCACTGCCAGATCCCACATGGACGCCACTGGCCGCGACGCCAACCGCAACGGTGGAGACAACTGAGTCCGGTGGTCCTGGCGATCAGAAAATCCATCTTCCTGAACTCCGCCTCCACCGCCCTTGAATGTTGAGTACCCGTCAACAGACTGTGACCTAGTCGCCAAGTCACAATAGCGAGGCGTCACTCCCCCTGATGCCGAATCCGGATAGATATGTCGCGTCGTGAGCCCGAGGAAGCGGGCGTCCGGGCAAGGAAGCGACGCGGACGCGTGGCCTTGTTCCACGCTGAGCATCGAAGACGCAGCCCGGGCGCTCGCGGACCGGGCGCAATAGCGACCACTTATCCGGATTCGCTATGAGAGGTCACTTCCTCGTACACCCGTATCTTCTCGACAAGGCTCGTCACAGTCTCGCCCTCGAAGATCTGCTCTCGCATGGCAACGTAGTCACCATCCCCAAGGTGCCAGGCAGACCACAGCCGCGCAAGTTGGGATGGCGGCAAGTGCCCGAGCAGTAGCTGGGTCGCCACACCGATGATCTCCTGGTCACTTCGCACCTTGATCGTCATGGCTTGTCTCCTGTCAGTTCACGAACGAAGCTGAGCGGGTCGATCGCCGTAAGGGCCCCCTGATACCGTCGGATCAAACGATCATCACATGTAACGAAATATTGGCAATCCGACGCCTCTGCACAGGCAACATGGAGCGCATCCAAGGCTCCCAATCCGCGATCCTCGAGCAGTTTGGCGCGTTGGATCACCGCATCATCGATGACTTGAGAATGAGAGGCCAGTCCAAGGCATCGAGCAACCCACTCTCTCCGCAACGGGACAGGATTGCGGCTGTTCTCGTATCGAAGCGTGCTTGACACCACCAATTCGATGGCACGCTCCTCGACGAGTTGCAGGGTCAAGGCCAGCGCGAGCGATTCCATCCAGATCCGCGGTTGAGATTGCTCGTCGAAGGGCCTGTTGTAGACACAGGTGTCCACATAGACTCGCATTGATGATCTCCCAGGGCGCTTGACTTCAGTCTAGCTCCCGGTCCCGCCGGCGTCCACGCAGCAACGGCTTCCCGGAACCACTCGTTGCCGCGGCTGAACGCTCGAGATCACGCCAGATGGCCAATTCTGAGCAGCTTGCTAACCCAATCCGCATTCGCGTCGTTCTAGCACTCGTGTCGCGGTGAGATCGGAAGCCGCGGCCGACAGCGAAACCCGGGAATCGGCCCGGGCCGGATCGATCGAACGTGGAGGATGAACCCATGAAGCAGCTCCTCACCCTGTCCGCCCTGCTGGCCCTCTTCGGGCTGGCCCTGAGCTTCGGCTACGCCAGCCCGGCCGCCGCTCAGGTCGATGCCGATGACACCTACGCCCTCTTCACCGCCGAGCTGGACCAGCTGGATCAGGGTCGGCGCGGCCCCGGCCAGCGCGGCCCGGACCATCGCGGCCTGGCCCGCCTCGGCGCGGCCTGTCCCTGCAACGGCCCCGACGGCAACGGCTGGGAGAGCCACGAGGCCTTCGTCCAGTGCGTCTCCGACGCTGCCCAGGCCGCCCTCGACGAGGGCAAGATCACCCAAGAGCAGTACGACAAGATCGTGGAGCGCGCTAGCGAGTCCGAGATCGGCACGCCCGGCCACGAATGCCCGACCCGCCCCGACCGGCCCAAGCGGCCCGAGCGCGGCGAGCGCCCGCGGGATCTGGGCCTGGCCGAAGCCTGCCCCTGCAACGGTCCCGACGGCGAAGGCTGGCAGAACCACGGCCAGTTCGTGCAATGCGTGACCGACGCAGCCCAGGCTCTACTGGACGAGGGCACGATCAGCCAGGAGCAGTACGGCAAGATCGTCGCCCGCGCCGCCCAGTCGGATATCGGAAAGCCCGGCCACGAATGCCCCACCCGGCCCGAGCGCCCCGTGCGCATCGACCTCGACCTGCGCTCGGCCTGCCCCTGCGAGGGCCCGGACGGCGAGGGCTGGGGTGAGGACGGCCACGCCGCCTTCGTCCAGTGCATCTCCGGCGCGCTCGACCAGGCCCTGGCCGACGGCAAGATCACCCAGGAGCAGTACGACAAGCTGCTGGAGCGCGCCGAGCAGTCGCCCATCGGCAACCCGGATCACGAATGCCGGCCGCAGCGCGAGCCCCGTCCCGGAGGCCCCGGTCGCGGTCCGGGCCGCCCCGGTCGCCCGGGCCCGGGTGGTGGCGGTCTCTAGACCCAACCGACGAGCAGAACATCGATCGCCGAGGATCGTCCAAGATCCGGTCCGGCGCGCGATGAAGGCGCCCCCACGATCCGCGGATCGTGGGGGCGCCGTGCTTCCGGCGGGGTCGCCCGAACCCCCTCGATCGAGCGCCCAGCCACGTCAAAGCGTTGACAATCGACGCGCCAGGCGTTATATTCGGCCGACCATGAAGCGACAGCGCATCCAGCCCCGCACCCGTCGTCCGCGCCCGGCCCTCGGCCTGGCGCGGGGAGGCGCGTTCCTCCCCTGACGGAATGCATCGCGGATCGCGAGTGGATCCATCACCAGCGCCAGGCACGAGCTTCGTGACCTGGCTTTTTTCGTTCGCGCGACCGGCCGTCCGCGGCCGCCGGCGCGGCGGACACCCACATCAGGGAGTCTCAGGATGATCCGAGTCGGGATCTACGGCGCCACCGGCTACACCGGCCTGGAGCTGACGCGCCTGCTCTGGCGCCATCCGGTAGTCGAGGTGGCCTTCGTCACCTCCGGCTCGCGGGCCGGCGACCGGCTCAGCCAGGTCCACCCGCAAGCGCCCGATCTGACCCTGGTCGATCCGGACCGGGCGCCGGCCGGCGACGTCGACTGCGCCCTGCTCTGTCTGCCGCACGCCGCCTCGGCCGAGCGGGCGGTGACGCTGCTCGATGCGGGCCTGCGGGTCATCGACCTGAGTGCGGACTTCCGGCTGCGCGATGCCGATACCTACCGGCAGTGGTACGATCACGAACATCCCGCGCCGGCCCTGCTCTCCGAGGCCATCTACGGCCTGACCGAGCATGCCCGAACCCGGCTGCCCGGCGCGCGGCTGGTGGCCAACCCGGGCTGCTACGCCACCAGCATCCTCCTGCCGCTCCTGCCCCTGGTCGAGGCCGGCGCGCTGCGCGGCAGCATCATCGCCGACAGCAAGTCGGGCGTCTCGGGCGCCGGGCGCGTGCCCCGGCCTCACACCCACTTCGTCGAGGTCCAGGAAGGCTTCTCGGCCTACGCCATCGGCCGCGCCCACCGCCACCTGCCCGAGATGGAGCAGGCGCTGGCCGGACGGGGCCAGGCACCGCCGCTGATCTTCTCGCCCCATCTCCTCCCCGTCCGCCGCGGCATCCTCTCGACCCTCTACCTGGAGCTGGCACCGGGCTGGAGCCACGGCCGGCTGCGCGAGCGGCTGTCGGCGGCCTATCAGGGCGAGCCCTTCGTCCAACTGCTCGAACCGGGCGCGCTGCCGAGCCTGGCCCACGTGCAGCGGACCAACCGCTGCGTCATCGGCAGCGCGCCGGCCGGCGAGGGCCGGGCCATCCTGGTCAGCTGCCTGGACAATCTGGTCAAGGGCGCCGCCGGCCAGGCGGTGCAGAACCTCAACGCCATGTTCGGCCTGGACGAGACGGTCGGCCTGGAGCCGACGGGAGCGACCCGATGAAGAACGAGATCCGTGTCCTCAAGATCGGCGGCAACCAGCTGGACGATGCCGCCTTCCTGGCCGGCCTGGCCACCTGGATCTCCGAGCTGGACCGGCCGCCGGTCATCGTTCACGGCGGTGGCCGGGCCATCGCCGACCTGCAGGCCCGCTACGGCCTGGAGGTGGTCAAGGTCGAGGGCCTGCGCGTCACCGACCCGCTGACCATGAAGGTGGTCGAGATGGCCCTGTCGGGCCAGGCCAACAAGCGCATCGTGGCCGCCCTGACCGATGCCGGCGTCGACGCGCTGGGCCTCTCGGGCGTCGACCGCGGGCTCCTTCGCGGCCGGCTGCGCGTCCACCCCGAGGCCTACCTGGGCCGCGTCGGCCAGATCACCGAGGTGCGCGACAGCGTGCTGCGCGATCTCCTAGAGGCCGGCATCGTGCCCGTCGTCTCGCCGGTCAGCCTGGCCCCCGACGGCGCGGCCTGCAACGTCAACGCCGACGAGGCCGCCACCGCCATCGCCCTGGCTCTGAATGCGACCAGCCTGGACTTCGTCTCCGACGTACCCGGCGTCCAGGACCCCTCGGGCGCGATCCTGGACGGCCTGAGCGCCCTGGACGCCGAGGACATCATCGCCGCCGAGGTGGTCTACGGCGGCATGGTCAACAAGGTCCGCGCCGCCCTCGAAGCCGTGGCCGCCGGCCTGCCCCAGGCCCGCATCCTCGATTTGAACGGCCTGGCCGAGGGCGGCGGCACCCGCATCCTCGGCGAGTCGAGCGAGCCCAGTGAGTCCAGTGAGTCCAGCGAGTCCAGCGAAGCGGACACCGCCCGCAGGTCCGAGTCACGATCCCGGTCGGACATCGGGCTCGCCTCGGACCTCGAGCACGAGAAGGCTTCGGGCACCGAGATCCGATCGGCCTCGCCTTCGACCGAGTCCCCTGGCGACCGGCCGGCGCCCGCCGCGCCCGAGCTCGACCCGGCGGCCCTGATCGAGGCCGAATCGCGACACCTGATTCAGGTCTACCAGCGCCAGCCGATCGTCCTGACGCGCGGCGAGGGCGCCTGGCTCTGGGACGCCGAGGGCCGGCGCTACCTGGACTTCGGCTCGGGCATCGCGGTGACGGCGCTGGGCCATTCGGACCCGGGTTGGGTCGCGGCCGTGACCGAGCAGGCCGGCCGGCTGACCCACGTCAGCAACCTCTACCACAGCCCGCCGATGGTGGCCTTGGCCGAGCGGCTGACCCGCCTGTCCTTTGCCGATCGCGTCTTCTTCTGCAACTCCGGCACCGAGGCCATCGAGGCCGCCATCAAGATCGCCCGCAAGCACGGCCGGCAGCTGGCGGCCGAAGGCGGCCCGCCGCGCCGGCGCCTGCTGGCCTTCGAGGGCGGCTTCCACGGCCGCACCGCCGGCGCGCTCTCGCTGACCGCCAAGCCGGCCTACCGCCAGCCCTTCGAGCCCCTGGTCCCGCTGGTGGCCCACCTGCCCTACGGCGACCTGGACGCCGCCCGCGCGGCCATCGACGAGACGGTCTGCGCAGTCTTCGTCGAGCCCCTGCAGGGCGAAGGCGGCATCCGACCGGCCCCCGAGGGCTTCTTGGCGGGACTTCGCCAAGCCTGCGACGAGGCCGGCGCGCTGCTGGTCTTCGACGAGGTCCAGTGCGGCCTGGGCCGCACCGGCCAGCTCTGGGCCCACGAGCCCTCGGGCGTCACCCCCGACCTGATGTGCCTGGCCAAGCCCCTGGCCGGCGGCCTGCCCATCGGCGCCCTCCTGGCCACCGAGGCCGCCGGCTCGATCCTGACCCCCGGCGACCACGGCAGCACCTTCGCCGGCGGCCCCCTGGTCTGCGCGGCCGCATGCGAGGTCCTCGACCGCATCGCGGATCCCGAGTTCCTGACCGGCGTCCGCCAGGCCGGCGCCCATCTGCGCGGCCAACTGCAGGCGCTCGCCGACCCGCGCATCGTCGAGGTCCGCGGCCAGGGCCTGCTGGTCGGCATCGAGTTGACCGAACCGGTGGCGCCGGTGATCGCCGCCGCCCGCGAGCGGGGCCTGCTCTTGCTCTCGGCTGGCGAGCGGGTGCTGCGCCTGGCCCCGCCTCTGATCGTCTCGCCGGCCGAGATCGAGAAGGCGGTCGAGATCCTGGCCGCCGGCCTGGCGGAGACCCGCTAGTGGCCAGCCCGCCCAGACTGCCGGCGAGGCCGTCACCGAGCTCGGCCACGTCCCCGGCCCCCGCCATTCGCCCCGCGCGGCCGGCCGACGTGCCGACCATCGCTGCGATGGTCCGCCGCCACGCCCGCATCGGCAACGTGCTGCCTCGCGGGGCCGAAGACATCGCCGCCTCGCTGGCCGACTGGGTGGTCGCTGCCGGCGAGGACGGCCGCATCGTCGCCTGCGGCGCACTCTGGATCTACGGCCCCCACCTGGCCGAGGTCCGCTCGCTGATCGTCGAGGACGCCGCCCAAGGCACGGGCCTGGGCGGCCGCATCGTCTCGGCCCTGGAGGCCGAGGCCCGCCGGCGCGACATCGACCGGCTCTTCACCCTCACCCGCGCGGTCGGCTTCTTCGAACGCCAGGGCTTCGCCATCACCGACAAGGACCGCTTCCCCGAGAAGGTCTGGAAGGACTGCCACCTCTGCCCCCTGGTCGACGACTGCGACGAGACGGCCCTCATCCGCCCGCTGAGTCCGCGAGAGGTCATTCCTTGAATCCGACAGACGATTCGACCCTCGAGCCCAACATCGACCTCATCACACCCGCCGGCTTCCGAGCCGGCGCCGTGGCCTGCGGACTGAAAGCCTCCGGCAACCGGGATCTGGCGATCCTGATCGCCGACCGCTCCTCTTCGGCCGCCGCGGTCTTCACCCGCAACCGTGTCGCCGCTGCGCCGGTGATCCTCGGTCGTGAACTGTTCCCCGAGGCCATGGGCCACCTCCGTGCGGTGTTGATCAATGCCGGCAACGCCAATGCCTGCACCGGCGTGCAGGGCCTGGCCGATGCCCGCGCCATGCAGGCCGGCGCGGCCAGGCTGGCCGGCTGTGCACCCGACCAAGTCCTGGTCCTATCGACCGGCGTCATCGGCGTCCCACTCGACATGGCCAAGGTCGAATCCGGCCTGGCCGGCCTGCCGGCCGCCATCGGTCCCGAGGGCGGCGCGGACCTGGCGCGGGCGATGATGACCACCGACACGGTGCCCAAGCAGGGCGGCCTGGCCATCGACCTGCCCGTGGGTCGCATCCACCTGGCCGGCGCGGCCAAGGGCTCGGGCATGATCCACCCCGACATGGCCACCATGCTAGCCGTGTTGACCACCGACGCCCGGATCGAACCTGCCCTGCTCGCCCCCGCACTCCGCGAGGCGGTCGACCGCAGCTTCCACCGCATCACGGTCGACGGCGATACGAGCACCAACGATGCCGTGGTCATCTTGGCCAGCGGCGCCTCGGGCGTCACGATCGAGCCAGGCGACTCCGACACGCTCGAGGCCTTCCAAGCCGGCCTGGACCGCCTCTGCCGCCACCTGGCCCGGTCCATCGTCCGCGACGGCGAAGGCGCCACGCGCGTGGCTACCCTGCACGTGACCGGCGCCGCCGACGAGGCCAGCGCTCGCCAGGTCGCCAAGACCATCGCCACCTCTCCACTCGTCAAGACCGCGCTGGCCGGTGGCGATCCCAACTGGGGCCGCATCGTGGCGGCGGCCGGCCGGGCCGGCCCGCCCATCGAGCCCGAGCGCATGCGCCTCGACGCCGCCGCCGGTCACCACCCTTCCGACGCCCCGTCCACCCCCTGGCTCTGCCTCTTCTCCGCCGGCACCCCCACCGACTACGCCGAGCCCGACGCCGCGGCCATCTTTGCCGCCCCCGAGCTGACGCTGCGCCTAGACCTGGGCATGGGCACGGCCACCGCCGAACTCTGGACCTGCGACCTGACCGCCGACTACGTGCGCATCAACGCCGACTATCGCAGCTGATCGAGGCCGCGTTCACCAGGCTCCGAGACCGCTGTCCCCATCGCGCCAACGCCCACGACGCAGCACGCGATTGGTGGCATCCAGGTCGAATTCCTCCGGATCGAACTCGTCTCCCGCCCACTCCATCATCTCTTCGTGTTCCGGGTGCTTTGGATCCTGGATCGCCTCGAGGAACTCCTCGTAGCCCCACACGCCGCCGACATCCTCGGGTGGGCAGGCTCGCTGGCCCTCGACGCAGATCGGGTAGTGGGCATCCGGTTCCGGTTCCAGGATCGCCTCCACCACGATCTCGTGTTCCCAGTTGTCACCGAAGTCGTAGGTGTAGAGAAAGCCGTCCCCCTTCGAGCCCAGCAACTCGCTCAATCGATGCCCCTTGGCCTCACGGTCACCGAGTTCCCTCGCGGACCCGGCGTCGGTGTAGGCCATGCCATCGATCTCGAAGCTGTAGAGATGACCGCCATACCAGCCCATGGCCACTTGGACGATTCCGCTGAGCTGGTCGAGCGGAAGATCGCCCTCGACGAGCACGCGACGCCAGATCGGTGGCTGGACACCGACGAGGCTGATCCGCAGCTGGTAGATCGATGCCTTCACGTCGAACTCCTAGGATGTGGGCGTGGTGGTCGAGTTCGCATTATAGGCTTGGGAATCCCGTCGCGCACTCGAGACTTCGAGCACGGTCCATCCGTCCGTTCACGGTGTCGCGCAGCCGTCGCAATCCTGTCGCGAATTCGGCGAGGAGCCTCTTGAAGCGTCCATAGCCGAACCTCTAGGCTGGAGGCTATCGACGCAAGCGGAGCGGAGCCTCATGCTAAGATTGAACAGAGCCGAGGCGTATTCGAGCACGAAGGGAGCGTGGAATGGGCCTTCGGGAACTGTCCGATCGCTCGACACCGGCCGTCTTCTACCCGGAGTCGGACGGTAAGCCGATGGCGGAGACGGACCTGCACTGGGATGCCATCGTCGAACTCGCCTTGCTGCTCGAGCACCGCTACCGCGACGATCCACGGACCTACGTGGCCAGCGACAACCTGATCTACTACGTCGAGGGCGATCCCAAGAAACGCTTCTCCCCGGATGTCTACGTGGTCTTCGGCGTGCCCAAGCGCAAGCGTCGCATCTACAAGATCTGGGAGGAGGGCCGGCCGCCCGACGTGGTCTTCGAGATCTCGTCCCGCTCCACCCGGCGGCGCGACATCAGCGTCAAGATGGATATCTGCACTGGCCTCGGCGTCACCGAGTACTTCCTCTTCGACCCCGAGCACGATTACCTCGATCCCCCGATCCAGGGCCATCGACTTCACCATGGCCGCTACCGGCCGATCGAACCTGACGAGACCGGGGCGCTGGCGAGCCAAACGCTGGACCTGATCCTCGCCGTGGACGGCCCGCGACTCGCGGTCTACGAGTCAGGGACCAGATCGCGACTGTTGCCGGCCGATCTCAGGGCTGAGGCCGCCGAACAGCGAGCCGAAAATGCCGAGGCCGAACTCGAGCGGCTGCGGGCTCGCCTGGCTCGTCTCGACGAGCCTTGATCGACGGGACCAGAATCCAAGCGCGGAAGCCAGAGACGGGTCGGCACCGTGGGCTCCGGCGTCGTCGATCCCGTCGGGCTCGGCGTTTCCTCCGGACCCGGCGAAGGCCCCGGGGTCGTCGCCCGAGCCGTGGGACGGGGAGCCCCGGCCGGCAGGATGCGGACCTGGGCGCAGGATCGGTCGTTGCTCGCATTAGGATCCCCACCCTGGCCGCGCGGCGCCTCGATCGACACCTGAGCGCATAGCCGAGTCCGGCCTGGCGCGGCATCCTCATCAACCTCCGCATCCAGGAAGAGGACCTCACCGCCGCTGGCGATGGCCTCGGGCAAGTCCAGCCAACAGCGAAACGCGCCCTCCTCGACCTCGCAACGTCGTGGCGGTGGCCCCGCGCCGCGGGTAAAGGTGTAGGCACCCGTCAGTCGCAGCCCCTCATCACCCTCCATCTCGCCCTCGATCCGCCACTTCAGGTTCAGATCGGCCTTCAGGACCAAGCTCAACCGATCGCCCGGCCAGACGGCCGGCGCGCTGGACCAGGCCTCGAGGCTGGCGTCGTAGACGCGCACGGAGGTCGGCGTCGGGCTGGGCGTCGCGGTGGACGTCGGGCTGGCGCAGACCGGCGGCGGGCCCGAGGTCGGGCTGGGTGTCGAGCTGGGATCGACTGTAGGCGAGCGCGTCGGTGTCGCGGTAGCTTGCTGCGGATCATCCGCCATTCGCCCCTGCCCGCTCGACCACCGAGCTATGAGGTCAGGAGCGCGCGCTCGCCGATCGTCTAATCGGTCGAGCCGGCCAAGGGCCCCGGGCAACACCTCGACCGCCACGCAATCCTGATCATTGCTCCGATCACTGTCGTGCCCGCTATCGAAGGGTGCCCGGCTCTCGATCACCGCGCAGGCACGGGCCATGGCCCCAGTCGACGCCACCAACTCCATCTCGACGAAGAGCTGGACCGGGCCCACCGTCCGCTGGCTGTCGTCACGACAGCTGAAGCCCGATCCTTCGACCGAGCAAGGTGGCCAGGCTCCACCCGATGCCGTCCAGGTGTAGACCCCCGTCGGCCGGAGCCCGGCCAGCTGGCTGCTGCGCAGGAGGTAGGCAAAGGGCGAGTAGCCGCGCACCATCAGGACGATCGTCTCGCCCCGCCGCGCGCGCGGCGCGCTCGACGCCAGGTCGGCGCGGGCATCGAAGACGCGGTAGGAGGTCGGCGTGGGGCTGGGCGTCGGCGAGGGGGTCTGGCTGGCACAGCCGGCCGGAGCCGCCGTCTCGGTGGCTTGCCATGGCGCGGCCTTCCCCAGCCGCACGCCCCCCGGCAACACCAATACCGAGCTCCCGATCGCCAGCGCGAGACAGACCCCCAAGGCGACGACCCGCCGAACCTCGAGCCACTTCGGCACGTCGATGGACCACTCTGCATACGAGAAGGCCATGTCTACCTCCGCCGCCATTCAGGGCGGTCCGGGCATGCAGTTCGACCCCCACAGCGTCCGGTCCCTACCGCCCGATCGTTCGAATGAGCCTTGGCAGCGCTCGTTCGCCCCCATCATACAACATGCCACAGGCCGGCCAGCGACCGATTTCAATCCCGGCACGCGATTGGACTCGGTCTCGCATACTGGGGACGCCGGTCTCGCACCCGTGCGACACCCACCAGACGCCTGTGTCGTCCGCACCACACACCCGTGCCGGGCTCGGCACACACCTGTGTCGTGCCAGTCGTACGCCCGTATCGTCCGCACCACGCACCTGTACCGGTCTCGGTCTCCGCAGGGGCGGGGTTTCCGGCGCAAGCCTACGAAATGCTTCGGATGGACGACGGTTCAATCCGT
>CAZJWJ010000064.1:0-30084 GCA_964549495.1 uncultured Anaerolineales bacterium | reverse complement strand
GGGGGGGGGGGGGGGGGGGGGGTGTGGGGGGGGGGGGGGGGGGGGGGGGGGGGGGGGGGGGGGGGCGCTGTTGGGGCGGGACATGGATGCGGAGGGGCATGTGGATCTGCGGCCCTTTCAGGCGCGGGATCCCGAGCGGGGGGCGCCGGCGGAGGATTACGAGCCGGACTGGGTCGGGGGTGGGGCGGGGTACCGGCCGATCGCGGCGGAGCCGCTGGTGAGCGAGGGGGTGGTAGAGATGGAGTGGCTGTCGTCGCCCGAGTCGGTGCTGGATCCGGAGCGTGGCGTGGCGGCCCTGGTCGGGCGTGCTGGGAAAGGGGATGTGGTGTGGGTGCAGCAGCTCTCCGAGCCGCTGTGGTGGGGGGATGGGCCCCAGGAGGGCGACGTGGCGCTCAGCCCGCGCGTGCAGGGATACCTGGCGGCCGCGCGGCGAGGGGCCAGCGTGCGGGTGCTCCTGGATGGCTACTTTGCGGACGCGGGGGATTGGAATGGGAATCACCAGACGGTGGCGCATCTGGAGGAGCGGGCGGCCAGCGAGGGGCTGGACTTGGCGGCGCGGCTGGGCAATCCGGCCGGCAAGGGGCTGCACAACAAGATGATCCTGGTCAGCAGCGGCTGCGCGGGGCGGGCGCTATCGGCAGGCGGCCGGCAGCCGCTGGGCTGCACCCGCTGGTCGCATGTGGGCAGCCTCAACGGCACGGAGGTGGCCAGCAAGGTCAACCGCGAGGTGGCTCTGCAGCTGGCTTCAGACCCGGTCTTCGAGCATCTGGGCGCCGTCTTCGCCTGGGACTGGGCGCGCAGCGGCGCGAACGCGATCCACCTGCCGTGGATCGCGTCCGCGTCGGCTTCGCGGAAGGTCGAGGGTCGGAGCTCGATTCGAATCTCAGGGGTGCTGCTCGACTCGGTTCGAGTTCAGGGACAGGTGTCGAAGCGGCCCGCAATCTGGCGGTAGATGGCCTCCAGGTCCTCGCCGTCCGGCGCGAAGTAGTAGTGGTCGGGCGAGGTCGCGGCCTCCTCGAGCAGGACGCGCAGCACGTCGCTGGACTCGCCCAGGCCGATGGTGAAGAGCCGGCTGCCGGCCTGCTTGGCGGCGGTCGCGAGCTTCAGGACCGTGCATTCCTGGCGGTCGCACTCCGGGTGTGCGGTGCCGGGTCCGAAGGGTACCCGGTTGGGCAGGCCGTCGGTCAGGAGGACCACCACCGGCTGATTGGGCTGCAGACGCGGGCCGAAGCCCATCGCGCGCTGGCCTTCCTCGAGCGCGAGGTCGAGGCGGGTGCCCTCGGCGATCCGGTCCGGCAGCCGGTCGATGGCGGCCATGACGGCCGCTCGGTCGTCGGACATGCCGACCTCGGTCCAGGCTTCGTCGTTGAAGCCGACGATGGCGACTTGGTCGCGCCGGCCCCAACCGTCGCGTTCGAGGTCGAGTTGGGCGACGAAGCTGCGGGCCGCGTCCAGGGCGGCCTCGTGTTTCGTGCGGCCCGATCGGGTCGTCCGGTACATGGACGTGGACATGTCCAGGACCAGGACCACGTCGGCGTGTTGTTCCTCCGGCACGCAGGGTGTCGGCGCCGGTTTGGGATCGCAGCTGTCGAAGGTGGCCGCGATGCGGTTGTAGATGCCCTCCAGGTCCTCGGGCACCGGCGCGTAGTGGTACATCCAACGCTCGCTGGCCGAGTCGATGAGCAGCCAGGGCAGGATGTCGCTGGGATTGCCCAGGCCGATGGTGTAGACGCGGGTGCCGGCGGCCTTGACCGCGTCGACGGCCTGCAGGACCGAGTCCTCCTGGCGCCGGCTGCCCGGATAGGGCGAGTCGGGGCCGAAGGGCACGCGGTTGGGCAGGCCGTCGGTGAGCATGATGACCACCGGGCGGTTTTCCTGGATTCGCTCTGGGCCGTCCAGGGGCTTCTGGCCCCAGGTGAAGGCCAAATCGAGGCGGGTGCCCTCGATGGTCTTCTGCTCGATGCGATCGAGGGCCGCGATGGCGGCATTGCGGTCGCGGGTCAGCGCGGTCTCGATCCAGGCCGTGTCGTTGAAGCCGACGACGGCCACCTGGTCGTGGTTGCCGAAAGGATCGGGTTCCAGGGAGAGCAGGGAGACGAAGCTGCGGGCGGCGGCCAGGGCGGCGGCGTTCTTGGCGATGCCGCCCTCGGTGACCGGGCGCAGCATGGAGGTCGAGCGGTCGAGGACCAGGACGACGTCGGTGTAGAAGGCGTCCGGCCGGCAGTACTTGTCCTTCTCGCCATAGGGCAGGTAGATCGGGCCCGGGGTGCGGGTTGCGGTGGCCGTGGCGGTCTGGCTGGCCGTCGGCGAAGGCGTCGCGCTGGGCGGGCCGGTGGGGGTGATGGTCGGGGTGTCGCTGGGCTCGGGGCTGGGGCTGGGCGTGGGGGTGGGCGGGATGTAGCAGATCAGCTCCAGGTCGCCCAGGCCCATGGCCTTGCCCTGCGGGCCGTCGTGGTACTCCGCGTTGTACATCAGCTCCTCGCGGCCGCGGCCCCTGCCCAGGCTGGTCAGGTCGGCGCCGGTGAGGTTGTCCAGCCAGATCGCGCCGGCGGAGATCAGGTAGCTGGCGCCGCGCGGGTAGGTGCGAAAGGGGTCGCTGACGGTGGAGACGACCACGTCGCGGGTGCGCACGCGGGCCAGGCCGCCGATGGCGATCTCGTCCCAGACGCCGGGCAAGTTGTCGTCGTGGAAATGCTCCTCGGCCTCGTCGTCGTACTCCCATCTCAGATCGCCGGTCTTGCGCAAGAAGAGGATGTCGCCGTTGGTTCGGCGGAAGCCCTCGGTGAGCGAGGGGCCGGTGTCCATGTAGCGGTCGCGGATGCCCAGGACCATGTGGCCCTCGTCGGTGAACTCGATGTCGGTGGGCATGGGATGCGGGTAGTCGCGGTAGAAGCGGCCCAGATCGTCGTCCTGAGGCCAGGGATGCCAGTCCTCGTGGTTGCCCGGCCGCTCGTGACCCATCCAGACCTGGGCTACCTCGCGCATGGCCGAGCCGTCGGGCCGGGAGGCGAAGACGTAGATCGAGAGGTTGGCCAGCGACTGGCGATTCTCCGAGGAGTTGACCACGGCGTGGAAGAGCCAGCCGTCGTGGAAGGCCAGCCCGAATGGCCGGGCTTCGCGCGACCAGTTCTTGCTCTCGCCGCCGTTGTCGATGCGGCCGAGCAAGGTCCCGTCGGGCAGGGCGTAGCGATAGATGCGCCGATCGTTGAGGTTCATCACGAAGAGCTGGGTGCCGTCCTCGCTCAGGTCGAGGTCGCCGAGGCTGGTCTTGCCGGCGTAGTCGCGCGAAAGCTCGTCGGGCTCGTAGTTGTCGTCCGGGTCGTGCTTGTTCGAGCCGGCGCTCGGCACGGTCAAGAAGGGCCGCACGCCCCCGCCGTTGACCTCGACCTCGTATACGCCGCCGGGACCCAAGGGGCCGTAGCGCGCGTTGCGCTTGTGGTAAGCGCCGGCGTAGAGGAGGTCCTTGGCCGGGTCGTAGGCGATGCCGTAGACGGCACCCAGGTCGCCCACGCGAGCCAGATCGAAATGCCCGCTGTCGTCCGGCGAGTCGCGGAAGGCCACCACGGCCGGCTCGTCGTCGAAGGTCTCCCCGCGCGCGAACTTGCTGGTGGCGAAGAAGGGATTGTCGGTCAGGCAGGCCTCCGGCAGCACGGCCTGGCCGGCCGGCGTCTCCAAGGCAGGCTGGCTGGCCCGCGATGCGAAGAGCAGGACCATGCCGATGACCGCCAAGAGCGACAGGTAGTTCGCCGGGTGGGTCCGGCTCGATCCGAAATGCAGCATGAACATCCGCCCCCTCCTCGCGTCCCTCGAGCCCGGCGCGGCCCGATGGACGAACCACGTGCGGCACCGCGATGATTCGCGGCTCGCATCCTTGATCCACGCATCCCCGGCCTGGAATCGGACAGGCCCCGTCTGCTATTGTAACGCTCTCGACCGCTCGGCGCATCCGGAGTCTCCGAAATGACGATGTCGACCCCCGACAATCGACGCGGGATCGAACTCGACTCGACCCGCAGCTTGATCCTGCTGGCCATCGGGCTGCTGCTGCTGACGGCCTGCGGTCCGGCCCCCACTCCGGCGCCGATGGCGACTTCCGAGCCCACCGCCGCGATCGATCCAGAGCCTCCGGTCATCGCGGATGCGGCCGATCTCGAAGCGCATCTGGCGGAGCGGGGCATCGAGCTCCAGTTCAACGCCGAGACCGAGATGGACTACCTGCCCGGGCCGGCGCGGGTCTACGAGCTGGGCAGCGGCGACAGCCTGGAGCTGCACGTCTACGCCTCCGAGGCGGAAGCGGCCGCGGCCGCCGCGCTGATCCGGCCCGACAACCCGCATTGGATCGAGGACCCCCAGGAGCCGGACGAGCCCTGGTACGTCGATTGGAAAGGCCAACCGCAGGTCTATCGGCAGGGGGCGCTGCTGGCCATCTACATCGGTCAGGACGGCGCCGCGCTGGCGGCCTTCGAAGAAGCTCTCGGCCCACCGATCGCGAGCAGAGCGCCCTGATCGATTCCCGGGTTGCGAGCCCGCACGAGACTAATATCGATCTAATCGAGGCGATCGTCCGCGACGCCTTGGCTCGGCTATGATTGAGACCGGCTGCGGTTCCCGCGATGGAGGCGGGCATCGGGCCTCGAGATCCGCCAGATCGCTTCCCTTGATGTCAGGACGACGATCGCTGGCCGCCCAGGAGGCGCGAGATGTTCTTCGACCCAACCTACATGCTGCTGGTGATGATCCCCACCGCGGTCATCACCCTCTTCGCCCAGTGGCGGGTCAAGTCCGCCTACAACAAGTGGAGCCAGGTGCCCAACGAGCGAGGCTTGTCGGGCATGGCCACCGCCGAGGCGCTGATGCGCCACCAGGGCCTCGAGCATGTCGAGGTCGAGCGCATCGAGGGGCGGATGACCGATCACTACGACCCGCGCGGCAAGGTCATGCGCCTCAGCCAGGGCTCGCTGGAGCCCAGCGTGGCCGCCATGGCCATCGTGGCCCACGAGTTGGGCCACGCCGAGCAGGACAAGACCGGCAACGCCATGCTCAACCTGCGGGCCTCGCTGGTGCCGGCGGCCAACCTGGGCTCGAGCCTGGGGATCTGGATCATCATCGGCGGGCTCTTCCTGCAGGGCGTGAGCCCTGGACTGGGTAGCTCGCTGGCCTGGGGCGGCATCCTGCTCTTCTCGGCCGCGGTGGCCTTTACCATCGTCACGCTGCCGGTGGAGTTCGACGCCAGCCGCCGGGCCAAGAAGCACCTCTACGATGCCGGCCTGGTCTCTCCCCGCGAGCAGAAGGGCGTCGACGCGGTGCTGAACGCGGCCGCCCTGACCTACGTGGCCGCGGCAGCCGCCGCCATCCTGAACCTGCTCTACTGGGTCAGCCTGGTTGCCGGCCGGCGCGACTGAGTTCGTCCCGCGCCGGAACTCGGCGCACCTCCACCGATCAAGACCGGTTCGTGGCACAGGCGACTTCCATCGCAGCGCGCCGGCCGGATCTCCGAGATCGAGCGAAGGCCGCGGCCATCCACCGGGTGGCCGCGGCACAGACGGAGCCCACGTGCTGGTCCACCGCGACAACATCCAGTCCGTCGCCTGGCTCTTGCTCCTGGCCTCCTTCGCGGTCTTCCTGCTGCTCGTCATCGGCGGGCCGCTGGCGGCCCGCGAGTACCTGCGCTCGGCGACGCGGCAGCAGAGCGCGCGCGTCGAGGTCAAGCGCGGCACGCTGGCGCTGCAGGCCGGCGGGGAACAAGGCACCCTCAGCGACGAGGAGGCCTCCCGGCGCGTGTCCGAGGACTGGATCCTCCGCAGCGGGGACGACTTTGCGTCCGCCTTCATCAGCTTCTTCGACGCCAGCGTAGACGAGGATCTGCCCGGCTCGACCCTGAGCCTCGATCCGCATACGCAGCTGCGCTTCCGCCGCTTGCGCCGGGCGCGCTTCTCGACCGGCCGGGTTCCGCCGACCGTGGAGCTCGAGGCGCGGCCCACCCAACGCTATGCCGGTGGCCTGCAGATCGGAACCACCTGGGGCGAGCGCCGCTTCCTGCTCGACCTGCAGGACATCGAGGGACGGGCCATCGGCCGGGTGACGCTGGCACCGGAGTCTCGGGCGCGGATCGTCTTCTTGGATCACGAGCGCTTCCGGGCGCGCGTCGCCCGCGGGAGCATCACCGTCACCAACGGTCACGGGCGCGTGGTCCTGGGCCCCGGCGAGCGCAGCGACACCGGACCGACGGCGGCTCCTTCGCCGCCGATCCGCGGCACGGTCAACATCGTGCGCGACTCCGACTTCGATCGTTTGGACGCCGAAGGGGCCTGGGAGTTCGGTCGACGCGGCCCCGAAGATCCCGAAGCGCCCCCGGGCCGGGCGCTGGCGGTCACGCAGCCCGATGATGACCAGAGCTTGTTGCGCTTCGAGCGCGAAGGCTCGGAGGGCGTGCCGGCCGACCTCTTTTTCCGACAGTCGCTCGGTCCCTTGGACTCGGAGGAAGGCTTCGACGTTCGCCGCGCCATCCATATCGGCGTTCAAGCCCGCTTGCGGGTCCTGGACCAGTCCGTGCCCGGCGGTGGAATCGAGGAATCGGAGTATCCGCTAATCCTGCGGCTGCGCAGCATCGACCGCGACACCACCAGCCCCGACGGCTGCGAGTGGACGGTGGGCTTCTACAGCCTGCCGCCCGAGGAAGGCCGGCCCAGTCCCATCGATGGCCAGCAGATCCCCCAGGGCCAGTGGATCGAATTCGACAGCGGCAACCTGCTCGATGCCGGCAACCGCTTTGCCTTCGGCAACCGCAGCGCCGGCTGCGCCGTTCCGACCCACCTCATCCGGGTCGAGGTCGGGGTCTCGGGCCACGATTACGAGAGCGAGATCGACTGGCTCGAGGTTCAGGTGGAGTAGGGCGCGTCTGGAAAACGTGACGTGGCCTAGACGGCATCCCGCCGGATCCCGATGCAGCATGCCCGGTCTTCCGACCGGATCCTTCGATCAGCCCTCGAGCAGTCGCGAGCGGACCTGCTGGGCCACCTTGTCGGCTTGCAGGCTCTGCACCGGGCAGAGCTCGCCGCCCAGCTGGCGGGCCAGCTCGGCCGCCGGTGAGTGGGCCAACAAGCCCCGCTTGCTGTAGAGGTCGATGACCAGCGAGCGCACGCCGCGGCCCCGCAGCCGCGCGGCCAAGAGACGCTGCTCCTCGGCGGGCGGACGACCGCTGAGCGAGATGTTGCCGGCGCCGTCGGTCAGGAGTACCAGGAGCGGCAGGGCCGTCGGATCGCGCAGGAGCTCGCGCTCGAAGAGCCGGTCGGCGGTGTAGAGGGCGCTGGAGAGGGGCGTCTTGCCGCCGACGGCGATGTCGACCAATCGCTTGCGGGCCATCGAAACGCTGGAGGTAAAGGGCAGGACCACCCGCGTGTCCCGCCGGCGGAAGACCGCCAGGGCCACGCGGTCGCGACGCTGGTAGGCATCGACCAGAAGCGAGAGCACCGCCCCCTTGGCCGCCACCAGGCGCTCGGCGGTGGCCATGCTCCAGCTGGCGTCGACCAGGAAGAGCACCAGGTTGCCGGTCTTGCGCATGCGCACCTTGCGCTGCAGATCCGCAGGCACCACCCGCACCGCAGTTCCCGGCTCCAGCGGCGCCTGACGAAGCGCCGCCGCCCGCAGGCTGGCGTCGAAGGCGATGTCGTCCAGTCGGTCCTCGGCCGGCTCGGACCGCACGTAGCGGCCTCGGCGCGTGTCGGCCCGGGTCAGGCTACGCCGGCCGCTGGCCCGACGCGTCATCCGCTCCAGGCTGGCATCGGCCGCCTGCACCGCCAGGGGCTCGGCGCTGGCCACCGGCCGCTCGTCGCCGCCCTCGGAGGCCTGGCCATGGCCCGGCCGGGGCTGTCCGCCGGCCGAGGTGGCGTCCGCCGGGGCGCCCTCGCCACCGCCCTCGCCTGGCTCCGCGGCATCGCCGGCACCATCGCCCCCCTCGCCGGGCGGGCTCTGGCCGGGATGCGCGCCGCCCGGCTCGCCGGATTCGTCGGGCTCGTCACCCTCGTCGTAGCGCTCCAAGACGGCGTCGATGCTGGACAGGTCGGCCGCCTCGCCCTCGAAGAGCCCACGCCGCATGCGGTGTGGCAGCGCCAGGCGCGCGGCCAGGGACAGATCCTCGAGCTTCAGATGATCGCGTCCCTCGAAGGCCGCATTGGCCTGCGCCGTCTTGAGGATGGCCAGCTCGGCGCGATGTCCGTCCACGCGGGCCGCGCCGACCATCTCGGCCGTCAGGCGCAGATCGCGATCGCGGATCCGCACCTCCGGCAGGCGCTGCCGCGCGGCCACGATGGCCCGCCGCAAGGCATCCTCCTCCTCGGCCCAGAGCGCCGAGAAGGTGGCCGGATCGTCGTCGAAGGCCAGCCGCCGGCGCAAGATCTCGGTGCGCTGCTCCACGCTCTCCACGGCATGCACCTCGACCGAGAGGCCGAAGCGATCGGTGAGCTGCGGCCGCAGATCGCCTTCCTCGGGGTTCATCGTGCCGATCAGGATGAAGCGAGCCGGGTGGGTGAAGGAGACCCCTTCGCGCTCGACGAAGTTGACGCCCATGGCCGCGGCATCCAGCAAGGCGTCGACCACGTGGTCGTCCAGCAGGTTGACCTCGTCGACGTAGAGCACGCCGCGGTTGGCCGAGGCCAAGAGTCCCGGCTCGAAGTGACGCTCGCCGGAGGCCAGCACCGCCTGGATGTCCAAGGTGCCGACGACGCGGTCCTCGGTGGCGCCGATGGGCAGGTCGACGAAGGCGGTGGCGCGATCGACGACCTCCAGACGCTCGCCGGCCCGCACGCGCGCCTGGCATTCGTCGCAGCGCGTCTCGGCCGGCGCATCCGGATCGCAACCGAAGTGGCAGCCGGCCACGGCGCGGACCGAAGGCAGGAGCAGGGCCAAGGCGCGGGCGGCGGTGCTCTTGGCGGTGCCGCGCTCGCCGCGGATCAAGACCCCGCCGATGTCCGGACGCACCGCGCTGAGGACCAGGGCGCGCCGCAGCGCATCCTGGCCGACGATGGCGGAGAAGGGGTAACGGTGGATCACGGCGCGTCAGTATAGCATGCAGCCCAGTGGGCATCCCGCGTGCCGACGCGTGTGATTTCCGTGCAATGCCGTCGCGAAGCGAGCGTGCGCGGGCCGGCTTGCTGGACAATCGGACCCGCGCGTGGTAAAAGTAATGTTATGAAATCCCGAAACGCGGTAGGGTCGCCGGCATGAACGGCTCCGCCCCTCGAGTCGACCTGGCGCCCGCGGTCACCGGCAACGAGGCTACGACGGCGGGCATCGATGCCCGCCGACTGGCCTTGCTGGCCGAGATCGGCCGCGCTGCCACCGGAGCGGTCGACCGCCTGGCCTTCCTGCCCGCGGTGGCGCGGACGGTGGTCGACATGATGCAGGCCGATGCCTGCGAGCTCTGGCTCGACGAGGAAGGACCGGTGATGGCCGCCACCTTCCGCGCCGCCGAGGCCAGCGTACGCGGCTCGCCAAGTCTGGAAGCACTCGAAGAAGCCCTGGCCGGCCAGCCGGCCGTCGATGGTCAGTGGCTCTGCATTCCCATCCCCGGCGCTCCCAAGCCTTCGGGCATCCTGGCCCTCCGGCGCCAGGGCGACTGGTCGCCGGCCGAGCGCTCGATGCTCGAGGCATCGGCGGCCATGATCGACATGGGCATGGAGTTGGCCTCCGCCGGCCGGCTGGACGACAAGGCCCGCGACGACTTCCTGGCGCTCATCGGCCACGATCTGCGCTCCCCGCTGTCGATGGTGCGCGTGGGGGCCCAATTGGCCGGCCGCAACCTGGAGGCCGGCGATCTGGCCAGCGTGCGCCAGGCCCTGCAGATCATCGAGGGCCAGAGCGCGCGCCTGGTGGCGCGGCTCGAGGCCTTGCTCGACGCCGTGGCGGCCGACGGACGCCTCTTGATGCGCCCGGAGCCGATCGACATGGCCGACTTCACGCGGGAGATGATCGAGCCTTTCCGCCTGGCGGCCGAGGATGCCGATCTCGGCACCCGCTTCGAGGTCCGCGTCGCCAGCGGCACCCCCAGGGCGCGCGGCGACCGGGTTCAGCTGGGCCAGGTACTCGAGCATCTGCTGGACAACGCGGCCAAGTACGCCGCCGGCGGCCGGGTCCAGGTGATCATCGAGCCCTCCGGAAACCACGTGCTCGTGCAGGTCTGTGACGACGGTCCGGGCATCGCGCCCGAGGATGTCGAGCGCGTCTTCGCGCCCTTTGGCCGCGGCCGCAGCTCGGCCGGCAAGGAAGGCTACGGCCTGGGCCTGTACTTGGCCCGCAACATCGCCGCCGCCCACGGTGGCCGGCTGTGGATCTCGCGCACCTCGCGCAGCGGCACCTGCATGAGCCTGAGCCTGCCGGCCGCCGGCGAGGAGGAATCGTGAAGCGAAAGCGCATCCTCATCGTCGACGACGAGCCCGATGCGCGGGCACTCCTCAAGATGGCGCTCCGGGCCGACGACCTCGAGGTCATCGAGGCCAGCGACGGGCTCTCGGCCCTACGCCTGGCCTACGAGATGCGGCCCGACCTGATCATCCTGGACATCGCCATGCCCCTGATGGACGGCTGGCTGACCTGCCAGCGCATCCGCGAGGTCTGGGACACGCCGATCATCATGGTCACCGCCTCCGGCGAGCTCGAGTCGCGCGTGCGCGGCCTGGAGCTGGGCGCCGACGACTACCTGGCCAAGCCCTTCGACATCGACGAGTTGCAGCTGCGCGTGCGATCGGTGATGAAGCGCGCCGAGGAGCGACCCTACCTGGAGCGGCCGGCGCGCTACGCCGACGAGCACCTGATGGTCGACTTGGCCACCCGCGACGTGGTGGTCGACGGCGAGGCGGTGGCCCTGACCCCGATCGAGTTCGGCATCCTGCGCTATTTGGTCCAGCATCCCAACCAGCCCATCCCCTCCAGCGACCTTCTGCAGGCCGTCTGGGGCGAGTCCTACGAGGACGCCGAGGCCACCTTGCGGGTGCACCTACACCATCTGCGCCGCAAGATCGAGCCCGATCCGCGCCGGCCGCGCTACGTGCGCACCGAGCGGGGCATCGGCTATCGCTTCCAGACCCATCCGGCCTCCGTCGCGGGCCAGAACGGCAAGGACGCGTCCTGAGCTCGCCATGCGCCGGAACTCGGCGCGGCACATGGATCGAAGGCGGTCCATGGCGCGGGCGAGTTACCTGACAGCGAGACGCATGCCGCCAGCAGACCGGCGGTTCGGCGCCCGGCCCTCGAGCGCCTATGCTTGACCCCCGACGCGGCAAGCCCACTGCGCGACGAGCCCCGAGCGACGGAAGATCGTGAGCCACAAGCGACGAGTCCTGGTCCAAAGCAGTGATCATGCCCTCGCCGGCGCCCTGGCCGAGGCGCTGGACGATGCCGGCTTCGAGGTGATCCCGCGCTCCGAGCAGCCGGCCGAGGTCGAATGCGAGCTGGCGGTGATCGATCTGGGCCGGGAGGACTGGGAGCTGATCGAGTCCATCGCCGCCCGCCGCCTGTTGATCGTGCCGGATGCCGAGGCCATGCGCCGGGGCTTCGAGCTGGGCGCCGAGGACTGCGTTCTGCGTGCGGCCCATCCGGACGAGATCGCGGCCCGTTGCGAGGCCGTGCTCCGCCGCACCGGCGTGAGAAGCGCACCCGGCGAGGAGACGATCTCGATCTACGTCGATCGCCGGCTGTGGGTCAACTTCGGCACGCGCCAGGTCTGGGTGCGCGGCCAACCGGCCAAGCTCACGCCGCGCGAGTTCCGCCTGCTGCGCCACCTGATCAAGCATCGCGACCAGACCCTGGGCCACGACGAGATCCTCGAGGCGGTCTGGGGACGCGACGGCAAGCGCGACCAACCCACCGAGGTGCTCAAGCAGTACGTCTGGCGGCTGCGCCAGAAGGTCGAGCCCGATCCCAACCAGCCCGACACCATCGTGACCGATCCGGGAGCCGGCTACCGCTTCGTCAGCCGCCTGGACTGAGCGAGGGCTGGGGATGCGCGAGCAGCCCGGGGCGCGACGACCGGCCTGGCCGGGGCGCTTCGATCTGGCCACCGCTGGCGGGCAGCTGGCCTCCATGGTCTGGCCGGCCGCCATCCTGGTGGCCGTGCTCTACTTCAATCCGCGCTCGGCGCGCGTCTTCGAGCCCGACAAGTGGGCTTGGCTGATCCTGCTGGCGCTGCTCGGGCTAGCCGGTTTGTCGCTGCGAGCCCTCGGCTCCCGCCCGGATCCGCGGGCCTTGATCGAAGGCTGGCTCCACCCCCTCCCGCTGGCCGGCACCGCCTTCTCCGCCAGCCTGGTCCTGTCCAGCTGGCTCGCGCCTCAAAGCCAGGTGGCGCTCTGGGGCGCCTACCGCCGGGGCCAAGGGCTCTGGGCCGGCCTGGCCTTGCTCCTCCTCTTCGCCGCAGCCCGGGCCACCGGCTCTGGCGACGAGGCCGGGACGCGCTGGTCGCGCGCCGTCGCGCTGGCGACGGTGCCAGCGGCGCTCTACGCCCTGCTCCAACGCCTGGGCATCGACAGCCTGCATTGGGACATCTACGGCAGCGGACCCTCGGAACGCGCCTTCGGCCCGCTGGGCAATCCCATCTTCCTGGGCGCCTGGCTGGCCATGGCGGCGCCGATCTGCCTGGCGGCCCTGGCCGCAGCGCGGGCGGACCGGCGGGCCGGCCGATCCGCCAGCATCGGTCCGCCCCTCGCCTACGGATTGGCCTTCGTCCTGGCCGTGGCCGGCCTGCTGGCCAGCCAGAGTCGCGGTCCGCTCTTGGGCATGGCGACGGGCCTGGTCCTGCTGGCGCTGCTGGCCGCGCTGTGCGGGGCTCGGGTCCGCCGCGCCTCCGGCGCGCTGGCCGCCGCCGCGCTGGCCCTGCTGGCCCTGGTGGCGCTGGCCGGTGCCGGCCTGCCGGGTCTGGGCCGCCTCGCGGACCTGCTCGATCCGGACTCGCGCACCTTCCGTGCGCGCCAGGCGGTCTGGGAGGCCATGGCCGAACTGGCCCGGGCCGAGCCCGCGCGCTGGCTAACGGGCTACGGGCCGGACAACCTGTCCTACGTCCTGCCGCGACAGCTGCCCGACGCGGCCATCCAGCTGGCCCCGGAGCAGTACTTCGACCGGGCCCACAACCTGCTCTGGGAGACCTGGTCCACGGCCGGCCTGCTCGGCCTGGCCAGCCTCCTCCTGCTCCACTGGGCGGCCTTCGACCGAGGTCTGCGCCGCCTGGGGCTCTTGTTCGGCCGGCCCGATCGGAGTGCGCTGGCCGCGTCCATGATCATCGGCACGGGCCTGGGCTGGCTGCTGCCCGCGGTCGGGGGCCGCCCGGCCCTGGCCGCGCCGGCCGCCATGGCCGGGCTGCTGGCCGGCGCCCTGGTCGCAGCGGCCTGGCTGGCCGCTCGGCGCGCTCGGCAGCGACGGGCCGGGCATGCCGCCCCGAGCATCGATGCCGGCGGCTGGCTGACGCTCGGGATCCTTTCGAGCATCGGCGCCCACTGGGTCGAGGCGATGGTCGGCCTGCCGACCGCCGCCGGCGACGGCCTGCTCTGGATCGGCTTCGGGCTCCTGGCGGCCGGGCCGGCGCGGCCCGAGGCCGCAGCCGGAGGGAGCCGGATCGCGAAGCCCGACGAAACGGCACGTCGACGGGCCACATCGGAAGGACTGGTGGAGGGCCTGGCGGTCGCCACGGTCTTGATGGCGCCCCTGCTCCTGCCATCGCCGGAGGCCAGCCTGGCCGCCTGGCCGCTCTGGCTGCTCCTGCCGGCCACCTGGATCCAGGCCGATCTCGCCGCCGCTGGCCGGGCGCATGCGGGCCGGCGGCGCATCGCGCGCGCGGCCGGCCCGCTGGCCCTGGCGCTGCTGCTGGCGATGATCGGAAAGCAGCCGGCGGCCGAGATCCACGTCTATGGCCTCACCCTGATCGGGAGCCTCATGATCGGCAGCCTGCGGGTCGGCAGCAGGCTCGGCGCCGGCCAACACGGATCGCCGCCGGGGGCCGAAGGCCGTCCGCCGCGCGGCCGGGCGCTTCCGCTGGTGCTGGCGCTGTCCATCTCGACCCTGCTGCTGGCCGCGGGCTACCTCCTGGCTCTGCGCCCCATGCGGGCCGACGTCTGGGCCCGGCGCGGCCAGGAGCATCTGGCGCGGGCCGAGATCTCGGACTCCATCGAGGCCTTGCAGCGGGCTCGTGATCTCTGGCACCAACAAGCGGTCTACCTGGCCCTCTTGGCCAGCGCCCACGAGGCGCGCTTGCGCCAACCCGATCTGGCAGCAGACGAACGCAGGGCCGGTTTCGAGGCGGCGCGAAGCGCCCTGGACCGCGCCTTCGACATGGCCCCGGACGATTATCTGGCCTTGCGGTCGGGCGACCTCCTGCGAGCCCGGGGTGATGCCGCGAGCACGGCCGCCGAAGCCGAAAGCTGGTGGCGCATGGCGGCCGAACACTACGCGGCGGCGCTCGAGCTTCATCCCAAGCAGCCCCGAGCCCTGCTCGAGCAGGCCGCGCTCCACGAGCGCATGGGCGAGATCCAGTGGGCCGCGTCGGGCTATCGGCGCGCGCTGGAGCTGGATCCGACCTTGCTGCGCGCGGCGGCCGGGCTGCTGCGGGCCGGCCTGCAGGATGGTGGCGACTTCGACACCGCGACGGAGCGACTCGACTGGATCTTGGCCCGAGGTGTCGATCGCGAGGCCTTGCTGGCCTCCCTGGCCGGAGCGCCGGAGCGGCCGGACTGGCGAGCGAGCCAAGCGCGCGCCCACATCCTCCTCTCGATCCGGGCCGGTTGGTACGATGCCGCCGAGGCCCAGATCGAGGCGCTAGCAAAGGCCTCGCCGGACGATCCTTGGCTGGACGCGCTCGAAGGCTGGCTGGCCGATCGGCGCGGCAGGGGCGGGCGGCTGCCGGCATGCCCTCTGGCCGCGGTCGACGGGTCGGTCGGCCGCCAGGCATGATGCCCAGGTCCGGAAGTTGAGCGTGCGCGGCGAGGCCTCGCAACTGCTGCGCAACGCTCTATCGGGCGGGGGCCGCCATGCCCTGGGAGCGGTGGCCGCGCTCCTGGTGACGCCTTACGCCCTGCGGCAGCTGGGCGAGGCGCGCTTCGGGCTCTGGGCCCTGGCCGGCGCGCTGATCGCCCTGCTGCGCATGCTCGACTTGGGTATCGGCCGCTCGCTGACCCGCGAGGTGGCGCGGGCCGACGGGGCCGGGGTCCGCGATGCGGCCTTGCCGGCGATCCAATCGGCCCGATTCTTGGCCTTGCTGCTGGGCGGGGCGAGCCTCCTCGCGGCCTGGCTGCTGCGCGACCTGGTGGTGATCGGGCTCTTCGATCTGCCGGCCTCGCTCTGGCCGGAGGCGCGCTTCGTGTTGGTGGGCAGCGTAGCGGTGGCGGCCCTCGAATCGGCCTTCGCGCCCCGGGCGGCCGTACTGGACGGCCTGGGCCGCATGGACCTGTCCAATCTGGTCGACGGCTTGGTCCAGCGCTTGCTCTCGCCCTTGGGCGTGGTCCTGGTTCTCTGGGCGGGTTGGGGCCTCTACGGCCTGGTCTTCAAGAACCTGGCGGCGGCGATCTTGGCCGGCTGGGGCTACGGCTACCTCTCGAGGCAGCAGGCCCCGGCGCTGGCCGCCGGCCCGGCCCGGCCGCAACGGGCGGCGACCCGCCGGCTCTTGGCCTTCGGCGGCCACATCCAGCTGGTCAACCTGGCCACCGCCCTGGTCGAGCCCGTGGCCAAGACATGGATCGGGCGCGGCCCCGGGCTCGAAGCCCTGGCGGTCTACGAGCTCGCCAGCCGGGTCACCGCCCAGCTCGGGGCGACCTTCATGGCCCTGGCCAACGCCCTCTTTCCGGCCGCGGCCGGGCTGGTGCAGGCGGAGCCCGACGAGCCCCAGCCCGCACGCCCGGCTCGAGCCGCGGACCGCGGGCTCCTGCGGCTGCATCGCAGCGCCACGCGCTACCTGGCCTGGCTGGTCCTGCCCTCTTGGGCCATCCTGGCCGTGCTGGCCGATCTCTTCATCCGCGTCTGGGTCGGACCGGATCAGGCCCTGGCGGCCTCGATCATCCGCGTCTTGACGGCCGGTTGGGCCCTGGCCCTGCTCGCGCTTCCGGCCTTCTTGATCGCCCAGGCCGGCGGGGCCGAGCGGCTGAGCAGCATCGCCGGGCTCTGCACGGCCGGCATCGCCATCGGGCTCTTCCCGCTGACCATCCCGCGCCTGGGCGTATGGGGGGCCGGGCTGGCGGTTTCGGCCGGACTGGCCGGCGGTGGCCTGGTGGCCCTGCTGCTCTTCGCGCGGCGCTTCGACCTGGGCCCGCGCGACGCTCTCCCCTTGGGCCCAAGCAGCTGGCTGGCCGCGCTGTTGGCGGCCGGCACGTCCTTCTTGCTCGCCGGCGCGCTTCCGGACGCATGGCTGGCCGGCCCGAGCATGCCAGGCCTGCTGCTCCTGGCCGGATGCGGCCTGGCCGGCCTGCTGGCGGCGGCGCTGCTGCTGCTGGCCAGCGGCGAGATCGGAGCGGCCGAACGCGCCCTGCTCGCCCGCCTGCGCGACCGGGACCGACTCGAGGGCGCGTCGTGACCTGCGACCGGAAGCTGGTAGATCCGCGCCCGCGGATCGTGGCCATCATCCCGGCCTACGAGTCGCGCGAGCGCCTGGCCACGGTCCTGGCCGCCCTGCAAGGCCAGGTGGCCATCGCCGTGGTCATCGACAATGGATCGCGCGATGGCACATCCGACTGGCTGCGCGGCGAGGTCCGGGCTGGAGCGCGATCGGATTGGCCGCCGCTGCACATCCGGTCGCTCGGCGAGAACCTGGGCTTTCCCGCGGCGGTGAACCGGGGCCTGGCCGTCGCCGCCGATCTGGAGGCCAGCGCGGTCTTGCTGGTCAACGATGACGTGCGCTTCCTGCCAGGAGCCGTGGCCGCCTTGGCCGAGGCCCTGCACGGCGACCCCACGGCCGGCGCCGCCACGGCCCACATGGTCTACGCCGATCGGCCGGAGGTTCTCAACGGGGCCGGCGGGCGCTACCGGCCCCAGCGCGCCTGGGCTGCCCTGCGGGGCGAAGGCGAGCCGGACGACGGACGCTATCGGGACCGGCCCGTGGTCGACTATCCCAGCGGCGCGGCCAGCCTGCTGCGCCGGGAGGCCATCGACGACACGGGCCGGCTGGACGAAGCCTGGCAGCTCTATTTCGAGGACGCCGACTGGGGCCTGCGCGCGGCGGCCCGGGGCTGGCGGACCCGCTACGTCGCCGATGCGCGGGTCCTGCACCAAGGATCGGCCGGGACGGCCGCGGATCCCGCACGGCGCCGCTACTACAACGTGCGCAACCGCCTGCGCTTCGCCCGCTTGCACGCCCCGCCGCTGGGCCGCCTGCGAGCCTGGTTGGAAACGCTGCGATCGGCGGTCATCCAGCCCTTGCGCTGGCTCTGGCCGAAGCGCAGGCGCGATGCCGAGGCCGTGCTCCTGGGCATCGCCGACCACCTGCGCGGACGCTACGGCCGCAGCGCCCGTTTCGGCTGAATCCGCGGGCAAAAGTCGCGGCGTCCGGGCACGACCGGCGATTGCGCGGCCCGGGCAAGTCGGTTACCATCCGCCCGTTCGCCGCGCCCCGAGACGGGCCCTCACCCTTGGCGGCACGTAGTCATGTTCCCCAGCCAGCAGCCCGCCGTGCCGATCACCGTCGCCTTCACCTTCCTCGATCTCTCCGAAGGCGGCGCCCAGCGCCTGGCACTCGACACCTGCAGCCATCTCGATCCGGCGCGCTTCCGACCGGTGCTGGTCTGCGCGCGCGGCCAGGGCGCCCTGCTCTCCGAAGCGCGGGCCCGCGGCATCCCGATCCATCGCCTCGGCCGGCTGCGACACGGCTGGGATCCGCTGGCCCCGCTGGCCCTGGCGCGCTGCTACCGCCGGCTCGGCGCCGGCATCGTGCAGGTCCCTCTCTACAGCCGCGTGGCGCCCTATGCGCGCCTGGCGGCCTTCCTGGCCGGCACGCCGCTCTGCGTGGGCCACGAGCATTCCCGTCCCGCCCCACCACCCCGCCTGCGGCGCCGGATCGACCGGGCGCTGCTCGGCCTCCCGCGCCAGCGCTTCCTGGCCGTCTCGGCGGCCGACGCGGTCTGGCTCCGCGGCGAGGGCGTGCCGGCCGAAGCGATCGGCCTGCTGCCCAATGGCATCCCGCTCGAGCGCTTCGAGGGCCTGGATCGTCGGGTCGCGCGCCGGGCGCTCGGCCTGCCGCCCGAAGGGCCGGTCCTGTTGGTTCCGGCCCGGCTGCACCCGCAAAAGCGACACGTCGATCTGATCGCCGCCATGGTCCTCCTGGCGCCCCGACGGCCGGATCTGCGCATGCTCTGCGCCGGCGACGGCCCGCTGCGGCCGCGCCTGGAGGCCCTGGCGGCCAGCGCCGGCCTGGACGGGCAGCTGCGCTTCTTGGGCCATCGCGAGGACATGCCCCGCTTGATGGCCGCGGCCGACCTGGTGGTCTTGGCATCGGAGGTCGAGGGCTCGCCCTTGGCCCTCCTGGAGGCCCAGGCCGCCGGTCGAGCGGTAGTGGCCAGCCGGGTCGGCGGCGTGCCGGAGATCGTCGAGGACGGGCGCACGGGCCGGCTGGTTCCGCCAGGACAGCCGGCGCAGCTGGCCGAGGCGATGGCCGGGTTGCTGGACGACCCGAGCCTGCGCCAGGCCATGGGCCGGCGCGCCGCGGAGCGCGCTCGGAAGACCCACGGCATCGATCGCTATAGCCGCGCCCTGGAGCGGCAGTACTCGGCCTGGCTGGGCGAGCTCTCCGACGGGGCCACCCGTCACGAGCCGGCCCGGCAGGTCCAGGGCTGCCGGCGATGATGATCCACCCGCGCCAGCGCGCCAGCGGCGAGCTTCTCGGGGAGCGCCCGATCCGGGTGCTGCATTGCCGCAGCTCGGCGGCCAGCTACGGCCCCGAACGGGCCCTGATGATGTTGGTCGACGCCTTGGCCGGTCACGGCGTCGAGACCGGGGTGCTGGGCCTGTATCGGAAGCGCGCGGAGGGCGATCCGGTTCATCCGCTGGTCGAACAGGCGCGCGAGCGGGGGCTGCGGGCCGAGCAAATCCACGATCCGGGGCCCTTCTCCATCGGCGTGGCGCGCCGGATGGCCCGGAGGGTGCACGGCTCGGGCGCCCAGATCCTGCACAGCCACGACTACAAGACCAACATCCTGGGCGGCTTGGCCTCGCGCCGGCCCGACAAGGCCCTGCCCTGGGTGGCCACGGTCCACTTGCACACCCGCAGCTCGCGTCGGCTGCGCATCTACCGCGCCATCGATCTCTTCCTGCTGCGGCTGGCCGATCGCGTGGTGACCGTATCGCGCGAGCAGCGCCGGCTCCTCTTGGCGCGGGGCGTCGACCGCCGCCGGATCGTGCTGGTGCCCAACGTCATCCAGGCCGAGCGCTTCCGGGCCCTGGCCGACGAGCCGGCGGCCGTGCGCTCGAGGCTCGGCTTGCCGCCGGAGGCGCCGGTCATCAGCCTGATCGGCCGCCTCACGCCCCAGAAGGGCGTCGACGACTTCCTGCTGGCGGCGAGGCGCATCCACGAAGCGCATCCCGATGCCCGCTTCCTGGTAGCCGGCCATGGCTCCGAACGCGAACGACTCGAGTCCGAAGCCGCCGCGCTGAGGCTCTCCGATGCGCTGCGCTTCCTGGGCTATCGAGCCGATGTCGCCTCGCTGATGGCGGCCAGCGACCTGCTGCTGATGCCCTCGCATGACGAGGGCCTGCCGGTGGTCCTGCTAGAGGCCATGGCCATGGCCCTGCCCGTCGTGGCCACCCGGGTCGGCGGCATCCCGGATCTCTTGCGCGACGGCGAGACGGGCCTTCTGGTCGACGCCGGCGAACCCGACGATCTGGCCTCCGAGGCCCTGGGGCTGCTGGCCGATCGGCCCGCGGCCGAGGCCATGGGCCGGGCCGCCCAGCGCTTCGTCGGCCGGCATTGCTCGCCGGAGCGCGCTGCCCGGCGCCTGGCCGCCGTCTACCGCACCGTCTTGGCCGAGCGGGCCTGAACGCGGCCCCGAATGCGAGGCCGGGCTCCCGAGGTGAAGCCAGCGCGCGGAGGCGAGCCGCCTCGACGGGTCGCCTTGGTCGACCCAGCCAGCCAGGTTCCCGGCTACGATCGCTGGCTCTGCGAGTCCCTGGCGCGGCTGGGCCTGGATGTCGATCTGCACGCCTCGCCCCTCCTGCACTACGCCTTGGAGCCGTCCTCGGCCGGCGGCTTGGAGCACAGCTTCGGCCGGCTGCTCGGCCCGCCCGGCAGGCCGCGGCGGCGGATGAGCCGGCATCCTCATCTCCGCCGGCTGCTGCGCGCGCTCGGCTATCCCCTCGAGCTGCTGACCTTCGTCCGACAGCTCCCGCACCGCGGCGTGGACCTGGTGCACTTCCAGTGGAGCCCTTTCCCCGCGCTGGATGCCGCAGCCTATCGGGCGCTGCGCCGGCGCGGCCTGCCGGTCATCCACACGGTGCACAACCACCTGCCCCACGAGGCACGGCCCGGGCAGGCGGCGGCCTACCGCCGGCTCTACCGGGCCGCCGACCGCCTGATCCTGCATACCGAGGCGTCCCGCGCGGCGATGGAGCGCGCCCTGGGCCCCATCGACCGGCCCTGCGAGCTGGTGGCCATGCCGGCCGATCCGGTCCGCCCCGCCGCAGACGGCGACCGGCCGGCCGCCCGACGGCGCCTGGGATTGGACGAGGCGTCGCCGCTGCTGCTCTTCTTCGGTCACGCAAGACCCTACAAGGGACTGGACCTGCTGCTCGCCGTCTGGCCCGAACTGCGACGACGCCAGCCCGACGCGCGGCTGCTGGTGGCCGGCCCGGTGGCCGGCGGCCGGCGCGGGCTGGCCACCCTGCGCCCCGCGGTCGACGCGGCCGCCGCGGCCGGCGGGCTGGACTGGCGACCGGGCTTCGTGTCCCAGGCCCGGGTGGCCGACCACTTCGCGGCCGCCGACCTGGTCCTACTCCCCTATCGGGACAGCGACCACAGCGCCGTGCTGACCGCGGCTCGCGGCTACGGGCGCGCCGTCCTGGCCACCGCGGTCGGCGGCCTGCCCGAAGCCCTGGCGGCCGGCGGTGGCCGGCTGATCCCCCACGGAGACCCGGCGGCTCTGGCGGGCGAGGCGGCCGCGCTGCTGGCGGATCCGGATTGCCTGCGCGCGCTGGAGCGCGAGGCACGCGAAGCTGCCCGAGCCTGGACCTGGGAGGACGCGGCGCGGGCCACCCTGGCGGTCTACTTGCGGGCCCTCCGGGCGCGGGCTGACCGATGAACGCGCCCTCGTCGACCAGCCGGCTCGGCTCTCTGCCCGGCTCCCTGCCCGGCTCCCCGCCCGCCGACGGCTCGCCGCCCTTCGTCAGCGTGGTCATGCCCGTCCTCGACGAGGCCGAGCAGATCGAGGCGGCCCTGCGGCCCCTGCTCGAAGGCGACTATCCCGCCGATCGCTTCGAGATCTTGGTGGTCGACGGCGGCTCGCGCGACGGGACGCGGGCGCGCCTGCGCCGCTTGGCCGAGGGACTGCCCGAGGGCCGGCTGCGCCTCTTGGACAATCCAGATCGCATCACGCCGGCCGGACTGAACCGCGGCATCGCGGCGGCCCGGGGCGAGGTGATCCTGCGCATGGACGGCCATGCCCGGCCAGCGCCGGACTACATGAGCGCCTGCGTCTCGGCCCTGCGGCGGAGCGGCGCCTGGGTGGTCGGCGGCGCGATGCTCGGCCGGGGCGAGACGGCCTTCGGCCGGGCGGTGGCCCGGGCTGCCGCCCATCCCCTGGGCGCCGGGGACGCCGCCTTCCGCCTGGGCGGCTCGGGCGAGGTGGACACCGTCTACCTGGGGGCCTGGCCGCGGGCGGTACTGGAAGCCTTGGGCGGTTTCGACCCCGACTTGTCGCGCAATCAGGACTACGAGCTCTGCCTGCGCATCCGCGCCGCAGGCGGCCGCGTCTGGCTGGATCGGGCCATCCGCTCCAGCACCCTGACGCGGGGCGATCCCGCCGCCCTGGCGCGGCAGTATTTCGGCTATGGAACGGGCCGCGCGGCCACCTTGCGCCGGCATCCGCGCTCCCTGCGCTGGCGCCAGGCCCTGCCGGCCCTGTGGGTCGCCGGCCTCAGCCTGGGGCTGCCGGCCGCCTGGGCCTGGCCGATCCTGCGCCCGATCTGCTGGCTGAGCCTAGCGGTCTACGCCCTGCTGATGACGTCGGTCAGCCTGCGGCTGGCCCGCGGCATGGCCTGGCGCGACGCGGCCGGCCTGCCCCTGGCCTTCGCCATCCTCCACTTGGCCTGGGGTTGTGGGTTCTGGATCGGCTTGCTGCGCGAGGCGCCGCGCTGGCGGCGCCCGGCGAGGTCGGGGCTCGAGAGCCTGGAGGTCGCGAGTCCGGGGCTCGAGACGCCGGAAGTCGAGAGACCGATGCTCGAAAGGCCGAGCGCCCGATGAAGGGGAGTGAAGGGCGCGGTCGCAGCGAGCAAGAGGCGCTCCTCGACGAGCGTCCGGGGATGGCCACTCCACCGGAGCTCGCGACCCAACCCCGAGTCGATTCGGCCCCCCACTTGGCCCTGGGCCGGCGCGAGCGCCTCCTCATCCTGCTCACCGGCGATCTGCTGACCGCCGGTCTATCGCTGGCCCTGGCATTGTGGTTGGGCGGCCTGCGTTCCGGCTGGGATTGGTCCACTCGCAGCTTCGGAGGCGAGCTGGCAGCCTGGCTGGCCCTGCTCCTGCCGCTCTGGCTGGCCTTGGCCTGGGCCAACGACCTCTACGACCTCGGGCGGGTACGCGACCGCTGGGAGACGGCCTGGCGCCCCTTGGTGGTCGGCGCGCAGCTCCTGGTCCTCTGGGCCCTGGCCTACTTCGTGCCGCCTCCTTGGACCCTGGTGCGTCACGTGGCGGTCTTCTTCGCCCTGCTGTCCGCCCTGGCCATCGGCGCCTGGCGGCTGGCCTACGCCCGCCTCCTGGCCGGCGGTGGATTCCGCCGGCGGCTGCTGATCCTGGGCGCCGGCCGGTCGGGCCGCGCGCTCTTGGCCGCCATCCGCGAGCATGCGGGCCACCTGATCGAGGTGCCCGGCTTCGTGGACGACGACCCGGACTTGCAGGGCCTCAGCATCGACGGGTTGCCGGTCGTCGCCGACCGGCAGGAGCTCTTGTCCTCTGCGCGGGCGCTACAGATCGGCGAGCTGGCCCTGGCCGTCCACGGACCGCTGCATCCGGAGCTCTTCGGCCGCTTGATGGACCTCCGCGAACAGGGCATCGCCCTGACGCCCATGCCCCTGCTCTTCGAGTCGATCACCGGCCGTGTCCCGGTCGAGCACGTCGGGGAACAGTGGGCGATGACGCTGCCGCTGAGCTCGCCGGACAGCGACCCGCTCGACCGGCTGGGACGGCGCGCCCTCGACGGGGTCTTCGGGATCCTCGGCCTGGCGCTCCTGACCCTGCTCCTGCCGCCTATGGCCCTGGCCATCCGGCTCGATTCGCCGGGCCCCGTGTTCTACCGCCAGATCCGGCTGGGTCGCGGCGGCCGGCCCTTCACACTCTACAAGCTGCGCAGCATGATCGCCGACGCGGAACCCGAGGGTGCGATCTGGTCGCCGCCCGGCGACCCGCGCGTCACCCGCGTCGGTCGATGGCTGCGCAGCAGTCGGCTCGACGAGCTGCCACAGGCCTGGAACATCCTGCGCGGAGACATGAGCCTGATCGGCCCGCGGCCCGAACGACCGGAGCTGGTCGAAGCGCTGGCGCGGCGCATCCCATACTACCGGGCCCGCCATGCCTTGCGCCCGGGCCTGACCGGCTGGGCCACGGTGCGCCTGGGCTATGCCGCCGGCGAGGACGACGCCCTGCGCAAGCTGGAGCACGATCTCTACTACATCAAGCATCGCTCCTTGCTCCTGGATCTGCGTATCTTGCTGATGACCGCCGGCACGGTGCTGCGCCTGCGCGGTCGCTGAGCGCGGATCACCGAACCGACATCAGGCGCAAGGGCTCGTCAAACTCGAAAGGGCTCTCCCGCTAACAACCTCCCGATGCGGGCACAGCGAGCACATGGCTCTGATGGATGCACGACCTCGGAGGCCTTGCGCCAGGGCCCCTGCGGCGTACAATCCCCGGGTGCCGTCCGAGCTCGAAGCCCTTTCCCGACGCGCAGCGCCCCGAGGAGCGAAGCGATGAACGATCGACTGCCCTGGCCCCCCGCCACGGCCGCCCGCGCCCTGGCCTTCGTCGGCCTGGTCTGGCTGCTCGGCTTCGGCCTCTTCGCGCTCGAGCCCGGCCTGGGCATGCTGGTCAGCTTCCTGGCCGCCTGGCTGACCCTCGGCTTGATCGCCACCGCCATGCGCGATCCCGAGGAGGCCGGCTGATGCGCAGCGCCACGCTCTACGTCGCCGCCGCGCTCTGCCTGGTACTGATCGTCTCGCTGGCCTGGTGGACCCGCGACTTCATCCCCCTGCCGCCCGAGCCCGACGCGCTGACCACCCAGTACACCCTGCAGGAAGGCGACTCGCCCGAGTCGGTGGCCGAGGCCTTCCGGGTGTCGGAGGCGGCGCTGGCCGAGGCCAACGCGGCCGCCAGCATCGACCAGCTGCCCGGCGCCGCCGGCAGTACGATCGTCATCCCCGGCGGCCGCGACCTGGCCCGCACCTGGGGCGTGCACGCGGCCGGCCTGCTCTTCGAGCTGATCGGCGTCCTGCTCAGCTTCTGGCTGGCGGCGATGGTCGGACTCCTGCCCCGCAGCGTGCGCGCACAGGTCTTCGGCATCTCGCTGGTCCTGGCCATCGTCTCCTACGCCGCCTCCCAGTCGGTGGCCACCAGCAACCCCCTCTTGACGCCCCAGTTCCTCTTCGGCGCGCTCAAGGACGGCTTCCTCTGGTCGGCGGCCTTTCCCATGCTGGCCAAGCTGCTGGGCATCCGCGAGGCGGAGGTCCTCGAGACCGAGGAATAGCCCGATCGCCGTCCGTTTCGCCTCGAGGCATTTCGCGAAGGCTGTCGCAAGGCTGTCGCAAGGCTGTCGCGAACTCGTCGCCTAGGGGCTGTCCGGACGCCCGCCTCTTGTAGCAGCATGGGAGCATGCGCCACGGCAAGCTCCTTCGGCGAGGTCTCACCCCCGATCCCCGAGCGTTCGGACAGGCACTGGCGGCCTGCCTGTCCATCCTCGCGGCCGGCCTGATCCTGCGCGCCGGCCTGGCCCCCGCCGCCGGCCCGCCGCCCGGCACGCCGACCGCCCGGGTGATCGAGGTGATCGACGGCGACACCCTGGTCCTGGAAGGCGGTGCCCACGTCCGCCTGCTCGGCATCGACACGCCCGAGACGATGCATCCGGAAATGCGCGGTCCCCAGCCCCTGGGACCCGAGGCCAGCCGGCGGCTGCGCGACCTGGTCGAAGGCCACCGCGTCGCCCTCGAGCGCGAGGCCGCCGGCGCCGACAGCGACCACTATGGCCGCCTGCTGCGCCATGTCTGGCTGGGCCGTCGCCTGACCAGCGAGATCCTCCTGCGTGAGGGTCTCGCCTGGCGCCTGGCCCTGCCACCGGAGGGCCCGCACGAGGCCCGACTCGACCGCGCCGCCGCCGAGGCCCGCGCCGCCGGCCGCGGCCTCTGGGGCCTGCCGCGCCCCACCGCCCTACCCATCTTCTCCACGCCGGACCCAGCTGCTGGAGGCCAGCGATGAGCCCGACCGAATCTCGATCCGAAGCGGGGGCGCGCCTGCCCTTCGGCCCCTATCGCGACCAGCCGGTGGCCAGCGTCGCCGTCATGGATCCGGACTACCTGCTCGACCTGCTGCGCGAAGCGGTCGGGCCGGCCGAGCTGCGCGCCGAGGCAGCGCGCATCCTTGTTCAGCGAGGCAAGCTGGTCGCGCCGAGGCCGAGGCCCGACTCGGCTCGTTCAGCGGAGGACGGGTCCGATTCCTCGGCTCCCCCGCCCCTTGGCAACAAGCCCGAAGCCACGTCCGCGGCACTGGTGCCGTCGGCAGGGCGACACATCCCGGTCCATGGCGAAGACCGCCCCGCCGCGAACCTCCTTGTCCAAGGCAGCCCGACCGCCGATCCCGAGCTCGGCTCCGGGCCGTTCGATGCTGCCGCCAGCCCGTCCCGATCGATCGCCTGGCTGATCGGTGGCCTGGCCGGCCTGGCGATCCTGCTGCTCGTGCTGCGCTACGAGGGCGGTGCTAACGGCTTCGGCGGAGGGCCCGACAGCCTCTTCGCACCGGCTTCCGGATCGTCGGCGGGGCACCTCGGGACCGGCGACGAGGCCTCGACATCGGCGATTTCGGTCGGATCGAGCGGGGCGGCCGGCGCGCCCCCATCCGACCCGACCCCCGCCTTCGATCCCAGCCAGCCCTGCGGCGCGCGGGTGGCGGGTGCGATTCCGGCCACCTCGGCCGGCGACTTCCTGGACAGCTACCAGGCGGTCGAGTTCCAGGTCGTGCGCAGCAAGGACACCGGCCGGGTGACCTTCCTCAACAGCCACGATCCCTACCAGGGCCACTTCTACGTGGCCATCTTCCCCGACGACTACGCGGCCTTTCCCCAGCCGCCGGCCCGCCACTTCCAGGGCCGCTGCGTGGTGGTCCAGGGCAGCGTCGAGACCTACCGCGGCGCGCCCCAGATCGTCCTGCGTGATCCGGGCGACATCCGCATCGTCGAGCCGGATCCGGGGACCTCGGGAGTTGCGACGAGCAAAGCGGCGGGCGATGACCTGCCGACGGGAACCGTGCCCGCAACCGAAGACGAGTAGTGGCTCGTTTGCTATGATGATCTGGCAGCATCAAGAGATCACTCCAGACGGATGGGAGGCAACCCATGGTGACCCAAGTCCGGCGCATCGACGCGGAGACCCTCGAGCGTATGCCGAGAAGCGACATGCGCCGAGAGCTCGTTCGCGGCGTCGTGGTTGAAGAGATGCCTCCTGGATTGCCCCACGGCGTCCTGGCCGGCCGCATCGTATCGCTGATCCACGCGGCTCGAGGTGATGCGGTTCTCGGTTGGCTTGGTGTCGAGACCGGATTCATCCTGCGTCGTGACCCGGATACGGTGCGCTCGCCGGATGTCTTCTTCATCCGGCGTGATCGATTGGCGGATCCGCTCGCGGAGCCAGGATTCTTCGAAGGTGCGCCCGACCTGGTCATCGAGATCGTCTCGCCCTCGAATCGGCCCCAGGAGTTGGCCGAACGAGTGGCGGACTATCTCGATGCCGGAACCGCCCTGCTCTGGCTGGTCGATCCGCAGCGGCGAGAGGTCACGGTCCATCGCCCCGGAACCGATTCGCGAACGCTCGGGCAAGGTGACACGCTACGCGCACCGGATCTGTTGCCCGCGCTCGAGCTTCCCGTAGCGCGCATCTTCCAGCTGTAACCCGGCGCAGGTCCGATCCGGACGGATGGCAGGGATCGACGCGTTCGCCCGCATCCATTTCGGACGCTGCTCCTCGGTCACGATGCGTCCAGGAGCAGGACCCGCATCGCCCGGATATCCTCGGGCCCGGTGCGGCAACAGCCGCCGATGAGCCGCGCGCCGGCCGTCTGCCAGTCCCGCGCCATGACGGCGAGTTCGTCCGTCCCGACGGCGTCTCCCTCGCCCGGGTGCCAGCCGCCGGCCGCCGCGTCCCAGCGCTCGCCGCGATTGGGATAGGCCATCAAGGGCAGGTCGCAACGCCCTGCGGCGATGGACAGGAGCGAAGGCAGATGCCGCGGCGCGCTGCAGTTGATGCCCAGGGCCAGGACCCGCGGCGCGCCGGCGACCGCTTCGACGGCATCGCCGAATTCCTCGCCGCTGGACAGGTGCCTGCCGTCGCGACAGCTGAAGCTCAGCCAGGCCGGAGGGCCGGGCCGCTCGGCCAGCAGGTCGACGATGGCCTCGGCCTCGCGCCGGCAGGGCAGGGTCTCGACGGCCAAGAGGTCGGCGCCGGCATCGGAGAGCAGCTCCAGTCGCGCCCGATGGAAGTCGCGCAGCCGATTCCGATCCAGCGAATAGTCGCCACGGTACTCGGAGCCATCGGCCAGCACCGCGCCGTAGGGTCCGATCGAGGCCGCCACCAACGGCCGGAGCCGGCCGGCCCGAGACGCCGGCCGCGCCCAGAACCGGTCTCGAGCCCTCAGCGCGATCGCGACGCTCCGGCGCATCACCTCGGCCGCCTCCGCGACATCCAGACCCCGCGCTCCGAGCCCCTCGAAGCCGAGTTGGTAGCTGGCGCTGGTGATCACGTCGGCGCCGGCCTCGAGGTAGTCTTCGTGAACCGCTTCGATGGCCTCCGGCGCTTCGAGCACCAAGCGACCACTCCACAGCGGGTCGTCCAGGTCGAAGCCGCGGCGCTCCAGCTCGGTCGCCAGCCCGCCGTCGAGCAGCACCAAGCCTTGGCGGTCCAGGAAGGGTTGCAGTGGAGACCTGTCCATCCGTTCGAGCATAGCAGAGGGCTGGGCGGCCGCGAATCGCAGGCCGAAGGCGCCTCCCATCCTTCGCCGGGGCATCATCGGCCGCGATCCGGCGACGGTCGAGCGTGGGGTGGCCGGCGACCGGTCGGCGGCCGGACTCGGCCCGGCGAACGCTATACTCTGGTGCCGGCGCGGCCCTTCCCCCCCGACGCGCCCTGATCGGAAGGCCCTGGTTGCCCATGCATCGCTACCTTCGAGTCCTCCCCTTACTGCTCCTGGCCGCTTGCATCCCGAGCGCCTCGCCCAGCCCGCCGCCCGACGAGGGCGGAGAGGCCAGCACCACCCGCTCGGCGCCGGCCTCGGACGACGGTCGCAACGGCGCCGGCTTGGCGGCCGATTCCGAAGAAGGGGCGGGCCGCGACGGGATGGCGGAGGCACGACCACTCGGTGACGAGGGGGCCGGCTCGGTGACCGAGTCCGGGGCCGCGGATGCTTCCGACGGTCTAGGGCCCGCGGCGTCCCCGTCCTCGACGGTGGCGACGGAGGGTAGCCGATCATCCCTCGACAATCCGAGCGGGGCGGATGTCGGCGATCCCGGCGATGTCGTTCTCGACGCGGCGGCCATCGAGGCCATCCGGGCCGCGGCGGCCTCCGTCGTCCCGGACTTGCTGCCGGCGATCGAGCTGCCGGCGGCCGGCGATCCGGGCGCGCTGATCCTGGAGGCTCGCGAGATGGTGGATGCGGGCGACCCGCGGGGCGCGCGCCAGCAGCTCGATGCCCTGGCTCGATCGGCCGGCGGCGATGAGGCGGTCACTTCGGGCTCGAGGTCCGGATCGACCGAAGAGCGTGCGGTGGGATCGACCGACGAGCGCGCGGCGGGCTCGACCGCGGCGCCGAGCGTCGATGGCGAGTCCGGGGCCGCTGCCGGCGATGCGGGCCTTGCCGGCGGCACGCCGGCCTGGCTGCAGTCGACCCTGGAGTCGCTGCCGGCGGCCGGCCGCTACGTCTACGGGCTGGCCTTGGAGCAGGAGGGCGCGCATCTGGCGGCGGCCGAGGCCTTCGAGCGCTACGGTGAGGCCGAGCCGGTGCTGGCCGACGTGGCCTGGATGGCGGTGGGCAACGCGCGCTTCGCGGCCGCGCAGTATCGCCAGGCGGCCGAGGCCTTTACCCGCTCGCGCGACCTGGCCGGCGATCCGGGCAGCGCGCAGCTGGCCGTGCTGCGCCTGGGCAACGCCCGCCTGCGCACCGGCGAGACGGCCGCCGCGCTGAGCGCCTACCTGGATGCCGAGAAGCGTGCCGAGGGCGCTGATGCCCGGGCCCAGGCGATGGCCGGCCAGATCGCGGCCCGCCTCGAGCTGGGCGAGACGGCCGAGGCCATGGCCACCCGACGGCGGCTGATGCGCGAATTGCCTGGCACATCCCTGGCCGCGGCCGCCATGGCGCGGCTGAAGGAAGCCGGCGAGACGGTGTCACCCGAAGAGGAAGCGAAGGTGCTGGCCGGCCAAGGCGAGCTCTGGCAGGCCCTGGCCCTGATCGAGACGCGCATCGACCAGGCTCGGGCGGGCGGCGAGTCGCCTCCTTCGGCGTGGCTCTTCGACCAGGTGCGTTGGTATGCCGATCTGGGCGAGCAGGCGCGGGCCAGCTTGGTGACGGTGCCCGCCGGCGACCGGGCGATCCCCCGGCCGATGGTGCCCTGCCCCGCCCAGCGCTCGGGCACCATCGTCATCGCCCTGGGCTACGGCCGCGGGCCGAACGGC
>CAZJWJ010000063.1:0-30330 GCA_964549495.1 uncultured Anaerolineales bacterium | reverse complement strand
GCGCCGGCGGCCTCTTCGCCCTGACCTTCCTGGCCGCGCCCAAGCAGGGGCTGCTGGCTCAATGGCGGCGACGGCGGCGTCAGGCGCGCGGTTTCGCGCTGGACACGCTGCTGGTGCACCTGGCCCAGCACGAAGGCGGGCCCGAGGAGGCCCGCGAGGCGAGTCTGGCCAATCTGCCGGCCCACTTGCGCTGGAGCGCTCGGCGCTGCGACCGCGTCGCAGCTCGCGCCAGAAGGCGCGGGCTCCTGCGGGAGGCCGGCGGGCAGCTCTACCTGACCGAAGCGGGCCGGGAGCGGACTCGCCAGGTGCTGGCACAAGGCGCGAGCAGCGGCTAGAATCCTGGGCCGGCGGGCCCCGGCCTTGCCCGGCCCGCAGTCCACCGATCATCATCGGGACGAGACGAGCAGGCACGCCCTCCGTCCCCGCCTGGAGCCAAGGAGCTGCCCAGCATGTCGAACGCAGATCTCGCCGCCGTCGCCCGCGCCTTGGTCGCGCCCGGCAAAGGCATTCTGGCCGCCGATGAGTCCACCGGCACCATGACCAAGCGCCTCGACTCGATCGGAGTCGAGTCCACCGAGAACACGCGCCGGAGCTATCGGGGCATGCTCTTCTCCACTCCCGGCGTCGAGGCCCAGATCTCGGGCGTGATCCTCTACGACGAGACGATCCGCCAGTCGGACGACGCGGGCAAGCCCTTCGCCCAGCTTCTGAGCGACCGCGGGATCTATCCCGGCATCAAGGTCGACACCGGGGCCAAGCCCCTGGCCGGCCACCCCGGCGAGCGGGTCACCGAGGGTTTGGACGGCTTGCGCGAGCGGCTGTCGGACTACCATCGGATGGGCGCGCGCTTCGCCAAGTGGCGGGCGGTGATCGGCATCGGCGAGGGCCGGCCCAGCCGGACCTGCCTGGAGGTCAACGCCCATGCCCTGGCGCGCTACGCGGCGCTCTGCCAGGAAGCGGGGCTGGTGCCCATCGTGGAGCCCGAGGTCTTGATGGACGGCAACCACGACCTGGCCACCTGCGAGCGGGTCACCCGGGCCACGCTGGAGGAGCAGTTCGCGCAGCTGGCCCGCCAAGGCGTTGCGCTCGAGGGCATGCTGCTCAAGCCCAACATGGTGATCAGTGGCAGCCAGGCCGATCCGCGAGCCTCCGTACAGGAGGTGGCCGAGGCCACCCTTCGCTGCTTCTCGCGCGCGGTTCCCGCGGCCGTGCCGGGCATCGTCTTCCTCTCCGGCGGCCAGTCGGATGTCGAGGCCACAGCACACCTGAACGCCATGAACCGCATGGGACCCCATCCCTGGGAATTGAGCTTCAGCTACGGGCGCGCCTTGCAGGCCCCGGCCCTCTCGACCTGGGCCGGAAAGCGAGAGCAAGAGCCGGCCGCGCAAGCCGTCTTCGCCCATCGCGCGGCCTGTAACGGCGCCGCGCGGAGCGGTACCTGGAGCGAGGCGATGGAGCGCGGCGCCTGAGCTCGAATCGCCCCATCTGTGTCGATGCGCGACGCAAGAGATCCATAGGCTCGAGACTTCGTCGAAATCTTCATTCGAGATTGCGACCGTTTTCTTCGCGCCGAAGTTGACCCAAGTGTTGGCAACGGCTATCGTTTTGCGTGTTGCAAGATTCGCAACCGCATGAACGATAGATGAGGAGAACTACATGCCGATTCAAGCGTTGACCCGCAAAGAGCTCGAGTCCAAGGTTCCGATCGGATCCGTGCATCAGGAGTATCTGGACTTCTTCCAGAATTCCCGCGTTGGTTCTGGCGGCAGGTTGAACGTCAAGAAGGAAGGCGTCACGCGTCAGACGGTCAAGAATCGCCTGAACAAGGCGGCGGAGTTCGCAGGCAAGTCGATCAAGTTCTTGCGCAGCCCGCAGGACACGGTGGTCTTCCAAGTCGTCGAGTAGTCGAAGATCGACCATCGTCTCCCCGAGCGAGGGCCATGCGCGGTCCATCGATGCACGCGATCTTCGCAACGCCAGCTTCCCGATCTTCGCATCGGGGTGAAACCAACAGCCCGAATCGCCGAGAAGGCATCGTACACCCACCGGTGACGATGCCTTTCCTGCGCATGCAAGCCGCAAGTGCGGCGAGGCAACAAGACAACACATGCAATTCCTACAAGATCAACAGGGTTTGACGATGTCATCACGATTGAATGAAGGACAGAAGCGGGCCATCGTGCAAATGTTTGCCACCGGCACGAGCGTTCGCGACCTGGCCGAGTGGTATCAGGTCACGCAGGCCGAGATCCGCGAGGTCCTGCGTCCGCACGTCAAGCTCGGCAGCGCATGAGCCCAGGCCCCTGGTCTCTAGAGGGGTAGGTAGGCCGATAGGAAGTAAGCCAGTAGGTTCGTTGGCCGGTCGCTTCGTCGGGCGTGCCGGCGGGCTAGTGAAGATGGATCCGCGCGTCCAAGGCGATGCAGCCCTGTCCTTCCGGCATCACGCGCACCGGGTTCAGATCCAGCTCCTGGATGCGGGGACAGTCCTCTACCAGGCGCGCCACGCTCAGGATGACGTGGGCCAAGGCTTCGAGGTCGCTGGCGGCCTGACCCCGGCTGCCGGCCAGCATGGGATGGATGCGCAGCTCGCCGATCATCTCGCGAGCCGTCTCGATCCCGAAGGGCACCAAGCGGAGGCTCGTGTCGCGCAGGATCTCGACGAAGATCCCGCCCGCTCCGACCAGGACGGCATGCCCGAAGCTCTCGTCACGCCGCGCGCCGACGATCAGCTCGCGGCCACCGACGACCATGGGCTGCAGTAGAGCGCCGGAGATCCGGGCCTCGGGAGCGCGCTGCTCCAGGGCCGCCATCATGTCGACCCAGGCGCGGCGGACGCCCTCCGCGCTGCGCAGGTTGAGTTGCACGCCGCCGAAGTCCGACTTGTGCGAGACCTCCGGGCTGATGACCTTCATGGCCACCGGAAATCCTAGCTCGCGAGCGGCCGCGACGGCCTGGTCCACGTCGGAGGCCACCCGTGCCGGAGGGAAGGGAAGGCCATAGGCGCGGCCGACCTCCATCGCCTCCTGGATCAGCGGATCGCGACCCTCGGCCGCGCAGCGGTCCAGGATGGCGCGCGCCGCCTCCTGGTCGGCCGGCCCTTCCGAACGCCTTGGTGCCCGGACCACCTGTCGGCCGTAGTCGCGCAGCAGGGCCAGGGCGCGCACGGCGTCGGATGGCTCGCCGAAGATCGGGCCCGTCAAGCTTCGCTTGATCCGCCCCAGCTCCTCGGCCTCGGTGGCCGCGTGGATGGCCACCGGCTTGCCGACCCTCGAGGAGAGCGCATGCAGCTGCTCGAAGAGCTCGATCGAGGGCTCGGTCTCGCGTTCGGCGACGTAGATGTGCAAGAAGACCATGCCGTCGACCCCCTCCATCTCCAGGGTTCGCGCGGCGATCTCACCGTAGGCATCCAGGTCGAAGAGGTCGCCCAGGTCCATCGGATTGGTCAAGCGGATCACGCGCGCCCGCAGGCGCCCTTCGATCTCGTCGAGGAACTCGCGGGGCAGGTCGGCCAGCTCGAATCCGGTCAGCTCGCATTCGTCGGCCGCGATGACCGCATGGCCGCCCGAGCGCGAGAGGACGGCCAGACGATTGCCCTTCAGAGGCGGCATCGGCAGGGCTTTGAGGTAGTGCACCAAGGTTTCGGTATCCCGGAAGCGCGCGATGCCCGCTTGGTGCAAGGCGGCGTCGACCACCGCGTCGTCGCTGGACAGCGCGCCGGTGTGCGAGCTGGCGATGCCGCTGGCGGCCTGCCCGATGTTCGACTTGTGCAGCAGGATGGGCTTGGGGGAGCGGCGCGCGATGTCCATCAGCCGCCGACCGTCGGCGATTCCTTCGAGATAGAGGCAGATGATCTCCGTGTCCGGGTCGTCGATCAGGTATTCGAGCAGGTCGTTCTCGTCCAGGTCGAGCTTGTTGCCGACCGAGACCATCTTGGCCAAGCCAAGCCCCTCGCTGACCAAGACGTTGAGGATGCTGATGCCGACGCCGCCGGACTGGCTGATGACCGAGATCCCGCCGCGGCGGACCTGCGGGTCGAGTCCGACGAAGGGCGTGCACAGACCGTTGTGGCGGTTGATCACGCCGATGCAGTTGGGACCGACGAAGCGGATGTCGTGTTCGGCCGCGACGGCTAGGAGGCGATCGCTCAAGCGCCGGCCTTCGCTGCCGTGCTCGACGAAACCCGCCGTCTCGATGACCGCGTGACGAACCCCCTTGCGGCCGCATTCCTCCAGTAGCTCGGGCACGCTGGCCGCGGGCGTCAAGATGACGGCCAGGTCCACGTGATCGGGGATGTCCGAGACCGACCGGTGGATTCGACGGCCGTAGAGCTGCCCGCCGCGCGGACCGACCTCGTAGACGATGCCGTCGAACTCGAAGCGGCCAAGGTTGGCCGAAATCTGCCGGCCCAGGTTGTCTTCGCGCTCGGAGGCCCCGATGACCGCGACGGTACCCGGGTAGAATAGGCCGCGCAGTCGGTGAGGCTGTGGTTCGACTCCGATGCTCATCGCACGCGCGTCCCCGGCGCCACCGCGTCGCCGAGCTGCAGCAGCTCCAAGCCTCCCGCATCGCGATCGGCTGCCAGGATCATGCCCTGGCTCTCGACCCCTCGGATCCGCGCGGGCTGGAGGTTGGCGACCACCGCGACGGTGCGTCCGACCACGCTCTGGGGCGCGTAGGTCTCGGCGATGCCCGCCACGATCTGACGCGGCCCGCCCGGCTCGCCGAGATCCACCTCGAGCACGAGGAGTCGATCGGCGCCGGCCATCTTCTGGGCCGCGAGCACGCGTCCCGCGCGGATCTGTACCGCCTCGAACTGGTCGAATGCGATGCGCTCGTCCTCCTGTCTGGAGGCTCCGGGCTCTCCGCCGGCAGCCTGGCCAGCATCCGGCAGCGACGCCGTTGACGCATCGCCCTGCGGGCCGGCCGGCGCGGCAGGCGCCGCTGCCAGCTCGTCCTCCGACGGCGGGTCGAGCTTGGTGAAGAGCACGGGCGGCGCCTGCACGGCCCGGCCGGGCTCCAGAACCCCCCAGACGACGCGGTCCAAGCCCAGATCCTCCGGCTCCGGCAAACCCAAGCCTTGCATGATCCGGCCCGCCGCATCCGGCAGGAAGGCCGCGCTGAGGACCGCCACGTGGCGGATACTCTCCAGGGCGTGGTAGAGGCACTGTCGCAATCGGGTCGGATCCTCGGCCTTGGCCAGATCCCAAGGGCGCAGGTCGTTGACGTAGAGGTTGCAGCTGCTGCAAAGCGAAAAGATCTGCTCGAGGGCCACGTTCGGCTCGCGCGCGTCCATGGCGGCTTCGACGGCCACTCGCGTGCTACGGCAGCGCTCGCGCAGCTCGACATCCCGCTCCTGGTTGGACTGCCTGCCGTCGGGCACCCGACCGCCTTCGTAGCGCTCGACCATCTTGATGACCCGATTGACCAGGTTGCCCAGGTTGTCGGCCAGCTCGCTGTTGTTGCGCTCGACCAGACGGCGCTCGGAGAAGCTGCCATCGGTGGCCAGGGGCTTCTCGCGCAGCAGGAAGTAGCGCAGGCTGTCCAGCGCGTAGCGTTCGAGCAGGGGCTCGACCTGGACGATGTTGCCCTTGGACTTGCTGCCCTTCTCGCCGCGGTCGTCGACCCACCAGCCGTGAGCCAGCACCTGCTCGGGCAGGGGGATCTCCGCGCTCATCAAAAAGGCCGGCCAGTAGACCGCATGGAAGCGCAGGATGTCCTTGCCCAGCAGGTGGAGATCGGCCGGCCAGAGGCGGGTGTAGCGCTCCTCGTCGTTGAAGGCGCCGGCCCCGGTCAGATAGTTCGATAGGGCGTCCAGCCAGACGTAGAGCACGTGCTCGGGATCCTCGGGCCAGGGCAAGCCCCAGTCGAAGGTCGTCCGGCTGACCGAGAGGTCCTTGAGCCCGCTGGCGACGAAGCTGGCCACCTCGTTGCGGCGCGACTCCGGTTGCACGGGCGAGGGGTCGCCGGCGTACCAGTCCAGCAGGCGATCCTGGTAGCGGCTCAGGCGAAAGAAGTAGCTGGATTCCCGGACCCATTCGACCTCGGATCCGGTCGCGATGACCCTGCCGCCCGCCACCTCGTCCTCGTCGAAGAAGGCCTCTTCGCTGGTCGCGTACCAGCCCTCGTAGGTTCCCAGGTAGATATCGCCGGCCGCCTTCAGGCGCTCGAGGAGCGCGGTGGCGGTGCGCGCGTGATCCGCGTCGGTCGTCCGGATGAAGCGGTCGTGAGAGAGGCCGAGCCGCTCGAAGAGGTCGGCGAAGACCGCAGAGTTCCGGTCGGCCAGGGCCTTGGGAGACAGCCCCTCGGCCTCGGCCGCGCGCTGGACCTTCAGCCCGTGGTCGTCGGTGCCGGTCAAGAAGAAGGTGTCCCAGCCGCGTTGCCGATAGTGGCGTGCCAAAGCATCGGCGACGATGGTGGTGTAGGCATGCCCGATATGCGGGCTGCCGTTGACGTAGTAGATCGGGGTCGTGACGTAGAACTTGGACATGCGCACCTCGGCTCCGCTGGACGGTCGCGAAAGGGGCGGGGTCCGCGGAGCTCGAGGCGATTCGAGGCTCACTGCGACCCGAGGACGGACGCCGGTCTCCGCCGCTTCGACGGGGCGATGATAGCACAGCTCCGGATTGCGTCCGCGCGAGTCCGGAGGCCCTCGCCTGTCAGACCAGCTCGGTCGCCTCGAGCTCGATCTGTCGCTTGAGCGCGAGCAGGAGCGCGCTGAGCGCCTTGTCCGAGGGCACGCCCGCCAGCTTGCGGCGCAATGCGGTCACCTGCTGCATGGTCTGGGGCTCGAGCAATAGCTCCTCGCGACGGGTGCCGGAGCGGTTGATGTCGATGGCCGGGAAGAGCCGACGCTGCGCCAGCTTGCGATCCAAGTGCACCTCCATGTTGCCGGTGCCCTTGAACTCCTCGTAGACCACGTCGTCCATCTTGCTGCCGGTATCGACCAGGCAGGTGGCCAGGATGGTCAAGCTGCCCGCCTCCTCCGTCTCGCGCGCCGCACCGAAGATCTTGCGCACCGGATGGAGCGCGTTGGCGTCCATGCCCCCGGAGAGCGTGCGGCCGCCGCCCTTCTGGCTGAGGTTGTAGGCCCGAGCCAGCCGGGTCAGCGAATCGAGCAAGACCACGACGTCCCGGCCTTCCTCGCACAGGCGCTTGGCGTGATCGATGGCCAACTCGGCCACCCGGGTGTGATCGCCGGCCGGCGCATCGAGGTCCGCGGCCAGCACCATGCCGTCGACCGCCCGCCGGATCTCGGTGACCTCCTCCGGCCGCTCGCCGACCAAGCAGGCGATGAGGTAGAGCCCCTTGTTGCGCGATACGCCCTCGGCGATGTCGGTCATCACGGTGGTCTTGCCGGCCTTGGGCGGCGCCACGATCAATCCGCGCTGTCCGCGCCCGACCGGCGCGATGATGTCCAGGAGGCGTCCGGTGATGGCCTCCGGCGTGCCGCCGAGCACGATGGGCCGCTCCGGATGGATGGCCGTGAGCCGATCGAAGTCGACCCGCTCGGCCAAGCCCTCGACCTCGTGACCGTTGACTCTGTCGACGTAGACCACGTTGCGTCCGCGGGCCTGCGCTTCGATGAGATCGCCCTGGCGCAATCCGAGCGAGCGAACCTTCGAGACCGGAATCAATGGGTCGTCCGAGCGCGCGATGCCGCGCTGCCGCAGAAGGCCGGCACCATTGCGCGAGAGCTCCATCAGGCCCTCGACCGAGCGCTGCGGTTGGTTCGATCCGCCGCCGCCCCGTCCGCCGCGATGCCCGCCTCCTCCGCTCTGTCCGCCACCCTTGCCCTGACTGTTGTTCTTGCGCCGACCGCCACGACGCCCGCGCCGCGAGGGTCGCTGCTTCGACTGGCCGTCGTCGCCGCTTCGTTGATGCATGCTCATTCCTGGATGCCCGCAATGTCGGGCGCTGGTGCAGGCCCATGGCCGAGCGAAGGCACGTGCCACCCTAGACCCGATGGCGCGCAGCCCGGTGAAGCGGGGCGGCGCTGCAGGAATCGACAAGCAGCGCTTGCCGGTCGGGTCTCGACCTGTCTGCGAGGTGGAGATGCGCGGAAACCGCGCAGTTGAGAGGGGGAGTGCCGCAGGCGCTAGCGCGAACGGCGGGGCTAGTTTACCACGAGGCCCCGGGGGCGACAAGCGGATCCACCGGTAGGCTCCGGTTGGCGATCGCGGGCCCCACCGGTGCCCGGCGCGGCAATCCGAGCGAGCTGCCGGGGAGCCGGGGGCCCGAGGCCGAGCGCAACTCCACGATGACACCCGGTTCGGCCCATTCATAGAGCTGCGCCGCGTTCGGGTCGTCCAAGAGGATGCAGCCATAGGTCACGCGCATGCCGATCTGCCCCAGCCACAAGGGGCCGAGCCGGTCGTGGATGGGTTGACCGTGGAATCCGTTGGTGACCGTCGCGCTGGGCGCCGGTTGATAGATGCCGATGAAATAGGGCATGCGCAGCTGCCAGGCGCTGGCGTAGGCTTCGGCTTCAAGGCTCTGGACCTGATAGACGCCCGGCGCGGTCGGGCTTTCGACCACGCCGCTGCTGCTGGGCCAGTCCCAGCGCAGGAGCCCGTCCTGGTAGACCCGCGTGCGATGGGCGTCGAGATCGACCACGATGCGCTTGCCCTCGACGATGGGGCGCTGGATGAAATGGTCCGCCGGTGGGATCTGCAGCATCTGTCCGGCACGCAAGCGGTCGCCCGACCCGGGATTCGCGGCTTGGATCCAGGGATAAGGGATGCCGTGGATCCGGCCGATGGCGGCCAAGGTCTCCCCGGCGGCTACCTGATGTTGACGCGGGCGATGGTGCAGGCGCAAGCGCAGCTCGGTTCGGCCACCATCCAGCGCCTCGACCAGCGCCCTCTGCAGCTCCTCGGGCTCGACGTAAGTCGACGCGTCGAGCACCGAGAGGCTCGCGATGCGATCGGGATCGATGACAGCGGAGGACATCAACCAGCGCGGTCGCCCGGGTGACGCCGGGTCGATGACCGGCCGGACCCATGCGCGCCAGGTCCCTGCGGCGACCGAATGCGCCCGCTCGCGATTCGAGACCGGATCCCAGAGATCCAGCCGAAGGTCTTGCTGCAGCAGCGCGGCTGCCCGGTCGCGGGCAGGTTCCGGATCGGCAACCCGCGGTGGCAGCTGGCGCAGGATGCTCTCGAGGCGCCCGGCCTCGACGATCCGATCCAGTTCGGCCTGCAAGCGGATGCTGGTCGCCACGACATCGATCTCCAGGCCCGGGCGCCCCGTCTCGGCCCATAGCGCTCCGTCGCGGATTCCGAGGCGGGCATCGACGGCTTCCAGTCGCTCGGTGGCCGCCAGGCGCTGCAGGGTCGCGACCCCGGCCTCCAGATCGAGACCGAGACTGGGACTGATGGCGTGGCGGGCCGCGGGCCAGAGCCGCCGCCATGGGTCCTGACTGCGACGACCTGCATGCCATAGGGACCGGATGGTCTCCGGGCCATCGAGGTAGATGCCCAGCTCGGCGGGCGGGACAGCGGTGTTGCCGGTCGGCAGCGTCACCTCGATCGGCCGATCCTCCCAGTGTGCTTCGAGGCGCATCTGGGCCGCGCGCGGGCTGCGTCCACCCAGCCCGATGCCCAAGACCTGGCTTCCGGGCATCATGCGCCCGCCGCGTTGCAGCAGGGCCAAGATCAGCAGCCACACGCACAGGAGTCCCGCGATGACCAACAGCGCTGCTGTCGCCGTCGCCGACGGCCGCGCCCCACCGCGGCGACCGGAATTCGGGATCAATTCCGTCGACCCGCGAGATCGCTGGTCGGGTCCATGGCCTCGCCCTCCGACCAGGCTTCCATGCAGGCTTGGGCCTCGGCTCCGTCTACGGGCTCGAGGCTGGGTTCCGCGCCCACGATCCAGGCCTCCACGCGCGCCGAGGGGTGCCAGCCATCCGGAGCCCAGTAGCAGGCCACCTGCTGGGCTGCGGTGGTGAGCAAGCAGTAGAGACCGGCCGGATCCGAACGATCGAAGCCCAGGTCGGGAAGGAGCTCCAGAAAGTAGTAGACCTCGAGATCGTCGGCATTCCCGAAGTCACGCGCCACGGCCTCGGCCTTGGGCCGCAACTCGAGGATGGCGGTCGTCAATTCGGGCAAGCCTTCGCCATGCTCGGCTTGTCCGGGCGTTTGGATCCTCAAGCGGACCTTGGGATGGGGCGCGGAGCGCCGCCGCGCGCGCAGGTGCAGGTCGACGCCCTGATAGCTGGGATAGTCGCCGTAGTCGGCCAAGGCCAGGCGCTCGAGGTCCTCATCGTGTTCGACCAGATCGACCAGCCGATCGATGGTCGCGTCGACCACCTCCGGTCGGACCACGAGCCGGAGATCGACGGCATCGAGCACGAGCTCGGACAAGCGCTCGGGATCCGGGTCGACTCTCCATGCCGCCTGCAGGCGATCGGTCATGATGCGCTGCAGCTCACTCCTGCTGCGCGCGGCGGACCAGGGCTCCGGACCCGCCACCGGCTCGTCTTCGAGCGCCCGACGCAGCCTGGCCAGCAGCTCGGGCTCCAGCGCCGAGCTGGCACGGGAAAGGTCCTGCGCGGCCACCCGCAGCCGCGATGTCGGAATCTTGCGCCTGCTATGCCGTGTATGGCTCATGACCGGCAGCATAGCCGCTGCACGGCCGGCCCACAAGCCCTCGACCGAGCGGCCCGATTCGATCCGGCGGACGTCCGGTTTCCCGAGGGTTCCGGATGCCGGGCCTAGCCGGATGCCTCGGCCCGGATCGCAGCATGCACCTTCCGAGCCGAACCGGGCTACCATTCGAGCTCGTCCAAGTCCGGACGCTGGCCGAGGAGGTGCGAGGTGGACCCAGGGTTCAACAGCTGCGACCGACCCGAGCAGAGCGCGGAGCTGATGGAGTTTGCGGCAGCTCGAGAGCAGATTCTGGCCGATTGCTCCGCGCTCGGACCCGCCGAGACGCGAGCGCTGGTCGAAGCGCAGGGACGGGTTCTGGCCCGCGACCTCCGCAGCGAGCAGCCGCTGCCACCCTTCGATGGCTCGGCGATGGACGGTTATGCCCTGCGAGCCGAGGACAGCCGAGCCGAGTCGCCCGTCGCGCTTCGCGTGGCCGGCCGGTCGATCGCCGGCCACCCCCACCCGGAAGAGCTCGAGCCCGGGAGTTGCCTCCGCATCCTCACCGGCGCGGCCCTGCCTCCGGGCGCCGATGCGGTGGTCATCCAGGAAGCGGTTGAGCAACAGGGTGGTCGGATCCTTCTGCCCGGCCCGGTCGAGACCGGTGCCAACGTCCGCAAGGCTGGCGATGACCTGCCGGCCGGCGCCATCGTCCTCGAAGCAGGCTGCCGCCTTCACCCAGCCCGAATCGCCGCGGCTGCCGCGGCGGGATTCGCCGAGGTCCGGGTATGGCGCCGGCCACGGGTAGCCTACTTCACCACCGGAGACGAACTCCGCCCGCTGGGCGCAGCACTCGGCCCGGGCCAAATCTACGACAGCAACCGGCATGCCCTGCGGGCGCTGCTCGAAAGGCTCGATGTCGAGGCGATCGACCTCGGCAGGATCGAGGACCGTCCCGAGACCGTCCGCTCGGCCCTCCAGATGGCCGCCGATTGTAGCGATGTGGTCCTGACCACCGGCGGGGTTTCGGTTGGCGACACGGATTATGTCAAACCTGCCGTCGAGGAACTGGGGCGGCTTTCCTTGTGGCGCATCGCCATCAAGCCCGGCAAGCCCTTGGCCGTCGGCCGGATCGGCTCGGCGCGATTCTACGGCCTGCCCGGCAACCCGGTCTCGGTGCTGGTCACCTTCTACCAGTTGGTGGCTCCGGCCCTGCGGCGGCTGTCCGGCGAGCGAGATGTCCTTCCCCTGCAGGTCCCGGCCTTGTGCGAAGCGCCCCTGGAGAAGCGCGCGGGCCGCACGGAGTTCCAGCGCGGCAAGCTTCGCAGCGACGAGCAAGGCCGCTTGTGGGTCCGGCCGGCCGGCGGCCAAGGCTCGCATCAGATCTCATCGGCTGGTGCTGCGGACTGCTTCATCATCTTGCCGCGCGAATCCACTGGCGCGGCGGAACGGGACGTGGTGCAAGTGCAGCCCTTCCACGGTTTGGTGTAAGCTATGCCTGGCTTCGGGTCGTCACAGATCCGAACCGATGGACGTTCCAATACGTTAAGGCTGGATACAGTCGCACGCGATCCCGATTTCGAGTACCGAGGAGATAGCCCATGACATGGATGCAGCCGAGACCGAGCCTCATCATCGCGATCGGCCTTGCACTCGCGGCCGCCTTCGGCCTGGCCGGAGAGTCGCGGGCTCAAGGCCCCAACCCCGGCCCTGCGGAGCGCGATCAAGTCGATCCGGTCCTGGCCGACGGCTACGCCGGCGGGCAGCTTCTGGCCTGGACCGAGGACACCGGCAGCAGGCACCGGGTCATGGCCAAGCGGATCTTTTCCAACGGCCTTCCGGTCGGTGGCGACAGCGGCGGCGCATGGCAGCTGACCGGGCGGGTGGCCGGTGGCACGGTCCCGGGTGACCAGCGATGGCCGGCCCTCGGCGAGGGTCTGGTCCTGTGGAGCGAGAAGCTCGACGGCGCAGCCGATTACGACATCTACGGACAGCGCATCGCCGCCAACGGCCGGAGCTACGGTCACCCCAAGCTGATGGTCGAGCGACCCGGCAATCAGAGCCATCCGAGCTTCGTGAGCAACGGGCGCGAGCTTCTGGTCGTGTGGAGCGAGGACAGCGACGATGCCGGTGACATCTACGGCCAGCGCTTTTCGGCATCCGCCTTGAGCCCGCGCGGCGAGGCCTTCGAGATCGCCAAGGAGGCCGGCGCTTCGGAGGAACCGATCATCGTACCCGATCCGACCGAGGGCCAGTACTACCTGGTGCTTTGGACGGATGATCGAAACGGCAACAAGGACATCTTCGGAACCCGCGTCGTGCCGACCGGCTTGCCGCGCGGCGGATCGACCGGCGGCCACTTCGCGGTCGTCGAAACGCCGGAGAACGACTACGCACCTGCGGCCATCATCAGCGAGGACCCGTTGCCGCAACAGCGGCGCGAGGACAGCCGCAGCCTGCTGCTCTGGGTTCACGAGGATCCTACCGACGGGCCGGACGTGATGGCACAGCGTCTGAGACTCAGCGGCTTTGCCTACGGCACCGCGATGAGCATCGCCGGCGGCCCAGGGGTTCAGACGACCCCCTCGGTCAGTCTCGGCAACGATCGGGACTGGTTCGTGATCTGGTCCGGGGCCAACACCCCACCGACAACCGGTGGCGGCTCGCTGGACGTCTACCAGATCGATGTTCGGATCAGCGGCCACCTGCGCCAGCCGCTGCGCCGCTTGGCGGCGGACTAGCGGCGTCCGAAACCGGACCCCGTCGTCCGGTTGCACCCGAGGCTCATGACCTGCCAGTTCCGGGGGTGCCGGCCTCGCCCATGGGGCGAGCCGGCACCCCCGCTACGCGTTGGTGATCGGCCACATCGCGCGTGACCACCGCGCCGGCAGCCACCATCGCCCCGCGCCCGATGGTCAAGCCACACAGGATGGTGGCGTTGGCACCAATCGACGCGCCGCGGCGCACGAGGGTCTCCTGCAACTCCCAATCGTCGTCGTCTTGAAGGCTGCCATCCGGATTCGTCGCCCGGGGATGTCTGTCGTTGGTGAAGACCGCGTGCGGCCCGATGAAGACCCCATCCTCGATCCGCACGCCGCTGGGGATGAAGGCATGCGCCTGGATCTTGACATCTGCGCCGACGACCACGCCCCGCTGGATCTCGACGAAGGCGCCGATCTTGGTTCTGGCGCCGATACGGCAGCCGTAGAGGTTCACCAACTCGGGCTGGTAGACCCTCACGCCCTGGCCGAATTCGACATCGTCGGTGATCATCGGTCGAAGCCGCCGAGCGGCGCCGCTGATCCCCGGATGGGATCCAATCCGGACCAGGGGCACAGGCATAGCGCAGGGCCGTCCAAGAGCTGCAAGGGCGCCTCCAGGGCCGCAAACCAGGCCGCCACGGCGAGTCCTGGCGCGCGCTGCTTCTTGATCGGCGCCAGCGCCCGCAAGGGGGCGCGCCGGTGAAGTCCGGCCATCTCGCAGGCTTTCTCCAGCCCTTCGTCCAGACCGCCGAAGTCGTCGATCAGCCCATGCTGCCGCGCCTGGCGACCGGTCCAAACGCGTCCACCGGCCAAGGCGTCGAGCGAATGGCGATCGAGGCCGCGTGACTCGGCAACGCGCGAGAGAAAGACCTCGTAGATGCGCTCGATGCTCTGGCGCAGCTGCTGGCGTTGCTCGGCCGAATAGGCTCTCTCCGGGCTGGCAAAGTCGGCATTCCGGCCGCGCTGGAGCGGCTCGCGCCGAATCCCGATGCGGTCGTAGAGCGCGGCGCTGACCAGCTTGCCAGCGATCACGCCGATCGAACCGGTGATGCTGCCCGGCCGCGCCAAGATCCAGGCCGCCGGCGTCGCGACGTAGTAACCGCCGGAGGCAGCCACCGAACCCATCACGGCCACGACGGGCTTGTGTCGGGCCAAGTGGGAGAGGGCCGCGGCTATGGCCTCCGAAGCGGTGGCCGATCCGCCGGGCGAGTCGATGTAGACCACCGCGGCAGCCACGTCGTCGTCATCCAAGGCCGCTCGCGCTTCCTGCACCAGGCTTGCATCCCCGGCCCGAAGCGCACCGAAGGGACCGGGAAGCGGGGGGTAGACCGGCGGCTGCTCGCTGTAGCCGTCGACGATCATGCCCTCGATGCGGATCAGAGCCACTCGCCGGCCCGCACGCCGAGGTCGCGGCGATCGAAGTAGCTTGGCGGCACGATCCCAGGCCTCGATCTGGGCCGGTGCCCCCTCACCGAGACGCTCGGGAAGCGAGGCTTCGTCGCAGATGCCATCGATCGCTCCGCGATTCAACGCCTGCTCATCCGTGTAGGGGCTGGCGTCGACCAGGGATTCCGCCTCTGGCAGATCCATCTCTCGGCCCTTGCAGATGGCCGAGAGGATCTCGGCATAAGCATCGTCCAACAGCCACTCGGCCATCTCCCGTGCTTCGTCGGAGAGCTCGCGTCGCGTCAACGCATCACCCGCGGTCTTGTAGGGAGAGATCTGCAAGAGATCGAATCGAAGTCCGATTCGCTCCAAGCTGTCGGCCAGGAAGGCATGCTGCGAGCGCAGGCCCAGAGGAGCGATGCTACCTCCGGTCTGCAGCAGGACCTCGTCGGCGGCACAGGCCAGATAGTAGCTGGCGCGGTCATAGCTCGTGGCATAGGCTACGCTGCGTTTGCCCGCCCGCCGGAGCCGCCCGAGCGCGGCCCGGAGCGACTGGAGCTGGGCCGCACCGAGCTGAAGCTGCCGAATATGGAGCACGAGCCCTCGTACGCGGGGGTCGGCAGCCACGCGATCCATGCGCGCTTCGATCTGTCGCAGGCTGGTCACCTGGGGCAGCAGGCGCTGCTGGATCGGGCTCCGCCGCGGCGCCAGCTCCGGGTAGCTTCCCTCGAGCGTCATGGAGACCCAGCCCGGCATGTCTTTGCGCAGCCGCAATTGATCGAGCGTCAGACGTGCCGCGACGCTCAGACCGTACTCCAACTCCGGCGGAGGGGCCAAGGACTTCGCATCCAGGTTCATCGGTCATTCCTCCCGGGCTCGAGCCGCGAATCCCCGCGACGACGAATGGACGGGCTCACCCAGCCCGACGGCGAATGGTAGGATGCCGCCACGGAGCGGTCAATCAGCGGTCGGTGGCTCACGAGGGCCGGCCTCGGCGATCTCGTGGCTGTGCTATCATCCCGGCGCGCCGGCCTTGCCCCAACGTTTCCAGCCGGGCGATTTCAAGCCTCTCCCCATCACCACCATGCTACCGACAGCCGCCCATTCCGCAGTCGCCGGCCCATCTCCGCTCGGCCCGCTCACCGAGACGCTCGGCCCTGCGACCGCGGCGACGGAGTCGGGCGGGCTCCTGGCAACCGAGCTGACCTACGTCGCGCTCTTGTCGATCGCAGCGCTCGTCGCGCTGCTCATCCGCCGCGTACGGCTTCCCTACACCGTGGCCCTGGTGCTGGCCGGTCTCGTCCTGGCCTTGGCACCGACGGATTTCCTGGCCGTGTCGATCTCGAGCCAACTCTTCTTCTCTCTCTTGGTTCCACCGCTGATCTTCGAAGCCGCGCTGCACCTGGAGTGGCCCAAGCTGCGCCGCGACCTTCCGCCGGTGCTCCTCCTCTCCATGGCCGGATCCCTCCTGGGGACGGCCATCGTCGCCTGGGGTAGCATGGCGCTCTTGAACCTGCCCTTGCGGCTGATCGAGCCATCGTGATGATCCTTTGGACTTGATCGCATCGACGGCCGCCGGTCTGGAGTCGGTGGTCGCCCGCGAACTGCGCCAGCTGGGCTATCGGCAAACCCGCAACGAGATCGGCGGCGTGCGGGTATCGGGAGCCGACCCGGCGGACCTCGTGCGCCTGAACCTCTGGCTGCGCTGCGCGGAGCGGGTGAAGTTGGTCATCGCGGACTTCGAAGCCCATAGCTTCGAGGCGCTCTTCGAAGCGACCCGGGCCCAGGACTGGAACGCGTACATCCCCGAACGGGCTCGCTTCCCGGTCGTCGGAAGCTCGGTTCGATCGCGCCTCCACAGCGTCCCAGACTGCCAGTCTATCGTCAAGAAGGCCATCGTCGAGTCCCTGCGCGATGCGCGCGGGCATCGCGGTTGGCTGCAGGAAGACGGGCCGATGTGTCGGGTCGAGGTCGCCCTGCGAAACGATCGGGTCCGGCTGAGCATCGACTCCAGCGGCGAGGGCTTGCACAAGCGAGGCTACCGAAGTCGGGCAGGTGACGCACCGCTGCGAGAAACCCTGGCCGCTGCCTTGGTTCAGCTCTCGTACTGGCACGAAGACCGTCTCCTGCTCGATCCATTTTGTGGTTCGGGCACGATCCCGATCGAGGCCGCGCTCATCGGTCGCCGCATTGCGCCGGGCATCTCCCGTCGCTTCGACTGCATGAAGTGGCCCTGGCTGTCGGCAGATCATTGGACGCGGCTGGGCGAGGAGGCGATGGACCGAGCGCGCTGGGATGCGCCGTTGGACATCGAGGCTCGCGACATCGATCCATCGGTGCTGGAGATCGCCCAGGCAAACGCTAGGCTTGCTGGCGTAGACGACGCGATCCGATTCGAGGTCGGAGATGCCAGGAAGCGCGCCGCAAGTCGTGACTTCGGTGTGGCGATCTCCAATCCTCCGTACGGCGAGCGAATCGGGGACAGCCAAGCGGTGGAAGCGCTATACCGAGACCTCGGAGCCACCTTCGAGCGACGATCGACGTGGAGCCACTACTGGCTCAGCGGGCATCCTCGATTCGAGCTGTGCTTCGGCCGCGAGGCAGATCGTCGCCGAAAGCTCTACAATGCTGGAATCCGATGCTACTACTATTCGTACTTCGGCCCCCCACCTCCTCTTCGCTCGCCTGGTAGCGATGCATCGCCCTAGCACGCACTCGATGCATGACTTTCATATGCGTAAAGCTGGAGTCCATCTAGCGGTTCCATTGTTACTTTCTTCGAGGCCATCACTTCGGTTCGGACGAACGTCTTGGTAGGTGATACCTTGCGCGCTCACACCTCGTTCGATCGGGTTATATTGTAAGAGATGCGTGAGAGAAACTTGCATCGACACGATAGTTCAGGCTATCATCAGCGTCGAAAGTAAGACCAGCTACATGGTGTGCTGGTCCTTTGGCGGAAATTGATCCATCGAGAGTACACAGGAGTTGATCATGCCCATCGAAGCCCTGACCAAGAAGCAGCTCGAAGAGCGCGTTCCACCCTCCAGCCTTCATCCCGAGTACATGGCCTTCATGGATAGTGCCCGGCTCGGCTCTGGCGGCAAGCTGGAGGTGGCCAAGGAGGGCGCTACGCGCCAGACGGTCAAGAAGCGCTTGAAATTGGCAGCCCAAGCGGCCGGAAAGAACATCGCGTTCCAGCGAAGCCCCTCCGATCTGGTCATCTTCCAGATCGTCGAGTAACCACGGCCAGGAACACCACAGCATCCGGGTGGACGCTCCGCCGGCGCCGCGCTGCGGCGCCGGCGGTTGCGTTTCTGCCTCTGCACCTCCGCTGTGAAGCTCCGGAGTGGCGAGAAGCTCCGTCACGAGTCTCAGCGGCTCAGGGACCCAAAGAGCTCTCGACCAAGCCATGGCAGCCAGCAGCAGGCGGGTCGGTGGCTCGCGTGATCCTCCACCCGGCGCAAGACGATCGACAGAGGCATGCCGTGGCGGTCGAAAGCGCGCAGCTCGAGGTGCGCACGGGCTGAGAAGGGAAGCGATCCGAGACCGCTTGCGACCCGAATCCGCTCTCGCTGACCGACCGCGCCCGCATCGACCGGCCCCAAGCCCGCCGCGAGCCAACGGAACTGTTTGCCATCGTCCACAGCCATCCAGTGATTCTCGAGCTCGATCCATCGCCCCGGAGCCGCCATGATCAAGGCCTGGATTCCGGGTTGGCTCGGGTCCAGGTCTTCGATGGCGGACCCTGTTCCGTCCAGCCGCATGACGAGCTCGATGACGGCGCCCGGGCCCTCGAGATCGAAGACCCATTCCGGATCCCTGCCAGGTCGCAGTCGTTCCCAGTCCGCGCCGGACCGGCGTCCTTCGGCAAGTGCGGTCGCGCCCGCACGCCCGACAGATGAGACGGAAGTGCCGCTTGCCAGATCGAGGGCTTCGGCCTGCCAGGCGGCGGGACAGCGGCCGCCGAATCGCGCGGTCACGATGGCCAAGTCCGACAGTCCCACACGGCCGTCGGTATCCAAGTCCGTACAGCCGGGATCGTAGGGCGGCTCTTGGCGGATCTGTCCGGCAACCCGGGTCACGTCGCGCAAGTCGATCCGGCAGTCCCGATAGACATCGCCGAGACTCAAGCTGGCCGAAGGCAGTCGGTTCAGGCCCCGGCGGAGTTCGATCTTGCCCAACTCCGACACCAGGCCGCAGGCCAGCGTCGCCGTGACCGTGGTCGGGCCGGTGGGCAGGTTGTCCAGGAAATACCGCCCACTGATCCCACTGAGCGCAGCCTGTCCTCCCACCCAGATCTCGGAGCCTTCCGCCGCCCGACCGGCGGCGGTCACGAGGCCGGTCACCACCGCCGCGCTCCGCGGACAGGGGTCGCGTGCCAACTCGACCGTGCTGGCCACGAGGTACTGGCAGGGACCGTCTGCCACGCGGAAGCCTTCGATCGCGACCGAGCTTCCGAGGAAGGGCAGTAGATCCAAGCCCCGGCTGACCACGAAACCGATCTCGCGACCCTCGCAGTCCTGCAGCGAAAAACCGTCCAGCCCGCAGTTGAAGCGCCGAGCTTGGAATCCCAAGCGCCCTTCCAGCCGCTGTCCAGGGTAGATCGGCGCGGGCAGGTCCTGAACGGAATGGACCAAGGATCGCGGATCGTCGCGCTGCTGGGCAATCCAGACGACGTGGGCTCGAGCCAGGGCATCCAGACCGGCCAGCGGGCGACGACCGCGCGAAACGGACCGACCTCCGTCGACACGCTGGGCCTCGATCGCTCCGGTCTGCGGCACCAGTCCCGCATAGATCCGCGAACCATCCTGGTCCGCTCTCGACTCCCGCCAGGCCACCAGCAGGCGGCCGCCGGGACCGGCGGCCAGGTCGGCTTCGACCAAGCTGCCGAATCTCGGGCGATAGACCTCGCGTTCGGCTGACCAAAATCGGTCCTCGAAGGTGAGGCTGGCCAGATAGACACGACCGAGCCCTTCGTCCTGAGTCCAGAGCGCGTGGACCCGACCGTTCGGCGTGGCCGCCAAGCGTGGCGCCCGCCGCGGCGCGTCCGTAGGCAAGGAGCTGATCTTGGCATTCGGCCACCAGGTCCGACCGCCCGGTGGGAGCAAGCTCGCGTAGACCTCTGCCCGACCGTCGCGGCTATCGATCCAGGCTGCATGCAGCCAACCCTCGCGGTCCATCGCCAGGGCCGGCCATCGCTGATCGCCGGTCTGCGCGTGGTGAAAGCGTTGGTTCGGCACCCACTCACCGCTGGAGACGCGCTGCGCGAAATAGAGATCGGCCCCGCCGCGGCGATAGTCTTCCCATACGACATGCAAGGTGCCGTAGGGATCGACCGCGATCGCCGGCGACGATTGTGCCGCACCCGGCGGATCCGTGTTCACCCGGTGCGCCGGCGTCCAGGCACCTCCGCCCGCGGGCAATAGGCTGTGGAAGACGTCGACATCACCCTCGGGACCGGCCTCCTCCCAGACCAGGTGCAGCTGCCCGAGACCATCGATGGCCAGGTCGGGATGACCCATCACCGCGCTCTCACCGCGGTGCCGGACCCGCAAGTCGGCTGACCACTGCCGCGCACCCGGCTCCAGGCGCGCGTAGTACAGGGCTTCGCCCGGCTCAAGCCGGTCATCGACCCAGACTGCGTGCAGGCGCCCTTCGGCGCTGGTCGCGAGGGCCGCCGCACGCTTGTCGGCCAGGCTCGCATCGTCCGCAACGCGGACGGGAACGGTCCAACGTGGCGCATCTTGGACCGGGGCATCAGCCCTGGCCTCAGCGGTCGGCCAGGCGAGTCGGAGCACGACCGCCAGCACCAAGGCCAAGAATCGGACCGATCGCGGAAGCGGGCAGGCCCCCGGATGTTCGATCGGAAGGCCACAGCGCGACCGACGAAGAACATGCGGGCGCCAGGGCACCCGAATCGGGGGATGACGGCGATCCACAGGGCGGCTCATGCGGGTCAATATAGCACGCGCGCGGCGCGGCCGGCCGCCACCCTGCGCTCGAAGGCCCGGTCGTAGCGACGGGCCACCTTCGGCCAGGCGAAGCCTGCGATGCGCTCGCGCAGGATCGGATCGCCGTCCAGCTGCGGCGCCGCGCCGATTCGTGCCACGCGCTCGAGCAGCCCGTTCACCAGCCCCCCTTCGGGATAGAGCCATTGGCGCCCGGCCGCTCCCAGGATCTCCGGATAGCTCAGGCGATCGGGCAGCAAGGGCAAGCAGCCGCAGTAGATGGCCTCGCAGACGGACAGCCCAAAGAACTCGTGCCGGGACGTCGATACGACCAGATCCGATTGCCACAACCAACCCGCGTACTCGTCTCGATCGCGAAGGTAGCCGATGTGACGGATCCGATGGGCGAGGCTTTGCTTCACGGCTTCGAATTCCGGAGGATACCGTGCAAAGGACTCGCCCAGGATGACCAGCTCGTAGTCCAGACCCCGGTCTTCCAGGACCTCGATGGCCGCGAAGAAGCTCGACGGGTCCTTGTCGTGCTCCCAACGATGGTTCCACAGGATCCGGGGCGGACCGGGCGTTCGCTCCAAGGGTCGGGCACGGTCCAGCACGGACAGGTCCATACCCAAGGGCATGATCCGGCTCTTGGACTCCAGGGCCTCGACCGCTCGCGGTTCGCGAGCATCCGGAAAGGATCGCAGGAAGGCCGGCAAGGCCGCCAGAAAGCTGTCTCGATTGTGGCTCGAGCTCCACCAGACCTCGTCCGCCGCCAGAGCCGAGCTGAGGTTGACGAAGGGATAGTGGGCATCCTGCCGCTCGGCACGCCGCCGCCGTGACGCATCCCAGTCGGCGCGAGGTGGCGGTTTGGGATAGGCCAATTGATTTTCGTGCATGTACAGCAAGGCGGGCACGGCCTCCAAGCGATCTCGGGCCAGACCGAGAAAGGTGGCCAGATCGAGCATGTCGCTGGCCAGGACCAAGTCGGGTCGCAGCCCAAGCTCGCGCAGGCGACGGCTGGTGGTCAGGGCAGCACCGTGCATGCGCCACTTCCAGAATCGTGCCGGCATCTCCAAGAGGTGGATGTGGTGCCGGCTCGATTCCATCAGGCCTCGAACCCAACTCCGGTGTGACCCCCCGTGATAGGCTTCGATCAGGAGGATATCCAAGGTCTGGCCCATCGATCGCTCGGGCGGGATCAGGGGCTCGAGCTCCCGACACGGCTGGCCGTGACGTCGATCTCGGCCGGGGTAACGCGGATCTCCCGAATGCCTTCCGGCAGGCGGAGCATGGGCGCAACCCTGCGGCTGCCGGCCGTGATGCCCGCCAGATCCAGCCAGGCCTCGATCTCGGAATCCTCCAGGGCATCCAAGAGCGGCTGCGGACCACCGACCAAGACCCGCACACGCGCCGGGCTGATCGTCAGCTCGTAGGCCTCCGGAGCGTTCTCGACCTGAACCGGCAGGTCGATCGAGCGCGTGCCCTGTAAGGGTGTCACCCGGACCGTAACGGTGACACCGTCAGCGGCATCGACCGCGCGCACGCCCTCCGGCAGATCCAGGGGCACGCGAGCGATCAGATCCTCGGTGATTCCGCCGACATCCACCTGGGGGGTCAGGCCCTCCTTGAGCGGCTCGACCGCCTCGCGCGGACCGCTGAGCAGGACGCGCTCCGGCTCGACATCGATGCCGACCACCCGATAGCCTTCCGCCGGGCTGCCGGTGGTCTGAGCGAAGACGTAGACCGGTTCGTCGCGCTGGACGATGTTCAACTCGACATCGACGCTGGACGGCTCGACCCGAATGTCTTCCAGGATCCGGCCGAAGGCATCGGTCACCACGACGGGCTGTGCCTCGAGCAAGCTCGGTCGGGTCATCCGATCCAAGCCCAGCACCGAAACGCTGGCATGGACCGCGCGCTCCATCAGGCCCTCCGCCCCGACGAGCAGGACCTCGGCCGGCCGGGCTCGTCGGAGCAGGAGCGTGTGCCCGGGCGGCGGCTCCTGGTCGACCTCGATCTCGACGGGCAGGGTTTGGCTTACCGTCGGGCCGATGCGGACCGTCAGGCGCTCGGGTCGCACCGAAGACACGCGCAGCCCTCGGCGCAAACAATCCAGGGGCTCGCGACACCGAGCATGCACCGCCCCCTCGAAGCGCGCATCGCCCGGATCGGCCGCGGCCAGGCTCAAGCTGGCGATCAGATCAGCCGGAACCATCGCCTCGATCTCGGACTCCACGCCGCGCAATGTCACCTTGACGCTGCGCTGGGATGGTTCGAAGTAGGAATAGCCTTCCGGAAGATCGATGAACTCGACGCTGATTCGCTCCTCGCTGCCCGCTGCGGGCAAGCTCAGGGTATCGATGGGTCTGGCGCGGGAAATGGCGGAGAGCCAAACGACGAAGGCGAGCATGAGGGCCAGGACGGCCGAGGCCAGATGCTCTCGCCCCGGCCGCCGGCGCGGGTCTGCCGGCCTATTCGGCGCGATCGCCATCTTGCACCTCCTGCGAGCCAGAGCCGTCGGCCGGACCACTCGCCAGTCCCTCGTCGGCCCCTTCGCGGGCCAACTCGCCGCCTCCGAGGAATGGGAGCCGTCGGAGCAGTCCAGCCAACCAGCCTCGCGGCTCGACCTCCACCAAGGGTCGGACCATCGGCTCGAGCACTCTGCGCGTCGCCTGTTCCTCCGGCTCCAACAGGGCGCGATACAGTCGCTGGGATAGGGCGCCCTCATCCAGGCGACGGGTCAGCCGACCGTCCTGGGCCATCGAGATGATGCCGCTCTCCTCGCTGACCACGACGGCCACCACGTCCGAACTGCGGGTGATGGAGATCGCTGCCAGGTGCCGGGTCCCCAAACCCCGCGACTGAGAGGTCTGCTCGCCCAGCGGCAAGACCACGCGCGCCGCGACGACACGGCCCTCGCGCAGCACCACCGCGCCGTCGTGCAGCGGTGAGTTGGGATAGAAGATCTGGGCCAGGAGCTCTTCGCTCAACTCGGCGTCCAGACTCACTCCGCGCTCGGTGAGATCGTCCAGGCGCGTGCCGCGCTCGATGACGATCAGGGCGCCGTGCTTCTGGTCCGCCAGGCGGCGCGCGGCCAGCGCCACCACGGTCGCGAATCCGGGGTCCATGCCCTCCCCGCCGCGCAGGCTGAAGAGGCCCGGTCGGCCGAGCCGCTCGAATGCCCGACGGAGCTCGGGCTGGAAGATGACCGGCACCGAGACCAGGATGGCCGGCAGGATCGCGCTGAGGATGCTGCTGAAGGCAGGCAGATCCAGGTACTGGCTCACCACGAAGACGAAGAGCACCAGGATCAGGATTCCGCGCAGGAGCTGCGCGGCTCTGGCGCCGCGGACGACGTAGAGCAGAGCGAAGATCAGGGCCGCGACCAAGAGAATATCCAGGGCCTCGGCCAGACCCATCGACAGGATGTAGATGGAGAGATCGCTCAGCCGGTCCATGTCGCCTCCCTCCGCCCTGGCGCCCCATCGCGTCGGCGACAGGTCGGAGCGAGGGATATCCGCGCAGCGAGCCCGATCGTGCTCATGCGCCCAGGGGCGCCCCTCCGACCAACCAGGCCAGAAGCGCGCGCTGGGCGTGAAGGCGGTTCTCGGCCTGTGCGAAGACACGGCTCTGCTGCCCGTCGATCACCCCGTCCGTGATCTCCTCGCCACGATGTGCCGGCAAGCAGTGGAGCACCACTGCATGGTCGGCCGCGCGTGCCAGCATCGCCTCGTCGAGCCGGTATTCGAGGAAGTCAGCACGACGCGACTCGGCCTCCGATTCCTGCCCCATGCTGGCCCAGACGTCGGTATAGAGCGCATCTGCGCCTTCGACCGCCGCCAGATCCACTCCCGCGGCGACCGCGCCACCCGTCGATTCCGCGATGCGGCCCGCCGTGTCCAACACCTCCCGCTGTGGAGCGTAGCCCTCCGGATGCACGATCTGCACCTGCATTCCGGCCAGCGCGCCGCCGATGGCCAGCGAGTGCGCCACGTTATTGCCATCGCCCAAGTAGACCAGCCTGCGACCGGCAAGATCTCCGAAGACGTCCCGGAGCGTCAGGAGATCGGCCAAGGCCTGGCAGGGATGGTAGCGATCCGAGAGCCCGTTGATCACCGGAACGGAGGCGTGCCGAGCCAGGTCGATCACATCCTGATGCGAGAAGACGCGCGCCATGATCGCATCGCAATAGCCGGACAGCACCCTGGCCACGTCGGAGGCCGCCTCGCGTTGGCCCAGACCGACCTCGGCCGGCGACAGGTAGAGCGCCTGGCCGCCGAGCTCGAGCATGGCCACGTCGAAGGAAACGCGCGTGCGCAGGGATGGCTTGGTGAACAGCATGGCCAGAATCTGGCCGGAGAGCCAAGGGTGCAAGCGCCGCTCCTGACGCTCCCGGCGCAAGCCGACGGCCAAGTTCAAGAGGCCGTGCAACTGCTGAGAGGTCAAGGCTTCCAAGCTGAGCAGATCTTTCAAGAGGCTCCCTCGGGCGCTGCGGGCGGGGCGACACCAGGGCAGAGTATAGGTCGCCTTGGAGTCCGGGGTCAACGCATCACCCACCCGCTTCGGATCCCGTCGATGGCTGCCATCCGGCAGACCTCCGAATCAGGCGGCCACCGAGAACGCGGCCAGCAGCATCGCCAACATCGCCAGTCCTTGCGTGGCCCGGAAATGCCAGACCCGGCGGCCAGCGCCCAGCCCGACCTGGTAGGGCCATTGCAGGATGAAGATCCCGGCGACGAGGGCGGCCAGCAAGGGGTTGCCCACCAGGGCCAGGATGCTGATGGCGATCAGATAGGCCGACACCAGGAGCACACGCGCATGCCGCCCGATCGAGGCGTCCCCGTCGACGATGCTCGCCCAGAAGACCAGGCTGAAGGCAAGAAAGAGGCTGGGCACCGCCCAGTGCTGCGACCACCAGGCCCAGAGATCCGAGAGGTTGCCCAGACCCACCCGCAGGTCGGCGGGCAGGCCGCGACCTCCGCCGGCGATCAGCCAGGCGGTCACAGCCGGGCACCAGAGCTCGCAGAGGCTGCGTGCAGCCCCATGAGCAGTCGATCGCCGACCGACCAACAAGGGTTCTATCAAACAGGCCCCCAAGCCCAGAAGCAACGGAGCGAGCAGGCGCGGATCCAGGCTGGCCGCCAGGGCCAGGGCAATGATCAGGCTTCCGGCAAGACCGTCGGGCCGGCTGGGCCGCAGCAAGCCAAGTCGCTGGCGCAAACCGTCAACCGCCGGTGGCTGCCCGTCATCCCGAACAGTCCGAGGCTCCGCTCGATCGGGCTCGTCCAGGAGCGCCACCCAGACCCGACCCCAGAGCGGCACCGCCACGAACCAGACGCTCACGAAGGTCGCCAGCCGAAGCGGCGAGACTACCCAGGGTAGCGCGGCGCAGAGCCCGCAGGCGAAGGCCCATGTCGCACCCCAGACGTCCCGATTGGGTCGCCAGGCCAGCGCGAGCTGCACCGAGCGATCGAGCGGCGCCAGGATGCGATTTCCCGGACCTTGCGGGATCGAGCTACTCACGACCTGCCTGACGCGCTCTGGCGGCTTCGACCCAGCTGCGGGCAAGGGCGAGATCGACCGGAAGGACGCCCGCGCTCGAGACGATCTCCACCAACCGTCGGGGCTCGGCAGCGGCGAGATCATCCAGCGCCCGGATCCCCGACTCTACCAGCAGGCCGGCATAGATCGGCGTGATGCCCGAGACCTGCCGCAGCTCCGCGAGGGCCGCTTCCGTCCGGACCTCGTCCTCGGCGGGTCCGGCCGGGAAGGCGCCCGCATCGCCGGATGGTGGCGGTTCAACCGATGGTGGCGCATCGACCACGTCCGGGGGGGCGGCCGTAGCGGGGCCATCGTTTCGCGTCGGCCCTGAAGGCGCTTCCGGCGGGCCGGCCGCGACCGGATCGGTCGCCTGGCCCCTGTCGGGCAAGGCTCTGGGCCACGGTCGGCCGCCGAGAAGCGTGATCAGGCCGCAGCCCAAGAGCCAGGCGCTGAGTAGGACGAGTAGGGAGACCGAGCCGCAAAGCGCCACCGCCATCGGCAGGCCTTCCAGATCGAAGGACAGCGCGACGGGCGCCAGGCCGTAGATCGCCGCCAGGATGCTCGATCCGAGCGCGGCGCTTTGCTTTCGACCCGCCCCGGGAAGCAGGCGAGCCCCCAGGCTCTCGCCGGCACCGACCAGACCCAAGGTGATGGCCACCACGTAGAGCAGGACCGGTAGGATCAAGAGCGCGAAAATCGGGGCCAGCACCAATGCCAGAATGCCCAGGAACAGGGTCGGGAGCTTGGCTGCCTCGGAGGCCCCGCGCAGCCGCTGGATGCGCCGGGGAATCAGACCGACGGCCAAGGCGGCGAAGATGGCCGTGAAGAGCACCATCGCCAAGGCCGAGATCAGCTGGGTGAGCCACGCAGCGCCCATGGAACGGAGTTCTCGCCGGCCACCGATCTGCCCCTCGACGGCGTCGTCGATCTCACCGCTCACGCGGGCATCGCCACCGATGGAGGCGCCTTCCTCTAGCCGAAGGTTGCCATCAATGCTCACGTCGCCTTCGACCCGGCCGGCGAGATCTACGTCACCGGAAGCGGTCACGTCACCACCGACCCGCGCTTCGGGAGCGATTTCGACATCACCGTTGAGCGCGGCCAAGTCACCACCGACCTCGCCAGACACCTTGATGGTACCGAACAAGGCGGCCGCACTGCCGTCGACCCGGCCACCGATCTCCATGTCTCGGACGGCCCAGGCATCGCCTGTCAGCAGCCCGTCGATGCGGGCGCTACCGGACATGACGTTGACGCTGCCGTCCACCTCGGCACCTTCCTCGAGGTAGAAGCTGCCCCCCAGCACGAAGAGGTTGCAGTCCAGCCGCTCGTCCGCCGCCAGCGTGTAGTCATCGAGCTCGAAGCAGGCCTCGTTCTCGTTCTCCGATTGGGCGCTCAGGGGATGGGGGCGCAGGCCCGCCACGAAGGCGAGCAGCAGGCATGCGGGGATCAGGGCATGTTGGAGGAAGGCTGCGCGGCGACTGCGCATCGATGCTCTCCTGGGCGTTGGATCCCGCTCAACGGCGGCGCGCGGACCGCGCGGTCGCCGAACGGGGAAGCACGAGGGCGGCAAACCAAAGGGTCGCCAGGACGATGGTCATCGCGGTATAGGCCAACCAGACCTGTCCATTGCCGGCTACTATAGCCGCCATCCCCGTCACAACGGAAATCGAAGCCCGGAGGAGGGACTCGCCCATGGCCATCGCCAGTTCGGGCCGGAGGCTCGAACCGAGGCCGTGCAGCATGCCGGCGATGACCGAAGCGATGCCCGCGACCGCGCTCGAAAGCGCGAACAGTACCATCAGCTGGCGCTTCCAGGGCGGGACCTTGCGTGCTTCGCCCAAGACGAAAGCCGTGGCGCGGCTGGCGAAGTGGGCCGGTGGCTCGATCAGGGTCTGCGCGCTGAGCAGCGTATCGAGCGCCAGCAACCGGGTCCACTGCCGATCGCAGTCCTGGCAATCGTCCAGGTGAGCTCGCATGGGTGAGACCTGCACGGCGTCCCAATTCGCATCGTCCAGAATACCGTTCATCAATTGGCGGGCATCAGCGCATTGCATGCCGTTCTACCTCCCGTCTTCGCTCCGACCGATGCCACTTCGGCCACGGCCTCGGTCTCGACACCCCGGTGCGGGCGATCTTGATTCTCGGCCAGCAGATCGGCCAGCTGCCGCCGTGCTCGGTGCAATCGGCTCTTGACGGCCGAGATACTGCTATCGGTCACGTCCGCGATCTCGGCATAACCCAGGTCATGCCAATAGCGCAGGACGATGACGAGACGATCGGCCTCGGAGAGGGCCTCGAGCAGGCCTTCGATCCGATCGCCGCGGTCGGATCGGAGGGCCGCTTGCTGCGGATCGACGCCGTCAGCCGGAATGGCTCGCCAGGCCGGCAGTCCATCCAGGGAGATCTCCTGGAGTCGCTTCCGGCGCAGGCGATCGATGCAATGATGCGCCGTGATCGACAGGAGCCAGGTCGAGAAGGGACGGCTCGGATCGTAACTGGCCATGGCGCGATAGGCCTTGAGGAAGGCCTCCTGTGCCGCATCCTCCGCGTCGCCGGCATTTCCCAGCATGCGATAGGCCAGGCTGTAGACCGGCCGCTGATAGGCCTCCACGATCCGTCCAAAGACTTGCTCGTCTCCGCTTCGGACGGCCGCGATCCAGTCTTGCTCTCGATTCATGGGCTCGCCTTTCGATTCGGGGCCTAGCTCGCTCTACGCGGGTCGACGCTCCAGGTTGCAGGTCCTTGTCGCAACGTCCCGATCTGCCTAGAATCGCCGGCAGGAGGCAGAGCGACATGGATTCCAGCCGGACGCTGGTCGACTACCGCGGCACCTACGGCGACCGCAGCTCTCGCGAAGAGATCCTGCGCGCCCTCAAGGAGGCCTTGGCCTTGGTCGAACAGACCTCGCGAGAGGCGCGGCTGAGCTGCGCCGGCTTGCGCATCGAAGTCATCGAGGCCGCGCGGACCAGCGCCGGCGGAGAGTGATCCCGTCGGCGGCCGATGCTGCCATCCGGGAAGGATGGTCGGTCGCCAGACTTCCCCGGCGGAAGTCACGACCCGGGCACGGTGGTCGCGAGGCCGAGATCTTGTTGATAGAGCCGAAACAGCTGATCCCAGTCGGCGATGTTGATCGCCCCTCGAGTCTGGCGTCCGTTGATCAGATAGGTCGGCGTGCCCTGGAAGCCCCGCTGTCGGGCCAGCGCCGCCGAGGCCTCGATGCGCGGCAGGTGTCGCTGGCTCTCGGTGCAAGCCGCGTAGGCATCGAGGTCCAAGCCCATCTCCCGGGCCAATTCCGCCAGGTTCTCCGGATCGAGCGGTCGGGCCTCCGTGCCGAACGCCATCTCGAAGATCCGATCGTGATAGGACCAGTAGCGTCCCTGCTCGCCCGCGCAATGCGCTGCATGCGCGGCCTGTACCGAGCGCTCGCCGCGGATGGCGAAGTCTCGGAAGACGACCCGCACGAAGCCCTGTGCCAGCCAGCTCTCGCGTAGCCAGGGCAGGACCTCGGTGGCGAACTGACGGCAGTTGGGGCATTGGTAGTCGGAGAATTCGACGATGGTCACCGGCGCGTCGGCCGCGCCGATGAAGGGGTCGCCTTCCGGCGTCATGCCGGTGCCGGGCTCGTGCCGCACCGTCCGCGCCCGCGGGCTAGCCTCGCCCGGCGTATCGCCCGGCACAGCGCCGCCTGTACGGTCCAGCAGGAACCAGGTTAGCCCTGCGGTCAGCGCGACCACCGCGATGAGGCCAGCGAGCAAACCTGGGCCGAGAACGAGCTCGCCTCCACCGGAACGGGACCGGGACCGAGGTCTTCCTTTCTGGCTCAAGGCTGCAAGCTCCTGTTCGCGTCACGCCCGGGGCCGTCGCTTCGAAGCGGCTGTGGCCGTGCGTCGACCGGACTCACCGCCAGGTTGTCCAGCAAGGCACGGCTGGGCTCCTCGGCGTCGGGCTGATAGAGGTTGAAGAGGATCTCGACCCGCTGGCCGGCCCAAGCCGAGAGGTCGAAGGCAAAGGGGATCCAGGCACCAGCGCTGTCGGCGGGCAGGGACTCGACGGCCTCCAGGTAATGCGCCGGTCGGCGCGGATCCTCGTCGGCCACCAGGA
>CAZJWJ010000062.1:0-30469 GCA_964549495.1 uncultured Anaerolineales bacterium | reverse complement strand
GGTGTCGACACCCGAGAATACGCTCTGGCAGTTCCTGCCCTTCCAGCAGAACTACTACCAGGGACTGACCGCCCACGGGGTGCTCCTGGCCCTGGTCTTCACCTTCGCCTTCTCCAACGGTCTGATGACCCTGGTGCACCACAAGTCGCTGGAGCGCAAGGCCATCTCGCCCTTGGTGCAGGGCTCCTTCCTCCTGATCCTGGTCGGCTCGGTCATGGCCGCCTGGGCCATCATCACCAACCAGGCCTCGGTGCTCTTCACGATGTACCTGCCGCTGCAGGCCAGCACGCTCTTCTACCTGGGCGCGACCCTGGTGCTGGTCAGCACCTGGCTGACGGCCTTCGACATCTGGCTGAGCTATCGCGGCTGGCGGGCCGAGCATCCGAACGAGCGCATCCCCTTGCAGGCCTTCACCTGCATCGCCACCTACGCGATGTGGTTCATCGCTTCGCTGGGTCTGGCGCTCGAGGTCCTGGTCCTGGCGCTGCCGCTGTCGCTGGGCTTGGTGGCCAAGACCGATCCGCAGCTCTCGCGCACCCTCTTCTGGTTCAGCGGGCACGCCATCGTCTACTTCTGGCTGCTGCCGGCCTACGTCTCCTGGTACACGATGATCCCCAAGCAGGTCGGCGGCCGCATCCCCAGCGACGGGCTGGTGCGGCTGGTCTTCCTGATCTTCCTGGTCATCTCCATCCCGACCGGGCTGCACCACCAATACACCGATCCGGGCATCCGGGCCGACATCAAGGCCCTGCACCTGGTGATGACCTTCGGCGTCTTCTTTCCCAGCATGGTCACCGCCTTCAGCGTCATGATGTGCCTGGAGGCGGCCGGCCGCGCTCGCGGCGGCAAGGGCCTCTTGGGCTGGATCCGCGCCCTGCCCTGGAACGACCCCAGCGTGACGGCCCAGCTCTTGGCCATGATCGCCTTCATGGTCGGCGGCCTGAGCGGCCTGGTGAACGCCAGCTACATCGTCAATCGGGTGGTACACAACACCGCCTGGGTGCCGGGCCACTTCCACCTGACGGTCGGCACGGCGGTGGCCCTGTCCTTCCTCGGCATCAGCTACTGGCTGATCCCGCACCTCTTCGGCCGCGAGCTCTGGGGCCGGAAGATGGCCCTGGCGCAGAGCTGGACCTGGCTGATCGGGGTCTTCATCTTTTCCTTCGGCCAGTCGCGTGGCGGTCTGCAAGGCCTGCCGCGCCGGCTCCAGGTCTCGGCGCTGACCTATGACCTACCCGAATGGGCGCTGTCGCACCTGCTCACCGCGGTGGGCGGCACGATCATGTTCATCTCGGGCGTACTCTTCTTCGTGGTGCTGATCATGACCCTGGTCAAGGGCAAGGTCGGCGCCGAGGTCCCCATGCCGGTGGCCGAAGCCCGCTACGGCGCGGAGACCAGCTGGCCGGGCCTGGACAACTGGAGGCTCTGGGTGGGCGTGGCCATCCTGCTCATCCTGATCGCCTACGGTCCGGTGGCCCTGACCTACGACTTGAACTTCGTCTCACCGGGCGACATGGGCGCCTTCGGTGGCGGATAGCCGAGCGAGGAGAGTGGACGAGATGTCGACCCACGAGGAGGAAGCCGATGGCAGCCACGAGTTGGCGCCGGGCTTCATGCGGCGCCTGCTGCTCCTCTTCGCGCTAGGTGGCATCTCGTCCTACTTCGTCTACGCTTGGATCACGCATGTCCTCGAGGGCCTGGCAGGCGGCCCGGGCTGGAGGGTCGGCCTGCCGGCGAGCCTCGTCCTGATCTTCTGCATCCGCGGTCTGGCAAGACTGCTCTCGACCTAGGGAGAAGCGCATGAAGTCATCGATCCTGGTCCCCCTGGACGGATCCGAGCTGGCCGAACAGGCCCTACCGCATGCGGCGGCCCTGGCCCGCAGCCTGGACTGCGGCGTCACCCTGGTCCGCGTGCCGGAGTCGGTGGTGGTGCCGGTGGTCAGCGCCGGCATCTGGATCACGCACGAGGTCGAAGCCGCCGAGGCCCGCGGGCAGACCGAGGAGTACCTTCAGGAGGTGGCCGGCCGCGAGCTCTTCGACGGCCTGTCGGTCGACTGGCATATCCCTTCGGTGCCGGTGGCCGCCGGCCTGCTCGACGTCATCGAGGCCGAGTCGCCCCGCCTGGTGGTGATGACCACCCACGGCCGCTCCGGCCTGCAGCGCGTGCTCTTGGGCAGCGTGGCCGACAAGTTGGTGCGTTCCTCGCCGGCGCCGGTCTACCTGGTGCGGGCCAGTCAGGAGCCGGAGCCGGTCTCCCAGCGCCGCATCCTGGTGCCCTTGGACGGCTCGGAGCTCTCGGCAGCGGCCCTGGAGCCGGCCGCGCGCCTGGCCAAGGCCACCGGCGCCGAGCTGCTGCTCTCGCGGGTGCCGACGGTGCCCGGCTACACCACGGTCATCCCGGAGAACGCCGGCATGATCCCCTCGCTGTTGCGCGAGGAGACGGTGCACGTCAGCGACTACCTCGAGCGCCTGGCCGAGCCCCTGCGTGAGCGGGGCCTGGCGGTGCGCTGCGAGGCGGCGGTGGTGACGGCCGGCACGGTGGCCGAGGGCCTCTTGAGGCTGGCCGAGGACGAGGAGGTGGACTTGATCATGATGACCACCCACGGCCGCTCGGGCATCGGCCGCTGGCTCTTCGGCAGCGTGGCCGACAACATCGTTCGGCATGCCCACGTGCCGGTCTGGTTGATCCGCAGCCAAGAGGGCTGATCGGCCGGGCCTTGCCAGCCGCCGGGGCCTCGCCTAGCATCCCCGGCCATGACACCCCGCGCGCGGCCCGACTTGGGCAACCCCATCCGCCGGCTGCAGCTGGCGGTGGCGGCGCTCCTGTCGATCCTGCTCATCGGGACGCTGGGCTTCATGTGGATGGGCGACGCCAATCCCATCGACGCCCTCTTGATGACGGTCATCTCCATCTCCACGGTCGGCTACGAGGAGGTGGTGCCCTTGGACGCGCCGGGCATCAAGGTCTTCGCCATCGGGCTGATCCTCTCGGCGGTCTTCGTGGGCGCCTGGGCGGTGACCAGCGTGGCCGAGCTGATCTTCGCCGAATACTTCTGGACCTACCTGGGGAGGCAGCGCATGCAGTCGCGCATCGACAAGCTCGAGGGCCACATCATCCTCTGCGGTTTCGGGCGCATGGGCCGCGCGGTGGCCAGCGAGCTGGAGCACGAGTCGCTGCCCTTCGTGGTCGTCGAGCTGAATCCCGAGCGTGAGAGCTGGGTGCTGGAGGCCGGCCACCTCTTCATCCTGGACGACGCGACGCATGATGATACGCTGATCCGGGCCGGCATCGAGCGCGCCAGCGCCCTGATCGCGGTCACCGGCTCGGACGCGGTCAACCTGATGATCGTGCTCAGTGCGCGCAACCTCCGTCCCAAGCTGCGCATCGCGGCCCGGGCGGACGTCTCCGAGTCGATCCAGAAGCTCTACCACGCCGGCGCGGACTACGTGCTGCACCACCACGGCACGGGCGCCCTGCACCTGGCGCTGTCCGTGACCAACCCGGTGGTCGAGGACGTGCTCAACCGGCTCCTCCCACGGGCCGGCAACCTGGACTTCGGCCAGCTGCACGTCGACCCGCACGACCAGCTGATCGGCCGCACCTTGGCCGACCTGCAGCTAAGCCGACACGATGCGCTGGTCATGGCCATCGCGCGCGGCGAGCAGATGATGCTACCGCCCCCGGTCTTCGAGCCGCTGCGCGCGGGCAACATCCTGGTGGTGGCCGGCACGGAGGGCGCGCTCCAGCGGCTGCGGCACGTGCTGGACGAATAGGGCGCAGGACTCGAGTCGAATCCAGGGAACGCGGCGGCGCCACTCGGGTACCAAGCGGTCGAGCCGCAGTCCGTCTCCCTTCATCGAGGGGGTGCCGGGCGACACCCCTAAGGAAGTGTTCCATGCCCTTTGCATCACGCTCCAGCACCTACGCAGGCCTTCTCGTCATCATGACGATCGCCGCCTTCGCACGGCTCCACCTGCTAGCCTGGACCGACCCCAGCTCGAGCCGGACATCGCAGACGGCGACCGCTCGCGTGGCGGCCGCCCCTCGCCAAGCAGACCCCGCACCGGGGACCGCCATCGATGGCGAGGTGTGGCTTCCGGCCCTGCGCCTGGGCCCCTTGCAGGAATCCTGCTACGCGACGATCGGCGTGCAAAACTTGGGCCTCCGCCCGAGCCTGGGCGTGCTGGTCGCCTTCCCCCGCCACGCCGACTGCGGCGATGCGCAGGGCGCGGTGCGTGTTACCTGCACCGGCCTCATCCGGCCGGGGCGCGGTTGGACGATCCACTCGAACCAACTTGGCGGCGAGTCCGATAGCGCCGCGTTCTACAACCTCAGCAGCGAGGCGGTTTCGAGCATCGACCCGTCGGTGGCCACCGATCGGCTGATCGGAGACCGGATCTGCCAGCTGCTCGCCGAGGCCGGAGACCGAGCCACGTTTCGGTCCTTCCAAAGCGCCTACCGAGACGGGGGCGAGTTCGACGGGATCCCGATGGAGCAGGCGCGCGGTGGCCCGGTGGCCGTGAGCGTCCAGCGCTCCTGCTCCACGATCATCGGAATCGATCCCGTCTATTGGACCAGTGGCTATCGAGGTCTCGGAGCCAGCGAGATCACGGCTTCGGGGCAGGCCACGCCACCCCATCGCTATCGCGTCGACGGCGCCGCGCCCGCGGCGGAGCTCTATGGGTCGACGGCGATCATCCAGAACGCAGGAAGGGCTTGCGCAACCGTCGATGTCTACGCAACGTCCTTCGACAGCTGCGCGGCGCCCGAGCTCTGCCGGCAGATCCAGATCGCGGCAGGTGCGAGCCTGCGGCTGCCGCTGGCGGACTGCGGTGGCGACTTGCCGGTGGACGGCCTCGTGCTGTCCTCGGATCAGCCGCTGGCCATCATGCTGGACGAATACGGCCCGTCGGGTCTGGCCAGCAGCACCGGATGGCCATCACCGATCGCGTCGCCGCCAGCACCGGACGCGGCTACGAGCCGATTGGTTCTGCCGACGCTTCTCGGTGACGATTCGGTGCGGACGATCGTCAGCGTGCGCAATCTGGACCCCGATCGCCCGTCCCAAGTCAGCCTGACCGTCCTCGATGCATCGGGTGCGGTCCTGGACAGGCGATCGGCAGAGATCTGCGCGGGCGGGGCGCAGCGCATCGAAGCTCGCCTCGATCCAGGACCGGGCCGGCCGCGACAGGGCATGGTCGTCCTCGAGAGCCGCGCGGAGTCTGTGTTCATCGGCTCGCCGGATCGCGCGGGACGACCGCAGCAGGATGCACCGCCGATCCATGCGGAGCTTCTTCGCATCGACGAGGCCGGCAGCGGATCGCTGTTCAAGCAGGCCCTGCTTCCCGATCCGCGGCGTGGCGACGGAGTCGGCCTACTGGCCTTTCCAGCGATCTACGAGTCGCCCGACATCCAGCGCCTCGTCTCGGAGATCGTGATCGGCAACGCGGCCATCGCGGAGGGTCGTACCGAGATGGCCGTGATGGTCTTCGATGCCAACGGCCTGGTGGACTCGATCTGTCTGGCTCTCGAAGCGGGCGCGAGTGCGAGCCTGGACCTGCGAGACCTGACGGCCCTGCCGAATGGCTTCACCGGCCACGCGTTGGTCAGCGCCACCGATTGGAGTCACGCCGACGGCAGCGAGCTCGGACTCGCGGCTGTCGCGATCGAGCGGACCGGTCCCGAGCGAGGCGCCGGGCTCAGCGGAGACGCGTTGGGCGCAAGGGCGGGCCGGCCGGCAGATGCTGCATTGGGCAGGTGGCTCGCGGGCTGGTTGCAGCGACCCCCTCGATGCCCGCAGGAGCCCGCCCTCCCGAGGGGGCCACGCCCGCCGGAGGGCAGCCCGATGCAGGCGCACTTGGCCGAGCTGCACCTTCCGCTGGCGAGCCACGTCGAGTCGCTCCCCGGCGATCCGACGGCCAATCCGCCCAACCCGCGCGAGGGCAGCTGCCGCGTCGGACTCGAGGTCCGCAACGACGGCGTCAAGAGCATCCAGGTGCTGGTCATCGCTCAGGCTGCCTTCAGCAACTGCCCGCCCGAACAGGCCATGCCGATCTCGATCGCCTGTTCCGGGATCTTGGCGCCGAATGGCCAATGGACCATTTCCGCCTCGCAGCTGGAGGAGGTCCATACGGTCGACCTCTACTCGCTGACCACGACCAGCCTCGACGAATTGGGCATCCGACCCGGTGACCCGCGGCCCGCCTCCGAAGCGCTCTGCGAATCGGTTCGGGCCACGAGCAGCGCGGCCGACCTCCGCGCCTTTCGCACGGCCTTCCGCGAGGGGCGTCGGTTCGGCGGGCTACCCCTGGCGAGGGTCTACGGCGGCCCGATCTCGGGGCGCGCGAGCCGCGACTGCGCCTGGCCAGAGGCCGATGTCACCGGCGTGACGAGCGACTACGCGGCTATCGCGCGCGCCGAGTCCGTGCATTCGCGCGCGGGCGAAGCCGGTGATGGGTATGTCTACGCGGTACCCAGGGTCTATTCGGATCGGGATGGGCAAACGACGATCCTGGCCCTCCAGAACGTCGGGCCCTTCTGCGCCACGGCCGGCCTGCGCTTCACGGACGCCCAGGGCGAGCTGCTGCCCCTCAACTGCCAAGCCTTCATCATCCCACCGGCCGAGAGCATGAACTTCCGGATCCGCGAGTGGTGCCTCGAAGCGGGCGAGCTGGCGGACGTGCGCATCACCAGCAACCAACCGCTGGCCATCGTGGCGGAGGACGTCGGCATCGGATCGCAGTCCCCGACGCTCAACACCTTTCCGGTCTTCGCCGGCGCGAACGCCTTCGATCTCGATGGCGATTTGGATGTCGATCGTGACGATCTCGAGCTCCTCGAGGCCGGCTTGGGCAGCCTCCGCTCGAGTCCTGCTTGGAACGGTCGACTGGACGTCTGGCCGGACGGCGAGGTGAACGAGGACGACCGCCTGTGGCTGCTCCAACACCTCGGCTCGTCGCCGACGCCGACGCCCCTGCCATCGTCGACCGCAACGCAGGCGGTCACGCCGGGGACTCCAGGCGGCTCGGAAACGGCTTCACCCTCGCCCCAACTTCCCGAGACGCCGATCTGGCTTCCATTCCTGGTCTTCGGTCGATGAGCAAGATCGACGAACTACCCCATGTCGAGATCACGAGCCGCGGCGATTGGCGGGCATGGCTCGAAGCGAACCACCACCAGGCCGAAGGCGCCTGGGTGGTGACCTACAAGAAGCACTGCGCCGATCGCTACGTGGCCTGGCCCGAGATCGTGCAGGAGGCCCTATGCTTCGGCTGGATCGACGGCCGCACGCGACGCATCGACGAGGACCGTGTCAAGCGACACCTCTCGCCACGCAAACCCGGCAGCATCTGGAGCGCGCTCAACAAGCAGCACGTGGCCGAGCTGCAGCAGAAGGGCCTGATGACCCCAGCCGGACAGCGACTGATCGATGCCGCAAAGGCCGACGGCAGCTGGATCTTCCTCGACGACATCGACGCGCTCATCGAGCCGGACGATCTGGCCCAGGCCCTGGACGCCTCGCCAGCGGCCCGATCCAATTGGGACGACACCAAAGCTTCCGACCGCAAGCTCGCGCTCTACCACATCAAGACCGCAAAACGTCCGGACACGCGCAAGCGGCGCATCGAGCAGATCGTCGAGCGGGCGGCCCGGGGCGAGCCGCTGGTGTGAGGCTGCCGGCTGGGCGGCAGCTATTGCGAGTCGCGTCCTGGTGCACCGTCGCAGTGCATGCTAGGGGTAGCGAGACCGTCGATGCGCCGCTCCAGTGGTTCGATGCGACGAGGGAATGGCAGCGCCATTGCCGAGGAGCAGCGGGCCGCTGGAGCGGATGCAGCGGCGGTCGAGCCCCTAGGATTCACTGCGGCGGTGCACTAGGGAAGTCCTGCGACTCCAACGAGGCACGAGCGTCGCGGATGGTGGCATCATCTGGGATGATCCAGTTCCCAACGAGGTCATGTGTGCCGTACAACAACCGCGTCTTGATGGATGCAGAGCGCTCGAAGGCCGAGGCATCGAGTAGCCCATGATGAGCCGTCGCCTCCTCGGTCTCTTCGCCCGCAACTCGGACGTCGTCCTGTTCATCTGCACCATCTGCGCCATCGCCTTGCCCTTTCCCACCGTCGGATACTTCGCCGCGGATGCTTGGTACAGGCTGCATGGCGAGGTGGTTCAAGGCCTGGTGCTGGAGACGCGCAGGGTCAGCGAGACGCATTACACGTCGGAGTCCACCATGACCTTCTACGTGGCCGACGTCGAGCTGGTGGAGACGGGCGAGCGCATCGAGCTCCGGGGCATCAACCTCTACGAGGGCTACGTCCGCGCCGGCGACACGATCGCCATCGAGGCTGCGCCCGGAGGACGCTATCGGCCCCATCTCGTGGACGCCGGGCAGTACGGTGTGTGGAAGCTGACCGGCAGCGTCTGGCTAATGGCGGTTGCCGTCGGCTGGCTGGTCTGGAGACTCCGCAAGCGAATGGCCAGCCGCGGAGTGCTCGAGGCCGCGCAGGGGTGGTAGGTCGTCGGGCCGGGTGTTGATCCTCGAACCCGGCGATCCCGGCGTCCCTAAGTGCAACCACACAAGTTCTGTGTGGACCGAGAGTGCAGATGCGCCGTGCAGACGGCTCGATGTGACGAGGGAATGGCAGCGCCATTGCCGAGGAACAGCGGGGCGTCTGCACGGATGCAGCTGTGCTCGAATCCCGCAGTACTTGTGTGGTTGCACTTAGGGCTGGCGCGTCCACGCCGAATGGCTACCGGAAGCGCCGGGCAGTCCGCTCCAAGCGCTCCCGATACCCGGCCCACCAGTCGGCGTCGACCTCGGGGAGGTTCGAGACATCGGGCCGCAGGCCGACCGAGCCGTCGATCAGCTCGCGAAGGATGTCGGCGTGACCGGCATGGCGGTGCGTCTCGGTCGCCATGTGGATGAGGACCCGATGCAAGGTCACCTCGGCGACATCCGGCGGCCACCAGGGCACCCGGCCGAGCGAATCGAGGTCGAGCGCCTCGATCGTGGCATCCGAATGGGCGGCGGCCCGCTCGTAGAGCCCGAGGATGTCCTCGCGGGACTCCTCCTGTATCGCCCACATGTCGGCATTCGGCTCGGCGTCCGCGTCGAACCAGGGCAGCGATTCACCGTGCGGCCGATCGAAGCAGTCGCCGAAGTAGCCCAGCTCCACCGAGGCCAGGTGCTTGACCAGGCCGAGCAGATTCGTACCGGTCGGCACGATGGGACGCCGCTGGTCGTACTCCGAGAGCCCCTCGAGCTTCCAGAGGATCGCCTCGCGCCCGGCGCGAAGGTAGCGGTGCAGATCGGCTTTCGGATCCGACATGGTGTAATCCTAGTTCGAGGTTCGGGAGACCGGGAGCACTCGCGGGATCGGAGATGGCCCGGTCTCCCGGACGACCGATCTAGTCCCCCGTGTCGCCGGCCACGGCCTCCGCCGGCGCCGGAGCCAGCTCCGCCTCGTCCACCGCCCCCGGCCCCGGCCCGTCCACCGCGTAGTAGCTGCCGCGGAAGACCACCGGCACCGCTTCGGCCGCCTGCGACTCGGCCGGCTCCAGGCGCCGCACCTCTGCCGCGCAGACCTTGTACTCGGCCGTGCCGGTGACCGCGTCGCCGACATCGTTGGTCAGCAGGTTGGCACGGGCCTCGGCGAAGTGGAAGGGCATCCAGATGCAGCCCTTGCGAACCTGGCGGGAGACCATGGCGCGGCAGTGGATGGCGCCGCGGCGGGTGTAGACCTCGACCAGGTCGCCGTCCTCGATGCCGCGCCGGCCGGCGTCCTTGGGGTGCAGCTCGATATAGGCCTCGGGCTGCTTGAGGCGGGCGCCCTGCTCGCGTCGGGTCTGGGTGGCCGAGTTGTAGTGGTAGAGGGTGCGGCCGGTCGAGAGCAGCAGCGGGTAGTCCGAGTCCTCGCTCTCGGCCGAGGGGCGGTAGTCGACCGGGGTGAAGAGCCCCTTGCCGCGCAGGATGCCGCGCTCGTGCAGGTAGACCGTGCCGGGCTCATCCGGCGAGCTGCAGGGCCACTGGATGCCGCCCTCGGTCTCGATGCGCGCGTGGCTGATGCCGGAGAACTTGGGCGCGTCGGCCACCATCTCGGCGTAGACCTGGCCCGGGTGCTCGAAGTCCCAGCTGCCGCCGCAGGCATTGGCCAGGTCTTGCAGGATCTCCCAGTCGGCGCGCGCCTCGCCTGGCGGCTCGATGCCCTTGCGCACGCGCTGCACGCGGCGCTCGGAGTTGGTGAAGACGCCCTCCTTCTCGGCAAAGCAGGCCGCCGGCAGGATGACGTCGGCGAAGCGGGCCGTCTCGTTGAGGTAGATGTCCTGCATCACCAGGAAGTCGATGTTGTTGAGGCCCTCTTCGAGCTTGGCCACGTTGGGCTCGGACAGGACGATGTCCTCGCCCATCACGAAGAAGCCCTTGAGCTCCTTGCCGGCGATCTTCATCATCTCGTTGAGGTTGTAGCCCGGCTTGTCACTGAGCGCCACGCCCCAGCTGGCCTCGTACTTGGCATGCACCTGGGGATCGTCCACCCGTTGGTAGCCCGGGTAGTAGATGGGGGTGGCACCGGCGTCGTTGGCGCCCTGCACGTTGTTCTGGCCGCGCAAGGGGTTCATGCCGCAGCTGGGATGGCCCAGGTGGCCGGTCATCAGGACCAGGTTGGCCAGGGCGTAGACGTTGTCGGTGCCGTGGGAGTGCTCGGTGATGCCGAGGGTGTAGTAGATGCCGGCCTTCTTGGTGGCCGCGTACTCGCGCGCGACCGCGCGGATCTCGTCGGCCGGCACGCCCGTGACGCGCTCGGCATCCTCCGGCGTGTACTCGCGCACCCGCTCGGCCACCGCCTCGAAGCCCTCGGTGTTGGTCTGGATGAAATCCTCGTCGTAGAGCTCCTCGGTAACGATGACGTTGGCCATCGCGTTGAGCAGCCAGACGTCCGTGCCCGGCCGCAGCTTGAGGTGCTTGTCGGCGATCGAGGTCAGCCAGATCGAGCGCGGGTCGGCCACCACCAGGGTGGCGCCGCGCCGCGCGGCGCGCTTCATCTCCATGGCGATGATCGGATGCGCCTCGGTGGTGTTGCTGCCGATCACCAGCATGAAGTCGGTGTCGCGGATCTCGCCGATGGAGTTCGTCATCGCGCCCGCCCCAAACGTTGTGACCAGACCGGCCACGGTGGGGGCGTGTCAGGTGGCGGCGCATTGATGGACGTTGTTGGTCCCGAAGACCGCCCGGGCCAGCTTCTGGACCAGGTAGTTCTCCTCCACCGTGCAGCGCGAGGAGCTGATGAAGCCCAGCGCGTCCTTGCCGTGCTGCTCGACCACGCCCATCAGGCCCCGGGCCGCCTTGGTCAGCGCCTCGGGCCAACTGGCCGGCCGCAGCTGCCCGGCCTCGTCGCGCACCAAGGGCGTCGTCAGCCGATCCTCGTGGTCGATGAAGTCATAGGCGAAGCGGCCCTTGACGCAGAGGTTGCCGTCGTTGGTGGTCGTGCCCGGCTCGGGGCTGGTGATCTTGACCACCTTGCCGCGGCCGGCGTTGCCGGCCGGGTCCACGTTCAGGTCCATCTGGCAGCCCACCCCGCAGTAGTTGCAGGTGGTGCGCACCTTGACCAGGTCGCGCTCCGGCGGGGACTGCATCACCAGCGGGATCTTCTCGGCCATGGCGCCGGTGGGGCAGGTGTCGATGCAGCCGCCGCACATCTCGCAGGTCGTGTCCAGCAGGCTCAGGTTGTCGACCGTGGCGATCGTCGTCTCGCTGCCGCGGCCGGCCAAGGTGATGGCCTGCACCGCCTCCACCTCGTCGCAGTAGCGGGTGCAGCGGGCACAGGCGATGCATTTGGTGGCGTCGAAGAGGATGTAGGGGTTCTCGTCGCCCGGCCGGTCGGCGCGGATGTTGTCCATCTTGGGCCAATCCGCCGGCGCCCCGTAGCGCTCGGCCAGCTGGTAGACCTGGTCCGGCGCGCCCAGCTCCGAGCCGACGAAGCCCTCCGGGTGGTCGGCCAGGTAGAGCGCCATCAAGCTCTTGCGATGGCGCTCGATGCGCTCGTTCTCGCTGGTCACCACCATGCCGCTGGCGGCCGGCGTGGCGCAGGCCGGCGGCATGCGCCGCCAGCCCTCCACCTCGACCAGACAGGTGCGGCAAGCGCCGGCCGGATCCAGGCGCGGATCGTGGCAGAGCGTGGGGATGTAAGCGCCCGCGCGCTGGGCCACCTCGAGGATGGTCTCGCCGGGTCGGAAAGCGACCTCGCGGCCGTTGAGGGTCAGGCGCATCGTCTGGCTCATCGTCAGCGCTCCTGTCCATTGTGGGTCTCGGCGGCCCCGAAGGCCTCCGGAAAATGCTTCAAGGCGGTGGTCAGCGGCAGGGCGGCGGCTTGGCCCAGACCGCAGATCGATCCTTCGTTCATCTGCCAGGCCACCTCGGCCACTTGGGCCAGGTGCTCGTCGGGCGCCGCGTCGGTGGCATCTCCGCGGGCCGCTTGCATGTGCCGCCCCAGGCTCTCGCGCAGGTAGCGCGTGCCGATGCGGCAGGGGGCGCATTGGCCGCAGCTCTCGGCCTCGAAGAAGCGCAGCTGCTGCTCGACGGCCCAGGCCATGTCGACGCGCTCGTCCAGCACGACCACGCCGGCCGAGCCGAGCATCGAGCCCTCGTCGGCCAAGGCCTTGAAGTCCAGCGGCACGTCGCGCTTGTCGGCCGGTAAGAAGCCCGAGCTGGCGCCGCCGGGCGAGAAGGCTTGCAGCTCGCCCGTATAGCCGCCGGCGGTCTCGACCAGCTCGTCGAGGGTGACGCCCAGAGGCAACTCGTAGACGCCCGGCCGGGCCACGTGGCCGCTGACGCAGTAGAGCTTGCTGCCGGCGCCGGTGCGCCCCAACTGGCGGAACCAGTCGCCGCCGCGGCGCACGATGGCCGGCAGGCAGGCGATGGTCTCGACGTTGTGGATGAGGGTCGGCTTGCCCCAGAGCCCCGCTTCGGTCGGGAAGGGCGGCTTGAGCCGGGGCATGCCGCGCTTGCCTTCCAGGGCCTCCATCAGGGCCGTCTCCTCGCCGCAGATGTAAGCGCCGTGGCCGGCATGCATGTGAAAGTGGAGGCCTTCGAAGCGGCCGGCCTCGGCAAAGGCCGCGATGGCCCGCTCGGTGGCCTCCCAGGGGATCTCGAACTCGCCGCGCAGGTAGAGGTAGACTTCGCTGGCGCCCACCGCGCGGGCGGCGATGGCCAGGCCCTCGATGACCAGATCGGGTCGGCGCAAGAGCAGCTCGCGGTCCTTGAAGGTACCCGGCTCGCCCTCGTCGGCGTTGAGGATGACGTAGCGGGTGCTCTCGGCCTGGCCGGCCACGCCGCGCCACTTGATGTGGGCCGGGAAGCCAGCCCCGCCGCGGCCTTGCAGGCCGGAGGTCTCCAGCGCGTCGAAGAGGGCCTCGGGGCCCATCGCCAGCGCCCGATCGAAGGCCGCACCCGAGTAGTCGGGCTGGCCGAGCATGTTGAAGACCAGGCTCTCCGGATCGTCGCGATCCGGCCCGATGTCGCCGGTCCACTGGTCGCCCGGCGCGCCGGCGGCGTGAATGGCGGCCGGGTCGCCGCCTGCCGCCTCGAGCTCGGCCGGCGTGACGGCCGGCAGGACGCGGCGCTTGCGCAGCAGGGCCGGCGGCCGGTCGCAGGCGGCCAGGCATTGGCAGCCCTCGGCGCGCAGGCCGGCCTCGCGGGCCGATTCGAGCAGGGCCTCGGCGCCTTCCAGCCGGCAGGAGAGGCCCTGGCAGACGCGGACGTCCACGTCGGGGTCGGAGAGGAGGTGGAAGAAGCTGCCCACCCCGTAGATGTCGGCCTCGGGCACGCCGGTACGACGCGCGACCTCGCGGGCCACGCCGGGGCGCAGTCCGCCCAAGCGCTCCAGCTCCTCGGGTACGCGGGCGCGGTCCTCTGGACTCGGCATGCGGCAGGCTCCTCGTTCGGTCGCGGATCGTCTACCAAATGGTATCTTCGATCCGAGGGTGGATCAAACCTCGAAACCACGATCTCGCCCGTCCGCCGCGGGGATTTGGGCGGCGTGGCAAAGCCCATATCATCAGCAGGGACGCTCGACGACCGACCGCCCGGACCCGCCTCACCACAAGGAGCCCTGCATGCAGACCACCCGCCTCGGACGCACCGGCCTGGAGGTCTCGCGCCTCTGTTTGGGCAGCATGCAGTTCGGCTGGACGGCAGACCGCGACACCTCCTTCGAGGTGCTGGACGCCTTCGTGGATGCCGGCGGCAGCCTGATCGACACCGCCGACGTCTACTCACGTTGGGTCGAGGGCAACGAGGGCGGCGTCTCGGAGCGGATCATCGGCACCTGGATGCGGGTGCGAGGGCGGCGCCAGGACGTGGTTCTGGCCACCAAGGTCCGCGGGCGGATGTGGGACGGTCCCAACGGCGAGGGCCTCTCGCGGGCCCACGTCCTGCGGGCGGTCGAGGACTCGCTGCGCCGGCTGGAGACCGACCACATCGACCTCTACCAAGCCCACTGGCTGGACGAAGACTGCCCCATCGAGGAGACCCTGCGCGCCTTCGACGATTTGGTGAGCAGCGGCAAGGTGCGCTACATCGGCTGCTCCAACTACCCCGCCTGGCGGGTGATGGAGTCGCTCTGGGCCTCGGGCCGCGAGCACCGGGTGCGCTACGATGCCGTCCAACCGCATTACAACCTGGTCCACCGCGCCGAGTACGAACGCGAGCTCGAAGGATTGTGTCGCCAGGAGGGCCTTGGCGTCATCCCCTACAGCCCGCTGGCAGGGGGCTTCTTGACCGGCAAGTACCGCGCCGACGAGCGCCTGCCGGACAGCGCGCGCGCTGAGCGCATCGAAGAGCGTTATATGAACGAGCGCAACATGGCCTTGCTCGAGACGATGGATACCATCTGCCAGGCGCACGAGGCCGAACCGGCCCAGGTCGCTTTGGCCTGGCTCCTGGCACGCCCGACCATCACCGCGCCCATCATCGGCGCCAACTCGACCGCGCAGCTGGAGAGCCTGCTGCCGGCCTTGGAGCTCCAGCTGGCTCCAGAAGAGGTCGAGACCCTGGATCGGGCCAGCGACTGGCGCCAGTCGAGCTGATTTCCTACTCGAGCTCGAGCCCGGCGGCTTGCACGCTGCGCGCCTCGGCCACCAGGCCGGCGCCGTAGCGGGCCAGCCAATCCTCGTAGATCGGCGAGCGGGCCGAGTGGCGCTCGCGCCACATGCCGCCGACGTAATGCCGAGCGCGCAGGGTCTCCTCGGGCAGGGCCTGGCCATCGTCTCGCCAGGCCAGGACCGTGCCGGGCCCGCCGTTGTAGGCCGCGCTGGCCAGGTCGGCCGTGCCGAAGAGCTCGATCTGCCGGGCCAGGTACCAGGTCCCGAAGTCGATGTTGGTCTCCGGATTCCAGAGGTCGTAGCGCTCGATGCCCCGCTGGCGGGCGATGTCGGCGGCCGTGGCCGGCATCACCTGCATCAGGCCCACCGCGCCCCGGTGGCTGAGCGCGTAGGGGTTGCCGCCGCTCTCGATCAGCATCTGCGAGGCGACCAGCGCCGGATGGACACCGTGCTCGCGGGCCGAGCGCTCGATGGAACCGCGCCAGCGTTCGACCGTCTCCGGCAGCCAGGGCATCAGGCGGCCGCTGGGGTCGGAGGGGTCGCCGGCCGGCTCGAAGGCCAAGAGGAAGAGCAGCACGACCGCGGCTGCCAGAAGCCAGCGGGCCGGCCCGTTGGAGGAGCCGACCGTCTGATGAGGGGAGTTTCGTTGCGCGCGCTGCCTCATGGACCGTCAATTTTGAACCGCGCGGCTCCCGGCTGCAACTTCCCCGTTCTATGTCGACCGCCGCGGGACGACCGCCAACCCGATCCCGATCGGCTGCGGGGATCGGGATCGGTGCACGAGAAGAGGCCGGGGCTATAATCGGGGCATGCGACGATTTCTGATGCTCATCATCGCCCTGCAGGCCATCCTGCTCGGCAGCCTGCTCTACCAGCGCGCGGCCAGCCTGGCCGACGCCCGGCGCCTTCCTCCTCCGGGCGAGCGCTTGGAGGTCGGCGACCAGTGGCACCACATCGACTGCCGTGGGGAAGGCTCGCCGACCGTCGTCTTCCTATCCGGCCTGCCGCGCACCAGCATCGACTGGCGCCTGGTGCAACCCGAGCTGGCGCAGGTGCTGCGCAGCTGTACGTATGATCGAGCCGGCTACGCTTGGAGCGAGCGCGGCCCCAACCCGCGCAGCGCGACGCGGCTGGCCGACGAGCTGGACCAACTGCTGATCGAGGCCGAGATCGAGGGCCCCCTGATCCTGGTGGCCCATGAATGGGGCGCGCTGGTGGCACGGATCTTCCAGGCCGAGCATCCCGATCGGGTGCAGGGCATGGTGCTTGTGCAGGGCATGCATCCGGATCGGGTGGATCGCATGACCGCCGACGAGCGCGAATATTGGGACGAGCGCATCGAGCACTTGCGGTGCCTGGGCTACCTGGAGATGCTGGGCCTGACCCGTCTGGCGCGCCCGCTCCTGATGGCCGACTACGACGAGCGGACCCGCCTGGCGCCATTGCCGGCAGAGGCCAAGGCCGAATTGGAAGCGGCCTTCGTGCGCACCGGTTTCTTTCGCACGGCCTACGCCGAGGCTTCGGTCTGGCCGGCCAGCTTCGACGCTGCCCGCCAAGCCGGCTCGCTAGGCGACTTGCCCTTGATCGTGCTGTCGGCCGGCCAGGAAGTGAGCGAGCGCGAGCGCGCGCTGCAGGCGGAGCTGGCTCAGCTCTCCAGTCGGGGCCGGCTGGTCGAGGTAGCCGAGAGCGATGCCTACATCATGCTCTTCGCGCCGGAGCGGGTGATCGAGGCGGTGCTCGAACTCGGTGCCTCCGCCCCCTGAGCGACGGATTGCAGGTCGGGCGCCCGACCGCGGGACCGGACTCGGTTCGGGACGCGGATGCAGTGCAGGGCCATACACCCTCGGGCCGGCTTGTGCTAGGATCGGGCCGGCGGCAGGCGGGCTGATTCCAGGCGCGGCCTGCGCTTCGGACGGATCCGGTCACATGCGAGCGCGAGGCAGAAGGAGCAGGGGATGAGCACGGCCCGATTGAGCCTGATGGACCAAGAATACGAGCTGCCCATCGTCGAGGGCAGCGAAGGCGAGCTCGGGGTGGACATTACCGGCCTGCGCGCCGCGAGCGGTGCCATCACCCTCGACCCCGGCTACGGTAACACCGGCGCTTGCCAGAGCGGCATCACCTTCGTCGACGGCGAGCAGGGAATTCTGCGCTACCGTGGCTACGACATCGAGGACTTGGCATCGAACTGCCACTTTGCCGAGGTCTGCAACCTCTTGATCTGGGGCGAGCTGCCCACGCCCGACAAGCTCAAGCGCTTCCGTGACGGGCTGCGGCGCTATGCCCTGATCCACGAAGACATGAAGAAGTTCTTCGAGGGCTACACGCCGGCGGCCCATCCGATGGTCATCCTCTCGGCCATGGTTGGCTCGCTCTCGGCCTACTATCCGGATGTCGCGACCGACGACGACCTCGATCGCAACATCCTGCGCCTGCTCTCCAAGACCAAGACCCTGGCCGCCTTCTCCTACAAGAAGTCCATCGGCCAACCCTTCGTCTATCCGCGCAACGATTTGGGATACGCGGCCGACTTCCTGCACATGATGTTCTCGGTGCCGACCGAGCCCTATACGGTCTCGCCGGCCATGTCGGATGCCTTGAACCTGCTCTTGATCCTGCACGCCGATCACGAGCAGAACTGCAGCACCTCGACCGTGCGCATGGTCGGCTCCAGCGGCGCCAACCTCTTCGCCTCGGTGTCGGCCGGCATCTCTGCCCTCTGGGGCCCCTTGCACGGCGGGGCCAACCAGAAGGTCATCGAGATGCTACAGACCATCGCCGACGACGGCGCCGACTACCGCAAGTACCTGAACCTAGCCAAGGACCGCGAGTCGGGCTTCCGCCTGATGGGCTTCGGCCACCGGGTCTACAAGAACTTCGACCCGCGCGCCCGCCTGCTCAAGGGCGCCGCCGACCGCCTGCTTTCCGAGCTGGGCGTCGAGGATCCGCTCTTGGACATCGCGCGCAACCTAGAGCGCATCGCCCTGGAGGACGAGTACTTCGTCGAGCGCAAGCTCTACCCCAACGTCGACTTCTACAGCGGCATCATCTGCCGCTCGATGGGCATCCCGCTCAAGATGTTCACGGTCATGTTCGCCCTGGGCCGCTTGCCGGGCTGGATCGCGCACTGGAAGGAGATGAATGCCGACCCGACCAGCCGCATCAACCGCCCCCGCCAAATCTACACCGGTCCCACCCGGCGCCCGGTCCCGCCGCTCGAGGAGCGCTGAGGCAGGAGGCCGGACGCCACGGGGAAGTCGGAAGGTGGATTGCGTCACAACCGCTGGGATCAGGGACAGCCGGCCTTCCAGGCCAAGCCGTTGTAGATCGGATGATAGGCTTGACCGGGGCTGCGGATGCTCAGGCACTCCCGCCGCGGATTGAAGGGCCCGACCGGCTTGCCGGAGTCCCGGGGCTGCCCGAAGCCTGCGATCGCGTGAGGATCGGCCAAGGCCGCGTTCAAGCGCGATGCCGGCGCCACCCGGTGGGCCACCGAACAGACGCAGGCTTCCCCAGGGGGCGTGCTCGGCACGGGCGTCGGTATCTGGGATCCGCTGGCACAACCGCCGTCGGGCCGGAAGACTCCGACAGCGGTGAGGCCGGCAAGCCACATCTGGCAGCCCGGTGCCTTCGCGATGTCAAGGATGTTCTCGTCCGGCAGGCCGTCGGCGACGCGGATGGGATGCCAGCGCAGACCATCGAACCAGGACGCAGCCGGCTGATCCGGTAAGGCGCCGGTCCATCCGACCCAAGCCCTGCCCGGCGGCCCGAGTTCTATCGATGTCGCGAACATGTCCGCGCTCGCCTCCCCGCCCGCCACCTCGTCCGGGGTCCAGGCCATCCACCGGTCCGCGCCGAGCTCGGCGACCGCGCCCGACTCGGTCACGATCCAAGTCGAGCCGGGGAAGAACGAAACGCTGTCGACGACGAGGCCGGCCGGGAGGCCGGTCTCCGAGCCTGCTCGATGAACCGTCCAACGATCCTCGACGAGCCTCGCGACGAAGTTCTCGCCGCCCACCACGATCATCGTACCGTCGACGGGCCCCAACAACTCGACGACCGGTGCTACGGAGAAGAGTCGTCGCGAGGGCAAGTCGTCGATGTCCACTTCGTTCCAGCGCTGGCCGTCGAATCGATGGAGGCTCGACTCGAAGACCGCCCAGACCGAGCCATCCGCGCTGGTGGCCATGTCGTGCACGACCTCGTCGGGCAGGCCATCGTCACGGCCGAAGACGCTGGCTACGCCGCCATCGAAGCGCAGGAGCATCTTGGGGTCGGTCAAGCCTCCGAGCGCACGCCAATAGCGACCTCGCGAATCCACGGCACCATCCGCGCTGCCGAAACTGAAGCTCGACTCGACGCTCGGCAGGCCCTGCCCGGCAGAGAAGTCGATCCAACGACTGTCGTTCCGCAGCGAGATGTAGCGCTCGGCACCGGACTCGAGAAGGGAGTGCCCGAACCATTGGCGATCGCCGAAGGGCTCGATGTCGAAGGTCGCGAGCGCATGCGGCCCCTGGGCGGCTTGCACCACGCGCCAGCCGTCATCGTCCTGGCGCTGCATGCTCGAGCTGAAGGCCGAGAGCCACAGGCGGCCGTCGGGGGCCGTGACGAGTTGGGTGCTCGGGGAGAGGGTGAGTCCATCCGATCGGTCCAGGACATCCCACCGAGCGCCGTCCCAAACGCTCAGCTGCGCGTCGGCGCTCGGACCGCCGCGCGCATGGGACATCCAGATTCGGCCATCGCCAGTCGATGTGATGCTGCGAATCTCGCCCGAGGCCATGCCGGAGCCGGCCGGATGGTGGATCCACCGCCGTCCATCGAAGTGCAGAACGCCCTCGAGGCGGGTCTGGGAAGACTGGACGTCGATCAGGCTCAGCCAGATCTGGCCGTCGGGCTGGATGTGCAGCCTGCTGGCCCCGCGTGCGGGGACGTCGGTCGGCCAGTCCATATTCGCCCACGCACCTGCCGGATCCCGCCGCGCAAGACCCGCGCCCGTCGCCAGCCAGAGCGCGCCATCTGCGGCGACCGCGAGATCGCGGACCCGGTCGCTGGGCAGCGGCGCATCGCTGGACGTGATGCGCGACCAACGGCCCTCGGAGTATCGGATCAGTCCCGATGGAAGGTCCGGCAGCCACAAGCCTCCCGAATCGGCCGCGATGGGACGGAAAATAAGCGGTCCGATCCAGTCGGGTATAGGCACCTCCGTCCAGCCCTCACCGGGCCGGTAGACCGACAGACCTTCCGGATCGGTGGCCAGTGTGCTGCGCCAGCCCGTGGTCGCCCAGACCGTCCCGTCGCCGGCCGTGGCGATGCCGAATACGGAGTCTCCGCTCAGGCCATCCTCACGCGTCCAACGTTCGAGGAGATCCCCCTCCGGTGACCAGCGGGCGACGCCGCCGCTGACCGAGCCGCTCCAGACGGACTGGCCATCAGCGGCCAGGGAGAGGGCGCAGGAGGCGCAGGCGTGGCGGGTCCACGTGCCCCGGAGCTGGCCTGGCGCGGCTTGACCGGGGACCGCGGGTCGAGCCTGCGCATCGGCAAGCGGCGAAACGGCGGACTTGGCCGGCTCGCCCAAGGCGGTGGCGGCCATGATCGCCAGCACGCTGAAGGAAATCACGAGGCGGCTTCCGGTATGGCGGCGCGACGTCGAAACCCAGGTCGGCATCATTTCGCAATGCTCCTCTCGAGGCATCCCTCGCGCAAAATCGTATCCGGTTCTTCGACGAAACAGAAGCTCGAGCCAGATGTGAATGAAGGGCCATCGGTCACCCACCCGGACCGATGATCGCCCAGGCCGAACTCTATTACGACATCATCTGCCGCGCGACGGGCATCCCGTTCGAGATGTTCACGGTCATGTCCGCCGTGGACGGCCTGCCGAGCCGGTTCGCGCACTGGAAGGAGAGGAACGCCGACCCGCGTAGCCGCAGGCTGCAATCCACCACAGCAAGACCCAGCTGCCGCCGATTGCCGAGGCATCCAAGGTCCACGGGCCGGCTCCTAGCCCTTGGGCGACCAATGGCAGGCTCAAGAGGAGTACGCCGGCGAGCTCGAGCCACCAGGACCATGCGGGTATGCGCCGGGGCAACCAGCCGGGGGCCAGGCTGCCGAGGACAGGGCCGAGCACCAGGAAGTGGATGGCGCCGATGACCACGGGGCGCGTCGTGGGCAGGGCACCCGCCGCGACGGCCAGCAAACCGGCCGAGGTCAAGAACCAGGTCGTGCGAAGGTGGCCGATTCGCTCATCACGCCAGGCGGCGCGGGCCAGCAGCAGGGCGTAGAGCGCCAAGCCCAGACGCATCCAGGGACTGGGCCAGAGCGCGAAGGAAGCCGAGCCGGCCAAGGCGCCGATCAAGAGCGCCGACCAGGGGGCGCGCAGGTCGCGCGCGGCCATGGCCGATGGTATCGCCACGGCAAGGAGCAAGAGGGTCAGGAAGGTGGTCACGAAGGCCTGGCCCATCACCGGGGAAGTGCGCAGAAACATGGCGATGGGCGGTACGCAGGCCTCCGCGGCGAGGATGCCCGGAAGCACCATGGCCAGGGGATCGTTCGGATCGGACCACCGGCGGCGCAGGGGCCAGGCCGAGAGCAGCCAGATCGCGGCCACCAGGCTGCTGCCGACGATCGCTGCCGGCCCGTAGCCTTCGCGCAAGAAGCCAAGGAAGGCCAGGAGTGTCGCCAAGGCGTAGGTCCAGAGTAAGATCGGGTGGGGCAGCGCCTGGCCGGCCTGCCTCCATGCCAGCCAGGCCAGCGGGAGGAGGAGTCCGTAGAAGCCCAGATGCGAATGGGCGTGCCGGAGATGTCCGAAGTCCCAGCCCGGGTCCAGGCGGCCAGCCAGGATCCAGCGCATCGTGCTGCCCAGCATCAGGCTCGTGATCAAGGCCGCGCCGACGGCCAGCCGTGCGTTGCGGTGCATCGTCGTCCTGGCGGGCTGCCTTCGGCGGTTGACCGTGGAGTCCTCAGCCCTCGCTGGGCGCCATCGTCGCGTCGGGCTGGGGCTCGGCCGGCGCATGGGGCCGGCTGGGGACCCGGCTCGACTCGGGCTGGGCCGGCTTGCGGGCGCGCTCGAAGAGCAGGGCCGAGGGGCCGACCAAGAAGAGCGCGATGTAGGGTGCGTGCAGGTTCTGGACCAGGCGCAGGATGTGCTCGGCCAGGGCCACCAGGACCACCACGCCCATGCGCCCGCGCCGCGTCGAGACCGTGGTGCGCGGATCGGTGACCATGAAGAGGGCGAAGAGTTGGTACATCGGGCCCGTGATCGGCGAGACCTCGGCCAGGAAGGGGTCGCCGGTGCTCAGGCTGCGCAGGTAGGCAAAGGCAACAAAGGCCGCCACGTAGGTCAAGGTGACGTGCAGGCGCTTCAGGCGGTATAGCACGAGGAGGCCGACGGTCCAGATGGGCAGCATCAGGGCCAGCTCGTTGCCCCATTGGAAGCTCAGGCTGGCTACCGCGCCAGGTGCGAGCAGCAGCATCATCACCACGCCCAAGTTGGAGGGGTTGAAGAGGTGCCCGCGGTAGCGGATGGCGTACTTGGAGGTGATCGAGAGCGCGCTGCACAGCGCGTAGGGCCAGAAGTAGGGCGAGCGGATGAGGATGCCGACGCTGATGCCGGTGATGTAGGCGCTGGCCAGATGGGGCCACTTGCCCAGGACCAGCCGGGAGAGCGCCATCTCGAAGGCGATGGCGGTCAGGATGGCCAGGCCGGTATGCCAGGGGCTCTCGAGGATGCCCAGCGCGGCGTGGCCGCCGGCCAGGATCAACGTGATCAGGATGGGCGGCAGGAAGCGCGGATCGAGCTTGGGGCGCGGCAGGCTCATGAGTTGGCCCCTCCCTCGGGCTCGACGATGTGGTGCAGCTGGCCGGCCTCCAGATCTTCCAGGACCTGCCCCTGGCCGGAGGGCCAGCGGATCTCGACCCGATCGACCCGTTCGGCCTCGCCCAGCCCGAAGTGCAGGCGGTGCTGGTTCTGGGCGCAGAAGCCGCTGGCCGAGACCAGCTCCTGACGCTGGCTCATGCCGTCGAAGTGGACCACCACGCTGGCACCGTAGGCATCGCGGTTGCTCTGGCGGCCCTCGAGCTCCAGCTGGATCCAATTGCGGCCGGGCGCCACCCGATTGCGGTAGAGCAGCAGCGGGCCGCGCTGGTGGGCGGCCAGGACGTCCAGGCTGCCGTCGTTGTCGTAGTCGGCCAGGGCCACCGCCCGGCCGTCGTGGGTTTGGGTCACGCCGACCTGGGCGGCCACGTCGATGAAGCGGCCGGCGCCGCTGTTCTGCCAGACCCGCTTGCGCTGGAAGCCCGAGAGGCTGCGGCCGTCCATGGCCGGCCAGTTGGCGGCGTCCTCGATGATGCGCCGGTTGCCGCCGGCCACCTTGGCCATGTCGTACCAGTAATCCCCCTCGGGATCGTCGGAGACGTAGCCGTTGGTCAGGAAGAGGTCCTGGAAGCCGTCGTTGTCCAGATCGCCGAACTGGGCGCCGAAGCTCCAGCCGCCGAGCTCGACGTCCATCGCGCCGGCGAAGTTCTGGTAGCGCATCTCGCCGCCATCGGGCGCGCGATCCGGCATCCACAGGTTGTTGCCCTGCACCAGCACGCCAGGCTCGCTGATGTTCGTGATGTAGATGGCGCTGCGCGCATCGTTGAAGACGTCGCCGAAGGCCACGTTCATGCCGCTCTTGGGCCGGCTGCCGACCCCGTTCTCGCCGCCGACCTCGCGAAAGGTCCCGCCCTCGTTGAGAAAGTACTCCGAGATACCGTAGTCGTTGGCCACCACCAGATCCGGCCAGCCGGTGCCGCGCAGATCGGCCGCCGCGGCGGCCAGCGCCCAGCGGTCGCTGACCAGGCCCACCTGGCTCGCCACGTCCTCGAAGCGCCCGTCGCCCAGGTTGCGCAGCAGGTACTTGCGCCCGCCGTTCTCGGCGTACTCGAAGCTCTCGGGCATCATCTTGGTCGTGGCCAGGTTCCAGAGGTCGACCGTCTCGTCGTAGTAGCCGCCCAGGAAGATGTCCAGCCGGCCGTCGCGATCGTAGTCCAGCCAGACGGCGCTGGTGGCGTTGACCCATTCGGGCAGGCCCGAGCCCTCGGTCACGCGCTCGAAGCCCGTCCCGCCCTGGTTGCGCAGGAGCTCGGGCCGGCCCCACTTGGTCACCAGCAGGTCCGGGTAGCCATCGTTGTCGTAATCGCCCCATAGCGCGGCCATCGAGACGCCGCTGCCCACGGTGTTCAGGTCGGCCACGCCCATGGCCTCGGCCACCTCTTCGAAACGGCCATCGCCCAAGTTGCGGTAGAGGTGGTTGAGGCTGCCCTCGCCGCTGTTGGTGACGTAGATGTCGATCCAGCCGTCGCGGTCGAAGTCGGCCACCGAGACGCCGGCGCCCATCGAGGCCACCTGGGGCATGATGTGCTCCAGCTTGGCGTCGAAACGCGGCGCGACATGCTGGAAGTCGATGCCGGCCTCGGCCGAGACCTCCTCGAGCAGGAAGCCCTGGCTCATGTCCCCGCCGGCCGCCGCCCGCTCCGGGCGCGGGCTGCTGACATCGGCCTCCCGACCCGCCTGCCTCGACAGGACCAGCAAGAGGGCCATGAGGCCGAGGAAGATCAAGGGAGGCAGGCGCCGCCGCCAGGCGGGCAGCTCCGCGATCTCGCGTGTTGGGTTCATCGGCGACCTCCCGAAGTTCCTTGCGCAAAGCGCGCTCGCGTCGAAGGGATGGCCGATCGGTCGAAGGCGACTTCGCGCTCCATCCACCGCGCGCCGGCCCTAAAGGGTAGCGGCAGTGCGCCCGCAACAGGAAGCGCAAGATCGAGTCCGCGCATCCCGACGGGTCAGAGCTGCTCGATGTCGATCAAGCCCAGCCGGATGGCGGCGCGCAGCAGGTCGACCACATTGCCCACGTCCAGCTTGCTCATCAGGTTGGAGCGGTGGCGCTCGACCGTCTTGACGCTCAGGTCCAGATCGGCGGCGATGGCCCGGCTGGTGCGGCCGGAGGCGACCAATCGCAGGACCTGCAGCTCGCGCTCGGAGAGCCCGGCCTCCTGCGAGCCGGACGAGGGCTCGGGGCCTTGCCGCAGCACTTCGGAGACGGTCGGGCTGAGGTAGGTGGCCCCCTGTCGCGCCGAGCGGATGGCCAGCAGCAGCTCCTCGGTCACGGCGTCCTTGCGGACGTAGGCCCGCGCGCCGGCCTGCAGGACTTCCTGGACCAGGGCGTGCTCGTCGTGCACCGACAGGATGACGGTGGCCACCGGCGATCCGGATGCGGCCAGCCGGCGCTGGACCTCGATGCCGCTCAACTCGGGCATGGTCACGTCCAAGACCAGCACCTCCGGCGCCAGGCGCTCGACCAGCTCGAGGGCCTCGCGGCCGCTGGCGGCCTGGCCGAGCACCTCGATCTCGCCGCTGCGCTCGAGCAAGGTGACGATGCCCTCGCGCACCAGGTGGTGATCGTCGGCCACGACCACGCGGATCATGCGGCGGCGTCTTCCATGGCCACCGCGCAGCACAGCCGCGTGCCCTGACCCGGCCGGCTGTCGATGTCGAAATGCGCGCCGAGCATCAGGAAGCGCTCGCGAAGGCCGCGCAAGCCGATGCCCTCGGCCCGCTCGAGCGAGGCGGGATCGAAACCACAGCCGTCGTCGACCACCTCGACCTCGAGCCGGCCATCGGCCCGACGCGCGGCCACCCGGACCCGGCTGGCCTCTGCATGCCGGGCCACGTTGCTCAGGCCCTCCTGGACCATGCGGTAGATCGCGGTGGCCACCGCATCGCTCGGATCGATCGGTTGCGTGCGCAGATCTTGCTCCAGCTGCAGACCGGTGCGTTCGGCAAAGGACTGGCTCTCGCTGCGCAAGGCCGCCATCAAGCCGATGGTGTCGAGCATGGGCGGGCGCAGGCCGCGCGCCAGGTGGCGGATGCGCTCGTGGGTGTCCTCGACCAATTCGACCAAGGAGCGCAGTTCGGCGCGCAGGTCCTCGGGCTTCGACGGAAGCTCGTCGGACAGCAGGCGCAGTCCGATGCGCAGCGCGGTCAGCGACTGCCCGGCATCGTCGTGCAGCTCGCGGGAGATGCGCAGGCGCTCGACCTCCTGGGCCTCGACCACGCGCTGGGCCAGGCTGCGCACGTCCTCGTGGGCCCGGCGCAGCTCGGTCACGTCGCTGGCGAAGACCCGCAGCCCGCTACCGGCCTCCGGGGCGATGCGGCAGATCTTCTGCTCGAAGACCCGATCGCCCAGGTCGACCTCGCGGGCCAGGAAGCCCTCGGGGCTGGCGTCGATGCGCGCCGCGGCCCGTTCCAGGCCGGCCAAGAGCGGGTGCGCCAAGCCCAAGTCCGCCAGCTCGCCGAAGCATTCTCGCGCCACCGGATTGAGATAGGACACCCGGTTGTGGCTGTCGATCTCGATGACCAGGTTCGGGTTCTGCTCGGGAAAGGACGCCAAGCGCGCCAATAGGGCCGGTTCGGCTGAGCGTGGATGCAGGGGAGCACCGGCCCCGGGCTCGACGTCGGAGGGTTGCATCGTCGTCACGAGGGTAGCCTCCGCAGGCAAGCAAGCGATCTCACGGAGGACTCTAGGTTCCGCCGGAAGGCCGGTCAAGCTCGGCCGAAGTCCAGACGTCTCCGGATCTGATGCCCGACGGCCAAGAGCAAGATCAGCGCAAAGGGGATCAGGTAGCTCAGCGCCTCGCGTCGCGTGGGCCCGAGCGAGATCACCTCGAAGCGGGCCTCGGCTTGGCCGTGGCCGGGCGGCCCGTCGATGTCGATCTGCATTTGCCACCAACCATCCCGATCCAGGGGCAGGAGGGCCACGTAGCGGGGCGACTCGGGTCGGTTGCGGGTGGGCTGCCAGTTGGCCAGGCCCACCAGGGGCTCGCGCCGTCCTCGCTCCGGCTCGGCGCTCAGGCGCACCTCGAGCGCGGCCGGATCGGGCGAGCCCTGGGCCACGACCCAGAATTCGCCCTCGCCGTAGTCCGGGTCGGCCCATAGGTCGATGCGGTAGGGACCGGCCTCGACCTGGCGCAGGATGGGATAGGGCTGGCCCTCGTGCGCGCCGGCCCGCCTGCCGATGGATCCGGAGAGCAGCAGGAGGATCAGGCCGACCGCGAGGCCGAGCGAGACGGATCGGATCGATGGCAGGCGCAAGACCGCTATGCCCGGGGCCTGGCGCAGCTACACCGCGGCCCCTCGGCGCCGTGCTCGGGCTCGTCGTAGCGGTGTAGGTACATGGCGATGACCATTGGGATGAAGACGATGGTGTTGTAGAACATGTGCAGCTCGACGCGCGGGATCCAGAGCTGCACGATGCTGATGGGCACCGGGCTGCCGAAGAGGGTGAAGTCGAAGAGCGCTTGCAGCTGCAGGATGCCGTGCTCGATGTGGTGCCAGAACTGGAACCAGAAGGCCATCATCCACCAGAAGCGCGAGCGGCCGGTGAAGCCGCTGCGCAGGACCCACAGGCCGACGAGCATCACGATGGCGTAGCCGTAGTGCAAGGCCTCGGACTTGACCAGCCAGGGCCAGAACTGGCCCAGGACGCCGCGCGAGTCGGGGCGGGCCATGCCGAGGGCGAAGATCTGGATGCCCTGCACGATGTGCTCGGCCCAATGCGCCAGCACGATCGCCAGGTAGATGTACAGGGCCGGCTCGTGCCAGCGGCCGTTGAGACGCTCGCGGAATTGGGGCCAGCGGCCGGTTTGGCTCAGGGTGGAGACGGTCACGTCGGGCTCCTGGGGTCGGGCCGGCGTGCATGCCAGCCGGGAGATCTGTTTGGCGCTCGGACCGCGGCGCCCGCCCCAATGGGAAGCCAGGCGACCGATGGCAGGCCGAGACAGCCCATTCTCGCCGCTCGCGGTCGGGAGTTCAATCGGGTCAATCCCCCGCGGGAATGGCCTGCATGCATGGGTGGATCCCCCCATCGCCGAGCCCGGGTGCCGATTGCAGCCCGCGGGTCCAGCCACATACAATGGAAGCATCCGCGAGCCCCGCGCTCGAGACCCAAGGAGGGAAGGACGATGAATGGAGTCGATGCGATCCGCAGCGCGTTCCGCGCGGCCTACGGTTGGTTCGATGGCACGCTGGCCGATGTGACCGAGGAACAGGCGCGCTACCGGCCGGCCGGCCTGGCGCACCCCATCGGCGCCTTGGCGGCCCACGCGGTGCAAGCCGAGGACTGGGGCATCAACCAGCTGCTGCGCGGCCGAAACTCGGTCTGGGACGAGGGGGGCTGGGAGCAGAAGCTGGGCCTACCCAACGTCATGCAGCTGCAGCAGGATGCCGAGGTCGAGCTCGAGGGCGGGCCATCGGCGCTGAAGCCCTACATCGAGGCGGTGCGCGCTTCGACCGAGGAGTACTTGGCCGGCCTCAGCGACGAGGACCTGGACCGCGAGCTGGACATGTCGGGCTTCGGCATGGACTCGATGCGCGCTGGCGACGTGATGACCACCTTCCTGATCGGCAACACCCTGGCCCACACCGGCGAGATCTCGACCGTCAAGGGCCTGCAGGGCGCCAAGGGCTACCCCTTCTAGAGGCTCGTCACCCTATGTTGAGGCCCAACCGCGCGACCCATCGACGTCGGCCGTGACCGCCGACGTCGATTCAGAAGGAACGAGGCCGGCCCGATGCGGGCCGGCCTCGATTTCCTTTCTGCGGCTCGACCCGCGCTCAGAAGCCCTTGAGCAGGTTGCCGAGCGCCAAGACGACGAAGCTGCCGATGAGCAGCCAGGTGGCGTAGGTCGCCAAGGCGGCGACGATCTCGAAGGCAGCCAGCAGGCCCAGCACGAACAGCAGCAGCGCCAGGTAAAAGGCCAGGTTGGTGGGGGCGCTCAGTTGCACGATGACTCCTCCATGCAAGGACGAAGGGACCCGACGTGGTCCGCCGGCTAGAACACCGGGCGCCTCAGCGGGTTGCGCCCGGTTCGAAGTAGCTCAGCTCACCACCGTAGGTCGGGTCGGGTCCGATCTCGGCGCGGGTGGCCCGCACGGCATCGGGTAGGTCCTCGCCCTCGTCCAGGAGCCGTTCGAGCAGGCGCCGCGTGGCCCGATCGGTGTGGGGCGCGCTGATGGGCTCGGACCAGGAGACGAAGGCCCGCGCGCCGCGATCGGTGAAGGCCCGGGCTAGGGTCTCCGAACGCAGGCCGTCGCAGCCCATCATGATCACCAGCGGCCGCGCCTCGAAGTCACCCGCCAGCTGCTTGTAGAAGAAGGCGGGCCGAATGCCGAAGAAGGGCAGCTCGCCGGAGTCGGGGTCGTAGAAGACCGGGATCAGGTCGGCGACCAGCGACGGCGAGTAGAGCGGCCGATCCGACCCGGCCCCGTCCGGTCCATGCGCCAAGGCTTCGGCGGCCGCGGTGGCGATGGGATCCGGCACGCCGACCAGACCATAGCGCTCCAGGTCGATCATCTCACCGGTGAAGAGGGCCACGTCGTCGGTCTGGCCGGTTTCGTCCTCCATGCGCGCCGAGTGGCTGCGCAGGATGATGATCTCGTGGCCCAGGGCCGGCAGGCGGCGGTAGAGGTCGACCGTGACGGCATCGCCCGCGCGGTAGTCCACCCGATAACCCGCCTCCTCGAGCAGCTCGGTGGCTTGCTCGGCGAAGTCCGGATTGGGTTCGGTCAGGCTGAGCTGGTCGACGATGATGGCCGAGGGGCCGGCCTCGACGGTCTCGGGCTCCCCCTCGACCTCCGGCTCGGCTGCCGGCCCGCTGCGAGAGAGGACCACGCCCAGCGCGAGGGCGCCGCCGACGAGCGCCAGCGCAAGCAGGAGCAGTGCCGGCGGGGTCCCGCGGCGGGCCGGTGGCTTCCTGCCGCGCTTACGCGACATTGGACTGCTTCTTGCCTTGCAGGAAGGCGGCCAGCAGGCCGGTGCCGGCACCGAAGACCAGGCCGACGACCGAGCCGAAGGGGATCAGACCCTGCGCGGCTTCGGCCGTCGTGGCCGGCATCTCGGCCGCGTACCAGGGGTTGCTGGCGGTGTAGGCATCCAGGAACAGGGTCTCCAGGGAACCGGCCCAGAGGCCGGCCAGAAGGCCGGCGATGGTGGCCACTAGAACCGGCCTGGCCACGTCGCGCGTGACCAGGTACCACAGCCAGCCGGCGAAGATCAGGATCCATAAGATGAACTCGTACTGCGCCCTGAAGCCGACGAAGCTGGCCAAGAGCCCCATCACGGCACCGCCCAGGCTCAGCATCAAGATCGTCTTCCAGTCCATCCCGTTCCCTCCCACTCGAGCGTCCCTTTCGTCACCCGGCCCCAATCGCGACACGCAGGCGAGATTGTAGCACCTCCGGCCTGGTGGATCCGATCGCATACGGCGTGGCTTGTCGGCTGTGCTTGTCGCAGTCGACGTCCCGTGCCACCCTAGGTCCTTGTTGGTGCCCCACCATCC
>CAZJWJ010000061.1:0-31738 GCA_964549495.1 uncultured Anaerolineales bacterium | reverse complement strand
TTCTCAGTTGAGGGAACTGTACCGGCCTCGGTAACATTCTAAGTGAAGGGATGCGCAACCTTGGCGCCACCTCGGCATGGCGGTAGCATCTTGCCGGCGCAGCGCGGAGTACCGCCAGCCACGAAATCCAGCCAGCCATGCGCCCGCCATCCGGGCGCGACCCAGCCAAGGGAGATGCCGAGATGAGCACCAAGGCCCCGGCCGTCGGAGAGATGGCCCCCGATTTCGCCCTGCCCGACGAGCAGGGCGCGATGCTGCGACTCTCGGACCTGCGCGGACGGCGCGTCCTGCTCTACTTCTACCCCAAGGACGATACCAGCGGCTGCACCAAGCAGGCCTGCGGCTTCCGCGACGCCTACGAGCAGGTCGAGGCGGCCGGCGCGATCGTCCTGGGCATCAGCCCGGATGACCAGCGCTCGCATCGGCGCTTCAAGGACAAGTACGATCTGCCCTTCCCGCTCCTGGTCGACGCCGACCACGCGGTGGCCGATGCCTACGGCGTCTGGGGCGAGAAGTCGATGTACGGCCGGAGCTACGAGGGCATCCACCGCAGCCACTTCCTGATCGACGAGGAGGGGCGGGTGATCGACGCCCAGGTCAAGGTCAGCCCGGCCAAGAGCGTCGAGCGCGGGCTGGCCGCGCTCGGTGGATCCGGCTGAGGCCGGTGTTCCCGATCGACATGCCGGCTCGGGGTCGACCGTGACGGCTGACCCATCCCTGCTCGGCGGGCAAGACCATCCGGCGGCGAGTGCCGGCTCGCAAGTGCGGGAGGCACGCCGGTCGCGCATCTTCCGCTTGTTGCGAGGACATCGGCGCCGGCTGCCCGGGCTCGAGCGCCGTGCCGGTGGTTGGTCCTGGCTGCGGCTGCTCAGCTTCGTCTCGGCCTTCGGTGCCGGTCTGGTCGCGCTGCTCCTGGACGGCCTTCCCGTCGCCATCGGCGTCATCCTGCTCGGCCTGCTGATCTTCGTGGCGGTGGTCCGGCGGCACCTCGAGCTGGAGGCGGCGCTGCGCCGGCGCCGGGCCCGGATCCAGATCCTCGACGAGCAGCGCGCGCGCCACGCCCTGGATTGGTCGGGCCTCCCGCCGGCCCGCGCCCTGCAGCCGAGGGCCGATCATCCGATCGAGCTGGACCTGGATCTGGTCGGCTCGCGGGGCCTGCATCGACTGCTCGATCGCTGCGCCACCGAAGCCGGCAGCCGCCGTCTGCGCGATTGGCTGGGCGACGGTCTGGCGGATCCGCGTCGCCTGGCCGAACGTCAAGCCGCCCTGCGCGAGATGTCGCCGCTGGCCCACTTTCGCGATCGCTTGGTCCTGGAAGGCCGGCTGGCCCTGGCCGGAGACCAGGCCTTCCGGATCGACCCCTTGGAGGCCTTCCTGGCCCAGCCGGCCAGGCCGCGCGAGCTGGCGCGCTGGTCGGCCGGGCTCGGCCTGCTGGCCCTGACGACCGCCCTCTTGGCCCTCTGGGCGCTGCTCGGCGGACCGCGCTGGTGGCCCTTCAGCTTCACCTTGTACGCAATGCTCTGGCTGACGCAGCAGGCGCGCGTGGCCCCCGCCTTCTCGGTGGTCGGCGGTTTGGGAGACGGCCTCTCTCAGCTGGCCTCGGTCTTCTCGGTGATCGAGCGCCAAGACCTGACCGATCGGCCGCGACTCGCCGCGCGCTGTGCACCCATCCAGGATGCGAAGCGATCGCCCAGCATCGCGCTCAGGAGCCTGCGCCGGCTGATCGGCGGCGCGTCCATCCGGGCCAACTTCTTCGTCTGGCTGCCGCTCAACGCCCTGCTCCCCTGGGACATCTGGGTGGCGTGGCGCATCGACCGGCTGCGGCTGGGCTTGGCGCGCGATCTGCCGGCCTGGCTGGATTGCTGGCAGGAGCTCGAGGCGCTGGACGGCCTGGCCAACCTGGCCTGGCTGGAACCGGAACGCGCCTTCGCGGAGATCCGAAGCGCCGACGACATGGCTCCGCTGCTCATCGAAGCCCGATCCCTGGGCCATCCCTTGCTGCCACCCGAGGCCAAGGTCCGCAACGACCTCCGGGTCGACGCCTTGGGCGAGATCCACCTGGTCACCGGTTCCAACATGGCCGGCAAGAGCACCTGGCTGCGCACCGTCGGCATCAACCTGGCCTTGGCCTTCGCCGGCGGACCGGTAGACGCCTCGTCCCTGCGCTGTCCGCCCCTGCGGCTCTTCGCCTGCACGCGGGTGAGCGATTCGGTGACCGACGGCATCTCCTACTTCTATGCCGAGGTGCGGCGCTTGCGCGCGCTCTTGGACAGCCTGGAGGAAGACGCGGATCCCCGCCCGCTGGCCTGGTTCATCGACGAGATCTTCCGGGGAACCAACAACCGCGAGCGCCTGATCGGCAGCCGATCCCTGATCCGGAGCCTGGCCGGCGGCCGAGGCGTCGGCTGGATCAGCACGCACGACCTCGAGCTGGCCGGGCTCGAGCAGGCGGTCGAGGGCCTGAAGAACTTCCACTTCCGCGAGCAGGTGGAAGGCGATCGCATGGTCTTCGACCATCGACTGCGATCCGGGCCCTGCCCCACCACCAATGCCCTGCAACTGATGGCCGGCGCCGGCCTGCCGATCGATCCGGAGACGCCGATCTAGGGCGCGCTTACCGCTGCGCCCTAGCCAGCCACCCCGCGACATCCCGGGCAACGGGTCCCCGAATCTGGCGCAACCCGGGACCCGGGCAAGTGTTCATTCATTCGATTGCACGCTATGCTTGGAGCAGGCTTCCGAGGTCCCGCGGAGGCACCCACGGCTCCCCCGACGACGGATTCGATGGAGTGATGCACGATGCACAGCCCTGGTCTGACCCCCGGCGGCCTCCGGTTGCCCGAACACGACTCGAAGCGCGGATTGCGCCTGCTGGTCCTGACCGCCATCGGCCTGAGCCTGGCGGCCGTGGCGGCCCTCCTGCTCTTCGTGGCGGTCTACGCCCGCTTCGCGGCCGGCCTGCCGCCGGCCGACCAGCTGCGCGAGCGCTCGGCCACCTTCCGCTCGACGCGGATCTACGATCGCGAGGGCCGGCTGCTCAACGAGACCTTCGACCCGGATGCCGGCCGGCGCACCCTGGTGCCGCTGGAGGAGATCTCGCCCTACCTGGTCCAGGCCACCATCGCCACCGAGGACGCCAACTTCTACGAGCACCGCGGCGTCGACCCGATCGCCATCCTGCGCGCCTTCTGGTACGCCCTGCGCGAGCGCGAGGTGGTCAGCGGTGCCTCGACCATCCCGCAGCAGCTGGTCAAGCGGGTCTTCCTCAGCCCGGAGCGCACGATCTCGCGCAAGCTCGAGGAAGCGGTCCTGGCCTCCGAGATCACGCGCCGCTACAGCAAGGACGAGATCCTCGAGCTCTACCTCAACGAGATCTTCTACGGCAGCTTCGCCTACGGCGTCGAGAGCGCGGCCCAGACCTTCTTCGGCAAGCCGGCAGCCGACCTGAGCTTGGCCGAAGCCAGCCTGCTGGCCGGCCTGCCCCAGGCCCCGGCCTACTACGATCCCTACACCAATCCCGATGCGGCCGAGGAGCGCCAGACGGTCGTCCTGGCCCTGATGGTGGAAGCGGGCTACATCTCGCGGGACGACGCCTTGGCCGCGGTGGTCGTGCCCTTGGACTTCCAGCCCCTTCGCCTGGACCTCAACGCGCCCCATTTCTCGCTCTACGTCCGTCAGCAGGTCGAGGCCATCACCGGCGATCCGGCGGCGCTCTATGTGCGCGGCCTGCACGTGACCACCAGCCTGGACCGCGAGCTGCAGGCCGAGGCCGAACGGATCGTGGCCGAGCAGGTGAACGCCCTGGCCGATCGCAACGTCAGCAACGGCGCGCTGGTGGCCATGCAGCCGGATTCGGGCGAGATCTTGGCCTTCGTCGGCTCCAAGGATTTCGATGACGCGTCCATCTCGGGCCAGGTCAACATGGCCTTGGCCCCGCGCCAGCCGGGCAGCGCGCTCAAGCCCTTCGTCTACCTGACAGCCTTCGAGAAGGACCCCGAGCGCAGCGAAGATCCCTGGACGCCCGGCACGCTCATCCCCGACATCCTGACCGAGTTTCCGGATGGAGCCAACCCGCCCTACGTGCCCACCAACTACGATGGGCAAGAACACGGCATGGTCACCGTCCGCGCCGCCCTGGCCAACAGCTACAACATCCCGGCCGTGGCCGCCCTGCAGCATGTGGGCCTGCCCGACTTCATCGAGACCCTCGAGCGCTTGGGCATCAGCACGCTCGACCGACCCGACTACGGCCTCAGCCTGGCCCTGGGCGGCGGCGAGCTGCCGCTGGTCGAGTTGACCGGCGCCTATGCCAGCCTGGCCTCCGGCGGACGCCTGACCCCGCCGGTGGCCATCCTTCAGATCCGTGACCATGCCGGCGAGGTCCTCTGCGAAGCCGGCGACGCCGAGCGGCCCTGCCTGCCGCGCTCGGCCAGCGAAGAGGCTGTCGAGCGCCAACAGGTGGTCCGGCCCGAGGATGCCTTTCTGGTCACCGACATGTTGGCCGACAACGCGGCCCGCGTGCCGGCCTTCGGCGCCGGCTCGATGCTCGAGTTGGGCCGCCCGGCCGCGGTCAAGACCGGTACCACCAACGACAATCGCGACAACCTGACCGTGGGCTACACCCCCCGGCTGGTGACCGGGGTATGGGTCGGCAACGCCGACAACTCCGAGATGCAGGGCACCACCGGCCTGACCGGCGCGGCACCGATCTGGAACGCCTTCATGCGCGCGGCGCACGAGGGGGTCGAGCCGGCCGGCTTCGCCCCGCCTGAGGACGTCGAAGCCTTCGAGGTCTGCGCCGATACCGGGACCCGTCCCAGCACGGCCTGCCCGGCCCTCGCCCGCTGGCATTTCGATCGCCGCCGGCCGCCATTGCCGGCCGATCGCGACCTCTGGCAGGTGGTCCGCATCGACACCGAGACCGGCCAGATCGCCGGCCGCTTCACACCCGACTCGCGCGTCGAGGAGCGTGTCTACAAGGTCTATCCCTTGGCCGAGGGCGATGCCAATCCGTACAAATGGCGCGAGTGGGCCGAGGCCCACGGCATCCCGCAGCCGCCGCGCGAGCCGGAACAGCGCGAGGAAGACGTCGAGCCGCGCTTCGAGATCCGCTGGCCGGAGGATGGCAGCACCGTCTCCGGCGAGGTCCAGGTTCTGGGTTGGGCCCGCGTGCCCGGCCAGGAGCGCTACGAGCTGAGCTGGGCCGAGAGCGGCTCGGACGACTACCGCATCGTGCGCAAGCGCGAGCCGGGCCTGGTCGAGGACGGCGAGTTGGGCAGCTGGGACACGCGCGACCTGCGCTTTGGCTGGCACCGCCTGCGGCTGGTGGTCTACGACCGGCTGGGCGAGGTCTACGAGGACAGCATCATGGTCCGGGTCGAAAACTTCACGCCGACGCCCAGCACCAGCCCCACGCCGGGCACGCCCACCGCCGGCACGCCCACCGCGGGCACGCCGACGGCCAGCCCCACGCCGAGCCCGACCTCGGCCCGAAGCGCGACACCGCAGCCATCGGCCACCGCGCCCCCGACCAGCATCGCCACCGAGACGGCCAAGCCCAGCCCGGTGCCGGCCACCCTGGCCCCGCGGCCGACCGTCCCGCGCGACCCCATCGGCCCGCCGACCTCCGGTCCCGACCCGACCGAGCCGCCGACCGAAGTCCCGGAGCCCAGCCCCGAGCCGAGCGCGACCCCGCCCGAGGCGACCGAATCGGTCGCGACGGAGGCGGTCGGAACCGAGTCGGCCGCGACCGAGGCTGCCACGCGGTTGCCGGATGCGACCGAGGCGGCGACCGCCCTTCGCGCCGCGACAGAGGAAGCGACGATCGAACCCTGATGGCAGGCAGGCCGGTCGCCTGCTTGGACGCTCGCCGGATCCGCACTGGACGGGACCGAACATCCGTTCTATACTACCGGCACGGCAACCTTCGACCACCAACACGAGCGAGGTACATGCATGAGCCACCCTTCCGCCGGCCGTTTCGTCTGGATCGATCTGATGACCGAGGACAAGCAGGCCGACCTGGCCTTCCTCGGGGCGCTCGTGGGCTGGACCAGCCAGGACCAAGACATGGGCGAGATGGGCACCTACACCACGCTGCAGAACGGGGAGGTGGGTCTGGGCGGCATCATGGAGCTGCCGGCCGACGAAGGTCCGCCGGCGCATGCCTCCGGCTACTGCATCGTCGACGACATCGAGGCCGCCTGCGCCAAGGCCAAGGCGGCCGGCGCGACGGAGATGGTGCCCCCGACGCCCATCCCCGACGTCGGCACCTTCTCCATCCTGGCCGATCCGGCCGGCGCCGTCATCGCCCCCATGCAGGCCGCCAGCGGGCAGGACATGTCGCCCGAGGGCCCACCGAAGCCCGGCAGCTTCGTGTGGTGGGAGCTGGTCACGCCCGACGTCGAGGGCGCCATCGACTTCTACGGCCAGGTGATCGGCTGGAGCGCGTCCAAGATCGACATGCAGGGCCAGGACTACTGGCTCTGGTCGCGCGAGGGCGACGAGATGAACCCCGGCGGCTTGATGACGCCGCCCGGCCAGTACGACGGGCCGGCCTTCTGGATCTACTACGTCTGGGTCGAGGACGTCGACGCGACGACGGCCCGCGTCGAGTCGCTGGGCGGGCAGGTCAAGCTCCAACCCCAGGACGTGCCCGGCCAGGGCCGGATCAGCGCCATCACCACGCCCGGTGGCGTGATGCTGGGGCTCTTCACCCCCGGCGAGCAGGGCTGACGGTCAAGTCGAGGCAGCGGACCCAGCGCGCAAGGCGGCCCGCCGTCGGAGTTGGTGCTTGATTTCACGGTCCAGAAAGGACTGCCGCAGGGCCTCGGCCTGGACGCTTCGCAGCTGCGCGGCGTCCAGGCCGCAGGCCGGCGCGGCGCGCTCCAGCTCGTGGACCAGGTCGATGGCGCTGATACCGGGATCGTCGGTATTGATCGTCACCGAGAGCCCCGCCTCGACCAGACGGCGCAGCGGGTGCGCCTCGTAGCTGGCGACCGTGCTGGTGTGCAGGTTGCTGGTCGGGCAGACCTCCAGCCCGATCCTGGACCCTGCCAGCCGGTCCATCAAGGCCGGATCCTGGACGGCCCGGATGCCGTGACCGATGCGCTCCGCGCCCAAGAGCTCGATGGCGTCGCGAACACTCCGCGGGCCGTCGGCCTCACCGGCGTGGACCGTGATGCGCAGACCTGCCTCGCGCGCTCGACGGAAATGCTCCACGAATCGGGCGGCCGGCTGGCCCGCCTCGTCGCCCGCCAGGTCCAGGGCGAGCAGATCGTCGACGCGCGTCAAGAGCGCCTCCAACTCCAGGGCACAAGACTCGGGACCATAGGTCCGGCTGAGGATGCCGATCAAGCCCACCGGCAGCCCGGTCAGACGGCGCCCCTCCTCGACCCCTTCGACCACGGCGGCCACGACGGCGGCCGGGTCCAAGCGATGGGGCTCGGCCATGAAGCTCGGGCTGAAGCGCAATTCGACCGCATCCAGGCCCTCGGCCGCCGCGTCCTCGACGCATTCCCGGGCCACGCGCCGGCAGGCGTCCAGGTCGGCCAGCACTGCCGTCATCCAGCCCAGCTTGGCGATGAAGGCCATCAGGTCGGGCGCCGGCTCGACCACCTGCACATGCGGCCGCAGACCTTCGAGATCATCGGCCGGCAAGGCGACCCGGTGCTGGCGTGCCAAATCGAGGATGGTCTCCAGCCGCAGGCTGCCGTCCAGATGACGGTGTAGGTCGATCAGCGGCAGCGACGGATCGACCCGCGGCGCATCGGAACCGCCCCCCGACCCATCCTGCGAGCGTTCAGCGGGGCTCGCCGGCATCGTCTCCCACCAGCAACAAGGGCAGGTACAGTCGAGACGGCGGCAGGGCGTCCAGGCGCTGGCCGCGGATCAAGAGCTCGTCGCCCAGCCAGGCCTCGGCGCTGCGCCACCAGGGCTCTCCCGCCCGCCAGGTCTGCAGTACCCGGTAGTCCGCCTCGGCTTCCGGATCATGGCGCTGGAGGGTGACCTGCCAGCCGCCTTCCGGCAGGGGCTGCACCAGCTGCTCGAATTCCGGGTATGCGCCTTCGGGCGCCATCACGCTGCGGCTACCGACGGCTTCCTCGTCCAGCTCCGGGAAGTCGGCCAGCAGGCCGTGGAAGCTGCGCTTGACGAAGAGCACCGGTGCCAGGCCGAAGGGGTTGGATGTCCGCAAGCGCTGCCCCGCCTCCAGCTCTTCGGCGACCTCCACCAGCGTGCCGAGCTCGGCATCGAAGACGTAGTCGAAGACCGAGGGCAGGCGATCGGAGACCGCCCGGACGTGCACCCGCTGGCGGAGCTCGACCGTCTCCAGCTCGGTTACCTCGTGGGTCACCACGTGACGCAGTTCGCCCACTCGCTGCCCGCCGCCGGGCTGCATGCCCTGCCGGTAGAGCGCCATGCGATACTCGACATCGAAGCGCTGGCCGACCTCCCAGGTCGGCACGTCGGGCCGCGCGGAGGTGGGCGGCCCTGCGAGGAGGCCGGCCAGCAAGGACAAGGTGCCAAGAAGCAGGATCGTGGCCGCCACGGGCCCACGGCGACCAGCACGATCGGTCAGCCCCCGAGATCCGTACGGGCGTGAACTTGCAGATCCTGCCACATTCCGCCTCATGATTCGCCTCCCTTGCTTCATCGATCGGCCCGCCGCATTCGGCGCCGGCCCCCGCTCCCGGGCCGCGCCAGCGCCCGAATCCAAACCTTGCCCGCCTTGCCTTGTCGTATTCATGGCTAGTACCGCATCCGCAGCCCGAGCGCATCGAGGCGCTGGCTGTCGATGAAGGGATTGCGCCCGGTCGGCGACGAGGCCCGCGTCCAGTAGTCGGCGATGACGCGGACGTCGGTGATGGTCGATGGGATGTAGAGCGAGGTGCCGGCCCGGACGCTCGATCGTAGGGTCATGGATTGCCAGTTCTGCGGCCGCGGCTCTCGGGCGTCGGGAACGATCTCGCCCTGGCTGCTGTAGACCAGGGAGTAGACGGCTTCCTGCACCCGGCGCTGGTCGTTCTCGGGCGTGCCGGAGCTGCCCTGGGCGCCGAAGAAGTCCTCGTTGGCCACGAGGGTCGTGCGCACCAGGATCTGCCGGCCCATGTCGGTCCATGGATCGCCCAGCGCGTCGGGGTCCTCGACCATCTCGCTCTCGTAACGGTAGACGGCATGGTTCCAGACCTGCGGATTGCCGGCGCCGGTCTCCTGACGCAGGTCCATGTGCAGGGGCACCCGACGATCGCGCAGGTACTCGCGCAGGCGCTGGTGGAAGTTGTCGGCGTAGAGATCGGCCTGGTCACCGTAGCCCGGGGCGGGCTTGACGAAGGGCCAGGCCCATTCTAGGGCCATGCCGCCGAAGCCGTCGAAGAAGTCGGCCGCCAGGCCCTCCAGCTCGTCCTGGCTGAAGCCGCCGGAAGCCTGCGGCTGGTGCAAGAGAATGGAGGCCACGCAGGCGCCCCAGCAATGGCCCCACCAGCCCTCGGCTTGCTGGCTGCGGTGATGGTCGACCTCGTAGCGCCAGGCGCCCGGCGACAGACCGAAGCGGCTGTCGAACTTGCTCAGCGCGCCGGGCTGGTCGTAGAGCTTGGGTCCGGGTGCATAGGGCGAGTAGGGGAAGTACCAGAAGTTCCAGGGCACCACGTCGGCGCTTCCCTGCTGGACGAAGCGGGCCTGGACGCTGTAGCCGGGCGCCGGGGTGTCGCGCAGGACCAGTCGATACCATCCCTGCGCGTCGCGAGGCTGCTCGTAGACGAGCTCACGGGCCGGCGAGACCAGCGGCGGGTCGCCGGCCGGGTCGACCTCCGGCCCGTAGAGCCAGATCCGACCGGCGCCGGCGGCCAGTTGCAGGCTGCCACCATGGCGGCTGGGCAGGTAGACCTGCAGGCAGGCCGGCGTCGATTGGCTGCTCACCGTGGCGCCCAGCGGCAAGCGCTGCCAGTCCCCACGCCGCAGGCAATCGGCCGCGGGATCGGCCGTGGCCGTCGGCGGGGCGCTCGGGCTGGCCGTCGGGCTGGGACCGCTGGTCGGACTGGCCGTCGGATCCCCGGGCGTCGCGCCGGGCGTTGCCGTGGTCGGTCCGCCGGTCGGGGTCGGCCCACCCGCCACCGGCTGGTTGCCGAAGCGGATCTCGGGCAGCACCTCGCCCGGCGTGCCCCAGACCGTCAGGTCGACGCTGGTCGGCGTCCTCGGCTGCCAACCGGCGCCCTGCACCTCGCTGACGCGATAGCCCCCAGGCTGGCTGACGATGAACTCGAAGCGCCCGTCCTGGTCGGTCGTGGTGCTGCCCGACTCCGGCCCGGCCAGGAACATGGTCCAGCCCGGCACCGGCGGCTCGGCGCCCGGCAAGGGGTTCTGGCCCGGCTCCGGCTTGCCATCCCAGACCCCGTCCCCGTCCAGGTCGGCGAACTTCCAGCCCACGATGCGCGCCGCGCCGCCGGCCACCTGGAAGCTGCAGCGCGCCTGGCTGGAGAAGCCGCCGGCCTCGACGGTCAAACGCAAGGTCTCGCGCCCGATGGGCGGCCGCACCACGCTCTCGTAGACCCGATCCTGACCGACCGGGATCGTGCCCTGCACCAGCCCCCGCACGCCGCCGCCAGGCAGGATGTCCTCCAGGCGCGCCTGGGCATTCCCGGCCGGCCCGCTGGCCCCGTAGGTGATGCGGATCGGATCGCCGTCGAAGTAGACCGGGCTCTGGCCCGTCTCCTCGCAACCGCGATCGGTGACCAGCCGCGCCCGCAGGCCGGTCGAATCGGGCGTATGCCCCTCGAGCGGCACGCCGAGCACGGCCCGGGCCGGATCGTTGCTCTGGATCAGCAGGCTGTCCTGGAAGCTGCCCTCCCACTGCGGCGCGAAGCGCAGCGTGATGCCGCGGCTGCCGCCCGGCGGGAGGCTGAATCCGGCCGCATCCTGAGCCTCCACGACAAAGGGTGAGGCCGCGCCGCCCTGCGTGCCGATCGAATCGATCTCGAGGATCGCGCTGCCGCCATTGTGCAGCGCCAAGGGCAGCAAGCTCTGCTGCCCGGGCTCGGTCTCCGGGAAGGTCAGCTGCTCCGGCTCGACCTGCAGCGACGGCCCGCTCACCGCGCCGACCGAGTAGCTGCAGTCCGCCACCGCGGCCGGCTGTCCGCTCGCATCGCCCGGCTGGAAGACCTCCAAGTGCAGCCGGCGGGTCCCGGTCGGCAGGCCGGTTCGCCCGTTCAGTCCGTACCAACGCCCTCCCGTCACCCGCTGCCGCGAGACCAGCTGGCGCGTCCCGCCTCCGGGAAGGTGGAGCGTCAGGCGCACATCCAGCTCCGGCGCGCCGCTGGCCCGCAGCGAGACCTGGCCGGTCTCGTCCAGCGAGTAGCTGGCCTCGTCACCCAGCTCCAAGCATCCCCGATCGATGCGCACTTCAGCCGTGACGCTCGGCTGCTGCTGGCTCGGTCGCTGCCCGAAGAGCACCAGCGGCGCCGCACCCCCATCCTCACCGATCTCCAGGTTGACCTCTGTAGGGCTGGTGGCCGTCCAGCCCGCCTCGGGCAGAATCCGCAGCAGGTAGCTGCCGGGATCGTCGACCAGGAAGCCGAAGCGCCCGTCCGATGCCGTGACCGCCGCGGCCGGCGCCGGCCCCTCCAGCCGCACCGCCCGCCCGCTCAGCCCCGACTCGCCGGCATCCCAGATGCCATCTCCGTCGACGTCGCGATAGGCGAAGCCGGAAACCAGCGTGGCCGGCGGTCCATCCAGGATCAGCAACCGCAGCGCGATCCGCGCCTCTTCCTCACGCCCATCCGGCCGGACGACCAACTCGACCTCCAGAGGCATGTCCGAGGGCGTCACATGTTCCATCTCCGGCTCGAACTCGAGCCGCGCATCCACACGCCCCGTCCCGGTCACGGGTCCGGGCTGCGGCAGGCCGGCCACCAGGCGCTGGAGCGAGGCCCCATCCGGCAAACCCTCCCCGCTGAGCTCGAGCGCCAGCTCCTCACCGCTCTCTTCGATGAAGGCCCAGGCCGTCAGCGGAAGCAGGAAGCGTTCGCCCACCCGGAGCCGGCAGCCCAAGGTCGGCAGCGCCTGGCCTGGCTGCTCGACACAGCCCGGCGCGCTGCCGGTCGTCAGCCCCAAGGCCAGCCCATCCTGCAGCGGCCCGGCCGGCGCATGCAGCCGCGCCTCGATCGCGGCGCCGGCCTCGACCGAGGCCGTCCTGGCCGGCTCGGCCGATCCGCGCGCGAAGAGCAGGACTGCGATTCCACAAGCCAAGAGCAGCCGCGATGCGAGGGCCAAGCCGGCCCCATCCGATCGCGACATCCCGTCGAGACGATCCCCTGCTCCTCGAACGCCCATTCGACCCCTCCTGATCGTGCCTTCGATCCCCGCGACGACTGGATCCCTTGACCTCGTTCTCGCTCGAGCGCGATGGTCGATCCGCTGCTCGAGCCCGCCATCAGGTTAGCACAATCTTAAGCCGCGCGCACCCAACTCCACGTTCATCCCAAACCGTCCCAGGGCAAGGTGGAACCAGGGGCCGTGGCCCATCCCTGGACCGTCACGAAGCTCGTGTCGGACTCAAGGTCGCGGAATCAGCGCTCCCGTCCGCTCGCGATAGGCCCGGTACCGATCTCCGAAGCGCTCGATCAGGGCCGCCTCCTCGCGGGGCACCACCTGCCAGCGAATGCCGATGGCGATGGCCAGCGCGAAGCCGAGCAGCCAAGCGTTGGCGCTGATCAATCCGGTGCTCAGAAAAAGTAGCGAGCCGACCGAGTAGAGCGGATGCCGCACCCAGCGGTAGGGCCCCGACGTGACCAGCTCGTGCTGCGCCTTGACCAGCACCGTCTCGGAGATGTTGCTGCCGATGCTGCGCAAGACCCAAGCCATCAGCGGCAGGCAGGCCACCGCAAGGGCTACCCCCGCCCACCTCAGCCACGCCGGCAAGGGCAGGGCCGCAAAGTCCAGCCACTGCGGCCGGACCAACCAGACCACCAATCCCAAGAAGTAGGGCAAGCCCACCACCAGCCGCATCGCGATCAAGCCCGGGCTCTCGCTACCGCGTTCGATCGTCCCGCTCGCCTGTCTCGCCCGCCGGCGAAAGGCGCCCGACATCCCGAATCCGATCAGCAGGATCACCAGCAAGAGCCCGCGAAACCCAACCTCTCCGTCCGCCATTCCCATGATCCTCCCGGCAGCCACCGGTCCCAGCGCCCGATCCCAATCCATCCTGCAGACCCTCGCGATCCACCCGGTCGAGCGGCCACTGGACTTGCCGACGCAAGCCCGCCCATTATCATCCTCCCTACCCGCGACCACAAGCCACCCTTCGGCCGGCGCGTCGATCCGAACCGGACCCAGGAGCGCAGCCATGCCCGCCCCCGCCTCCCTCCAATCCATCACCCTGGCCGGCATCGAGGTGATCTACCTCCCCGACGGCGTCGGCCGCAGCGACCCCCTGGCCCTCTTTCCCGCCTCGGACCCCGTCGCCTGGAGCCTCCACAACAAGTGGCTCGATCCCGACGGTCTGACCGTCACATCCCTGGGCAGCTTCCTCATCCGCCACCCGAACGGCCCCATCCTGGTCGACACCGGCATCGGCCCGGTCGACTTCGAAGTCAAGGGCTTCGGCCGCTATCGAGGCGGAGGGCTCCTCGACAGCCTCGCCTCCGTGAACCTCGCTCCAGACGACATCCAGACCGTCTTCTTCACCCACCTCCACGTCGACCACGTCGGCTGGGCCCTGGATCCCGACACCGACGGCCTGCGCTTCCGCAACGCCCGTCATCTGGTCCACCCCAAGGAATGGGCCTACTGGCAAGGCGGCGATGACCCCAACGGCCCTTCGCCGGCCCTCCAGACCGCGCTGAAAGAGGTCCTGGAACCCATCGAGGGCGGCCAGGAGATCGCCGCCAAGCTACAGGTCGTCGAAGCCTTCGGGCACACTCCCGGACACTGCATGCTCCTCTTCGAGCCCGGCGGCGAAGACCGGCTGTACCTCATCGGCGATCTCCTCTACGGCCCCCAGCAGGTCGAGCACGACGACTGGAACCCCGCCTTCGACGTCGACCCCGAAGGATCTCGAGCCACCCGCCTGGCCCTCTACCCCGAGCTCACCCGCTACGGCAGCCAGACCGCCGCCGGCCACTTCCCCCGATCCGTCTTCGGCCAGATCCGCGGCATGGGCTACGGCCGCAAGTGGCTGCCCAACCCCCTTCCCTGATCGCCTGGCCTTTCTCGAACAATCGTTCTATAATCGAAGGTCGCGCCACCTCGACCCGCAGTCGCCTCCGGAGCAGCCCATGGCCACCCAATCCAAGCGCAAGGCCGCCGACCCCGCCGCCTACGACGCCAGCCAGATCACCGAGCTGGGCTTCCCCGAGGCCATCCAGCGCCGGCCCGGCATGTACATCGGCGGCCGCGGCAACCTGCACCACCTGATCGCCGAGGTCATCGACAACAGCATCGACGAGGCCATGGCCGGGCACTGCAGCCGCATCGAGGTCACGCTGCGCGCCGATGGCAGCGCCCAGGTCGTCGACGACGGCCGCGGCTTCCCGGTCGGCATCCACCCCGAGAGCGGCAAGTCCGCCCTCGAGATGGCCCTGACCCAGCTGCACACCGGCGGCAAGTTCCAGGAAGGCAGCTACTCCACCTCCGGCGGCCTGCATGGCGTGGGCATCAAGGCCACCAACGCCCTCAGCCGCTGGCTCGAGGTCGAGGTCCACCGCGATGGCGTCGTCTACCGCCAGCGCTACGCGCACGGCAAGGTCGACAGTCCGGTCGAGATCCTCGACCCGCGCAGCCGCGAGGTCGTCGGCCAGGTCGGCCAGCGCGGCGAGAAGAAGGTCATCGAGCAGCACGCCGACAAGCGCCGCGGCACCGGCACCATCGTCCGCTTCCTGCCCTCCGACGAGTACATGGAGGTCACCCGCTTCGAGTTCGGACCCATCGCCCACCGCCTCGAGGTGGCCGCCTACCTCGTCCCGGGCCTGACGCTCAAGGCCACCGACGAGCGGCGCGAAGAAGCGCGCACGCGGGAGTACCGCTACGACGGCGGCCTCATCGCGTATGTCGACCACCTCAACCAGGGCCGGCGCCTGGTCCACGAGCCGCCCATCCGCATCGGCGGGACGGCCGGCAAGGCCAAGGTCGACCTGGTGATGCAGTACCATGCCGGCGACGAGGAAGAGATCCTGTCCTTCGTCAACACCATCCCGACCAGCGATGGCGGGACCCACGTCTCGGGCCTGCGCGCCGCCGTCACCAAGGCCATCAACGTCTTCGGCCAGGAGCGCAAGCAGATCAAGAGCGCCGATACCATCACCGGCCGCGACTCGGCGGCCGGCCTGACCGCGGCGCTGTCGGTCCTGATGCCGGAGCCCGAGTTCACCAGCCAGACCAAGACCCAGCTGGGCAACCGCGAGATCCACGGCCAGGTGATGAGCCTGGTCTACGAGGCCCTGCTCGAGCGCCTGCGTGAGGAGCCGGCCCTGGGCCGCAAGATCGTCGAGCGCTGTCTGGCGGCCAGCCGGGCGCGCGAGGCGGCGGCCAAGGCGCGCAGCCTGGTCATGCGCAAGAGCGTGCTGGATGTGGTCGACACCGGCCTGCCCGGCAAGCTGGCCGACGTTGCCAAGAAGGCCGACGTCGAGCGCAGCATCCTCTACATCGTCGAGGGCGACTCGGCCGGCGGCAGCTGCAAGCAGGCCCGCAACAATCTCTACCACGCCATCCTGCCCCTGCGCGGCAAGATCCTCAACACCGAACGCGCCCGGCTCAACAAGGCCCTGTCCAACAACGAGATCAAGGCCATCGTCTCGGCCGTCGGCGCCGGCGTCGGCCGCGACTTCAGGGTCGAGGACATGCGCTACGGCGGCATCGCCATCTTCGTCGACGCCGACGTCGACGGCCTGCACATCATGACCCTCCTGCTCACGCTATTCTGGCGCTTCATGCGGCCGATGATCGACGCCGGCCGGCTCTACATCGCCCGCGCGCCGCTCTACCGCCTCTCCAAGCAGCGTGCCGTGCGCTACGCCTATACCGACTGGGAGCGCGACCAGCTGCTCAAGCAGTGGGGACGCAAGGGCGTGACCATCCAGCGCTACAAGGGCCTGGGCGAGATGAACCCCTCCCAGCTCAAGGAGACCGTCTTCGACGTGCCCGAGGTCGACGGCAAGGCCACCCCCTTCGCCAGCCGCAACCTCTACCGCGTCACCGTCGAGGACGCCCACCAGGCCAACCAGATGGTCGAGCTCTGGATGGGCAGCTCGGTCGATCCGCGCAAGCAGCGCCTGATGGCCGTCTGGGACGAGGCCGAGGCCGGCGACACACACCTGGACATCGGCTCGGGACGGCCGGCCGAGGTCGTCGATGTGGAACTCGAGGCGGATGAGGTTGCTGCTCCCGCCTCGCCGACCGAGACGACGTCGAGCTCGGCCGCCTCCGAATCCGAGCAAGGCGCCTCCAGCGGCAAGGGATCGGGTCCCGAATCGCCGGACGAGGACGCGGCCCAGCCCGCCTCCGAATCATCCGACGACGATGCGGCTCCAGGCCCAGACGCCGAGGAGCACCAGCCCGCTCGAGCGCCCTCCGCCCAGCGGGATGGCGAGAGCGGCAACGGCGCCGGCACGCGCGACCAGGCCAAGTCCGCTTCCCCGAAGCGCGCCAAGAAGCGCAAGACCTCGAAGAGCCAGGCCGGCCAGCAGCTCTCCATCTTCGAATAACCCCTCGAGTTCGGGCTCTCATAGACTGCTCATGCCCGATCGGCCAGGCGCGGCCGATTCTTCGCTATCCTAGTCCGGTGGCCGCGAGGTCGTGGCCATCCAGACAGCGGAGAGGGAGCGCGCATGATGAATCTCGAGGAGATCCGAGCCGAGGGCGATCGCATCGCCGAGGAGAGCCAGTTCCTGGCCCGCCTGCGCGATGAGATCAACCAGGTGGTGGTCGGGCAGCGGCAGCTGGTCGACCGGATGCTGATCGCCCTCTTGGCCGACGGGCATATCCTGCTAGAGGGCGTGCCGGGCTTGGCCAAGACCCTGATGGTCAAGACCGTGGCCCAGGCCATCCACGCCGGCTTCGCGCGCATCCAGTTCACCCCCGATCTGCTGCCGGCCGATCTGGTCGGCACGATGATCTTCAACCCGGCCGAGTCGAGCTTCGGCGTCCACCGCGGACCGATCTTCACCAACATCATCCTGGCCGACGAGATCAACCGCGCGCCGGCCAAGGTGCAGAGCGCGCTCCTGGAAGCCATGCAGGAGCGGCAGGTGACCATCGGTGACGAGACGCATCCGCTCGACCCGCTCTTCCTCGTGCTGGCCACCCAGAATCCGATCGAGCAGGAAGGCACCTACCCGCTGCCGGAAGCCCAGGTCGACCGCTTCATGCTCAAGGTCCTGGTCGATTATCCCAGCCGGGCCGAGGAGCGGCAGATCATCGACCGGATGACCGGCGAGCCCTTGCCGGACGTCCGGCCGGTGGTCGAGCCGGGCGACATCCTCGACGCGCGCCGGCGGGTGCGGCAGGTCTACGTGGACGGCAAGATCAAGGACTACGTGCTGGACTTGGTCTCGGCCACGCGCCGGCCGGACGAATTCGGCCTGGCCGAGCTGGCGCCCCTGATCGACTTCGGCGCCTCGCCGCGGGCTGGCATCTTCCTGGTGACCGCGGCACGTGCGCGGGCCTTCCTGGAGGGCCGGGGCTACGTGATCCCCGAGGACGTCAAGGCCATCGCGCCCGACGTGCTGCGCCATCGCGTGGTAACCACCTACGAGGCCGAGGCCGAAGAGGTGGATGCCAGCCAGATCGTGGCCCGCGTGCTCGACCACATCGAGGTTCCCTAGCTGGCATGCTCACCGCCGAGCTCTTGCGCACGGTCCGGCGCATCGAGATCAAGACCCGACATCTGGTCTCCGAGAGCCTGGCCGGCGAGTACCACGCCGTCTTCAAGGGCCGGGGCATGGCCTTCGACGAGGTGCGTCCCTACCAGCCGGGCGACGAGGTGCGCAGCATCGACTGGAACGTGACGGCGCGCACCGGCGAGCCGCATGTCAAGCGTTATGTCGAGGAGCGCGAGCTGACGGTGCTGCTCCTGGTCGACACCAGCGGATCGCTGTCCACCGGCAGCCGCGGTCGCGCCAAACGGCGCCTGGCCGCCGAGCTGGCGGCCGTGCTGGCCTTCTCGGCCACCACCAACAACGATCGGGTGGGCCTGATCCAGTTCGGAGGCCGGTTGGAGCGGGTCATCCCGCCCCGCAAGGGCCGGCGGCATGTCCTGCGCCTGGTGCGCGAGCTCCTGGCCAGCCCGCCATCGCCGGGCGGCAGCGACCTGGGCGCGGCCCTGGACACGTTGCACCACCTGCAGCGCCGGCGCGGCATCGTCTTCCTGATCTCGGACTTCGCCGGCCCGGCCCATCCCGGCCTGCACCGCCGCAAGCTGCTCTCCACCAGCCGCCGTCATGACCTGATCGCCTTCGAGCTGCGCGAGCCGGACGAGGGACGGCTGCCGCCGGCCGGCATCCTCTGGCTCGAGGACGCCGAGACCGGACAGCGCGTGCCGGTCGACAGCCTGCAGCCGGCCGTGCGCGCGGCCATCGCCGAGCGCAGCCAGGCCGAACGACAGGCGGTGGACCGGGCCTTTCGCGATGCCGGCGTGGACCGGGTCGAGATCGAGACCGTTGGCGACTACACGGGCGCGCTGGTCCGCTTCTTCGCGGGCCGCGTCCGGCGCAAGGCCCGACGATGAGCCTTCCTCGTCGCAAGGCCAAGGCCACGGCCACCGCCGCCTGGATGCTGGGCCTGATCCTGGGCTCGCTGGCCGGCCTGCCGGCCGTCGTCGGAGCGCAGGGCGCGCAGGGAAGCGCCCATGCTCGCCTGCTGGTTCCCGATAGCGCCCCGCTCATCGGCCAGCCGCTGAGCCTGACCTTGGTGGTCACCCATCCGCCGGGCAGCCTGCTGTTGCCGGTGGACATCCCGACCCGCTGGGGCGAATTGGAGATCGAATCCCAATCGCCACCCCAGCTGGCGGTGGACTCCGACAGCGCACGCCGCAGTCAACAGATCATCCGCGCACGAGCCTGGGCCACCGGCAGCTTGAGCATCGAGCCGATGACCGTCACCCTGGCCGGCCCGGATGGAGCTACGAGCCGCCTGCAAAGCCAGCCGGCCCGCCTGGAGATCCGCGGCAGCCTGCCGGCCGGCGAGGACCTGCCGCGCGACATCCGCGGCCAGATCGAGCTGCCGCGGCCAGCGCGCTGGCCCGTCTGGCTGCTCGCCCTGAGCCTGAGCGCCGCCCTGGCCCTCTTCGCCGGGCGTCGCCTCGGCGCGCGACTGGCCCGCCAACGCAGGACCGAGCCCGGGGCCGTCGACTACGGCCCGGCCGCCCGCTTGGCCCTGCGGGTGCTCGAGGCCCTGGACGCCGAGGCCTTGCTCGAGCGCGGCGATACGGTCCCGCATTACGACCGCGCCTCGGATGCCCTGCGCGCCTACCTGGAGGCGGTCTTCGGCCTGCCGGCCCTCGACCGCAGCAGCCAGGAGCTGATCGAAGCGCTCGAGGCCCTGGGCGTGACCACCGCCTTGCGCGGCCGGCTGGCCGGCCTGCTGGCCGAGGCCGATCTGGTCAAGTTCGCCCGGCATCGTCCCGCGGTCGAGCGGAGCGCGAGCTACACCGATCGGCTGCGGGAGGCCATCGAGCGGGTCGAGCGCGAGCGGCGCGGCCTGCGGGCCCTGGCCGCGCTGCGCCGCGGATCGACCGGTGAGGGGGCCGCTTCGTGAGCGGCCTCCGATTCGCCGCGCCGCTGTGGCTGCTGCTCTTGGTCTTGCTGCCGCTGGGTGCCCGCTGGCTGCGCTCCCGGTCACCCGAGGCCCGGCCGCCGGCCTTCCGCTTCGCCGACACCGGCCTGCTGGCGGACCTGCCGGGCAGCTGGCGCATCCGCGCCCGGCGCTGGCTGCCCCGGCTGCGCCAGCTGATCCTGCTGCTCTGCATCCTGGCCTTGGCCCGGCCCCAGGCCGGCTTCGCCCGCGAGGTGGTCTCCGGCGACGGGCTGGACATCGTCTTGGCCCTGGACATCTCCGGCAGCATGGCGGCGCTGGACTTCCAGCCGGAGAACCGCCTGGAGGCCGCGCGGGGCGTCATCGGGCGCTTCATCGAGGGTCGGCCCTACGATCGCGTCGGCCTGGTGGTCTTCGCCCGCGAGGCCTTCGCGCACAGCCCGGTCACGCCGGATCGAAACCTCTTGGCGCGCCAGCTCGAACAGGTCGAGTTGGCCTCCGACTTGAACATCGAGGACGGCACGGCCATCGGGCAGGGCCTGGCCAGCGCGGCCAACATGCTGCGCGAGGGCAGCCAAGCCGGACGGGTGGTCATCCTGCTCACCGACGGGGCCAACAATGCCGGCCGCATCGACCCGCTGGGCGCGGCCGAGGCGGCGGCGGCCCTGGGCATCCGCGTCTACACCATCGGCATGGGCCAGCCGGGCCAGGTGCCCATGCCCGTCCCGGGTCCCTTCGGGCCGCGCATCATCTACCAGGAGAGCGATCTGGACGAGGAGAGCCTGCAGCAGGTGGCCGAGGCGACCGGCGGGCTCTACTTCCGGGCGACGGATCCGGCGGGACTGCAGACCATCTACGATCGTATCGACGAACTGGAGACCAGCCCGGTGGAGCTGGACCAGTTGCGCCGCTACCGGGAGCTGGCCGGCTGGCTGCTCTTGCCGGCCCTGTTCCTGACCGCGCTGGACCTCTGGCTGCGCGGCGGACCGCTGCGGAGCCTGCCCTGATGACACGGACGAAGGGAGCGAGCGCGCATGGGTTGGGCTAGTCCGCTCTGGTTGTGGGGCCTCTTGGCCCTGCCGGTGATCTGGCTCTGGCTGCAACGGGCCGGCCGCCGGCAGGCCGCCGAGCTGGCCGCCCTGGGCGACCCGGAGTTGGTGGCCGAGCTGGCCCGGGGCGCCGATGTCGCCGGCCGCGGCCGGCGACGGCGCTGGCGTTTGTGGGCCCTGGCCATGTTGATCCTGGCCCTCGCACGGCCCCAATGGGGGCAGCAGGCCGAGGAGATCGAGCGCTCGGGCCGCCAGGTGATGCTGGTCCTGGACGTGTCCACCAGCATGATGGCCGACGACCTGGCGCCCGACCGGCTGCAGCGGGCGCGCCTGGAGATCCAGGCCCTGCTCGAGCGGATCCGCGGCGACCAGGCCGGCTTGGTGCTCTTCTCCGGCGCGGCCTTCACCCAGGTCCCCTTGACCGTCGATCACGGGCTCCTGGTCAACATGTTGGATCTGGCCGGCCCGCAGACCATCTCGCGGCCCGGCACCTCCATCGGCGCCGCCATCGACACCGCCGCGCGCGGCTTCGACCAACAGCGGCTGGCCGATCGCGCCATCCTGCTCTTCTCCGACGGCGAGGACCCCTTGCCCGGCGCCATCGAGGCCGCCGAGCGCGCCCGAGAAGGTGGCAGCCTGGTCTTCACGGTCGGCTTGGGCAGCCCGGAGGGCGCGCGGGTGCCGGAGCTGGACGCCAGCGGCCGGCGCATGGTGCGGCAGTACCCGGACGGACGAGAGGAAACGGTCTGGATCCTCGACGATGCGGGTGAGCCGGTGGTCTCGCGCTTGGACGAGTCGGTCCTCGGCAGCATCGCCGAAGCCGGCGGCGGGCGCTACATCCGGGCCGAGCGCACCGGACAGGCGGCGGCCGAGCTGGCCGATGCCCTGGCGCAGCTGGAACGCGGCGAGATCGGCGGCCAGCTGGGCGCCCAGCCCAACGAGCGCTTCCAGTGGCCGCTGGCCTTGGCCCTCGTCCTCCTGCTCCTCACCGAGCGCGGCATGCAGCGCCGGCTGGAAGCGGTGACGACCGGCCTGCGGCAGGGTCGCGGGCCTCGCGACGCAGCGACCGATGTCACCGAGTCCTCCCTGCCAAGTCCGTCCCTGGACACCGGAGCGCTTCGAATCAGCCGTGCGGTCGTGCTGCTGCTGCTGCTCCTGCCGGCCTTGTCCATGGCCGCTTGTGGCGGGGTCAGCGCCATCAACGACCAGGCCAACCAGGCCTTCGACGCCGAGGACTGGCGCGCGGCCGAGGCCCTCTATCGCGAGGCCTTGGAAGCGGATCCCGACCGGGCCGAACTGCTCTACAACCTGGGCAATGCCGCCTACCGACAATCCGAGGTCGAGGAAGCGCGACGCTTGCTGCGCCAGGCGCTGGAAGAGCCCAGCCTGCTCGAGGAAACGCAGGTCTGGTACAACCTGGGAACCCTGGCGCTCAACGCCGGCGAGTTGGAGGCGGCGGTGGCCGCCTTCCAGGCCGTGCTGCGTCAGGATCCCGAGGACCAGGACGCGCGGCACAACTTGGAACTGGCCCTGGCCGCCCTGACCGCGACGCCGCCGGCCCAGGCCAGTAGCCAGCCCAGCCAAGCGCCGGAGAGCGGCACGCCGACGCCAACGGGCGGCAGTCCGTCCCCGGGCACGCCCTCTCCCGGCAGCCCGTCGCCGGGCAGCGCGACGCCCCAGGGCTCGCCCGAGCCGGGCGGCAGCCCGCAACCGGGACAGGATGGCGAGCCCACCGGCACGCCGCCGGCCGATGGCCAGCCGGGCGAGCCCGGAAGGGATGCCACCGCGGAGGCCTCGGAAGCCGAGCCAAACGGCACGCTGACGCCGGAGCAGGCCGAGCGCCTGCTCGAGTCCCTCGCGCGCGATCTGCAAACCCTGCAGGAGCGCTTGAATCAAATCTACGTCGTGCCGGGTGAGCCGCCGGCCCAGCGATGGTGATGCCGATGCGCGTATCGAGAACGCAGCGCACCATGCCCTTCGTGCCTCGCCGCCACCGGTCGGGCTCGCGCGCCCGAAGTTGGCTGCTGGGCGGCCTGGCCGCCCTGGCGCTGCTGCTGACGGGCCCGGGGCCGGTGGCGGCCCAGGTCGAGCTTCGCGCCGAGGTCGACCGGAGCAGGATGAGCACCGACGACCAGCTGCTCTTGAGCCTGATCGTGGAGGGCGACTTCCAGAATGCCAGCCCGCCGGCCTTGCCGGACTTCGAGGGTTTCGATGTGATGGGCACCAGCTCGCGCTACGAGACGAGCATCTTCAACGGGCGGCGCAGCGTCGAGGCACGATTCCTCTACCAGCTGAGGCCACGCAACCTGGGCCGGCTGGAGATCCCGCCCATCGAGGTGACGGTCGACGGTCAGAGCCTGAGCACCCAAGTCATCGAGGTCGAGGTCGAGCCGGGCAGCATACCGACCGAGGCGCCGGCGGACGCGGACATCGGGGCCGGCGCCGGCGATCGCGACCTCTGGGTCGAGGCCAGCGTCAGCCACCCCGAGCCCTACGAGGGCCAGGTCTTCGGCTACACCTTCCGCTTCCTGCAGACCTATCGCCTGGGCTTGCGCTCCAGCTACGAAGCCCCGTCCTTCCGCGGATTCCTCTCCGAGCCGCCCTCGCAGCGGATCTATCGCACGCGGGTGGGCGGGCGAACCGTGCGGATCATCGAGCTGCAGCATCTGCTGTATGCCACGCAGGCCGGCGCGCGCGAGATCGAGCCGGCCGTTTTCCGCATCCCGGGCGCCCTCGGCCGGACCCCGATGGTCTTCGAGACCGAGCCGGTGGCCCTGACGGTCCGCCCGCTCCCCGAAGGCGCACCGCAGGGCTTCGACGGCACGGTCGGGCGTTTCGAGATCGCGGTGCAGCACCAGGATGAGGCCGAGGTCGGCGCGCCCTTGCGCGCCCTGGTACGGGTCCAGGGTGAGGGCAACTTGCTGTCGGTCGTCGAGCCGATCTGGCCCGAGCTCCCGCCAGGCTGGCAGAGCTTCGCCGGCGACGAGAGCGCCCAGACCCAGGTCGATGGGCTGCAGATGAGCGGCAGCCGCGACTTCGAGCGCTTCCTCGTGCCCTCCGAGCCCGGTGAGGTCGAGCTCCCACCCTTGCGCCTGGTCTACTTCGACCCGGAGCGCGAGCGCTACGAGGTCGCCACCAGCCAGCCGCTGCGGGTGAATGTGCAGCCGGCGGCCGGTGCCGGCGCGGCCGCCGACGGATCGCCCGCGGTTCCGCCGCTCCTGGTGCAGCCGGCTTCGAGCCTACAACCGGCCGGTCAGCTGGAACGCAGGCTGCACTGGACGCTCTTGGCCCTGCTGCCGGCATTGCTGCTGCTCTTTGATCGTGGTCTGCAGCGCCGGCTGCGCAAGCGCCGCGAGCTGGCAGCCGAGGAGGCCGCACGTCCCATTGCGATCGCACGCCAGCGTCTGCGTAGCGCGGAGGCAGAGCCGGATCCCAACACCCGGATCCGCCTGGCCGAGCGAGCGCTCCGTGATTACTTGGAGGCTCGCGTCCCGCCCGGACCCGATCGCAGCGGGCCCGAGATCAATGCCCGGACCGAGGCCGCATCGAGCGGCCAGATGCGAGAGTCCTCGACACTCCGCGCCCGTTCGATGCTCGAGTCGCTGGCTCGGCTGAGATTCGCGCCCACGTCTGACGCCCGGCTCGAGGGCGAGCGAACCTCCATCCTGGACCAGGCCCCCTCGCTTCGCGAGATCGCCGATCTCATCGAGGAGATGGAAGGATCTAGGACGAGATGAACCAGCGTCGTCGTCTCGGTGCCCAGGTGCTGGCCCTGGTCCTGCTCGGCTGGGCGGTCGCCGCCTGCGCGACCGCCCCCTTGGCACAGGCCAGGCCCGCGGAGCCCGAACTCGCCGCCAGCGAGCTCGCCGCGCTCGTCGAGGCGGCCGAGAACAGCTATCGAAGGGGTGACTACGACCGGGCCATCTCGAGCTATCAGCTGGCGCTGATGTCGGGACTGGAAGGCCCCGTGGCACAGGCCAATCTGGGAAGCGCATGCTTTGCCGAGGAACGCTACGCTTGCGCTTCGCTGGCCTATCATCGTGCCGCGGCCTTGACGCCGAGAGATCCCCTGATTCGGCGCCGACTCGAGGCGCTGCGGGAAGCGGTGCCCGAGGCAAGAGCCTCATCGGCCTGGTCCTGGCTGCGCGATCGATTGGCCTTCGACGAGATCTTGCGGGCCATGCTGGCCACGTGGCTGGTCCTCGGCCTGGCCCTCCTGCTGCGAGAACATGCTCGGCCGGAGGGCAAGCGCTTTGCCCGACTACTCAGCCTGGCTCGCGCCAGCGCGATCGTCCTGATCCTGCTCGCCCTGTTCGGACTGGGCCGCTGGATCGACGGCCGCGTCCGACCGACTGCGGTGGTCGTCGATCCCGACGGCGTCGAACTGAGGTCGGCCCCCGTTCCCGAAGCCGGTGAGGATGCCGGCACCCAGGACCTAGTGGCAGGCGCCTGGGTGCGCGTGATCGAGGCGCGGGCCGGCTACGTCCGGCTCGCGAGTCCGACCGGCGGTAGCGGTTGGGCACCGAGCTCGGCCATCGAGCTCATCGGCATCCCCTGACCACCTTGTTGGACCTCTCGCAACCGAATGGCTCGACGGGATCCAGACCCCTCCCCGAGCTCGCCGCCTGCTCCATCTCGGGTACCTGCCCAGCCACGCCGGAGGCCTAGAGACAGGTCGAGGGGCACGAGCCAATCGCCCGTGCCCCTCGGATTCAACTCCCGCCACCCACAGGGCTCGCGATCACGAGCCCTGTGGATGCACTGGCGTTGTTCGGACTACTCGCACTGGCCGTAGAAGCGAGACGCGTTGAGCGTGCCGGTGTCGCCACCGGCCGTGTCCTGAATCGACAGGGTCCAGGTGCCGCTGGCTTGCTTGCCATCGTGGCTGTCCAGACCGGAGCCCGACTGCGTCGTCGTCACCAGGCTGGGATCGGTGTTGCCACAACCGGAATCCGGACCAGGGCTGCCGGCATCGTCGTCCAGCGTGCCCAGCCAGTCGTCCAGCGAGCCGCAGATGTTGGTGTACATCGAACCCGTGCCGTCGTGGTTCAGGTTCACCACCAGGTCACCGATGAAGGTGTGCGTGATGTCCAACTCCAGGTTGACGTCCTCGACCACGCAGCCGGGCGCGACCACCTCGACCGACCATTCCTGGGTCTGGTTGTCCAGGATCTGGTTGCCGTTGGAGCCCGCGTTCACGTTGAACGTGCCCTCGAAGTTCGTCAGCTTTGGCGGCTCGATCACCGGCTGACCCGGGCAGACCGGCGTGTCGGCGAAGCAGTGCTCGAACTCCTGGATCTGACCGACCGCGAAGGGGATGCCCCGCGAGCCGGCGGCCTCGTCACCCGGGACGTCCTCGCCCAGGCGCGTGCCCGTCCGCTCGACCGAGACGGCCCCCAGGCCGACCAGGTTGCGCAGGAAGAAGCCCGTCCCGTCCCAGACCTCGTGCTCCCAGAAGGTGGCCTTGATGATGGCCGAGCCCTTGAAGCCGTTGGAGACGTAGCCCCAGGTCTGCAGGTCGATGTACTCGACCTGGCGGTCGTGCAGCTTCTGGCAGACGAAGTCCAAGAGGCCGTTCTGGTCGTAGATGTAGATCGCGAAGTCGGTGAAGCCCGGCTTCGAGACCAGGTTCATGATCGCCAACTCGCTGGTCGTCCCCGTGTTGTCCAGGTCCTTGAGCAAGCTCGGGATGGCGATCAGCGCCACGCCGTTGTCCGTGCCGCCACCGGCGAAGCCCACCTGCCAGTCGAAGGCCTTGTGCTCCGGCAGCAAGCTGTAGGCGATGGCCTCCTGGGCCTCGGTGCGCGCCACGTCCGAGTACTTGATCAAGGTGGCCACGGCGACGATGTTTGGCGCGCTCACCTCGTTGGTTCCCGGCGTCCACCAGTCCTGGCTCTCGACGCGGATCGAGCCGACCCAGCTGCCCGGCAGATCGGCCACCACCGGCAGGAAGAAGGTCTGGCTGCCGCGCGGGCAGATCCAGTCCACCAGCGTCGTGATCACGTCGCCCGAGCGGTCCAGGAAGTAGACCTTGACCTTGGCGTTGTAGACCTCGCTCTGGTTCATCACCTGGACGCCGGTATCCCAGCCCTGGTACTCGGAGTACATCAGCGGGCCGAAGAGCACGCGGTCACCCTGGTCGAAGTCCTCGAACTCGAGCTCGCCCGTGCCATCGTCGAAGACGTAGTGGTAGGGCTGCGGCTCGCCGATGTAGGTCATCAGGATGTCGCGACCGAAGATGTCCACCGCGATGCCCATGGGCTGGCTGGCGCGCAGCCAGGCGCTGCCCTGCCAGTCCGGGCCGACGCAGTCGGAGGCGTCCCACTGGTAGCTCTCGCCCGGGGCGAGGGTGAAGATCTCGCAGATGCGAGCGCGCAGACAGTCGTCCTGCGCCTTGAACCAGATCTCCACCGACGAGCACTCCAGGCCACCGTTCTGGATGTACATCACGGTGTTGAGGCCCGCCTTCTCGGCGTAGATCAAGGGCACGTAGTAGCCATGGCCACCGAAGATCGGATCGTAGGTGCCCAGGTGCGTGCCGGCGATGCCGTTGTAGCGGCTGGAGACCTCGACGCCCGGCGTCACGTCGCCCGGGCAGTGGCGCAGGACCTCGACGGCCAGGATGCCCGTACCGGAGGCCATGCCCTGGTCGATGCCCGCGAAGTCCAGGCCCTCGTTGTAGGCCTTCTTGAAGCGGCGGTAGTCGTCCGAGTCGCCGACCACGCCGAAGAAGAGCGTCTCGCACATCAGGTCGGCCACGACGTCGTCGAAGCCCAGGTCGTCATCCAGGCCCACGTCGCTGAGCTGCTGCGCCGTGAACTTGAAGAGGATGCCGCTCTTGGAACCGGTCGGGATCTGCGCGCCCAGGAGGTTCCAGGTGCTGCCCGGGTTCAGAAGACCCGTGCACTCGACCTTGAGCGGACCGGCCGCCTGCGGCGGGCAGAAGCCCGGCTCGCCCCAGGTCACCAACACGGCCTTGGAGGGATCGCAGCCGATGTACTGCACCTCGATCCAGGTGCGGCAGACGTCGTCCTGGCCCTGGAAGTTGAGGATGGGCAGGTGCACCTGCTTGCCCAGCTGCGCGTTCGGGTCGACCGTCGGTAGACAGTCCAGCTCGACGTTGAAGGGCCCGATCGGGACGGAGGTGTCGTTGACCTCGTTGTCCTCGTCGGCGTCGAAGTTGAGCTGCCCGGAGAGCGACACGACCGTGCCAGCCGGCAGCGCGCCCTGGATGCGCGTACGGACCGTGATGACCACGGTGCCGCCGCCGCCGGCCAAGAAGCCGTTCCACTCGACGTCGCTGCCCGCACCCGGCGCGTCACAGCTGCCGCTGTCGGCCGTGCAGCCGATCAGGACATGCGGACCATCGAGGTTCAGCTCGACCTCGGGACCGAGCAGATCGTTCTGATCCGAGATACCGGTGTTGACCACCGTGATGGTCCAGTCGACGAAGTCGGCCGGCCCGGTGCAGACCACGCCCTCGGGCCGCGGCTCGAAGGGCTCGTTGACCACCGAGACGTCGGTCACTTCCAAGAGCGCGCCGCCGAAGGTCAGCCGCACGACGCCGCCATCATAGGAGCCACCCGGACCGAAAACCGGGCTGCCCGGCGGCACGGCAGGAAAGCCCGAGCCGGACAGGGCGGTGTCGCCGCTGATCGTCGCCTGCGCGCGCGGCGCGTTGGGGATCAGGTTGTTGGCGATGTCGGTGCTGGCCGCGCCCCAGAAGGTCGCGCCCAAAGTGGCGCTGGTGTCCAGGGCGCCGGTGAAGAGGACGATCCCGTAGTCGTAGTTGCCGGCATTGGTGGCCTGGACGGCGTTGACCACCGGGAAGTTGGTGCTGGCGGTGCCACCGGCCACCCAGATCTCGTTGAGGGCGTTGATGCCGACGTCGCGGCCGTAGTCGGTACTGGTGCCGCCGTAGTAGGTGGCCTCGTCCAGCGCCGTGCCGGTCGCGTTGAGCACACCGACGACGTAGTCGTAGTTGCCGCCGTTGTTGGCCTGGAAGGGGTTGCCGGCGGTGGGGAAGTTCGTCGACAGCGTCGCACCGGTGAAGACCACGCGATTGTCGCTGGTCACCTCGATGGGATGCGAGCCGGCAAAGCTGGTCACAGGCGTGAAGTAGCTGAAACCGATGATCAAGTCGGTGCTCGAGCCGCCGATGCGAACGGGGTTGTAGAGCACCCCGCTCAGCGCGCTGTTGAGCTTGTGGATCAGGAAGTCGTAGCCGCCACCGGAACCGATCAGCGTCGTGGTGAAGGGGAAGGTGGTGGAGAAGCTGGCCGAGACCACGTAGATGTTGCCGGCCGCGTCGAAGCGTGCGTCGATGCTGCCATCGGTGCTGTTGCCGGCGATGTAGGTGAAGCCGGTGGCGCTGGCCAGCGTCGGATCGAGCCGCGTGACGTAGCCGCTGGCCGTATCCAGGCCGGTCTGCACCGGCTGGAAGCCACCCGCCGGGCCCAATCCGCATGTTCCGGCCACCGTGCAGGCGACGAAGGTCTCGCCCATCACGTAGATGTCGCCGGTGATCGGATGGCGCTTGATGCTGCCCACATAGGTGGTGGTGTTGCCGCCGAAGCGCGCGCTGCGCACGATGCCGGTGGCGGTCGAGTTGATCTCGAAGACCACCGCCTGGTAGGTCGTGCTGGCCGTGGTGTTGGCCGGGATGGGCGGGATCACGCCGGCGATACCGGTGCTGTGCGCGCCGAGGCTGAAGCCGCCGACGATCAAGTTGCCGTTGGGCATCAGCTCGATCTGCGCGCCGTAGTCGACCGTGGTCGAGCCCATGTAGGTGGCCCAGATCAGGACGTTGTTCGCCTGGTCGAACTTCGTGAAGAGCCAGTCATAGGAGCCCGCATTGTTCGGCTGGATCACGCCGCCGGTCGTCGGGAAGCCGGTGGTGAGCGAGATCGAAGCGAAGTAACGGTTGCTGCCGTCGGTCTCCATATCCAAGGTGTAGTCCGTGGACGTGGTGCCGAAGCGGCGGGAGAAGATCACCGACGGGTCGATGTAGAGGGTCTCGTTGGCCGCGTAGCCAGCCACGTCGAAGCGCAGTGTGTCGCCCTCGAGCACGTAGCTCACCTCGACCGGCTGACCGCTCTGGGTGTAGGCGATCGGCTCCGAGTCGGTGATTCGACCCAGGGGCGTATCGATCTGCAGTTGCTGCTGCTCGTCGATCCAGATCCGGTCCTGGCCCGAGTAGCGCAGCGCGATCTGACCGCTGTCCGCGCCCGGCGCGACGACGTATAGCGCCTTGACGTGGCCCTCCGGATCGGCGTCGCCCCAGTACTGCAGATCGATGCCGTCCCAGAGATCCGGGTAGGTGATCCGGTCATAGGTGTGGGCGCCGGTCACGTCGAGATCGCCGACCAGCCAGTTGTAGTCGCCCGGCTGCTCGCCCGTGGCGACGGGCTCGGTCTCGTTGGCGTCCACGAAGGCCACCTCGACCGCATGTCCGCCCAAGGGCTCGGGCTCGGGAAGCTGCTCGGGTCCCGCCTCGCCCATCAGTGGATCCGGCGCCGGCGGCGCCTCGTAGAGCGCCAACATCAGCCGGCCGGGTGCAAACCACACCTCCTCGCCGTTGCCTCCGGCACGGAAGCGGGCTTCCTCGTCCCACTGGCCCAGATTCTCGAGAAAGGAACCGTCGGCGATCCGCTTGAAGCGGTTCAGCACCGACTCGTCCTGGGCCGAAACGCTCGTCGCTTCGATCCCCGACGCAAAAACGAGGCCCCCAAGAATCAAGGCCCCAATCAAGCGAGGAAGGAGTCTGGCCCCCCCCTGCCATGGATTCGCCTTCCCGCGTACCCATCCGTATTGAATTTGCATGCTCTGTTCGCTCCTCGTTGACTCTGCCACGAATACCCTTCCCTCGACGGACACCAAGCACCCATACGAGAGAAGCCAAGGGCATCTCGGCCCTCGGCGCTTTCCTTTACCTGGATCTAATAACGGAAAAATCGCGATAAAGATTCGGGTGCCCCGAAAACTCGTTTCGCCAGGCTCGCGACATTCGAGGCCTTGGAACCCCATTCGAGCGACCTAGACATGCCACGGTGGGACCTCGAGGCTCGTGACGCCGAAGCGGGGGCACGAGCCCAACTCGTGCCCCCGCCGGCAGGTAAAGGAAGAGGATTCGCTCAGAACGTCCCGAGCAGGCTCTATCTCAAGCCATCACTACTCGCAGTCGCCGTAGAAGCGGGCGGCATTCAAGGTGCCCGAGTCTCCGCCGGCGGTGTCGTTGATGTCCAGCGTCCAGGTGCCACCAGCATCCTTGCCGTCGAAGCTGTCCAGCCCACTGCCCGACTCGGTCGTCGTCACCAGGGACGGGTCCGTGTTGGCACAGCCCGACAGGGCGTTCGGGCTGCCGATGTCATCATCCAGCGTGCCCAGCCAGTCGTCGGTCGATCCGCAGATCGCCGTGAACAGCTCACCCGTGCCCTCGTGGTTCAGCGTCACCTGCAGGTCTCCCATGAAGGTGTGCGTGATGTCCAGCTCCATGTTGACGTCGGCGATCACGCAGCCCGGCGCCGTGATGTCGATGCTCCAGCTGGAGGGGCCGGAGGTGCCGCCACCTTGCGGGATGCGGTTGTCCGGCGAGTTGACGTCGAACGTGCCTTCGAAGTTGGTGAGCTTCGGCGGCTCGATCACCGGCTGGCCCGGGCAGACCGGGGTGTCGGCGAAGCAGTGCTCGAACTCCTGGACCTGCCCGACCGCGAAGGGGATGCCCCGCGAGCCGGCGGCCTCGTCACCCGGGACGTCCTCGCCCAGGCGCGTGCCCGTCCGCTCGACCGAGACGGCCCCCAGGCCGACCAGGTTGCGCAGGAAGAAGCCCGTCCCGTCCCAGACCTCGTGCTCCCAGAAGGTGGCCTTGATGATGGCCGAGCCCTTGAAGCCGTTGGAGACGTAGCCCCAGGTCTGCAGGTCGATGTACTCGACCTGGCGGTCGTGCAGCTTCT
>CAZJWJ010000060.1:0-31841 GCA_964549495.1 uncultured Anaerolineales bacterium | reverse complement strand
CCTCGTGGGGGTTTCTAACTGTCGCCGCTGTCCAATTCTAACTGTCGCTGAACAGGCCTTGGGGCTGGACTACCCCAGGCGGCCCGCAGAACCTGGTGATTCCGAAGGAGATCCGACGCAGCTTCGCACTCGCGAGTTGGACCTGCCGCTGGTCGAAGCCACCGTCACACCGATCGATCGGACTCCATCCGGTCCTGGCCGCGCCCCCTTCTATCCGGTGCGGTCCGTCGCTACGGCAACCCTAGCACCAAGCGATGCCTCGATGCCCCCGTCGGAGCCACGCCCAACCTTCGATCCACGGACAGCGAGGCAAGCGCAGCGCGAAGCGCTCCGCGCCTACCCGCTCCTTCCGGGCCATCGATGGACCTACCGAATGCATCAGTGGGAGATGGGTCTGGGCTGCAGCACGGTCGTCACCGAGACGGTCACCCGATTGGAATCGCTGCCAGCGGATCGCTTGATCGCCCTGCTCGACCGCCGCATGGCCCCGAACACCGAGCACTGCCGGGCCCCTTTGGTCGACAGCCCATCCGACCCAAGCCAAGGCTGGATCCTGCTCGATGGTCGGGACATCTACCGATTGCCGGACGAGGTTGCTGCTGAGGCACTGCTCACGAGCCTCGACCAACCGCCGATGCCACCGACGCAGAGCCCTGGCGAGGGGGGCTCGGGGCATCCGAAGGCCGCGGTGACGCTTTTACAGCAACTGCCATTCAACGATCCCTGGACCCACATGCCCTTCCCATCATGGCGCCGGGGAAGCGCGATCGGAGAGTCCTGGCCAAATCCGAGCGACGTGGAGCCCTACCGACCGTGGACGTGGAGCGTGGTCGACGTTCGGGATGTCGAGACCAGCGGGATCACGGGCGAAGCATGTACCGTCGCGAATTGGGGCCCCAACGACCGCTGCTGCACTCGGACTTTCTGCCCTGGGCTGGGGTTCGTCCTGGAACACCATGCCTTCGTTGGCAGCACCTGGGGACACTTGATCATCGAGTTGATCGACCACGAAGCAGGAACGGACTGAGATCTTCACAGAGCTACAAGGCACATACTCGAAACGGCTTGCATTATGCGGAATTGACTTGTATCATGCCGTTATGGCACGCTCGGAAACCTCCGTATCCCGTAGAGGACAGACGGTAATCCCTGCTGAGATCCGCCGGAAGCATCGGATCGAGGCGGGCGATAGGCTGGCATGGATCGATGATGGCGAGTCGATCCGGGTCATTCCCATTCCACACGACCCGATTCGGGCGCTTCGCGGTCGAGGACGAGGCGAGGATCTGCTCGAGGCTTTGATCGAAGCGCGGCGCGAGGACCGTGAGCGCGAGAACTGAGGCCTGCGTTCTCGACACCTCGGCGCTCATGACATTGATCGAGGACGAGCCCGGCGCGGATCGCGTGGAGGCGATCCTGCGCCAGGCTACGCCGACCATCACCTGGGTCAGCCTGCTCGAGATCTACTACATCTCCTTGCAGCGCAGCGGAATAGCCGAAGCAGATCGGCGCTACGCTCTAGCCAAGCGCTTGCCGGCCCGGTTCGTGGAATCCTTTGATGAGCCCGTCATCCTCACCGCCGGCCGGATCAAGGCCAGACACAGCGTGTCGCTGGCCGATGCATTGATCGCTGCCGTCGCCAAAGTGGAAGGTCTGAGTCTGCTTCACAAGGACCCGGAGTTCGAGTCCCTTACTGACGAGATCGAACTCGAGAGCCTGCCCTACAAGTCGTCGGGCTAGACCGGACTCGACATTCCCTCTCGGAGGCCGAGGAACGAAGCGCCATGCCAAGTGAGTCGTCGCCGCGCTTTGCCGAGCTGGTCGGGATCTACCACGCCGAGGGCAGCCTCCTCGGCGAGCTGCGCTACTTGATCGGCAAGCTCCGCGGCACGGCGCACTGCGCGCTCTGTGACATCAGCCACGGCGCGCTGACCGAGAAGGCGGAATTCAAGGACCTTCGTTCGCGTCTCGAAGTTCCACTGCGCATGATCCACCTCGACGAGCGTGATCCGGATCTAGTGGCGGCCAGCGAGGGTCGAACGCCCTGCGTGCTCGGGCGGACCGAAGACGGCTGGGAGCTCTTGTTGGACGCTACGGACCTGGAGCGCTGCGGCAAGTCGGTGACCGACTTCGAGACGCAACTCCGAGCGGCCCTGGGCTGATTTCCGTCACGTTCGAGGGCTCGCTGCCGTCCAAGCCCTTGTAGTAGACCGGCCGCAGAGTACACGGAGGTGCAGGAAATGAAGGGCTTCCCCGAACCGTCGTCGTGGCATTCCGGTCGGTCTCGAACACAGCTGCGCCCTACGCTCCTGCTGATCGGACTCTTGCTCGTCACCTCGGCGGCCGGCGCGGGCGAGGTGTATGCCGCGGAGGTCGGATGGCAACCGGCCTCAACGCCGATTGCCCATCACGAGACCTCGCCACCCTCGCTCTGGGACCGGCTCTTGCACTGGCTGGGCCTCGGCGACGAATCCGATGCGACGGAAGAGGGGCCGGACATCGGGCAATTGTCGGCACCGAGCGGCGATCGCTCGACGCCCAAGCTCGAGAAGCCGTCTCAGGACCAACCGACCCCCATCCCCGACCCGGGCCGGTGGCACGAAGGCGCGGCCATCCCGGTGCCCATCGCCGAGGTGGCCGGCGCGGCCATCGGCCAGGTGATCTACACCGGCGGCGGCTTCACCGAGCCGCGCGGCAGCGTCGGCAACTGGTTCGGGGCCTACGACACCAGCGACAACGCCTGGGAGCGCAAAGCCGACATGCCGGTGGCGGTGCACCACCCGGCCATGGTGGCCGCCGAGGGCAAGGTCTGGCTTACGGGCGGCTACACGGGCCGTCTGAACGTGCGCGAGGCCACCTCGCGATTGGACGCCTACGATCCCGAGACCGATGCGTGGACGCGCATGGCCGACATGCCCGGTCCGCGCGGCGCCCACTTCGCGGCCCACGTGGACGGGCGCATCTACGTCGGCGGCGGCGTCAGCGAAGCCGCGGCCCAGGACGAGATGTGGGTCTACGAGATCGCCACCGACAGCTGGTCGATCGCACCGGGCCTGCCCACCCCGCGCGAGCACTTGGGCGGGACGGCCAGCGGCGGCAAGGTCTACGTATTGGCCGGCCGCGGCTTCGGCCTGGGCGACCGATCGGGCATCTTGGAGGCATTCGATCCGGCCACCGGCAGCTGGGAGCGCCTGCCCGACATGCCCGGCGCCTGCGGCGGCTGCTCGGCAGCGGCCACCCGCGACGGACGCATCCACATCACCGGTGGCGAGACCTTCGGCAATGCCCCCGCAACCTACCGCGACCACTACGTCTACGACCCGGCGACCCGCACATGGTCGGTGGCCGCTCCGATGCCCACCGCGCGCCACGGCATCGCCGCCGCGGCCGTCGGCGAGCGCTTCTACGTCCTCGGCGGCGGGCTGATCGCGGGCCTGGATTTCTCGACCATCGTCGAGTGGTGGGAGCCGGGCGCACCGCAGCCCACCGAGGTCCCCACCGGCGAGCCGAGCCCGACCCGCGAGGCGACGCCAACGTCCGCCGCGGAGCTTCCCGATCTGGAAGGATGGGCCTGGGAGGACTGTGGCCGGGCCGGCCTTTTCGCCATCGTCGAGAACAGCGGCGGTGCCGCGGCTGGGCGCTTCGTGGTCCGGGACGCCTCCGGGCACTTCGAGCTAGAGGCCGACGGCCTCGCGGCAGGAGGCTCGATCGAGCTGCACGATCCCGAGGTCTCTGCTGCCACCATCGAGCAGCCCATCGTGGTCGATGCGGACGACGAGGTCATCGAGTCCAACGAGGACAACAACGTGATGCCTTTGGCGGTCCCATCCTGTATTGGAGTTCTACTACCTCGTCTGGAACGCTGAGCCGCACGGGCAAGCGAAGTCACATCGATCAAGAGTTGCCCGCCACTCCGGCATCCTTCAGCAGGATCGACTTCGAGTAGGCCAGCAGCTCCTCGAGATGGCGGCTGATGACGGCGATCACGATGGGCAGCTGCAGGCGCTGGTAGTCGTGCACCGCGATGTTGCGAAAGCCGACCATGCGCCGGAGCGGCTCCTCGAGCGAGGCATCGATCCAGCCACCGCGCGCCAGCAAGGTGAAGACGTCCCGCGCACTCTGCGGCAGACCCAGGCCCTCGCGGCGGATCAGGTGCTGCCCCATGTCGAGCGCGGCCTCGCAGGCGCGTTGGATGTTGAGCACTGCCGCGTCCTGACGGGTCGGGTCCTCGGCGAAGCCATCCGGGTCCTCGGCGTACTCCTCGCGAGCGCGGGCAACGCAGCGCTCGATGGTCGCGGCCTTGCTGAGCAGCACCTCATCGGCCATGGACGGCCCCCCGCGCGGCGATGTCGGCCAAGAGGCCGGCCCGCGCCTCGTCCAGCGCCGTCTTCTCGCTGAGCACCGCGCATTCGAAGAGCCCGGCCTCCACACCGTCTGCCCAGAGCCGAACGCCGGTGGTCAAGACCTGATGCTGCATGACCGTGGAAGCGGCTCGGAAGTCGAGCAGGTCCACCGGCCGGCCGGCGATGTCGGCCAGGCGTCCCGACAAGTCGAAGAGCTGCACCGGATCTGCGTAGCCAGGGACCAAGACCGCGAGGTCGAGATCGCTCTCCGCGTCCGCCTGGCCGGTCACGAGGCTGCCGAAGGCGTAGATCGCCATCAGCTCGGGAAGCTGGGACCGTAGCAGCTCGATCACGCCGAGACGGATCGGCTCGAGCTCGGAAATGTCCTGGATCATGCCAAGATGCTAGGTGTCGGCCAGGGCCAGCGCAAGGGAAGAAGCTCCAAGCTCACGGTCGCCGAAACCATGTCCGGATCGACCGGTTGCTCGAGGGGCCGACTTGGGAATCGTGGGATAGCGAATCGATCCGATAGATCAAGATCTCGTCATCGTGGGTCGCGCAGAGCAGACGATTGAAGGTCCACGCCAGGTCGATCGGACGCCTGCACAACTCGGCCCCATTCGAGTCTCGGACCGCCCGCGCTTTCGGTGATCTCGCTCGGCTCAGGTCGATCACGGTCAAGCTCATCTCGTGGCCCGCGACGAAGAGCAGATCTCCTGCCCACTCGAGATCGGTCACGCGGCCTTCGACATCGGCCTGTCCTCGGTGCAGCAGGTCGCGGCCTTCGATCTCGATCGCATGGATCTCGCCAGATTCCAGCGCGGCGTAGGCCATCTCACCATCCGTCACCAAATGCGTCACCGGCGAGGGCAGCGACAGCAGCCCCGACGCCCTCCCGCCTTGTCCGGGCTGCATCCATGCAATCCATCCCCGCCGTGCGCGCGCCCAAGGCCGATCGCGACGTATTCCGCCCCCGCCCAGCAGTTGATTCCCAATCGTGACGATGGCCTGCACATCGCCGTCCGTGAGGCTAAGGTAGGCTTCCTGGACGCCCATGGGTCCCACACGCGGATCGCGCGAAGCTCGGAGGATCGAAGACCCTCGAGCGAAGTAGGGCTCCCTGCCCAACAAGGTCATGTCGTACTCGGAGCGCAGCTCGGTGTCTCGCTGGCCGCCTCCCAAGTGCTTCGGCTGCCGATCGTCCCGCAGGTCGATCTTCTCGACGACCGAGCCGCTCGAGAAGGCATCGGGAACGCGCCGATCGTTGCCCCAGGTCCACAGCTGCGATTCATCGCGCACGACATGCCGCGCTGCACCGAGCATCTCGATCGACGAGCGGAAGCTCGGAGCCTCCAGGTGCTGTGGATCGAGCAGGTGCATCGCGTAGGTGTTGCCCCAAGCTCCGTTCAAGGTGGTCGATGTGAAGACCAATAGCGGCTCGTCCGGACCCGCCGCGTCGATGAGGCTCGGCTTGGTCAAGTAGGGCAAGATGACCGGATCGCGCAGATCTCGCGGGCGCCGACCATCGTACAGCTCGATGCCCCGAGGCTTTCCCGACAAGGCGATCAGTCGATCATCGCCCGCCACCTGTTCGGCTGCCCGCATGGCCGCTGGAACGCCGAGCTCTCGAGGCTGTGCTGGATCGCTCACATCGATCAGGCGCGTTCCCGTGCGGTCGCTTCGCAAGACCGCCAGGCGATCGGTGCCGCCCACCCAATCGATGCGCTCCAGCTCGCCGGCGATCCGCAGTTGGCCTCGTAGCCGCGGCTGACGCTCGTCCTGTAAGTCGTAGGTCCGAAGCCAGATTCCATCGGTCTGGCGCACCGGCAAGACGAGCGACGAACCGATCACGCGCGGAATGCCGGCAGCGATCGCTGGGTCGATCCGCTGGGCCGTCCAGTCGAGCGTCATCGAGCTCGGGTCGAGAACGGCGATCCCACCATCCGCGGCCACGAGGTAAGCCAGCCCATCGCTGACGGTCATTCGCATGCCCGGACTCGGAAGCGGCACGCGAGCCGTCTGCTCGCCTTCGACCCGGCCGGTCACGACCAGCTGTTCGCCCCCGTCGGTCGAATGCTCGATCCACCAGATCCTTGCACCGGAACATGCCCAGTCGCGCAGGTTGGCGGGGGCCAGGCTACCACGCAGCTCAGGTTGGCCGGAAGGCAGGATCTCGATCACCTGGAGCGTCCCCTGCCCCACGAGAAGACAGGCCCGCTCCCGGTCCAGATCGAGTTCTCGAATGCTCCCGCCGGTGACCAGAGCACTACCTCTCCAGGTCAGCGATGCCCGCGCACGCGACCGATCGTACACGTCCAGGCGATTCCCCTGCGAGACCAAAGCGCGCTCCGCCGCCAGCTCGATTCTCGGCTCCTCCGTCGACCACCGCGCTGCCTGCTCGAGGATGAGCGGATCGGCGTCTCGCGACCAGGCTTGGCAACCAAGGGGCAGGAGAGCCGCTAGGCACAGGCCGGCAAGCCATCGGCAACGCGTCGACCGCAAACGACTCGGCCCCATCCCTCGAGCGGTCGGATGCCGGGTCGAGCTCATCGAGCCGCCTCGGACCATTCCATCTCGAGCGAGAAAACAGCCATGTCGGAGACCTCCCCGGCGCGCATCCAGACCCATACCGTCCAGTTCCCCGGCCGGTCGAAGCGCATGCCCTCCAAGCGGTACCGCCCCGCTTGTCCATCGGGGACACCTCGGACCTCGACCGGCATGGAAAAGCCATCCTGCCGCGCGGCTTCGACCCGAAGCTCGGCACCGTCGATCGGCGATCCTCGCCCATCGCGAACCTCGCCGAACCAATCGTGCGGTCGATCCACGGCGCAGATACCAACGGACTGCACTCCATCTTGGATCTCGAAGAAGAGCTGCTGTTCGGTGGATTCCCAGCGTCTCACGATCCCGAAGCTACAGCCGGAGATCGCGGGCTCCAATCGCAAAGATCCCGGCACGTCGACTTCCGGTGGAGGAAGCGGCAGCTGCAGTTGCAGCGCATCGAGGGTCGCTCGCGCCTCCATGGGATCGTAGGGCTCGGCGGAGTCACGTTCGGTGCGGCCCGAAGCCTCGAGGTCGAGCCCATCCGGCGCGGAAGGCGGTCGCCCGGGCTCACAGGCCGAGATCGCAACCGCAAGGAGCAGGAGAACGCTCAGCAAGGACCGGGCACGCAGAGCGCAGTTCATGCGCACAGGATAATCCGCGGTCGGGCGTTCTCGCAAGCCGGCAGTTAGGGGTCGTCAAGCTCGCCCCCTGGAGCCGCGACTTCGCACATCGTTCTATCCTGACACGCTCGGTGACGGTTGTACCGGTTGCAGGCCTCCGCTCTCCGAAAGGATCCTTGAACGATGCCGACATGGAATCGACGGCCCTCGCTGCTCGCATGCTGCCTGATCGCTGCCCTGACAGCCCTCGCGCTGGCCGGCGCGGGGTCCTCCCCGATCGCCGCGCAGAGCTCGGACGGGAGCTTGGTCTACCTACCGCTGCTCTCGATCTCGACCGCGAGGCCCTATGCCTCGCCGGCCCGCCCGATCCCATCGGCGACCCTACCAGCGGATCCCTCACCGAGCGCGCCACCCGAGCCCAGCGCCACCCTCCAGCCCGAGCCGAGCCCCACGGCGGCCGGCGAGCCCGAGCCGCCGGACCCCGACGACTGCCCGGACGAGCACTTCCTGGACCTGAGCCAGTTCGACGGCGCCGGCGCGCAATACCCCGATCCGGAGATGACCGTCACCTGCACCGAGGACGAGCTGGTGGTGCGCAGCAACGGCATCCCGCATTACGCCTTCGTACCGATCACGCCCAACCCGCTGCAGGCCTTGGACCTGGAGTTCCGGGTACCGCTGCATCCGCAGCTGGCCGCCGAGATCAGCGACCTGCCGCTCCTCGGCACGGCCGGCTTCGCCGTCAACGGCCTGCCCTTCTACGGGCCCAACGAAGCCGCCGTCCCGCCCGCCCAGGCCTTCGGCGACCCGATCTACAACGACATCATGGACTACTGCCTGGGCCACACAGCGGCCGCCTACCACTATCACGCCATGCTGGTCGAATGCCTGAGCGAAGGCATCGAGGACGACCAGCCCTCGCCCATCATCGGCTACGCCGCCGACGGTTTCCCGATCCATGGCCCGATGGGCTGCCTGGATGCCGACTGCCGGCAGGTCGTCGAGATGCAGAGCAGCTGGGAGCGTATCGGCGACCCGACCACCAACGCCTGGGATGCTTACGAGTACCGTGCGCAAGAAGCGCCGAACCAGCTCGACCGCTGCAACGGCCGCATCGGCCCCGACGGCAGCTACCGCTACCACGCCACCAGCGGCTTCCCCTACATCATCGGCTGCTATCGCGGCCAGCCGACCCAGCAGGCCGGCGGTGGTGGGGGCGGCGGAGGCGGCCGGCCGGGTCCTCGACCCCGTCCCCTCGGCCAGCGGCTGATCGACCTCTTCGGGTGGTCGTCGTGGTAGGGCCAGCCGGCCGGAGGATCGAGTCCTGGCCGGTGGGCAGTGCCACCGCGGCGCGGCGCGGACGGCCCGGACGGATCCTCGCCGCCCTCGCCTGCGCGGGTTTGCTCCTTCTTCTCACCGGTCTGGCGTCGATCGCCAGCTCCGAGCGATCGGGCCAGCTGGACTACCAGCTGATCTGGGATTGGGGCCGGGCCGAGGCGACCGCGACCGGCTGGCGTACCGTCAACGACCTGGGCTACCGCATCGAGGTCACGAATGGATATCTGGTCAGCCACAGCGCGGCGCTCTTGGCTTGCACTCCGGCCGAGCTGGGTCCCTGGGAGCGGCTGATCGATTCCATCTCGGCTGGACTCGGGCTCGATCCCGCCATCGCGCAGGCCGGCCATTCCGCGCTGGACGCCGAGCCCACACAGGTCATCGCCCCGGTCGGCGAGTCGCTGGATCGACCGCGAGACGCCGATCTGGGCGCCGTGGTGGTCCAGGCTCCAGCCCGAGCCTACTGCCAGGCCCACTACGCCATCGGCCGTGCCGCTGGCGATGGGATCGAAGGCGGCAGCATCCACCTCGAGGGTCGGTTCCGCTCCGACGCCGGCGCGTGGCAAGCCTTCGAGCTCGACAGCGCCTTGGCCTGGGGTCACATCGCTGTGATCAGAACCCCGGACGAGACGGAGAACGAGGAAGAGACATCCCTGCGCCTGGTCGGCGACGCACCGGTTCGGATCGAGATCCACCGCGATCTGGGCGCGCTCTTCGACAGCGTGGATTTCGAGGCCATGGACGCGGAGACTCGAGCCAAGGCGGTGCTGCTGGCACTGGCTCGCTCGACCCGCTTCGAGTGGATCGTCGACTGAGGCCGCCTTACGTCGGAACTCGGCGCACCTTCAGGTGTCGAGACCGGTGCGTGGCACGGGCGCGCTTGACGAAAGCGGACCCGCGTGTTGGAGCCAGCGGCATCCGAGTTGGGGATCTCTTGGCCGAAGGAGCTGTCAGCGGCCGGCCGGATAGCGCGCCGCCACCTCGCGGAAGGCCGCCAGCACATCCGGGCTGCGGGTGAGGGCCACCTCGTTCCAGGCGCCGCCGCCTTCGTAGACGAACCAGACCGCCGCCAGGATGTCGCCGCGACGGGCGGCGTTCAAGCCGTCCAGCCAGCCGTAGGCGGCGTGGACGAAGGCCGGCTCGGGGGCGGTGTACTGGTTCATCTCGGTCAGGAAGAGCGGCGTGGCGCCGTGCCCGGCGCCGTCGACGGCCACCAGCTGCCGGCGGACCAAGGCCTGGAAGTAGGCCAGCGGCTCGGGCGGCAGGCCGGGCACCGGCTCGGCCTCCAGCCCGTAGGCGTGCAGGGCGATGCCGTCCACCTGGCCGGGCCGCAGCTCGGCCAGGACCGCCGCCAGGTACTCGGGTCCGCCCATCCAACGGGCTGGGTGATTGTCGCCGCCGGGCGAGACGCCGGCCACCAGGGCGAATGCACCCCGAGCGCGCAGGGCGCCGCGCAGCTCGCGGTAGACCGCGGCGTAGGCGGCCGGCTGGCAGCCGTCGCGGCCGGCCAGGCATTCGGTGTTGCGGGCCGGTCCAGCACCGACCTCGTCGATGTTGGGCTCGTTGCCGATCACCACGAAGCGCAGCCGCCCGGCGCCGGCATCGATGACGCGAGTCGCAAAATCCCGATAGGTCGCCAGCGCCGCCGCGTCGCCAGCCGGCGGGATGTTCTGCCGCCGATCGTAGTCCAGCCGCAGGATGGGCTCGTAGCCCAGGTCGCGCAGCCGCGACAGCCGGCCGGCCACGGCTTCCGCCCCACCATCGGCCGCGTAGGCCAGCTCGACCGCCCAGCCCCGGCGGCCGGCGCCGAAGAGCTCGCTGGCGGGGATGCCCGGCGCGAAGTGCAGGCCCGCCAGGGAATCGGGTAACGCGGCCAAGAGATCGCCGCCCGGGCGGGAGGGCTCCGAGCCGACCGTCGGCTCGAGCTGCGAGGTCGGGAGATCCGTCGGGGAAGCGCTCGGTGGCGAGCTCGTGAACCCGTCCGGGTCCGGCGTGCCCGCGACATTGCCAGTGGGCTCCGCTCGCGTCACCACCGCCGGACTCGCCTCCGATCCCGCCGCCCCCGGCGCTCGATCCCGGGACCCGGGCACAGTCGTACCGCTCTGCCCCTCACGCACCCCATCCCCGGCTGCCTCCGCGCTCGACCCTGGAGCGACGGCCGATGCGCTGGCTGTCGAGCGCTGGCTGTCGACCGCGTCACCCACCGAACCGCCTAGGACTTCGGTCGCGGATGCTTCCGAAGCCGGCCGGACCTCTCGGGTCGCGGATCGGTCCGCGCAACCGACCAACAGCCAGGTCGAGCACAGGCTGGCCGCGATCAGGCGGGTGGCGGATCGAGCGAGACCGGCGGGCCCGGTTCCTGCTAGCCGCGACGCGAACCGTGTCGCAATGCGGGCGGATGGCTGCATGGCGCGGATGATATCCAGCTTCGGGCCGAGGGGCGATTCGGGGCAACCTTTTGCTCGAATCGGTGTAGGATCCCACGAGCGCGCTCGCTCGTCCCATCTTCCGAACCGAGCCGAACCATCCCCCTACAGGAGCAATGTACCGATGACTCCGCATTGGACTCGATCCCTCACCCGACCCCTCTTCGGCCTCTTGCTGGCCTTCGCGGCCGTGGCCGCATTCGTGGCGCCCGGCGCCGATTCCGCGCAGGCCCAGCGCAACACCTGCAGCGGCCAGATCGCCGGCATGGTGCTGGACGCCAACGGCCAGGGCGTGGCAGCCGCCCAGGTCAAGATCCTGGTCCGCCAGGCGACCATCGCCAGCCCGCCGCTCTACGTCGACCGTCAGACCGATGGCGACGGCAACTACAGCGTCACCGGCCTATGTGCCGGCGAGTACCGCGCCTACGCGGTTTGGGCCACCAGCGCAGCCCGCGCCCTCTACGGGCAGCACGATGCCAACGCGGACGGCATCGCGGACGACCTCGAGCTGGACACCGACGACGCCGCGCTGGCCGACATCGACATCGTCCTGGATTCGGGCCGGCCCTATCACCCGCTGCCGCGCGACCCCAACCAGCAGCCGACGGCCACCCCGATTCCCGCCCCCAGCTGCGAGCAGATCCGCGGCGGCATCACCGGCCAGGTGACCGACGCCAACGGTCCGGTCGAGGGCGTGCGCGTGATGGCCAGTCGCAGCACCGCTGCCGGCACCAACGGTCGCGTCTTCGTCGACACCACCGATGCCGATGGCCGCTACGGAATCGGCCTGGCTTGCGCCGGTCAGTGGACTGTCGCCGCCACCAAGGAGCTGCCCAACGCCATCCTCTACGGATTCTACGACGCCGATGGCGACGACCAGCCCGACCCGGTCGAGCTGACGGTCTTCGAGGCCATGGCCGAGGACATCGACATCCAGCTCAGCTCGCGGCCGAGCACGCCCACGCAACCCAACCCGCCGGCCTGCCCGCTGGACGGCAGCATCGAGGGCGTGGTCACCGGGTCCAATGGTCAACCCATCCCCGGGGCCAGCATCCGCCTGATCGACGGGCGCACCGTCAGCCCGATCACGGCCAGCGGCCAGAACGCGGTCACGGGCGAGGACGGCAGCTACCGAGTGACCGGGCTCTGCGAGGGCAGCTACCTGGTGGCCGCCATGGTCTCGACCATGAACAGCCGCCGCGGCGAGGCCCGCTTCTACGACCCGGACGGCAACGGCGAGCCCAACTTCGTCCGCCTGGACAATAACACGCCGGATGCCGCCGGCATCGACATCGAGCACGATGGGGTCACCCCCCTCGTCGCCGGCGAGCAGGTCTGCCCGACCTGCGGTGAGTTCTCGCCCGGCTTCGAGTTGCGCTGATGCTCGACCGCCTGCGCCGGCCGGCCGCCGGCGCATCCGTCAACGGGCACCGGACCGAGAGGTCGGGTGCCCGCCGGCGGGTTGCCGGCGGCCGGAGCGCAGCGCGGGAGGCCAGCGACGATCGCGAGCTGACCGAGCGGGCCAAGCGGGGCGACCGCAAAGCCTTCGGCCAGCTCTACCAACGACACCTGGACGCGGTCTACCTCTACCTGCGGATGCGCGTGCGCGACCCGCAGCTGACCGAGGACCTCTGCCAGGACGTCTTCCTGTCTGCCTGGCGTGGCATGGAGGGCTTCCGCTGGACCTCCGGCTTCCGGCCCTGGCTGCTGGCCGTGGCCCACAACCGGGTGGCCAACCACTGGCGCCGGTTGGACCGCCGGCCGCAGGAGTCGGAACTGCCGGAGGAAGATGCCGCCGAACCGGCCCAGCCCCCGCCGCCCGCCCTGATCGACGAGGCCGACTTGGACCGGCAGCTGGAGCGGGGCATCGATGCCGATCGCATCGCCGGAGCGCTGCCGGCCCTCAGCGATGCCCAGCAGGAGGTCCTGGTGCTGCGATTCCTGCTCGAGCTATCCATCGATGAGACGGCGACGACGATGGACCGCAGCAGCGGGGCCGTCAAGAGCCTGCAACATGCCGCCATCCGGCGCCTGCGCCAGACCATGCGCGCCGAAGGCCAGGGAGAGGAGTCGATCCGATGAGCGGGAGAAGCGAAGTCCTGCATCGGGCCATCCGGCTGATCGAGGCCGGCCACAGCCCGGAGTCGGCGCTGGAAGCGCTGCGCGCGGCCGGCGAGATCGATGCCGCGGACCAAGGCGCGCTGATCGAAGACCTGCGCTTTGCCTTCGACCTGCGCCGCGCCGCGCGCCCTCGAGCGCCCGGAGCCCTGCGCGAGCGCCTGGCGCTGGCCTTGCTGGAGGCGCCCGAACCCGGCGATCTGCCGGCGGACGATCTTCCCGATGCCGCGCCCGCCACCGATGCGGTCGGCGAGGGGGCTCGCGATGCGACGAGCCGCACCCGCTTCCGCATCCCCGGACGACTCCTCCGCCGGCCCGCCCTGCGCCTGGGCTTCGCCGCGATCGCGATGATCCTGGCTCTCTCGAGCAGCATCGTCATCCTGGCGGCGGCCCCGACCCTACCGGAGCCCTGGCAGGCCATCCAACGCATCTCGCGCGGGTTGGTCGATCGTCTCGACGGCAACGATCGGGCGCCGGAGACCTCGGGACGGAACTCCGACACCGAAGTCGAGCATGCGGATGGTGACCGATTGGCCGCGGCTCCGACGGCAATACGCCGCGTGGACTCGCGTTCGGGGCTTCAGGACTCGCGAACCTCGAACGAAGGCCGGACCGGCCGCGACGACCCTGGCGAAGTCCTGCCCGAAGATCTGGAGACCGACGACGCGCCGGATCGCTTGACCATCGCCTCGACCGGCGATCGGACCGCCGGCACGACCACCCCGCCGCGCGCCGGCCTCCTGGCCAGCCCGGCGCCCGGATCGACCCGCGGTCCCGTCGCGAATCCCACGGTCGACGCGCGGGCATCGACCGCCACCTCTTCGCCTCCGACCGCTCCGGGCCCACCCTCGCAAGATCCGGACCCGGATCCGGATCCGGACGACCCGACCGAGGCGCCTTCCTCGACCGCGACACCGCAGCCCGTGCTCACGACGGTGGCGCCTACCGCGTCGGCGACGACCAGTCCTTCGCCCCAACCCACACGAGGGACCTCGGCGACACCTTCCCCCAGCCTGACTCCCGTACCGCCGGTACGAACTTGCGGTGGCCTGGCCGGGCAGCTGCTCGACCCCTTGGGACAGGGCTTCGGCGGCGAGGCGATCCTCCAGCTACTGCAACAGCCGGCCCGCTCGACCATGGGCGGTGACAGCTTGGTGGCGGAGCGTTCGGTGCAAGGCGGACGCTACTCGGTGGATCTGACCACGGATGAATGCCTGCGCCTGCCGGCCAGCGGCGATGTCTACCCCGTCCTGATCGCATTGCCCTCTGCCAGCACCGCCGGCGGTGAGGTGATCGGCTGGCGCGGCAACTGGCAGGGTGGACCGGAGGCGGCCGCGTTGGACAACAACAGCCGAGCCGGGACCGATCTGACGCTCTTCGTCGATGCCATCCCGGCCAACGCCCAGCCCTGCCGCCGCGGCAGCGGCAGCGCCGAGGGGGCGGTGATCCAATCCGGCCGCCCGGTCGGTGGCGCGCGCATCCGTTTCGAGTCCACCACCGGTGCCGGCAGCGGCGAGCTGCGCTTCTTCAGCAGCGCGCCGGACGGCAGCTTCCAGGCCGGCGGGCTCTGCGCGGGCGACCACGCGGTCTCGGCCCAGCTCCCGCTGGCGCCCGGCCCGGCCTTCGGTCAGCTGCGCCAGCCGGTGACCATCGATCCCAACATCCCCGTGACGGGCCTGCAGATCCTGCTCGACGGTGGGCTATGGAACTTAGGGCTCGTCCAGCGATAAGAGGCGCAACCTGCTGATCGCCGCCAGACCGCCGGGCGCCCCGACCGGCTGGAACGGCGACCTTCACGCCGGCCGATGCCCCGGCCCGAGACCGATCTCGCGCTCGTAGCGTGCGCGGAGCCGGCGCAGGGCGGGGGGATCGGCCGGCCAGCGCGCCTCCAGTGCCTCTCGGGGATCGGACCCGCCGAGCAAGGCGATCACCGGTCGCAGGCCGATCAGGCTGCTGGTCAACAGCACCGCTTCGGCCTGGCGCAGGTCGTCCAGGCCCAACCGCTCCTCCCTGGGCTCCAGCCCCACTTCGGCCGCCAGCTCGAGCAGCAGGCCGCGGGTGATGCCGGGTAGCGCACCATCGGAGACGGGCGGCGTGCGGAGCCGCGACCCGTCGACGAGGAAGAGGTTGGCGGCGCTGGCCTCGACCAGCTGGCCGGCCTCTCCCAAGAGCAGCGCCTCGTCGGCGCCGGCCGCCGCCGCCTCGCGCCGGGCCAGGATGCTCTCCAGGTAGCTCAGGCTCTTGTGCCGGCGCAGGGGCGAGCTCGAAGAGACCCGCGCGCTGGCCAGGATGACGCGGGCGGGTGGCAGCAAGCCATCCGACTGCGGAGCGGCCGTGATCAGGAGGCGCGGGCGGGGATCGGCCGGCGGCAGCAGGCCGCGCGGGCCGGCGCCGCCCGTGAGGGTGACCCGCAAGGCCGCGAGCCCGCGGTCGAGACCGGTCGCCGTCAGGAGCTCACGGCAGGCATGGTCGATGCGCTCCGGCGTCCACCGCAAGGGGATGCCCAAGGCCTCGGCGCTGGTCGAGAGTCGCTGCCAATGCCGGCCGGCCAGGACCGGTCGGCCCTGCACGGCCAGCAGGGTCTCGAAGAGCCCTTCGCCCAGCAGGAGGCCGCGGTCGGATGGGTCGATCCGGGCCTGGCCGGCTGGCATCCGTTCACCGTCGAGCCAGATCACGTCGGCCGGGCTCCGAGGATCGGCCTCGACCTCCGGACGAACGACCTCGTCCGTCGACGGCTGGTCACCGGCTGGGTCGCCGCTTGCGCGATCCGGCTCGACGTCCCGTGGGCCGGCCATCACGCCGCCGGCTCGCGCGGGGACGAGGCCGGCACGGGCATCTCCAGGAAGCGACGCAGGAGGGCGTGGCCGGCTTCGGTCAGCACCGCCTCGGGGTGGAACTGGACGCCGACCACCGGGTGGTGGCGATGGCGCAGGCCCATGATCTCGCCCTCCGGGCTCTCGGCCGTGATCTCGAGCTCGGCCGGCAGGCTAGCGCGCTCGACGACCAGCGAGTGGTAGCGGGTGACCCGCAAGGGGTTGGGCAGGCCCTCGAAGAGCCCGCGGCCGTCGTGGCGGACCGGCGAAGTCTTGCCGTGCATCGGCCGGCCGGCGCGGACCACGCGCCCGCCGTAGACCTTGCCGATGCATTGGTGGCCCAAGCAGACGCCGAGGATGGGCAGGTGGGGCCCGAAGCGCTCGATGAGGGCATTGGACACGCCGGCCTGGTCGGGCGTGCAGGGTCCTGGTGAGAGGATGATGCGCTCGGGCGCCATCGCGGCCACTTCGTCCGGCGTGATCGCATCGTTGCGAATCACGCGATAGGGCCACCCCAGCTCGGCCACGTAGCGGGCCAGGTTCCAGACGAAGGAATCGTAGTTGTCGATCAGCAGGATCATCTCGCTTCTCGGTTTCAAGCGCCGTGATGCGCTCACTGTACTGTGATCAACTCGTGCTGTCTACGACACGGCCTCCCAGCGCGCGGAGCAGCGCGCGGGCCTTGTCCAGGCTCTCGTCGTACTCGGCGGCCGGCCGCGAGTCGGCCACGATGCCGCCGCCCGCTTGGAATCGAATCTGACGGCCGCGCAGGCAGAAGGTGCGGATGACGATGCTGGAGTCCATCGCCCCGTCGAAGCCCAGCCAGGCGATGCTGCCGCAGTAGGGGCCGCGGCGCTCGGGCTCGAGCTCGGCGATGATCTCCATGGCCCGGATCTTGGGCGCGCCGGTGATCGAGCCGCCGGGGAAGGTGGCCCGGAGCAGGTCGACCGCGTTGCGGCCTGGCTCCAGCCTGCCCTCGACGGCCGAGACCAGGTGGTGCACGGTGGCGTAGCTCTCCAAGGAGCAGATCTCCGGCGTGCGCACCGAATGCGGCCGGCAGACCCGAGAGAGGTCGTTGCGCAGGAGATCGACGATCATCACGTTCTCGGCGCGGTCCTTCTGGCTGTCCATCAGCTCGCGGGCCAGGGCCGCGTCCTCCTCCGGCGTCGCGCCGCGTGGCCGGGTGCCCTTGATCGGCCGCGTCTCCACCTCGCCGCTGGCGCGCAGGCGCAGGAAGCGCTCGGGCGAGGCCGAGGCCAGGATCTGCCGGCCCCAGTCCAGGTAGGCGGCGAAGGGCGCGGCGTTGCCGGTACGCAGGCGCCGGTAGAGCGCCCAGGCGCTATCGCCCGGGGGCAGCACGGCCGAGAAGCATTGGGTCATGTTGGCCTGGTAGATGTCGCCGGCCAGGATGTAGTCGATCACCCGCTGCACGGCCGCCTCGTAGTCGGCGCGCGAGAAGTTGGATCGCACGGGGACGGGTGGGGCGGGGTGCGGATCCGACGACCCTGGCGAGAGCGCGGACGCCCTCACTCTCACGTCGTCCTCGCGAGCGGGATCGAGATCGAGGTCGATGCCAGTATCGCCGTGCCTGCCGGGATCGACGATTGGCACCGCATCTAGCAGCGCCTCGAGCTCGGCGATCCTGGCCTCGGCTCGACGGGCCCGGGCGGTCTCGTCGGTCTCGGGCAGTCCGGTCGAGACGATCCAGGCGCGGCCTTGCTGGTGGTCGAAGGCCAGGACGCGGTCGTAGAGCGCGAAGGCCAGGTCGTCGAAGTGCCGGCGGGGGTCGCGGGGATCCGGCAGGCGCTCGAGCTGCTGGCCCAGGTCGTAGGACAGCCAGCCGACGGCGCCGCCCTGGAATGGGGGCAGGCCGGCCCGGCTGGTCATCGGGTGGGCGGCCAGCTCGCGCTGGAGCCGGGTGAAGGGGTCGTCTGCGGCCGCGTCGTCCGGGTCGAGCCGGCGGTCGTCGACGAAGCCGTCGCGGCCCTCGAAGCGCAGGCGGCGGAAGGGATCGGCCAGCACGTAGCTGTAGAGGCCCAGGCGCGCCTCGTAGCGCGCGCTGTCCAGGAAGGCCGAGGGGCCGGGGAGGGCCGCGGACAGGGCCTCGTAGCAAGCGGCCGGCTCGCGCCAGGCGATCTCGCGGGCCCGGGGCAGGCTGGCGGGGGGCGTCCGTCGGGACGAGGGCCCGCTCATGCCTTCGACGCCCGGCGTCGTGGCCGCCTCGCGCGGGCGCTCATCGGGAAGCGATCACTTGGGCGTTCCACGCCCCTGCCCGCGACCTCGGGTGAGGGTCCTCGTCGCGTCGGCTGCCGCAGCGGCGTCGAGATAGGGCAGGAAGATCGGGCTCGGGACGGGGGTCGGGGTGGTCGACGGGCTGGGAGAACTGGAGGGTGTCGGAGTGGACAAGGGGGTCGACGTGACTTCGGCGGTCGGCGTCAGGCCGGGGCCGGTGGTCGCGCTAGCCGATGGCAGGGGCGTGAGGCTGGCACCGGGCGTGATGGTCGGGCCGGCGCGCCAGGCGTCGAAGTCGGCGCGGAGCTGGTCGATGGGGTCCTGGTCGGGCTCCGAGTCTGGGACGACCAGTCGGAGGTAGGTGGCGGCGCCGTCCTCGGGCCGGCGGAGCTGGATGAAGGCCGATTGGGAGGAGGTGCCGCGGGCCTCGCAGCGGGTGTCGGCGCCGACGACCTTGGCCGCCTCGAGGGCCGCCATCAGGCGTTCGGCCAGCTGGCCCTCGGCCGCGAGGTAGGCCGACTCCATGTCGTCCAGGATCTCGGGGCCGGAGAGGATGTTGCCCTGGACGCTGTAGCCCGGGCCGGTGCGGTGCCCCGCGTGGTCGATGGTGCTCGCGCCGGTGAAGGCGGCGCTCAGGCCCTCACGGCGAAGGTCGACGATGCCGTACTGGCGCGGGCCGGCGTCACCGCGGGCGTCGTTGGCTTCCAGCCAGTCCACGATGTCCTGGGGCGCCATGCCCTCGAGCATTCGGGCGCGGGCGTTCTGCTGGTTCTCGGCCAGGTAGGAGGCCTGGGTGTGGATGACGCCGATGCCGGGCAGGATGTCGCTGAGCACGAAGGCGCCATCGGGGAAGAAGCGGCTCTGGCCGACGCAGCTGGCGCCGGCGCTGCCGAGCTGGCCGCTCTCGAGCTCGACCGCGGCGATGGAGAAGGTGTCGGCGCCGGCCGGGCCGGGCTGCAGGGCCGCGGAGATCGCGACCGACGCGAGGAGGATACGGAGCTGGCTCGTGGATCCGAACGGGGAGCGATGGGGCATGGGGTAGTGGCTCCTCTCCTGGGGTGCTGCCCTTCTAGGAGGATCTTCGCGATCATTCTGCCACATCGCGCGGTCTGTATCGGGTTGACGCTCCCTGGCCGCGCGCTTATGCTCGACATCGCGGGAGCGCGCCCCGGTCCCGTTACGATCGATGATCGAGACGTGCCGCGCCATGCGGCGCAACGAGCGAGGAGCTGCACCATTCCAGCCAACAACGACAGCCAGGACCACGTCGCGCTATTGGTCGACTTCGAGAACCTGGTCATCGCCTTCGACGAGAACCCCAAGCACGAGGCCGGCGCCATCGACCTGGACCCGGTGGTCGACTTCATCGAGGAGAACTTCGGTGACGTCATCTTCCGCCGGGCCTATGCCGACTGGTCCAAGCGCAAGTTCCACCGCTACCAGCACGAGCTGCAGGACAACGGGGTCGAGATGATCCACGTGCGGCGCCGCACGCCGCAGTCCAAGAAGAACGGCGCCGACATCCTGCTGACGGCCGACGCGGTCGAGTGCCTGCTGCTGCGGCCCTACATCAACCACTTTGCCATCGTCAGCGGCGACAGCGACATCGGACCCCTGATCACCAAGCTCAAGAGCCACGGCAAGAGCGTGGTGGTCATCGGCCCGGACAAGCGTTCGACGGCGGCCCACGTCATCGAGCTGGCCGATCGCTTCAAGTTCTACGACGACATCGTCACCCCGCAGCCGAGGCGTCGCCGCGGCGGACGGGGTCGCGGGGGCTCGACCGCGCAGCAGCCGCGCCAGCGCACCGCGGCGGAGGCCATTGTCGACATCCTGAAGAAAGCTGGCGACCCGCTGGAGAGCGCCTTGCTCAAACGCGAGCTGCTGGCCGAGAAGGGCTTCGAGAACTTCAGCGAGAAGGCCCTGGGCTTCAAGAACTGGACCAGCTTCCTCAACTCCATCGACCTGGTCCGCGTGAGCCGCCGCGGCGACCTGGGCATCGAGGTGAGCCTACGCGGCGGTCGCTAGCCTCGCATGTTCGAACTGATGACCGGCGCCGTGGTGCTGACCTCCTGGATCCTGGGTGGCATGGTCCGATCGGGTCTGCACGAGCGCAACCAGGTGCTGATGGCCTGGCGCGAGGCGGCCGAGCGGCTGGGCCTCCGGCTCAGCCAGTCGGGCCGGACCATCCAGGGCACGTTGGACGGGCACAAGTTCCAGGTCCGGGTCCGGTCGCACAGCGAGATGCGCCAGGGCCGGCAGGTCCTGGTCTCCGAAACCCGCTACCGCCTGCGCTTCGAACGAAACCTGCCGGTCGACCTCCGCATGCGGCGCGAGAATCGCTTCGACACGATGAGCCGCTGGGTCGGCATCCGCGACATCGAACTGGGCGATCCGCGCTTCGATCAACTGGTCCGCGTGGAGGGCCCGCCGACGCGACGGCTACAGGACCTGCTGGACGCGACACGTCGGCTGCACGTCGCCAGCTTCTTCGAAGCCCACGAGACGGGCCGCATCGACCGTCAGACGATCGAGGTGAAGCACCCCTACTACGAGCGATCGGCGGAGCAGATCGTCGAAACGGTCGAAGCCATGCGTCGGCTGGCGGCCTCGCTGACAGGCGTGACGGAGACCCCCGATTCCCACCCCGACCCTCGCACCGCGGCCGACGCCAGCGCGGAGCCGCTGGAGCGCTCGAACACCGGGCAGGAGGAGGTGGCGGCTCCGGAGGGCGCGGGTTCCGGTTCGAACGAAGAGACATCGGATCCCGAGCGCGATAGGCGCACCGACGACGAGGACAGGGCGACGAAGGCGACCGCGCGCCTGCCGGATTGGATGGCCCGCCATGGAGTGAGCCTCGAGGCGGACGAAGGCGATGACGGGGTATCGCCCGGGTCGCACCTGTGATAGACTGGGTTCTGTCAACCGCATTCGACAGCAGCGTCGGTTACGAATACGTATGGCTTTCCTAACCGCCAGGGTGAGGGAGTAAAGAAACTCGTGAGAACCCGCGCCAGGCCTGGAAAGTAAACAGTCAAGAATACGGTCCCTTTCGTGCCTGCGCCGATTCTAATTTTCACACAGACTGAGCGACGCCCGATCTTCGAGTTTCTCGTATAGACCCGGGAGATGGCAACTTGTGGATCTCAGCCCTCGTCGATCTGTCCATCCACATGAACGCGCACGAATCGACAACTGGGTAGGCGATAATGTCGCGCAGAACACGTTATGTGCCTGGACATGACTCGTGGGACGAGTTCAGTCGCCTTGTTGATGCGATGATCCGTGTCGGGTGGCGAGCCACGAAGGACATTACAGGCCCGGATGCCAGAGTTGTAGAGTTGCGCAGACAAGGGAGGCGAGCTTGCCTCATCTTCGATGACCTCATCGGCACCAGAGTCGAGTGTGCAGATAGCGCCAAGGACTCAACTATGAGTGATATTGAGGCCATGCTGTCTAGGTAGAGGGTTGTTGCGGCGAGACCGTTCAGTGTTCCTCGGTGGCCGACTTACCACGCGAGCGGTTGTGGAGCAAGATCGCCGTCGCGCTATCCAAAAGAGTGAACACTCACGACCGGAGTTGGGGGCCGTCTCCAATGTCTCCTCGTATCGCATCCGAATGCTGCCGTCAGCTGCAGTTGGCGCTAGAAGACAAAGATGTGCCTCTGAGATATACAGCGAAGTACAGAAGCTATGGCATTGCCATCCTAGATGGTGGATCCTCCGAAATCGAGATCAGCTATTGTCCTTGGTGTGGACTGAGTCTGCGTCGCAATCTGCGACATGCTTGGTTCGACAGACTCGATTCGATGGGCGTCGATCCAGACGACACATCTCGAATTCCGCTGGACATGCTATCTGATGCCTGGTGGAGGAAGGAGGGCCTGTAGGTGGTTTCCGGCGCAACGGAACGAATGTCTCCGCTGGATCCTCAGATGACCTCGAACCAGAACCTATGGTGTGGCACGCTCGGAGCCCGACAAGTTGGGCAGGCACTGGACCGGCGGGGTCTCTATAACCCTCCAATACTTTACTTCCCCGGGCTGCCAGCCGGCACTCCATACCATGGGCCGATCCACGGTCAGGAAACCCGGTCTACAATTCTGAGTAACGGTACCCGCCGCCCGGTCGGGTTTCCTGACCGTTGTACATCCGCCGTAGGCTCGACACGACATGATGCTACAACCCGCTGGTGGACTCGCTGGGGTCCTGATTCGACTCCCGCCTGGACTTGCCCCAAGTCCCGACTGGACTTGAACCGATTCGTTACTGGACTTGGTCGAAGTCCCGACTGGACTTGTCTGGATTGTCGACTGGACTTCACCGAGGTGTCGGCGCGACCACTAGATCGGGCTGCCGGCAAGTCAGCAGCAACGGCGTGGCACATGTCAGCGGGGCATCGAAGTCAGCCTCCAGAATGGGCGATGAGGGGCGACGAGACACCGGGGCACGATGGCTGTGCCTCGCGACGCTCGCTATACTCAGGCGTATGGAAGATGTTGGAGCGGCGCTCGGAGCGTCGATTACCTTGGCGGATGGTCAGGTCACTTTCGTGTGGGATCGGCGCCTGACAGTTGCCGAGTTGGAGGCGGTCCTGGCTCGACCCGATCACCCCGAGTTCGTCGACTTGCTGGCATTGACGCTTCGTCAGGCGCGGCCCGAGGAGGTGTGGCGGTTCATTCGGCCGGAGCAAGTCGCGCGCGAGTTCGCCCGGGTCGAGTCGCGCCTTGGACGGCGGAGGGCATTCTGGCGCTGGCTGCTGGATGCGTTGGCAGGCTGCGATCGCTTCTACCTGACCGGTGGCGCTGCCCTGGCTGCGTTTCACTTGCATCACCGGCGTTCGGATGATCTCGACCTGTTCAGCGACGAGCTCGAGGCGGTGTCACGCATTTCGCGAAAGTTGTCCCAGGTCTGTTCGGACGCAGGCTGGACCTGCACTCAGATCGAGACCGCACCGGGCTACCGGCGCTTCGTCGTTGCTGACGGCCGTGAAAAGACGGTCGTAGACGTCATTCACGAGCCGGTTCGCCAAGTCGTTGCCTTCGAGGAGAAGCCCTTGGTCGGGCGCTTGCGTGTCGATGCGCTCGATGACCTGATCGCCAACAAGCTCGCCGCCTTGCTCGGTCGAGGCGATGTGAAGGATCTCGTCGACCTGTACTTCTTCGAGCGGAAACTCGGGCTCGATGTCCTCGACCACCTGGAGCAGGCCCGGCTGAAGGACGGAGGTGTAGAGCCGAGCACCCTGGCCTGGGTGCTTCGAAGCATGCAGGTGGACACGACGCGCTTGCTGCTGGCATCCGAGCTTCAATCCGATCAGCTCGCGAGCTTTCGTGATGATCTCGTGCGCCGCCTGCTAGAGATGAGCTGGCCTAGCTGAGCATCTATCCGGCCGGCACTGCTGGACCGTCAGTCCAGAACGCCAAGTTCGCGCAGGATCTCGAGAGCCGGCGGCAAGGGATCCTGCCAGAACCAACTCGGGTCGATCCACATTCCAGGTAACTCGCGCGATCGGAGCCGGCCCCGCGCGTCCGGCCGAGTCTCCTGATAGCGACCATCATCCCCGATCACGCAGATGGTCACAGTCTGATTCTCGGGATCGACCAGCCAGTACTCGGGCACTCTGGCGGCCTCGTACTCGGCCCGCTTCTCCACCCGGTCGCGACGCTTGCTCTCCGGCGAGACGATCTCGACCACCAGATCGGCCGGCCCGTCCAAATAGACCGTGCGGATTCGATCACGATGCGCCTGCGCCACGTAGAGCAGATCGGGCTCGCGGCCGCTGCGCTCCAGCTTCATCTGGTAGGGCGCCGGGAGCACCTCACCCAAGCCATGCCGCTCGACGAAGATCCGCAAAACGGATAAGAGCAGCGCGACCAGCTGCTGGTGATGCGTCGCCGCCGGTGCCATCTCGACCACCTGACCGTCGACCCACTCCAGCATCCGTCCGTCGGCCCAGTCGAGGAACCGGGCGTAGCTCATGCGCTGCGGCGCGGCTTGGATGCTCATGCAAGGACTCGATTCATCAAGTGGCGTCTGGCTAACTTCGCAGGTCGAGACTCTCGCCAGCAAAGCGCAGCCCCAGCGGCTCGATCACGACCTCGCGCGGCCCATCCTCGACCGTGCCCGCGATCCAGGCGGGGATGTCGTGGCGCGCGGCCACCTCGAGGACGGTGCCGGCATCCCGTTCGGGGACGTAGATGGCGAAGCCGGCGCCCATGTTGAAGTTGCCGTAGGCCTCCGCGTCGTCGATCCGGGCCTGGGCCTTCAGGAAGTCGAATAGCGCGCCCGGCTCGGGGACCTGGTGCATGCGGTAGCGCAACTCGCGGCGGGCCCGCATCAGCTTGCGCCAGCCGTGGCCGGTGACGTTGACCAGATAGTGGACGTCGGCGCCGGCCTCGAAGACATCGGCCACCAGCCGGGCGTAGATGCGGGTGGGCGCCAGCAGCGCCTCACCGTAGCCTCGACCGTCGCCGATATCGGTGGCGTAGCCCTCCGGCAGCTGCTCGGCGATGCGCCGGGCCAGCGTCAGGCCGTTGGCGTGGATGCCGCTGGAGCCCAGGAGCACGATGGCATCCCCGGGCGCCAGCTTCTCGCCGAGCGTCAGCCGGCCCTTGGGCTGGATGATGCCCACGCAGGCCCCGCCCAGATCGATTGTACCGGGCTGGATGATGCCATTGAGCGCCGGCGTCTCGCCCCCACCCCAGGCCGCGCCGGCCAATTCGCAGGCCGCGGCCCAGCCCTCGACCAGGTCGCGCGCCCGCTCGCGGTCCTCGAACCAGGCCGAGTCGCCGATGGCCCAGTAGGCGTTGACCACCTGCGGCTCGGCCCCGACCACGATCACGTCGTTGACGATCATCGCCACCGTGTCCTGCGCCAGCGCGTCGTAGTGGCTGCGCCCGGTGATCGGCCGCGTGGCGTCCCCCACCAGGCTCTTGGTACCCAGGCCCTCTACCACAAAGGCCCGATAGGCATCGGCCTCTTCCCAGACGTAGGCGCTCTCGCCCCGACTCGCACCGATCTCGGCCATGTTCCAGCGGCCGAGCTGACCGGCCGTGCCGGCCGCCGCCTTCTGCGCCAGCACCTTGGCCGGGTCGATCGCATCGTAGTCCACACCGCTGTCGGCGTAGGTCAGGCCGGTGGGATCAGCCATCGAGGACCTCCTGACTGTCCGTTGGGTCGACGTCCTGGGAGCCCGCGGCTTCCGTCAAGGCCCGATTCACGCTACCGATGTGCAGGATCAGCATGATCACGGCGGCGAAGAGCAGCACCCAGCGCAAGATGCCGGCCGACTGAGGAACGGTCAGGGCCAGGCTGACCCCGATCGTGGCGCCCATGCAGAAGACGCCGGCCAGGTACCAACCGGTGATCCGCTTGCGTGGATTGCTGCGACGTTCCTCGGTCATGCCGGCTCTCCTGCTCGTTCGCGGGCCTGACTCGATGCCCCGTCGACACGCTCCCGCCTCTCATCCCGCCATCGAATCCAGCCGACGGCGATCAAGAACAATGCGACCACCCAGGCGACCCAGCGACCTCGTTCGTCGAGCAACGGATACTCGCCGGTCAAGAACGCGGTGGGCACGAGCCCGAGGGACAACCACATCAGCGGCGAAACGAGATCCGATCGATGGACGCCATGCTCGGTGCGATTGACGCTGCGGCCCATCTGGTTGACCAAGGCTAGCCAGACGACCCCGGCCGCCAGCCAGTGCTCGCTTCTTGGGGCGGCCTCGGCCCGGATCGACTCTCCCCACAACATGCCGACGAGGATGATCCCGAAACCGATCCATAGCTCACCTGGAATGCCCGCCCGCCGTGGGCGCGACTTCGTGCGCTCCGCTGAGTCGCGCGGTGGCGTCAGGCGAGTGGCCAGAAGCACGATGACGAGGATTGGCCACACTGCGAGGATCATCGATCGGCTCCTTGCGCTGGGACCGACCAGATCAGTCGATCAAGCCGGCCGCTCGGAGGTTGTTCTGGATCCGCGTGGTCGCGTCGAGGCCTGGCTCGGCCGGCTCGAAGGTCTCTCCGGTCAGCTGCTCGTAGACCGAGACGTAGAGTGCGCTCATGCGCTCGGCCAGGTCGGCCGGCATGGCCGGCGGCGCGCCCTCGCCGCGGTAGCCCTGGTCGACGTACCAGCGGCGCAGGAACTCCTTGTCGAAGGTCTCGGGCTCCTCGCCGGCCTCGAAGCGCTGCTGGTAGCTGTCCAGCTTCCAGAAGCGCGAGCTATCGAAGGTGTGGATCTCGTCGATCAGGATCAGCTCGCCGTCCACGTCGCCGAACTCGTACTTGGTGTCGACCAGGATCAAGCCGCGCTCGGCCGCCATCTTCTGGCCGCGGGCGAAGAGGGCGCGGGTGGCGGCCTCCATGCGCAGGTAGATGTCCGGCGGCACGATCTCGCGCTCGAGGATCTCCTCGCGGGTCAGCTTCTCGTCGTGCTGGCCGCTCTCGGCCTTGGTGGTGGGCGTGATCACCGCCTCGGGCAGGCGCTGGTTCTTCTGCAGGCCGTCGGGGAAATCGATGCCGTAGATGGTCCGCTGGCCCTGGTCGTAGTTGTACCAGAGCGCGGTCGAGGTGACGCCGGTGATGAAGCCGCGGATGACCATCTCGACCGGCCAGACTTTGGCGCGGCGTACCCGCATCACCTGCGGATCGGGCAGGTCGACCACGTGGTTGGGGATGATGTCGGCCGTGCGCTCGAACCACCAGGCCGCCAGCTGGGTGTTCACCTCGCCCTTGCGCGGCACCGTGCCCAGCACGATGTCGAAGGCGCTCTGGCGGTCGGTGGAGACGATCAGGCGATGGTCGCCCACATCCCAGATGTCGCGCACCTTGCCCTGCATCTTGCCGGGTAGGGGCAGGTCCAGGGTCTTGAGCGCGCCGGGGTAGTCGGTGCAGTGCTCGAAGGACAGCATGTCGATGTCTTCCCCTAGCCCTTGGCCGCCAGGTAGCCGTCGATGCCCAAGTCGTCGAGCCTAGCATTCTTGGCCGCCACACCCTCGTCCATCTTGCGCCGATGCGCCTCGACCTTGGCCGCCAAATCCGAATCGCCGACCGCCAGGATGCGCGCGGCCAGGTGGCCGGCGTTCTTGGCACCGCCCACCGCCACGGTGGCCACCGGAATACCGGGCGGCATCTGCACCGTCGAGTAGAGCGCGTCGGCACCGCCCAGGCCGGCCGACTCGCTCTTTAGCGGCACGCCGATCACCGGCAAGCCGGTGTGGGCGGCCACCACGCCGGCCAGGTGGGCCGCCATGCCGGCGCCGCAGATGAAGACGCGCACGCCGCGGTCCGAGGAGGATTCGACGTACTCCACGGCGCGGGCCGGCGAACGGTGGGCCGAAAGGACCTTGACCTCGTGGGCGATGCCGTAGTCGGCCAGGACATCCGAGGCGCCGCGCATCACGGGCAGGTCCGAATCGCTGCCCATGAGGATCGCGACGCGGGGCTGAGCGTCGGTCATCAAACTCTCCTGATGGGGGTGATGGATGGCTTGGATCGTTGGTTCGAGGAACCGAGAATCGATGATACACCAAGTTCGCCGGCACGCGACGCCCCGTCCGGATGTGGCCTATGATTGGACCGTCCGCAGCCTGAGCGCGCCGGCCGAGCCCGAGGCCCCCACGAATGGGGATAACCCTGCCTCTGCCCCCGACGTTAGTAGCCAAAGCCCGTACCGCGCACCATGCACCGCGCACCATTCACCCCTGTCGCCGCCCGTCACCCGGTCCCGGAGAAGCGCATGTGCCCTAGCCCGAGCACCCCGTCCGCCCTCGATCGTTCCCCCTCGACCCCGTCAGCGCCCGGCTCCTACCGATGGAGGCGCTCCTTCGGCTTCGGACCCCGCCTGGTCTCGCTCGCCCTCGTCGCCCTGCTGATCCTCGCCTGGCAGGCTCGCGGCACGGAAATGACCGCCGCCCACGCCCAGGCCGGCGACATCACCTGGCAGCGCGTCGACATCTGGGAACCGGGCTACAACCCCGGCTCGCTGTTGGACCCGGCCGGCGCCGACGCCGGCCCCGGCGGCGTCTTCTTCGTGGCCGACAGTGGGCACGATCGGGTGGTGGTCGTCGATGCCGCGGGCGACATCGTGCGCGACTTCGGGGGGCTGGGGGACGGGCCGGCCGAGCTGCGGCGGCCGCGGGACGTGGCGGTGGACGCGGCGCGGGATCGGATCTACGTGGTGGATACCGGCAATCGGCGGATCTCGGTCTTTCGCCTGGATGGCAGCCCCCTCCTGCAGTGGCGCACCGCCGGGCCGGACTTCGGCTTCGTGCCGCATGCCGTCACCGTCTCGCCGGACACCGGCCAGGTCTTCGTGCTCAGCCGGCTGCCCTGGGGCCACGTCGACCGCTTCTCGCCCGACGGCACCTGGCAGGACGGCTGGGGCGACATCGGCACCAGCCCCGGCGGGATGCAGTTCCCGGAGGACTTGGCCATCATGGCCGACGGCCGGGTGGTCGTGGCCGACACCGTCAACAACCGGCTGCAGATCTTCGACATCGGCGGCCAGGCCCGCGCCGTCTATACCCTGCGCAGCGTGCGCAGCGTGTCGGTCGATCCGGCTAGCGGCCTGATCTACGCCCTGCACCTCTCCGGCCCGCTCAGCCTGCGCCACGACCGGGTCAGCGTGCTGCAGGCCAACGGCGACGTGGTGCAGGAGTTCGACAGCCTGCCGCCCGAGCGCTTCGAGCCCGGCATCGGGGTGGCCGTCGGGGGCGGGCGCCTGGCCATCACCACCGGCTTCGGGTCCAACGACGGCCTGCACGCCCTGCGCCAGTACGACATCGGCACCGGCGCGCCGCGGGTCAGCACCGCCGCCAGCCCCCTGGATCACGCCGCCTTCCTGCGCCCCGTCGCCCTCGAGGCGGCGCCCTCGGATGGCCGGGTCCACATTGTCGACAGCGCCATCGACCGCGTGCGGCGCTACGAGACCGAAGGCAGCTTTGCCGGCCTGGTCGACGGCGGCGCCGCCGACGAGATCGACCTGGCCACGGACGGCAGCATCTACCTGGGCCGCGCACCCATCCTGGGCGACGTGCGCCTGCGCAAGCTGGCCGCCGACGGCAACCCCGTCTGGGACAAGCCCTGCGACTGCATCAGCGGCCTGGGCATCGCCTCCGGCCCCGGCGACCAGCGGGTGATGGTCACCGACGCCTTCCGACGCGGCCTGCAGGGTTTCGACCAGTCGCGCATGCGCACCAGCCCCGTCATCAGCTACACCGTCGCCAACGCCGGCTACGCCTGGCTGGTCGACGTCGACTCCGGCCCCGACGGCCGGGCTTACGGAGCCGGTGGCGATGCCGCCGAGCACGACGTCTACGTCTTCGACCCCGAAGCGCGCCCCGGCTCCGGTCCCCTGGCCAGCTGGGACCTGGAAGGCGCCGGTCGATCCGCGGAGCGCATCAGCGTCTCGCCCGAGGGCAGCGTCTTCGTCCTGGGCTTCGACGGCCGGGTGGACGTCTTCGAGGACGACGGCACGCCCTTGGCCCTGCTCGACCTGGACCCGGCGCCGGGCTTCGGCTACCTGCAGCCGCGCGACATCGCCGCCGGCCCCGACCGCCGGCTCTACCTGCTGGACGGCGCCAGCGACCGGGTGATGGTCTACGAGCCGCGGGCCGTCACCGCCACGCCAACCCCCACCACCGAGCCCGAACCACCCTGCGTCGTGCGCGGCAACAAGAGCGCGGCACCCGACCTGGTGGCCATCGACGAAGACGTGCGCGTCGAATTGAGCCTGGACATCGAATGCCGGCCCGGCACCGAACCGCGGGCCGACATCGTGCTGATCCTCGACCGCTCCAACTCCATGGCCGGCAACCGCCCCGGCGAGAAGCTCTACGAAGCCCGCGCCGCCGCCCGGCGCTTCGTGCAGCAGCTGGACCTGACGCGGCATCGGGTGGCCGTCCTGTCCTTCTCCGACATCGTCTCGTTGGATGCCGCGCTGACCAATGACGAAGCCCTGCTCCTGGATACCCTGGACCGCATCCGCGCCGACGGCCGCACCGACATCGCCGGCGCCCTCGAGCGGGCCCTGGAGCACCTGGGCCAGGATGCCCGCCCGGAAGCCCTGCCCGTGGTCCTGCTCATGACCGACGGCAACCCCTCGCGCACCGGCCAGCCATACGTCGATGCCGTGCGCCAGGGCGCCCGGGCCCGCGGTCGTGGTGCGCTGACCTACGCCATCGGCCTGGGCGACGACGTGGACGCCGAGCTGCTCACCGCCGTCGTCGGCGCGCCGGAGCGCTACTTCTTCGCCCCGACGCCCGAGGAGCTGGACCCGATCTACCAGCAGCTCTCCGAAGCGGTCGGCGGCGTGGTGGCCACCGATCTCGAGCTGATCGACGTGATGGGTCCGGACGTCAGCTACGTGCCGGGCTCGGCCCAGCCGGCGCCGGCCGTCGAGGCCGGTGACACCCTTACCTGGCGGGCACAGACCATCCCGGAGGAGGGCCTGCGCTTCGGGCTGCGCGTCCAGCCACAGCGCACCGGGCTCCTGCCGACCAACACGCGGGCGGTGGCCGAGTACAGCGCCGATGGGCGGCGCTATCGCTTCGAGTTCCCCATCCCCGAGGTGCTGGTGGTGGATGCCGCTACGCCGACGCCGACCGCGACGGCGGTGCCGACCTCGCAGCCGGGGACCGTCTACCTGCCTTTCTTGGCGCGCGAGCTGTGTTTGCCGAAGGATCGGGAGCGGGGCGTGGATGTGATGTTGGTCATCGATACCTCGTCGTCGATGCGGGGCTCGAAGCTGGACGGCGCGATCTCGGCGGCGCGGACCTTTGTGGCGCTGGTGGACGGGCGGCGTGATCGGGTGGGCTTGGCGAGCTTCAGTTCGGCGGCGCGGCGGGAGTATGTGTTGACGCAGGATCTGGCGGCGGTGAGCCGGCAGTTGGGCGGGCTGGTGGTGGGTGTCGGGACGCGGATCGACTTGGGGCTCGAGGTGGCCTTGGAGGAGATTCGGGCGCGGGGGCGGGATCGGACGCCGAAGATGATCGTGCTGCTTTCGGATGGGCAGCCGGCTGGGGGGAGTGAGGATCGGACCTTGGAGCTGGCGCAGTTGGCGCGGCAGCGGGGGGTGACGGTGTTTGCGGTGGGGCTTGGGACGGATGTGGATGGGGCGTTCATGCGGGCGTTGGCGCGCACGCCGGGGCAGTATTTCTATGCGCCGGATGAGGCGGCGTTGCGGGGGATTTATGAGGGGATTGCGAGTACGTTGCCATGTCGATAGTGGGTGCTTGGAGGGGTTGGGGAGGACGGATAACGGCGTTGGGGAGGCGTGGGTTCTTGCGCGGCCGGGGGGCCGTGGGGCGGGAGGTCGAAGTGATGACGGGACCTTGTGCCGCGGGGTCCGGGTGCCAGAAGGCGGGTGATGGGGCACGATGCGGCGGCTTTCGCACACGGCCTGTGACCT
>CAZJWJ010000059.1:0-32863 GCA_964549495.1 uncultured Anaerolineales bacterium | reverse complement strand
GCGGCATCGGCCCGTCCGGCGCCGACACCACCAGGATCGCGCCGTCCATCTGCGCAGCGCCGGTGATCATGTTCTTGATGTAGTCGGCGTGACCCGGGCAGTCCACGTGCGCGTAGTGCCGGTTCTCGGTCTCGTACTCCACGTGCGCGATCGCGATCGTGATGCCGCGCTCCCGCTCTTCCGGCGCCTTGTCGATGTCCTCGAAGGCCGAGAAGTCCGCCCAGCCCTTCTTGGACAGCGTCTTGGTGATCGCCGCCGTCAGCGTGGTCTTGCCGTGGTCGACGTGCCCGATGGTGCCCACGTTCAGGTGGGGCTTGTCTCGGACGAACTTTTCCTTGCCCATGTCTCTGGGATGCTCCTTGTCGATGGCTGCCCGGCCACTGGCCCGGGCCTACCGGATGGTCTGTAGTGGCTAGGCGGTCACGGCCATGCCGGCCGAGACCTCTTCGCGGATCTTCGCCGGCACCTGCTCGTAGCGGGCGAACTCCATCGTGAACGAGCCTCGGCCCTGCGTGATCGACCGCAGCCGCGAGGCGTAGCCGAACATCTCACCGAGGGGGACGAAGCAGCGGACGGCGCTGACGCCGCCCGGGCGCGGCTCCATCACGTCGATCTGTCCTCGGCGCGAGTTGATGTCGCCGATCACGTCGCCGGTGTAGTCCTCCGGCGCCACGACCTCGACCTTCATCACCGGCTCGAGCAAGACGCTCTTGCCTCTCGCCAGCGCCTCTCGAACGGCCAGGGAGGCGGCGGCCTTGAAGGCCATCTCGCTGGAGTCGACCTCGTGGTAGCTGCCGTCCTTGAGCCGGATGTGCACGTCGACCACCGGGAAGCCGGCCAGAATGCCGTTGCCCAGGGCTTCGCGCGCGCCTTGCTCGATGGCACGGAAGTACTCGCGCGGAACGGAGCCGCCCTTGACCACCTCTTCGAAGGTGATGCCGTCTTCCTGGCCGTCGACCGGCTCCAGGTCGATCACGACATGGCCGAACTGGCCGCGGCCACCGGTCTGCTTGACGTAGCGGCCGACGATGTCCTCGGCCGGGCGGGTGATGGTCTCGCGATAGGCCACCTGCGGCCGGCCGACGTTGGCGCCGACCTTGAACTCGCGGCGAAGGCGCTCCACCAAGACCTCGAGGTGCAGCTCGCCCATGCCGTAGATCAGGGTCTGCCCGGTCTCCTCGTCGACCCGCACCTGGAAGGTGGGATCCTCCTCGGCCAATCGCCCCAATGCGTTGCCCATCTTGTCCGAGTCGGCCTTGGTCTTGGGCTCGATGGCGACGTGGATGACCGGATCGGGGAAGGTGATGGCTTCGAGCACGACCGGATCGTCCGCATCGCAGAGCGTATCGCCGGTGACCATGGTCTTGGGGCCGATGATGGCCGCGATGTCGCCGGCCGAGACCATCTCGATCTCCTCGCGCGAATCGGCGTGCATCTTGACCAGGCGGCCCATGCGCTCGGTCTGGCCCTTGCTGGCGTTGAGGATCTTGTCGCCGGTGCTGGCGCTGCCCGAGTAGACCCGGACGAAGGCCAGCCGGCCCACGAAGGGATCCGTGACGATCTTGAAGACGAGGGCGGTGAAGGGCGCGTCGGGATCCGGACCGCGCTCGACCGGCTCCTCGGTGTCGGGCCGCATGCCGCGCACCGGCGGAACGTCGTGCGGGCTGGGCAGGTAGTCGATGACCGCATCGAGCAGCGGCTGGACGCCCTTGTTCTTGAGAGCCGTACCACAGAAGACCGGCACGAGGCGAAGCGATAGCGTCGCGCGGCGCAAGCCCGCCTTGAGCGCCTCGGTGGAGATCTCCTCGCCCTCGAGGAAGAGCATCTCCAGATCCTCGTCGTTCTCTGCCACCCGTTCGATCATCACTTCGCGCGCGGCTTCGGCATCGGCGCGGAGCGCGTCGGGAATCTCGCGGATCTCCGGCTTGGCTCCCAGGTCCTCGGCCGTCCAGACCAGGGCCTTCATCTCCATCAGGTCGATGACGCCTTCGAACTGATCTTCGGCCCCGATCGGCAGGTGGAGCTTGACCGGGTTCGCGCCGAGACGATCGACGATCATCGCGCAGGTATTGTCCAGATCGGCCCCGACGCGGTCCATCTTGTTGACGAAACAGATGCGCGGCACCTGGTAGCGGTCGGCCTGGCGCCAGACGGTCTCCGACTGCGGCTCCACTCCAGCCACGGCATCGAAGACCACCACGCCGCCATCGAGCACGCGCAAGCTGCGCTGGACCTCGACCGTGAAGTCGATGTGGCCCGGGGTGTCGATGATGTTGACCTTGTATCCCTTCCACTCGGCCGAGGTGGCGGCGGCGGTGATCGTGATGCCCCGCTCGCGCTCCTGATCCATCCAGTCCATGGTGGCCGTACCCTCGTGCACCTCGCCGATCTTGTAGGTGCGGCCGGTGTAGAAGAGGATGCGCTCCGTGGTGGTGGTCTTGCCGGCATCGATATGCGCGATGATGCCGATGTTGCGCGTCTTGTCGAGGATCTTCTGTTCTTGAGCGTTCATCTCGCCAAATCCCGTGAAGCGCTGTGCCCCCGCGCGGCGGCCTCTCGGCCGGCCGCGACGGTGCTACCAGCGATAATGCGCGAAGGCCCGGTTGGCCTCGGCCATGCGGTGCGTCTCTTCCTTGCGGCGAACCGTCGCGCCGGTGTTGTTGAAGGCATCCATCAGCTCGGCGGCCAGACGCTCGCTCATCGGCCGGCCCTTGCGCGAGCGCGCCGATCCGATCACCCAACGGATGGCCAGGGCCTGCCGGCGATCCGGGCGGATCTCCATCGGCACCTGATAGGTGCTACCGCCGACGCGGCGCGGCTTGACCTCGACCATCGGGGTCGCGTTGCGAAGCGCCTGCTCGAAGCACTCGAGACCCGGCTTCTTGAGCCGGTCCTCGACCATGTCCAGGGCATCGTAGAAGACCGACTCGGCGGTGCTCTTCTTGCCGCCCTGCATCAGCTTGTTGATGAAGGCGCCGGCCAGCTCGCTTCCGTAGCGGGCATCCGGCTTGACCTCTCGACGCGGCGGCCTGTTTCGACGTGGCATGACGTTCTGTCTCCTGCTGGCGAGGACCGACTACGGCCCCCGAACACAAAGCAACCCCGAGGCTCCCGCGGCGATCGGCCCGTCGGATACCGACTCGACAGGCCATCGAGCGCACAGATGCCTCGGGATCGCAATCCCTCGACAGGGCCCTCCGGAGAGGGCACCACCCGGCCTCGGTCGCTCGTCTGCCGACCTGGCTCGGGCGGCCCGCGCCGGTTTGGGAGTTCCACCTGGCGCGGTGACGTTTGATGTGCTTGTTCGAAGGTTCGGGGAATCCTCGTTCGGCTTCCCCCGCCGCCACGAGGCGGCTTGGCTGCGTTCGACTCGGTGCCGAACCGCTCGCGGTTCGGCCTCTGTTCGTCGCGCCCCTACTTGGGGCGCTTGGCGCCGTACTTGGATCGACCTCGGCGGCGGGCATCGACCCCTGCGGAGTCCAGTGCACCTCGAACGATATGGTACCGCACACCCGGCAGGTCCTTCACGCGCCCACCGCGGATCAGCACGGTGGAGTGCTCCTGCAGGTTGTGCCCCTCGCCCGGGATATAGGCCGTCACCTCGAGCCCATTGGTGAGGCGCACGCGCGCGAACTTGCGCAGCGCCGAGTTCGGCTTCTTCGGCGTCATCGTGGCCACCTTGGTGCAGACGCCACGCTTCTGTGGCGAGCCGCCGGTGTCCGAAAGCGTCCGGCGGAAGGTGTTGAAGCTATAGCGCAAGGCGGGCGCCTTGACCTTCTTGGTTTGCTGCTTTCGGCCCTTGCGGACCAGTTGGTTGATGGTAGGCAAGGCTCACGACTCCCGGTTCCGATTTTCTCGACCTCGAATGCGGTCCTGGTAAGAACACGCAAGGGGTAAGTTTAGCGCGACCCTCGAGCTTGTCAAGCCGCGCGGTCCGCGCCGCGCCTCCGGAACGCTGGCCGCGCTCCGGAGGGCGTGCTGGCGAGCGCGCCTACTCCGCGGCTCGGCGGCTGGGCGGCAAGCGCAAGCCCAGCCCCAAGCGCGGCCCGCGTTCCTCTTCGGTATCGCGCCCGAGGACCAGGGCGTTGCCCGCCTCGTCGAGCACGTTGACCGCCAAGCCGAGGCTCTGCAACTCCTTGATCAGCACGCGGAAGCTCTCCGGCGCGCCGGGATCCTGGATCTCCTCGCCCTTGACGATGGCCTCGTAGGTCTTGACGCGGCCGGTGACATCATCCGATTTGATGGTCAGCATCTCTTGGAGGGTATGGGCCGCGCCGTAGGCCTCGAGGGCCCAGACCTCCATCTCACCGAAGCGCTGGCCGCCGAACTGCGCCTTGCCGCCCAAGGGCTGCTGGGTGACCAGCGAGTAGGGGCCGGTCGACCGCGCGTGCACCTTGTCCTCGACCAGGTGGGCCAGCTTCATCATGTAGATGATGCCGACCGTCACCGGATTCTCGAAGGCCTCGCCGGTCTTGCCGTCGAAGAGCCGCTGCTTGCCGGTGGTCGGCATGGGCCAGCCAGTGCGATCGCTGACCTGACGGCAGAGTTCGCGGAGATCGTCGAAGCCGTTGACCTCGGGATCGACCGCATCCTCGCCTTCGGTCAGTTCCGGGAAGGTCTCGAGCAGGTCCTCGAGCCAGAGCCGGAGGCAGGCCTCGATGGCCACCGGATTGCGCTCGCGGCGCTCTTCGATCAATCCAGGCGCGGGCTCGACGTCGAGCACCACATCGATGTCCTCGATGCCCTCTTCGGCCAACCAGGCGCGGGCCGCGGCCCGGCGCGCATAGACCGTATCGGACCAGAGGCGGTCGACATCGACATCCTCGAGCCACTGCTCGAGGAAGAGCCGCCGCACCTCGCTGTCGTCCTGTAGGGCACCGATGTCCATTCCTTCGGCGTCCACCCAGTCCCAGGCCTTGGCCGTGACCGCCTTCCAGCCCCGATCGACCAGCCAGGCACGCGCCAGCTCGGCCGAGATGTCCTGTTCGCTGGAACCATCGAAGACCGGCGTGGCGACCTTGTAGCCCAGGCGATCGGCCGCCCAGCCCAGATGGGTCTCCATGATCTGCCCGATGTTCATCCGGCCGGGCACGCCCAAGGGATTGAGGATGATCTCGACCGGCGTGCCGTCTTCCAGGAAGGGCATGTCCTCCAGGGGCACGACCTGGCTGATGACGCCCTTGTTGCCGTGCCGGCCGGCCATCTTGTCACCCTCGGTCAGCTTGCGGGTCTGGGCCACGCTGACCCGGACCATGCGCTCGACCCCGGCAGCCAACTCGATGGCATCATCTCGACTGAAGGCGCGGATGTCGACCACCTTGCCGCGCTCGCCGTGGGGCAAGCGCAGGCTGGAGTCCTTGACCTCGCGCGCCTTCTCGCCGAAGATCGCCCGCAGGAGCTTCTCCTCCGGCGTCAGGTCGGTCTCGCCCTTGGGCGTGATCTTGCCGACCAGGATGTCGCCGGGTGCTACCTCGGCACCGGTGCGGATGATGCCTTCCTCGTCGAGGTCGCGCAGCGCGTCGTCGCCGACGTTCGGGATGTCGCGCGTGATCTCTTCGGGTCCCAGCTTGGTATCGCGCGCCTCGACCTCGTGCTTCTCGATGTGGATCGAGCTGAACTTGTCGCTGCGCACCACGCCCTGGCTGATCAGGATGGCGTCCTCGTAGTTGCCACCCTCCCAGCTCAAGAAGGCCACCAAGACGTTCTGACCCAAGGCCAACTCGCCCCGCTCCGTGGACGAGGAATCGGCCAGCACGCGGCCGCGCTCGACCAGGTCTCCCTTCTCGACCAGGGGATGCTGGTCGATGGTGGTCGAGTTGTTCGAGCGGACGAACTTGCGCATGCTATAGACTCGAACGCCACCGTCTTCCTCGCGCAGCAAGATGCGATCGCCGGTGACGCTGATCACCTCGCCGGGGGCGTCGGCCACCACCACGTGGCCGGAATCGATGGCCACCGGGAACTCCATCCCGGTGCCGACAACCGGCGACTCGGGAATGAGCAGCGGCACGCCCTGACGGAGCATGTTGGAGCCCATGAGCGCGCGGTTGGCGTCGTCGTGCTCGAGGAAGGGAATCAAGGAGGTGGAGACGCTGACGATCTGCTTGGGGTCGACGTCCATGTAGTCGACGCGCTCGGGCCGCACGAGCACGAACTGCTCTTCGCGGCGCACGGTCACCTGCTCTTCCTCGAACTCGCCGTGATCGTTGAGACGGCTGTTGGCCTGCGCGATCGAGTAGTGGTCCTCGAGGTCGGCGGTGAGGAACTGGAGCCGGTCCGTGACGTAGGGCCGCACGGGCAGCTTGGCCCGGCCGAGCTTCTCGAGCTTGGCCGCCAGCTTGGCGTCGACACGCGTGCCGGCCTTGGCCACCACCTTCTTGCCGTCCTTGACGTCCTCGGCCAACTCGCGCCCCTCCAGGGCCTCGGCGGTTCCGGCCACCTGTCCGGCGATGATGCGATAGGGGGTCTCGATGAAGCCGTAGTCGTTGACCCGCGAGTAGGTAGCCAAGCTGCCGATCAGGCCGATGTTCGGACCTTCCGGCGTTTCGATCGGGCAGATGCGGCCGTAATGCGAGTGGTGGACGTCGCGCACGTCGAATCCGGCCCGCTCTCGGCGTAGGCCACCCGGCCCCAGCGCCGAGAGGCGACGCTTGTGGGTCAACTCGCCCAGGGGGTTGGTCTGCTCCATGAACTGCGAGAGCTGCGATCCGCCGAAGAACTCGCGGGTCGCGGCCACCACCGGGCGGATGTTGATCAGGCCCAGGGGCGTGATCTGGTCGGGATCGCGCGTGCTCATGCGCTCGCGCACCACCCGCTCCATTCGCAACAGGCCCACCCGGAGCTGGTTCTGGATCAACTCGCCGACGGTCTTGACCCGGCGATTGCCCAGGTGGTCGATGTCATCGGCGTGCGCCTCTCCGTTGTTGATCCGGATCATGTGCTCGACGACCCGGAAGAGATCCTCGCGCGTCAGGGTGCGCGGGCGCGGCTCCTCCAGGTCGATCTCGGAATCGGCGGCCTGGTCCTCCAGGGAGAGATGCAGCTTGCGATCGAGCTTGTAGCGCCCGACGCGACCCAGGTCGTAGCGCCGCTCGTTGAAGAGCAGCCCGGTCAGGTAGTTGCGCGCGTTCTCGATCGTGGGCGGATCGCCCGGCCGCAGCTTGCGGTAGATGTCGAGCAGCGCATCTTCCTCGTCGCTGGTCGGATCCTTCTCCAGGGTCGTGGCCACGAAGGGATGCTCCTCCGAGGTGTCCACATCCGTGAAGAGCGATCGGAGGGTCTCGTCGTCGGCGTAGCCGATGGCGCGCAGCAGCGTGGTCACCGGGAACTTGCGCTTGCGGTCGACCTTGACGCTGAGCACGTCGCGCTTGGAGGTCTCGAACTCCAGCCAGGCCCCGCGATTGGGGATCAGCTTGGCGTTGGACAGGGCGCGGCCGGTGGTGCGGTCCTCGTCGACGCTGAAGTAGACGCCCGGCGATCGGATCAGCTGGCTGACCACCACGCGTTCGGCGCCGTTGATGACGAAGGTGGCGCCATCGGTCATCATGGGAAAGTCGCCCATGAAGACCTCCTGCTCCTGGATCTCGCCCGTGGAGCGATTGACCAGCCGCACGGTGACCCAGAGCGGAGCGCTGAAGGTCATGTCCATCTCGTGGCAGTCGGCCACCGTGTACTTCGGCTCGTCGAAGCGGTGCTCCAAGAAATGGAGTTCGAGGTTCTTGTTGAAGCTGACGATGGGCGAGATCTCGCGGAAGAGATGGATGAGCCCCTCGCGGCGGAACCACTCGAAGGCCTCGAGCTGGACGGTGATCAAGGGCGGAGCAGGTTGGTGATTGCGGATCCGTGCGTAGCTGCGCCGGATCTCGACGGGCTCGGCATAGCGCCCGCCCTCAGCGAGCTGCTGCGACTCGAGCGTCGGGGTCGCGTCGGCCAGCGGTAAAACCTTCGCCATGCGCTCTTCGCTCCTTCGGAGGCTATCGACCTGGAGGATGCTGGGCTCGTGGGACACAGACACAGGCCCTCGCGCGCTGGAGGGCTTTATGTCAAAGCGCGTCTTGTGGACCAAAGGTGGAATATAGCAGCTTTCACACCAGGGTGTCAAGCACAATTGCGGCGCATCACGCTGCGATGGCGCCCATATGCTATAGTCATGCACCAACGATGTCGGGCTTGGCGCGAGTGCCAGGGCCGGGCGCCGGACGCTCGGTGATGGCCCGACCCATGACGAGGTGGCAAGAACCCGTTTTGACGAACAGAGCATCGATCCCCAACCACGACGGATACAGCGGCGACGTAGCGGTCTTCATCGACTTCGAGAACATCTACATCTCGGTGCGCAACCGCTACGAGGCCAACCCCAACTTCGAGTCCATCATGGACCTCTGCCAACGCTACGGGCGGGTGACCATCGCTCGCGCCTACGCCGATTGGTATCGATACCCGCGCGTGACCAACGCGCTCTACGCCAACGCCATCGAGCCGATGTACGTGCCGACCTACCACTACGATCGCGATCAGGGGCGCACCGGCCGGGCGATCAAGAACAGCGTCGACATGCACCTCTGCATCGACCTGATGAAGACGCTCTACGCCTTCGACAACATCGGCACCTACGTGCTGATCACCGGCGACCGCGACTTCATCCCGCTGATCAACGCCGTGCGGCAGCTGGGCAAGCGGACCGTGGTCATCGGTGTGGCCCAGGCCACGGCCAGCCACCTCGCGCAGTCCGCGGACGAGTTCCTCTACTACAACCAGGTCGACGAGGATATCACCGACGCGGCCGCCGGCCGGCAGACCGATCCCTTCGAGCTCCTGGTCGAGGCGGTCAAGCTGGCGCGCGAGCGCGGTAGCGCCACCACGCTGGCCGGCGTCAAGCTCCTCATGCTCGAGCTCGACAGCAGCTTCGACGAGAGCAAGCACAAGGACGGGCAGGGCCGGAGCTTCTCGAAGTTCAAGAGCTTCGTGCGCGAAGCCGAGCGGCGCAAGAAGGTGCAGGTCTTCACCAGCGGCTCGGTCAACGAGGTCTTCCTGCCCGGCGAGGATCCCTACGAGCTGAGCCACTTCGCGCCCGAGCGCCCTCAGGACGACAAGGAGGAGCAGCGTGGTGGCAGCGAGGACAGCCAGGAGCCCGAAGAGGAGGGTCGCTCCGACTTCGGCGACAAGGACTGGGCCGTCTTCGAGGAGTCGATGCGGACCTTCGACGAGCCGGCGCTCTTCATCCAGATCTACGACGCGCTGCGCGGCCTGCGCAACAAGGAGATCATCGACCTCTCCAACAGCGACATCAAGCAGCTGATCAAGCTGGCCATCAACGAGGGCTTGCTCAAGCGGAGCACCCGCGGATCGCATGCCTACTACTCCCTGGACACCAGCCGCCCCTTCCACCCGTCCAAGGCCGTGTCCTGAGCCCAGTGGTGCACGAGGGGCACGGATCTTGCTGCATTCCCGCCCGAGCCGCACCGAGTCACAAGCGATGGGCCGATGGCCATCGGCCCCGAGCGTGCTAAGGGGTTCCCGATGAAGATGCATGACCGCAGGCAGTCCTCTTGTGCCCTGGCGCTGGCCTTCGCGCTCGTCCTGGGTTCCGGAGCGCTGCTCCATGCCCAGTCCGGTTTCGAGCCGCGCCCCTTCAAGTGCAGCGGGCGCTGCGAGCGCATCGCCAACGCCTTCATCCGGGCCGACGTCGGCCCCAACGGCACCTGGGTGGTCGGGACCACCGGCGGGGATCCGAACACCGCCGCCGACGACGACAAGAACCTACTCTTCGGATTCAAGCCCGGGGGCGAGAGCTCGGTCGGCACCGGCTATACCAGCCTTCACGTCCGCGGATCGCGCGGCACCACCGACACCTACCGGCTCGAGCCTTCACCTCAAACCGTCGAGGCCGAGCGCATCGCGACCATCTGGAATTGGGAGCGACCGGAGGATGTCTATCGACTGCAGGTCACCCAGACCTTGCGCCTGCGCCAGAACACCTTCAGCGGCCGGCCCGACATCGTGGGCATCGACTACGAGATCCTCAACCGCGACAGCGAGACGCTGGACGTGGGCTTGCGAGCCCTGCTCGACATCAAGCTGGGCAACAACGACGGCGCACCCTATTTCATCCCCGGCGTCGGCACGGTCGATCAGGAGATCTCCTTCGAGGGCGACGCCGTGCCTTCCTATTGGTTGGCCTTCGAGTCCCCGGTCTACGATGCCCGCGAGCTGCGAAGCATCGGCATCCTGCGCGACGAGGGACTGGGCCTGACCGTCCCCGACCGCTTCGTGATCGCCGAATGGCGCGGTCTCTTGCTCAGCCCCTGGGACTTCGAGGTCGACGCCAGCCAGCCCATCACCAGCGACAGCGCGGTGGCCCTCTATTGGCAACCCGTCGCGCTGGCACCCGGCCAGCGCCTCCATCGCACCACCGCCTACGGCGTGTCCAGCAGCGGTGGCGGCCGCGCCTTCCTCTCCTCCAAGGTCGAGGCCGACTGCGGGGAGACCGTCGAGCTGGCCTTGTTCGTGACCAACAGCGACAGCCAAGCCCTGAGCGGTGGCCGAGCGGACCTCGAGCTGCCCGCCGGCTGGAGCCTGGCCAGCGGCAGCCTCCAACAGCCGATCCCGACCATCGATCCCGGCGAGACCGGCTCCGCGATATGGCAGGTTCGCGTACCGGCCGGCGCCAGCGGCAACTTCGATCTGCGCGCCACGGCCAGCTTCGATGGCGACCGGGCCTTCGAAGCCACGAGCGAGATCGAGATCCGCTGTCTGCCCACCGCCACCGCCAGCCCCAGGCCATCGGTCACCGCCACGGCGCCGGCCTCGCCCACGCCGGAACCGGCCGCCGCCGAGGCCTGCGATCTGATCCTCGCCCGGGTACCGCCGGCCGCCATCAGCGCGGCGCTGGCCAATCCGCAGGCGGTCTTCGGCTGGATGCAGCCGGGCAACCCGGGCCTGCCGCCGGGTCCGAACAACCCGCCGCGCCGATGGCTCTCCCTGCGCGACATCGGCAAGGCCTACCACCCGCTCTTCAACCCGCTGATCTTCAAGGTCGGCTGCCCCTGAGGCCTGTTCATGCCCACGCGCATCAAGATCTCGGGCATCACCAACGAGGCGGATGCCCGTCTGGCCGGCCGGCTCGGCGTCGACCTCGTCGCTTGCGTGTTCTGGCCACGAAGCTCGCGTCATGTGTCCATGAAACAGTGTTGGTCCATCCGAGAGGCCCTGCCGCGCCAGGTCGCGCTCGTGGGCGTCTTCGTCGATGCCCCGCTGCCCCTGGTTCAACTGGTGACGGACCATTGCCAATTGGACCATGCGCAGCTCTTCGGACGCGAACCCAAGGACGAGGTCGAGGCCATCCGACCGCACGCCTTCAAGGCGATCGACATCGAGCGCTCCGAGGATCTGGAGAGCGCGGTCCGCAGCCGTTTCGGGCTGCGCCCATCGCGCCAGGAGGCCCCGGCGCTGCTGGTCAACCTGACCGGGCCGATCCGCGATCGCTGGGAGGTCGCGACGGGCGCGACGGGCAAGGTGCCGACGCTGCTGGCCTCACCGGCGCTCGATGCCGACTCCGTGGCCGGGGCCATCTCCGCATCCCGCCCTTGGGGCGTGGACGTCTGGTCCGCTGTCGAATCGGAGCCGGGCCAGCTCGATCCCGATCGGCTGGCCGGCTTCGTCGATGCGGTTCGCGCTGCTGATGGCCGCTGAGCCGACAGCAGCCGATCGGCGGCGAGTCGGCGGCGTTCCGTCGTCAGGGCGGCTTGAAGCCCCGGGGGCCGGGCTCTAGAATCGCAACTGCGGACCGACTGCACCCGAGATCGGCGACGCCAATCCCCATGCTCCAAGGCCCTCATCCCAAGCTCCGAAGATCATTCCGGCTGGCCACCTTGGCCGGCCTGGCATGGCTCTGGCTCGCCTGGGGCAGCGCTTCCGCACAGCGCGACGAGGCGCCGGAGGGGCCGGGGGTCGATCCCGAGGCCGTCCTGCGGGACATGAGCCCGGAGGAGCGGGTGGGACAGCTCTTCCTGGTCGCCTTCTACGCCCCGCCCGAGTCCGACGAGCCGCTCGGCGACCTGCGGGCCCTCATCCGCGAGCAGAAGGTCGGCGGCGTCGTGCTGCAGAAGAGCAGCTTGGCCTTCTCCAATCGCGCCGGCGAAGACCTGCCGGCCCAGGTGGCCCGGCTCAACGAGGACCTGCAGTCGCTGGCGCTGAGCCCGGAGGGATCCGGCGTGCCGCTCTTCATCGCGGTCGATCACGAAGGCGACGGCGATCCTCGCAGCCACTTGCGCGAGGGATTCACGGCCCTGCCGTCGCAGATGGCACTGGGCGCGACCTGGGATCCCGAGGCCGCCGAGACCGCCGGCCGGATCGCCGGAGCGGAGCTGGCGGCGGTGGGCGTCAACCTCCTCTTGGGCCCGGTGATGGACGTGCTGTCCGACCCGCGCGTGGACAGCGGCGGCGACATCGGCATCCGGGCATATGGCGGTCATCCCTACTGGGTGGCGCGCATGGGCCTGGCCTACATTCGCGGACTGCAGGAAGGCAGCCAGGGCCGGGTGGCCGCGGTGGCCAAGCACTTCCCCGGCCACGGGGGCAGCGATCGCAACCCGGACCAGCGCGCCGGCACGGTCTTCAAATCGCTCAGCGAGCTGCAGCGGGTCGAGCTGCCACCCTTTGCCGCCATCACCGACCCGGAGGCGCCGACCGTGGTCGAGGCCCTGATGACCAGCCACATCCGCTACAGCGGCTTCCAGGGACCGAACATCCAGGATATCACGCCGCCGGTGTCCTTCGACCAGGCCTCCCTGCGCTCCATCCTGGAGCTGCCCAGCTTCCGCTTCGAGGATTGGCGCCGCGGCGGGGGCTTGATCGTGGCCGACGCCCTGGGCGTCAACGCCGTCAAGTACTACTTCGATCCCAGCGGCGAACGCTTCAACCCGCGCGAGGTGGCGCGCCAGGCCTTCTGGGCCGGCAACGACCTCCTGATCATCTCGCAATTCGGCATCGGCAGCGAGGGCGGGGTGGCCTGGAGCGAGCAGCTGGAGAATCTCCAAACCGCGGTGCGCTACTTCTCCGACCAATATCGGCGCGACGAGCGATTTCGCGATCGGGTCGACGAGGCCGCGCTGCGCATCCTCCGGCGCAAAGCGGCCTTGAATCCGCGCTGGACCCCGGAGGCCTTGGCGGCGCGGCCAGCGGATCTGGCCGGCGTAGGCAGTTCGGCCTCGCGGCAAGCCGTCGAGTCCATCGCCCGCCGCGGCTTGACCGTTCTGCGCTCCATTCGACGCCCCGAGCCAGGCGAGCGCATCGTGGTGGTCACGCAGGATCCGATCTCGCCCAACGACGACGCCAACCGTCCACTGGCTTGCCCGCAAGAGACCTGCGGGCTCGACCGGGCGCGCTGGGAGCGCTTGCGCGCGATGGGACCGACCCTTGTCGAGGCCATGATCCTCGAGGGCTACGGACCGGGCGGTAGCGGCACGGTCGATCCGGCATCCCTGCGCTCGATGACCTTCTGCCAACTCGAGACCGCCCTCAGCCCGCCGGTCGCGCTGGAGGAACCGCAAGACTCCTTGCAGCCGGAGGAGGATCCGCCAGAGGACGCACCGGGCAGCGGTCCAACCCGGTCGCGCAGCGGTTGCCTGGATCCGGCGGATCGGGCGACGATGCTGGCCGATCTGTCCGCGGCCGACTGGATCCTCTTCGCGGTGTCCGATCTGGGCACGCGCGAGCAGGTCAGCGTGCTCAACGGCTTCTTCCTGCGCCAACTCGACCGTCTGAGCCTGACCCGGGCCCGGCTCGGTCTGCTGGCCTTCGGCGCGCCCTACTACCTGGACGCGACCAACTTCACGCGTCTGGACTACTTCGCGGTGGCTTACAGCAAGATCCCTGCGTCCATCGAGGCCGCGGTCGATGCCCTGTTCGATCCCCTCTGGAGCCCGGAAGGACGGGCCAACCTGCCGGTGACCTACGAGGATGCCGGCTACGTGTTGGACGAGCGCCTGGCCGCCGACCCCTCGGTCGGCCTAGACCTCCGCGCGATCGGCGATCTGCAGGCTGGGGCGCCCGTGGGGCCGGTCACGATCGAAGTCGGCCCGGTGATCGACCATAACGGCAACCAGGTCCCGGACGGTACGGTCGTCGAAGTGTCCAGCGTACCGGCCGAGGCGCTCGCCGACGGGCCGGTCTCCCTGCTCACGCGAGGCGGCATGGCCCGGTCCGAGCTGCGCCTTCGAGGCGGCGGCGATGTGGCGCTGCGGGCTCGGGCGGGCGATGCCACCAGCCAAGCGCTGCGGCTGCTCTTGCCGACGGCCACGGCCAGCCCAACGGCCACGCCGGCCGTGGATGAGCCGAGCTCGGAGGCCGGACCGCAGGTCACCGAACGCGTGTTGCACGAGCCCCGGCCGGCCGATCTCCTGCTCTCGCTGGCCGCCATCGTGCTTGCCCTGGCCTTGACGGCGGGCCTGCCGGGCTGGACGGCCAAGGGAACCGAGATCCAACTCCGATCGCTCTTGGCCAATGCGGCCGGCGGCTTGATCGGCTATCTCCTGTGGGCGCTTGCCAGCCCGCGGGCCCGCGTCCCCGAGGCCCTGTGGGCCAGCAGCGCCGGCGCGGTCGGCCTGGCTGTATTGGGTAGCGTGATCGGGGCCGTCGTCGCATTGGCGCCTGACCTCATAGGCTCAGCGCCAGCGAGGCCAGGAAGAGCACGATGACCAGCACGGCCAGCCACCGATTGGCGCGCCAGGCCGGTACCCACCGCGACGTGGTCCCGGTCTCCCCGGGCTCGCCGCCCGAACCGACCGCCTGCAGCTCGATGAGCAATGCCTCCGCCGAGGTCGGTCGTTGGTCGGGGTGAAGGGCCATCGCCCGCAAGATGGCTCGCTGGAGCGCCTCGGAGAGCTCGGGCCGAAGCGAACGGGGCGACGCGAGCGTCTCGCCGGTCAAGAAGCGGTCCTGGGCCGAGGGCGGCGCCGTACCGGTCGCCAGGTGATAGAGCGTCGCCCCGAGCGCGTAGAGGTCGCTGCGCGCATCGACCGCGCGGCCGTCACCATACTGCTCCAGCGGCTGATAGGATCGCGAGCCGGCACCGGAGAGCAGGCTCAGCGTTGGACCGTCATCCGAGATCGAGGGGCGCGCCAGTCCGAAGTCCAACAGCCTGACTTGACCATCCGGAGTCAGCTTGACGTTGGCGGGCTTGATGTCGCGGTGGATGACCACCGGCTGCTGGGCGTGCAGGTAGGCCAGGGCCCCGCAGAGCGCTTCGGCCCAACGACGCAGCGAGGCCTCTTCGATATGTCGCCGCCGCGCGATGGCCTCTCCGAGGATCTCGCGGAGGTCTTGCCCGCCTACGAAATCCATCACCAGGCAAGCCCCCTGGCCGTCCTCGAAATGGTCGGAGACCTTGGGCAAGGCCGGATGATCCAGTCGGGCCAGCAGCGAGGCCTCGGCCGCGAAGGCTTCGATGAGCCCGGCGCGGTCGGACGCCGCGATGCCGGCCGGAAGCCGGATCCGCTTGAGCGCGCAGCGGCGCCCGGGCAGTCGTCGATCTTCGGCCAGATACACCGCGCCCATGCCCCCTTCGCCGATGGGGCCGACGATGCGGTATCGATCTCGAATCAACTCGTCCACGGATGGCTCCCGGGCTGGCTCGCCCCGGCCGAACGGCCGCTCCTTCGCTCCGCCATGTCGCCGACTACGCTATTGCGCGCCCCGCGAATCGTCAAGTTCCGGGCCGGCGCCCCGTGGCGCCGGTCGCGACCGAAAACGAACGACCAGCTCGAGGAGAAGAGACCATGAAGGCTTCGGCAATGCTCATCCTGCAGAAGGGCGCCGGCAGCTCGGCCGGCGAGTGGCCGCTCGATCAACCGGAGACGCATATCGGCCGTTGGGAGGGCAATCAGGTCCACCTACCCGATCGCGAGGTGTCGCGCCAACATGCACGCATCGAGCGCGATGGGCTGCATTACCGCATTGCCGACATGGGAAGCAAGAACGGAACCCTGGTCAACGGGCTGCGCATCGACGCGCCCAAGCGCCTGGTCGATGGCGACGAGATCGTCATCGCGCCGCGCTACACCCTCCGCTTCGTGGACAACGAGGCCACCGCCGCGCTCTACCGGCGTCCGCGCGGGCTGCGCATCGACCCGGTGACGCGCAGCGTACATGTGGCCGGTGAGGTCCTCGAGCCGCCCCTGGCCCCCAACCAGTTCGCCCTCCTGTCCCTGCTGATGCAAGACTACGGCCGCGTGTACACCCGCGACGAGATCGCCGAGGCCTGCTATCCGGAGGCGCGCGGCGGGGTGAGCGACCAGGCCATCGATGGCCTGGTGCGCCGCCTGCGGGCGCGGCTGGCCGAGATCGACGCGGAGCGCGAATACGTGGCCGCGGTGCGCGGCCACGGCTTCCAGATGCTCAGCTGAGGGCGTGGTCGAGGACCATCAAGGCGAAGAGCGCGGGCAGGTAGAGCACCGAGGCCCGCAGGAGCAGGCGCCCGGACTGCCCGTCCCGCTGGCCGGCCAAGCGCAGTCCGGCCCGGAAATAGTAGAGCCCCAGCAGCAGGGCACCGACGAAGTAAGCCGGGCCGGTCAGTCCGACCAGGGTGGGCAGCAAGCTGACCGGGATCAAGGCCAGACCGTAGACCAGCACTTGCCGGGCCAACACGTCGCCCTCCGGATCGACCGAGCCCAGCATGCGCAATCCGGCGCGCTCGTAATCCTCGCGGTACATCCAAGCGATGGCGAGGAAGTGCGGGAGCTGCCACAAGAACAGGATGGCGAAGAGCACCCAGGCCTCCAGATCCAGCCGGCCCCGAGCACCAGCCCAGCCCATGAGCACCGGCACGGCGCCCGGCCCGGCGCCGACCAGGGTCGAGAGCGAGGTATGCGGCTTCAGCGGGGTGTAGATCAGAAGGTAGGCCATTTCGCCCATCAGGGCCAGGATGGCGGTGAGCGCGTTGACGCCAAGGCCCAGCACCAGAGCACCGAAGCCCGATAGCAATAGGCCGTAGTGCAAGGCGAAGCGCGGCGCGATGCGGCCGGCCGGCAGCGGGCGGGCCATCGTGCGTCGCATGCGGGCGTCTACATCGCGTTCCATGACCTGATTGAGCGCGCTCGAGCCGCAGAGGATCAGGAAGCTTCCGACCAATAGCGCGGCAAGGTTCAGCCATGTGGACAGACCGACGGTCGGTCCGGCCAATACGTAGCTGAGCACCACCATGATCAAGCCCAGCACGGCCAACCGCGGCCGGACCAAGGACAGCAGGTCCGACAGGCTGGGCCTGGCGGCCGAGATCCAGGCGGACAGGCCCTGTTCGGTCGACATCTTGGAGCTCCGGAGTCTCTCCTCTGCCCGCGTTCGAGCAGTGGTCGGCATTATAGCCTTCCGAGGGCCTCGAAGGCAGACCTCCGCGCCCGATCCGCTGACGCACCCTTCCTGACCAGCCTACCGTCAGCCTTTCGTCTGGATACTGTCACAGAAGCCGGCAAGGCCGGGTGGTACACTGGCTCATCGTCGGGGTTTGCGTGTCCCGCTTCCACGACCACAGCTGCCGGTCCCCACCGGCAGCCTTGTGCAAACGGCGGAACCTCGTTACAATCCGCCGCGCCCGGCCGGAGGCCGACATGCAACTCGGACACGGCTGCCGCCACCGTGCTCCGACCGGGTGAAATCGCTTCAACGACAACAGGCACATGTACTCGCGGGAGGGAGGATGGTCGGTCGACCGGCACGCGCCGGCGCCACCGTGCTGCGGCCCTCTCGAAGTCCACGTCCACGTTCAGGAGGAGACCCTCGGATGGCTTCGACTTGCATCCTGCGGCACGCCCGCCGCATCGTCGCCGCAATCGCCCTCGCCGCCCTCATGCCGCTGCTCGGAGCATGCGACCTCTTCGGAAACGAGCCGCCTCTCGAGGAGGTGGCTGAGACCGTCGATGTCGGCCACGGCCCATGCATCCCCACCTACGGGCGGCAGGTGCTGGCCGCCGACATGAACGCGGCGGGCTCGCGCATCCTCTTCCTGACCGCCAGCAAGCCCGGCACCTTGCCGGAAGAGCAGGGCTGGGGCAGCGACGACCGGGCCTTGGTGGTGCTGGACTTCGCCGGGGACGGTAGCGCCAACAGCCGCCACATCGCCACCGGCTGGTCGGCCCGAGCCGCCATCGAGCCCTATGCCACCGAAGAACCCGATCAAACCCGGTCCAACGAGATCGATCTGCCCGAGCAGATGGTCGACCTGGACATGGACGCCGATGGCGGCCGCTTCGTGGTCGGTGTCAAGCAGCGCGGCAGCATCGGCACCTTCTCCGGCCTCTACCAGGGCTCGATCCCGGCCAGCGGAACCAGCAATCTGGATCCGGAAGAAGGGCTTTCACCGGTCGAGATCATCAGCCCGAGCGGGATCGAGGGCGTCAGCAACTTCTGGCTTTCGCCGGACGGCAGTCGCGTGGCCGCCATCGTCGGCACGCTCAACGAGTTGCGGGTCTACGACCTCGATGCCGAGAGCGACAACCTGTCGGTCTACGAATTGGGCCAGGACGGCGAGGTGGTCGTCGACCACGAGATGCCGGAAGCCAGCACCAGCATCGAGGTGGGACACCGCAGGCCGGCCTACGCCAGCAAGGGTACGATCCGCGCGGTCTGGGCGCCCAACTCGCGCCGCTTGGCCTTGGTACGCCATCAGAGTGACCTGGCCGTCGGCCGCAGCACGCTCGAGATCGTCGACACCGACTCGGGCGCCAGCGAGCTGGTCGGCAGCTACGATGTCAGCACCGCGCCACACGTGGCTTGGGCCGCGGACGGAGCGTCGCTGTGGGTGATGCGCACGCCGATCGGCTCCGCCAGCGATACACCCTTCGGTGACGCGCAGATCCGACACGTAGAGGCCGCCGAAGGCGGTGCGGAGATCGGCCCCGGCGCGAGCCTGCCGCGCCCGCTGGGTTGGCGCAGCGATCCGGGCAGCCTGACCGTCTTCCAGCCCGGCCAGAGCTTGATCTACAGCTGGGAGAACCGGATCTACCGTCTCGATCTGACGGGAGGCGACCTGGCCGGCGCCGAGTCGGCCTACCTGCTCCTGCGCCAGCGCGTGCCGCAAGACCTGCGAGTCTTGCCCGACGATCCCGTTGCCTCGGCGGATGCCGACCGCGTGATGTTCTTGGTCCAGGATGCTGGTGGGATGCGGATCGCGATCCGCGACCACGCCGGACAGGACAACTGCCCGCTCGACCAAGCCGTGGAGGAATCGGGCGAAGCCGAGGAAGGCGAGGCAGCCCCCGAGGGCGAGGCCGGCGAAGAATCCGGCACCGAGGACGGTGCAAGCGAAGACGGTTCCGGAGACAGCTCCGAGGACGGCTAGCCCAGGAGCCGCCGGGCGAGCGGGCGACCGCTCGCCGATCGCGCAGTCGACCCCGATCATCGAAGGCCGCCGTGCAGCTGCACGGCGGCCTTCGCGCATCCGCGCGCGCCGCGAACGTCGGCGAAGGGGCCGACCATCCCCTTGCGCTGAACCCGCTGGTCTCGGCGGCCCTGGCGGCGGCCGCGATTGCGCTCGCGAGGCGAGGATGCTAAGCTTCCGAACGAGCGTTCGTTCGAAGCACCGCGGATCTCGACGCCGATCGAACGTGGGAGAGCGTGATGGCCGGCGGCAAGCGACAGTCCGATATCGTCGACGTGGCCGAGTCGCTCTTCGGGGCGCGGGGTTACCACGCTACGAGCATGCGCGAGATGGCGCGCGAGTTGGACCTGCAGGCCGGTAGCCTCTATACGCATATCGGCGGCAAGGCGGAGCTCTTGGCCGCCATCGTCGAGCGTGCCGCGACGGCCTTCGACGCCGCCATCGCACCCATCCGCGCCTCGGGCGATCCCGCGCCGGAGCGCTTGCGGGCGGCCATCCGCGCTCATCTGGCCGTCATCGCGCGGAGCCGGTCGGCAGCGGCGGTCTACTTCGACGAGTGGCGTCACCTGGACGAGCCCTTCGCTTCGGAGATCCGCAAGCGACGCGATGACTACGAAGCAGCCTGGCGCGAGCTGATCATCGAAGGCGTGCAGGCCGGAGCGCTCCGAGCGGTCGATCCGGCCTTGGCGGCCAGGCTCTGTCTATCGGCCTGCAACTGGAGTTACCAGTGGTTCGATCCGGCCGGCCCGCTCTCGCCCGAAGCCGTGGCGGACGCCTTCGCCGACATGCTGCTGGCTGGCCTGTCGACTTCCAATTCACGCAATCGCAAGCCCGACCACCCCGTTCCATCCCCGACCCGAGGAGACCGACGATGACCGAGGAAGCCAAACTGGCCGAATTCGAGGCCCGCATCGCCCGCGGCGAGAAGATCGAGCCCGGCGATTGGATGCCCGAACGCTACCGCAATCAGCTCATCCGCCTGATCCAGCAGCATGCCAACAGCGAGCTGATGGGCGCCCTGCCGGAGGGCCAGTGGATCCCCTACGCACCGGGCTTCAAGCGCAAGATGGCCCTGACGGCCAAGGTCCAGGACGAGGTGGGCCACGCCCAGCTGCTCTACCGCGCCGCCGAGACCTTGGGCAAGCCGCGCACCGAGATGATCGAGGAGCTGATCAACGGCGAGTCCAAGTACTCCAACGTCTTCAACTACCCCTGCGAGACCTGGGCCGACATCGCCATGGTCGGCTGGCTGATCGACGGCGCGGCCATCGTCAACCAGACCATCATGCAGACCGGCTCCTACGGCCCCTACTCGCGGGCCCTGCAGCGCATCACCTACGAGGAGGCCTTCCACCTCAAGCAGGGCTACGACCTGGTGGTCACCCTGGCCACCGGCACGCCGGCCCAGCGCGAGATGTGCCAGGAGGCCTTCAACCGATGGTGGTGGCCGACGATGATGTTCTTCGGGCCGCCGGACAAGCAGTCGGTGCACACCGAGATCCTCCAGCGCTGGGGGGTCAAGCCCAAGACCAACGACGAGCAGCGCCAGATCTGGCTGCAGAAGTTCGTGCCCAAGATCCAGGAGCTGGGCATCTCGATCCCCGACCAGGATCTGCACCAGGATCCGGAGACGGGTGACTGGGTGATCACCCAGCCCGACTGGGACGAGTTCTTCCGCGTCATCCGCGGCGATGGCCCGATGAACGCCGAGCGACTGGCCCTGCGCCGGCTGGCCTACGAGTCCGGTTCCTGGCTGCGCCGGGCCCTCGAGCGCAACGATCTTCTACCCCGAGCCGCGTAGCCGGCCGGGCCACGAAAGCGAGACCCATATGTACGGCGACCCCAGCGAGCCCGATCCCTCGGTGCGCGGCATCGAACGGGAGATGCCGCATTACAGCCGCGAGTGGAGCTTCGATCCCTACCACCAGTCCCTCGGGCTGGCCCGCCGGCGCGCCCCGGAGCAGAGCGAGGCCGACACAGAGTGGCCGGTCTGGGAGGTCTTCCAGCAGGCCAAGCGCGGCGAGCACCACAAACACGTCGGCTCCTTGCACGCGCCGGATGCCGAGTTCGCATTGGTGCTGGCCAAGGAGAACTTCGCCCGCCGCGGCGCCTGCGTCAACCTCTGGGTGGCGCCGGCCCATTGCATCTTCGCCACCGACTACGAGGATGCCGACATCTTCGAGCACACCACCGACCGCATGTACCGCGAGCCGGGCGGCTTCCACGGCCTGCGCAAGAACCTGCGCCGGGCCAGCCAGGCGGCCCAGGCAGCCGCCGAGGCCGAGGACGACGATCACGTCGAGGGCGTCCTGAAGGCCGGCGCCGACATCGAGCGGGAGCGCAAGGCGGCCCAGGCGGAGGTGGAGGCATGAGCCGGGCGACCGCGAGCGCCACGGCCAGCCGGCCGGCGCTCGACATCGAGACCATGGGCGACGAGACGCGCGCGGCCCTGCGCGCCTACCTCTTCGCCATCGCCGACGACGAGATGCTCATCGGCCACCGGCTCAGCGAGTGGACCGGATTGGGCCCGATCATGGAAGAGGACATCGCCTTCTCCAGCATGGCCCAGGACGAGATGGGTCACGCCCTGGTCTGGTACCAGCTCCTGGGCCGGCTGGGCGAGGCGGACCCCGATCGCCTGGCCTTCCTGCGCGACGCGCCCGATTGGCGCCACGCCACGCTCTGCGAGCTCCCCCGCGGCGACTACGCCTTCAGCCTGGTCCGCCAGTACCTCTACGACCTGGCCGAGGCCCTGCGCTACGAGGCGCTGACCGGATCGAGCTGGGCCCCCTTGGCCGAGTCGGCCGTCAAGCTGCGCCAGGAGGAGAAGTACCATCTGCTCCACGGCAAGGCTTATGTCGAGCGCTTGGGGCGTTCGGAAGGCGAAGCCAAGGATCGTCTGCAGGCGGCGCTGGACGAGCTCTACCCCTATGCCCTCGGACTCTGGGAAGCGCCGGAAGGTGAGGACGCGCTCGCCTCAGAGGGCATCGTCCCGGCGTCGGGCGATCTGCGCGCGCATTGGATCGAGCTCTGCCGCCAGCGCTTCGGTGATGCCGGACTGGTGCTGCCCACGGAGGCCGAAGCCGTCGCCGGCGGCCGGCGGGGCCAGCACGGCGAGCACCTCGAACCCTTGCTGTCCGCCATGCAGGGCCTCTTCCGGTCCGACCCGGACGCTGTCTGGTAGGTGCGGGCTAGGCGGCCGGCAGACGTAACAGGCTGGCAAAGGTCATGGGGACCTTCGAACGAGGTCCAGGAGTGGAGCGATGAACGAGAAGAACGACGACACACAGGAAGGCCAAGCCCTCCAGCCGCTCGTGATCGATCCGAATCGCGGCGCCGAGACCATCGAGTCGGTCGGCGGGACGCTGACGGTCGAGCGTGTTCTGGCGGCCCTCGACGACGTCAAGGACCCCGAGATCCCGGTGGTCTCGGTGGTCGAGCTGGGCATCGTCCAGCGCGTCGAGATCGAGACGGGAGGCGAGCTCGATAACGAGGTCGAGACGTTGGATGTGCCCCGCGTCGGCGACGGCTCCACGACGACCGACGAGCCACGCGTCCGGGTGGTCATCACGCCCACCTTCTCCGGCTGCCCGGCCCTCGAGCTGATGCGCCAGGAGATCACCGCCCGCGTCCGCGCCCTAGGCGCCGGCCGGGTCGAGGTTCCGGTCGAGCTCGACCCGCCCTGGTCCTCGGACCGCATCGCGCCGGAGGCGCGCGAGCGTATGAAGCGGATCGGCCTGGCCCCGCCCCCGCCGGCGGCCGGGCGCTTCCGGTCCGATGACGACCTCCTCTTGATCCAGCCCCGACCGTCGACTGCCGGCCACGGGCTCGATGCCACCGGGGGCGCGCTCGAGACCGGCGCCGAGGACCCGATCCACTGCCCCTTCTGCGGCTCGGAACAGACCGACCTCGAGAATGCCTTCGGCCCGACCATCTGCCGCTCGCTACACTACTGCCGCAGCTGCCAGCAACCCTTCGAGCAGTTCAAGGCGCTGGGCTGATCCATCGCACGAGCGAACAAGGAAGCAACCGATCAACTCGGAAGTCTGGTTCATGCCCTTGGGGCAGCCCGGCCGGGCTGCCCCTCTTGCTCATTGACACGTGACTACTCGTGACTACAATTGGGGAATGATCACGGTCGGCATTCGGGAACTCAAGAGCAAGCTCAGTGCCTATCTTCGGCAGGTTCGCGACGGCGAACTCGTCGTGGTCACGGACCGTGGCGCGCCAGTCGCGGAGATTCGGCCTAGCGGCGATTCCGAGGGTCCCACGGAGTACGCGCTGTTGAATCGCTTGATCCGCGAGGGTCATGTACGGTCGGCGATCCCCGTGCCCCCGGAAGAGACGTTCGACGTCGACCCGATTCCGGAACTGCGCGGCGCCACGGTGCTAGAACTCCTGGACGCCTCGCGCGACGACCGATGAACGTGTATCTCGAATCGAGCGCAGTCCTGTCATGGCTCTTGGATGAACAGGCTTCGACTCGAATTCGCGACATCATGAATCGGGCGACTGTGCTCGTTGCATCCGAGCTCACGATCCTCGAGTCCGAGCGGGTGCTCATCCGTGCCGAGGCAACGGGTCTGCTCGCTGCAAGCGAGGCTCGAGATCGTCGGACACGGCTGCGACGTGCCAGCCGGCATTGGCATCTCCACCTCGTTCGATCGAGCACGATGGATCGAGCCAGCCTCGCATTCCCCATCGAACCCATCCGGAGCCTCGACGCACTCCATCTGGCGAGTGCCGCCGAATTGCGGCAGGCCATCCCCGGACTATCGATACTGAGCCTGGATCGACGGATCGTCGACAACGCCAAGGCACTCGTCTTCGACACCATGGACGCATCCGTCACCGAGACCTGATTTCGATGGCCGTGGAGGCATTTGCCGCTCGCAGGCTCACGAAGAGCAGATCGCTGCGCGGCTCGCCATCGACGACCAAGGCTCCTTCGGGATAGCTCGTGCCATCCCTCGTGCCCGGCAACCAGGCCCGCCCCTCGCCCTCGATGCCGAGCTCCAGGCGCAGTTCCCTGGCGGAGACCCGATCGGAGGGCAAGTCCAGTCCCGGCCAGCTGGCATCGGCCAAGGGACCGATCCGCGGGCGGTCGACATCCGGCCGGCCGAGTTCGTCGAGTGGCCAATCCGCTTGGGCGATCAAGGTCTCGCTGGCCGCATCGTAGAGTCGCAGGTCCAAGCGACCCGGACCGGAGGCGACCAGAACCGGGAGCTCGATCCGGGCGAGCCCGCGCTCGTCGCCTCGGATCGTCTGAACCGCCAGAGCGCCGTCATTCCCGAGTCGGGCGACGATCTCCCAGTCCGGCGTGATCAGCCGCGTGGCCAAGGGTCTGGCGGGTCGCCGAGCGGGTGCGAAGGCCTCCGGCAGTCGCAGCTGCGTCGCGTAGAGACCGAGGGCGATCAGGCCGATGATCGGTGCGATCGCCACTGCGGCGCACGGGCGGGCCGGCAGTCGTCGCGACCCGGCCGACCAGCCAGTTGCCAGCAGCAAGGCGGCCGCCGGCAAGCCCGGGAAGAGCAGCCGGGCCTGGGGCTGTGGGTCACTCAGCAAGTTCCGCACGCCAGCGGCCAAGGCCACGCCGACCAGGAACATCGAGATCACGAGGACCGAGCGGTATCGGGACGTAGCGTCGCGCCATGCAAAGGGCAGACCCGCCAGCGCCAGCAAGGCCACCAGATCGGCCAAGCGTCGCATCCAGACCGGGATGATCACGTTGAACCAACCGTAACGCCCCCAGACCTGGTCCAGCATCAGGCCCGTCTGGAGCAGGATGGCCCTCGGATCGGAGAGCGCCGGGTCACGCTCGACGCCGCGGCCGACCAGGTTGTCGACCAGGCTGGTCGCGACGCTCGGCAAGGCCCAACGCAGGAGGACGAGTGCCGCGACCAAGGTCGACGCGACCACGAAGAGGGCCAGTCCGGCATGCACGAGCGGCCGACGTGGTAGCCGGCGAGTCGGCGCTCGACCACTCGTCCGGAGGGCCGGTCCATTCGCGTCGAGGCTCGGCGATCGCGCGGAGACGGCGGATCCGGCATGGAACGCGACCAGCAGGAGTGCCGGGGGCAGTGCGGCGATCAGGGCCAGCGCGTTGAGCTTGGTCAGCAGGGCCAGCACCAGCCAGGCGCCGAGGCCGAGGCCAGCCCGGAGCGCTCCGCCCGCGGTGCTGTCGACGGCGAAATCGGCCCAGCGAAGGAGCGCGTAGAGCAGGCCGGCCCCCGCTACCGTCGCCAAGCCGTCGTTGGAGATGGCATGGGTCACCGCCGCCAGCTGCGGCAGGGCGGCCACGAGTCCCGCGGTCAGGAAGGCCAGGCCTTCGGCGTCCGAACGCCCTCTTGCCGCACGGCGCGCCGCGGCCCAGGTCAGGGCCACGGCCAGGGCACCGAAGAGGCCGGACAGGCCGCGAAGGAGGCGCATCGGCGCCTCATCCGGCGCACCGGGCGGGTGGAGGTAGGCCGCGGCGGCGAAGGGGTAGCGGGGGTTGTAGGGCGCGCGCTCGACCCCGTGGAGCCCGATGGCGTGCAGGCCCAGGGCCGGCCAGAGGTAGTAGAGCGGCGGATGGTGGTGCTCGTAGGTCTCCTCGGCCGTCGGTAGGTGACCGGCGGCCAGGGCCTCGGCGTAGGCCAGGTGCCAGGGCTCGTCGGGGGCCTCCCAGGGGGGTGTGGCCAAGATGAAAGCCTGGCCCATGAGCAGGTGCAGGACGATGAGCAGGGCCGGGCCGCGGCGGCCGGCGAGCCAGGGGTGCATGGCGGCGGATTGTGCGAGCCGGCCGGCGCGGGGTCAAGGCATCCGAGACAGGGGCAAGGGGCCACGAGCCACGGCACGGAACTCGGCGCTTTCACGTAGCGCGCATCTCACGGCTGTGTTATATTGCGCCCGCGACAACGGCCCGCGGGTGAACCCGCCGTGCCGGCAACCCGTACTTTCGCGTGCATGTCGTGCCGGACGGGCCACGCGTCCCACGCGGCCCGCTGCGCCGAACCCGAATACGAGGAGAGATATCGATGCGAATCCGAAGAGGTTTGAGCTTCTGCCTGGCCCTGGGCCTGGCCTTTGGCGCCGTCGCTTGTGGCGGCCAGTCGGGCGATGATCCCGCCCCCGCCGGCGAGGAAACGACGGGCGAGGACGGTGGCGGCGAGGAGATCGTGCCCACCGAGCCGGCCGACGAAAGCAGCGGCTCCCAGGTGCCTTCCGACACCTTCGTCAACGTCACCATCGGCGAGCCCCAGAGCCTGGATCCGGCCTGGACCTACGAGACCAGCGGTGCCGGCATCGAATCCAACATCTACGAGGGCCTGGTCTACTTCGATCGCGAGAGCGCCACCGACTTCGTGCCGGCCTTGGCCGAGAGCTGGGAAGCCTCCGAGGACGATACGATCTACACCTTCGATATCCGCGATGGCGTGAGCTTCCACGCCGGCGGCACGCTGGAGCCCTCCGACATCGCCTACAGCCTGCAGCGCGCCATGCTGCAGGATCGCGTCGACGGTCCGATGTGGCTCTTCCTCGAGCCCATCCTGGGCACCAGCTCGATCACCAGCCTGGCGCTCGAGACGGCCGGCCTGGGCGATTCCGAGGACGCCACCCTCGAAGACGTGCCCGACGATGTGGCACTGGCCGTCTGCGAACTGGTCCAGACCGCGGTGCAGGCCGACAACGAGGCCGCCACGGTCACCATCGCCGTCCAGCAGCCCACCCCCTGGCTCCTGCAGCTGCTCAGCCAGCCCTGGGGCGCCGCCCTGGACATGGAATGGATGGTCGAGCAGGGCGACTGGGATGGCGACTGCGCCACCTGGCGCCAGTGGCATAGCCCGGCGGCCGAGGAGTCGGTGCTCTTCGACCAGGCCAACGGCACCGGGCCCTACATGCTCGAGACCTGGAACAAGGGCGTCGAGATCCGCCTGGAGGCCAACGAGAACTACTGGCGATCCGAGCCCGTCTGGGACGGCGGCCCGAGCGGCGTGGCCGACCTCAAGTACATCGTCATCCAGTCGGTGGACGAGTGGGGCACGCGCTTTGCCAAGCTGACGGCCGGCGAGGCCGACACGGTCAACGTGCCGCGTGCCGAGATCAACCAGGTCGAGGACCTGATCCACACCATGTACGAGGGCGGGGATGCCGACGCGCCGGCCACCGAGATGAACCCGGACGGCACGCTCAACCTCTACGTCGGTTACCCGACGGTCTCGATGACCGCCGCCATGTTCAACTTCGACGTCAACCCCGAGAGCACCTTCATCGGCTCCGGCGCGCTGGACGGTGCCGGCATCCCGGTCGACTTCTTCAGCGACATCAGCGTCCGCCGCGGCTTCAGCTACTGCTTCGACTGGGAGACCTTCATCGCCGACGCCTTGCAGGGCGAGGGCGTGCAGGCTCGCGGTCCGATCATCGAGGGCCTGCAGGGCTTCGACCCGGACTCGGACATCATCACCACCGACCTGGAGATGTGCGAGAGCGAGCTGGCGGCGGCCTGGGACGGCGCGGTGGCCGAGAACGGCTTCCAGATGACCATCGCCTACAACCAGGGCAACACCACCCGCCAGACGGCGGCCCAGATCCTGGCCGACAACCTGGCGCTGGTGAACCCGGCCTACCAGGTCGACGTGATCGAGCTGGAGTGGCCGAGCTTCCTGGAGGCGCGGCAGAACGAGGAGTTCCCGGTGTCGGTCTCCGGCTGGCTCGAGGACTACCACGACGCCAGCAACTGGGTCCACCCCTACATGCATTCGGCTGGCGCCTACGCCCGCGCGCAGGGCTTCCCCGACGAGATGCAGGCGCGCTTCGACGAGTTGGTCGAGCAGGGCCTGGCCGAGACGGACGAGGCCGCCCGCGAGGAGATCTACGCCGAGCTCCAGCGCCTGGCCAACGAAGAGGCCATCAGCATCTGGCTCTACCAGGCCACCGGCCGCTTCTACCTGAACAAGGACGTCTCGGGCTGGTTCAACCATCCGCTGGCCCCGGGCCTGTGGTACTACGCCCTGAGCAAGAACTAATCGCCGCCGACCGGCTCGGGCGCGGGCACCACGTCCGCCTCCGAGCCGCCACGGCCTAGCAGGCTGACGCATGGCCTGATCGGATCGACAGGAGGGCCCGGCTCCAGGGCCGGGCCCTCCCCCTTCCTGACAAGCTACCGCCACGCCCATCGCGATGCACCGGATCGAGGCCTGCCGATGACCACCTATATCGCCCGACGGCTCTTGATCATGCCCTTCATCCTCTTCGGGGTGACGATCCTGATCTTCGGCATGCTCACCCAGCTCTCGCCCACCCAGCGGGCGGCGCTCTACGTCTCGGACGTGCCCAAGCGCCAGGCGCAGCTGGAGGAGCTGATCGACCAGTACGGGCTCAACGACCCGATCCCGCAGCAGTATGCCCGCTGGATCCAGAACCTGGCTCGCGGCGACTTGGGCTTCTCCAAGACGGGCAAGGAGCCGGTGACCCAGGTGATCCTGGGCCGCTTGCCGGCAACGGCCGAATTGGCCATCTGGGCCATGCTGCCCATCATCTTGATCGGCATCCAATTGGGCATCTTCGCCGCCCTGCACCACAACCGGCTGCCCGATCAGCTGCTGCGCATCTTCTCGATCGTGGGCACCAGCACCCCCTCTTTCATGGCCGGACTCCTTCTGCTCATGGTCTTTGCCGCTTATCTGGGTTGGCTGCCCACCGGCGACCGCTTGTCACCGGAGTTTCAACGCCTGGTCGATTCGGCCGACTGGCGCAGCGTGACGCGCATGCACAGCTTCGACGCGCTGATCAACGGCCGGCTGGATGTCTTCTGGGACGCCCTGCGGCACCTGATCCTGCCGATCATCTCGCTGTCCTACATCAGCTGGGCGGTGCTGCTGCGCGTGACCCGCTCGAGCATGCTCGAGACCCTGCGCCAGGACTACGTGCGCACGGCCCGGGCCAAGGGCCTGCGGGAGCGGCGCGTGATCCAGAAGCATGCCCGACCCAACGCCATGCTGCCGGTGGCCACGGTCGGCGGCTACCAGCTGATCGGCCTGCTCAACGGGGTGGCCATCACCGAGACGGTCTTCAACTACCCCGGGCTGGGCAAGAAGTTCGTCGAGGCCGCCGTGAACCTGGACATCATCACAGTGCTGGGCTTCGTGCTCTTCAGCGGCCTGCTGCTGATCTGCGGCAACCTGGTCGTCGACGTGCTCTACGCCTACCTCGACCCGCGCGTCCGGCTGGACTGAGGCCCGCGCGCGGCCCCGTTCGCGGTGGGCCATGGCCCTCGCCCCGGGGCCGCTCCCCCTCCTCCGCCACCCACCACCCGATCCACCATCCATGGCCCAGGAGCCCGAGATGACCGACGGCAGGCAGCCCGAGACCCAGCTCGACCAGATCGTGGCCGAGCTCGAGGAGCAGGCCCTCGAACAGCAGGACGAGCTGATGGGCGAGGCCGGCTGGCGCCGCATCGCTCGCGGCCTGATCGAGAACCGGGCCTCGCTCCTGGGCACGATCATCCTGGTCTTCTTCGGCCTGGTGGCCCTCTTCGCGCCGCTCTTGGCACCCTGCCCGGAGGACCCGCGCCAGCAGCGCCGCTGCGGCGAGAGCTCGCGCATCGGCGCCTACGGCGTGCCGCAGTACGGCTACTCGACCGAGCCCCGGCCGCCCAGCGCGGAGTTCCGCTTCGGCACCACCCCGCAGCAGTACGACATCTACTACGCCACGGTCTGGGGCAGCCGGACGGCCTTCAAGGTGGGCCTGATCATCGTCGGCATCTCCCTGCTCATCGGCCTGACCATCGGCTCGATCTCGGCCTACTACGGGGGCTGGATCGACGAGATCCTGATGCGCATCGTCGAGATCTTCCAGGCCTTCCCCTTCCTCCTGGCCGCCATCACCCTGGCCACGGTGCTGCGGGCAAGCCCCAACATCGGCGGCATCCTGCCGGCCATGATCGCCATCATCTTCTTCGGCTGGATGGGCTACGCGCGCTTGATCCGGGCCGACATCCTGTCGGTCAAGCAGCGCGAGTACGTCTGGGCCGCACGCAGCGTCGGCGCCAGCGACCTGCGCATCATCACCCGCCACGTCCTGCCCAACTCGATCTTCCCGGTCCTGGTCCTGGCCTCGCTGGACATCGGCACCATCGTGCTGACCTTTGCCGCCCTGTCCTTCTTCGGCCTGGGCGTGCCCGACGGCTACGCCGACTGGGGCCAGATGATCGCCAGCGCCCGCAACCGCATCCCCTCGCTGGCCGAGGACTGGTACATCGTGGTCTTCCCGGGCCTGTCGATCGTCCTGTTCAGCCTCAGCTGGAACCTGATCGGCGACGCCTTCCGCGACCTCTTAGACCCGCGGCTGGCGAAGTAGGGCGCAGTTCCGATGACCCGTACGCCCGACCAACGCTTTCCCTACACTCGACCGATGATCTGCCGAGAACGCTTGTGTGCAACTGGGGGGGGCGCTATACTCCAATCATCGGATGCACGATGTGCAGACGATCGGGTCCACCAGACCGTAATCCGCCACGCGGGAAGGGAGACGCGCCAATGCAGCCCGTCGGCTGGCGTCGCTGACGGCGCCCACCAAAAAAGATGTTGGCCAGCCGCTACAGACGGCCGGCCAACGAGACTGCCCTGAGACGTCTGTGGAACGAGACAGGACAGCACGACACCCCATGATAGCGACCAGGTTCAGCGCTGCAAGTTTCCGCTACAGCAGCGCACGGGTCCCTCGACCGACGTCTCCGGGCAGCCGCCAAGCCCCGCTCGCCGCGCCGCTCACGGCGTGAGAGCCACGTTGATCGATCGCGCGCAAATCGTGCGCGCCAGACCCAGGAGGTCGCAGGATGCGTTCCCATGACAGCACCAAGCCCCGACAACTCGACTCCAGCCCGCGACGCCGCAGCATCACCCTTGCCCTTCCGCGGCGCTTGCTCGCCGGCCTGCTCGCGCTGGGCTTCGGCGCGATGATCTTCGGCCTGGTCGAGATCGGCGTCGAGCCTGTGTCCACCGCCAGTGCCGGCTGCCAGAACCCGCCGATGTGCGGCATGATCAACACCCAGACCGCCATCCTCGAGGTGGACCACCAGACCACTGGCGGCGATCCGGTCCTTCCGGACGATTCGGAGGTCTGGTTGATCGAAGCCTTCTACTCCACGACCAACTTCGCCAATCCGCCCTGCATCTGCAACACGCAGCTGATCGACACCGCCGTGGTGACGGTGACCTACTCCTCTGGCTGGACCGCTACCTGCTCTGGATGTACTGGTCCTATCAACTCGGTCGCGATCTGTGAGCACGGGCAGGGTTGTGACAACATCGCCGGCGAGCTGGGCTACAAATTGATCGTTGACATCGATCATACCGCGGCAGACATGTGCGATACCCAGTGGGACGGATTTCTTAGCGATGTCACCTTCACGACTACTTCGGTGGACGACGGCGACACCGTAAGCGAGTCTGACTGTTCTATCGGCTCTGCTGTCTCTCCGACATCACAGACGTGGAGCAGCATAGACTCGGGTGCATTCGAGTGCAGTGGTAGTTGCTCGGACGACGGGGCGTTCGTCACGATCTTGTACAACTAGTCGCCGACATGCAGGCACGCCGGTGCCCCATGCATAAGGATACCGCGTTGCCTCGTGGGGGAGGTGGCATATAGTCATGATGTCGCCTCCCCTACTTCGAGTGCCTGGCGGGGAGATTCCAGCAGAGTCGCACGAGATTGTATCATTGATTGGACTCTGCTGAGTTCAACGGAATCCTGACGAAAGGAAGCGCAATTCACTATGGGAATCAGTCGCCACCTTCGCATTACCCTAGTCGGTGGTATTCTCAGTATGATCGTGACACAGGGCACACCAACGGCAGCCCAAGAGCTGGTCGATCTCGAGTCGCTCGTGTTGGTCACCGAAGATCAGGCTCGCCTATCTGCAGATCAACCCATTCGACCAGGATGCGAGTCGATCACGGCGTTCGATGCGATGACCGGCCGTGTACACTTTCGCGGACCGAGTCTTGGCTCTCCGGGGCGCCTCGCTCTAGGAGTTGGCGCCAGTGGCGTCATGGCTGCTGCAAATCAATCGAACAAGAATGTCGGTTTGCGCCTGGTCCAGTTGCTACCGACCGGTCAATGGCGAGGTAGGTCGATCGCGAATGACTCGGTCGCGTCGATGGGAGGCATTGCGTTCAGCCGCAACGCAACCGAACTCTTCGTGGCGGAGGCACACGTCATCCCATTCCTAGGTTCCCTGAGACAGAATCGACCACCGTATCGGGTTGCAAAGTACTCAGTTCCTCCCGGTTCACCACGACAGCTAGGGACTCTGCTCGCATCAACACAGACCGACGAGCTTGTCATCGAACTGCTCGTATCCCCTTCGGACAACGTCATCCACCTCATCGCTGGTGGCGGCACGCTTCATACGCTAGATGCCGACACGCTGCAAGAGACTGCACCGGCCGTGGACTTTCTCCCCTTCGACTTCCATACGAACCCTGCCCATCCCATGCATGAGGACCG
>CAZJWJ010000058.1:0-33447 GCA_964549495.1 uncultured Anaerolineales bacterium | reverse complement strand
TGCCCGGCTCGACCTCGACCCGCTCGGTCGAGAGCGAGTAGACGATGGCGCTGCGGGCGCCGCTCGGCACCTGGCCGGCCAGGAGGGTCCAAGCGCTACCGGGGCGCAAGAGGCCCGTGCACTCGACCTTGAGCGGGCCGGCGGCCTGCGGCGGGCAGAAGCCGGGATCGCCCCAGACCACGACCAGACCCTTGGTGTCGACGTCGCCGACGTTCTGGATCTGGACCCAGGCCTCGCATTCGGCCGACTCGTTGGCCTCGAGGATGGGCAGGGCCAGGCGCCAGTCGACGCCGGCGCAGGGGATCTCGACGACCGCGGTGTCCTCGGCCGTGACCGGAGCCAGGCAGGGGAGGACGGTGCGGCCGGAGTTGACCGGGATGGCGGTCACGACCACCGTGTCGGTGGCGATGCCGCATTCCTTGCTGAAGTGCGGGACCGTGACCTGGCGCAGGACCGTCTCACCCGGGGCGACCGGGACCTTGGGGTCCTCGCCGAAGGTGATGGTGTCGGTGAAGATGACCGTCGGCATGGTCGTGCGGGTCTCGAGCGTATCCGTGATCAGGATGGTGTCGAGGTAGGTGGTGCCGGTGTTCGTGATCTCGTAGCAGAAGGTCACCGGCTGGCCGGTTTCGTTGATGCGGGTGATGTCCCGGCCCGGGCACTGGCCATTGAAGCTGACGGTCTTGTTGACGAAGACCTTTGGGCATTCGATGGTCGTGGTCTCGACGGCTCGGTTGTTCGTGTCGTCCGGGTCGTGCGGCGGGGTCCGCGGACCGCCGCCGATGCCAGGGGCGAGATCGGGAGCATCCGGCCAGTCGACGGCGTTCTCGCGCGCCTCGACGTAGGCGTGGTTCTCGGCGATGCCGCCGCACTCCGCGTCCTGGCGGACCATCACCTGGATGCGGATGCGCTCGGTGGAGCCGGCATTCAGGCGGCCGAGCTCGGGCGCGCCGGCGTTGTTGAGGTCGTTGCCAACGCGGACGGTGATCCGGCCATCGTCGCGGACCTCGACGACCTCGCCGGCCGAGACCTCGACCACGACCTGGGCCGGGTCGACGGCGACGAAGTCGGCCGGCAGCTGGTCGACGACGTAGACATCGGCCGCGTCGGAGGGTCCGTCGTTGGTGACGGTGAGCGTGTAGGTGATCATGCCACCCGGCTGGACCGGGTCGCACATGAGGAAGTAGTTATCCGGGTCCGCCAGCGGATCACCGAAGATGTCGGTCTTCTCGAGGGAGAGGTCCGCCTCGGCGATGATCAGCGTGTCGTGGGCGTCGACGTTGTTGGCGGTGTGGAAGTCGGTGGTCGACGTGGTGATGCGGCTGTCGTTGGTGGCGATGAAGTCGTTGGCATCCAGGACGTAGCCGGGGTCGACCTCGGTGATCAGGTAGAACTTGAACTCGTCGCCCGGGTTGAGGTCGCCGGGTACGATCTGCTCGTTCTGGCTGAGCAGGAGGTCGACGTCGACCACCCCATTGGTCTCGCTACAGGCGACGAAGTCGTCGATGTCGAAGGGCTCGCAGCGCAGGAAGTTCTCGCCCAGGATGCCGAACTGCTTGAAGTCCAGGAAGTCCTGGATAGCGATGTCGCGGGCGACGGACCAGCCCAGGTTGCCGAAGGTCAGCAGGTAGCGATGCTCGTTGCCGGCGATGGCGTGGTCGGGCTCATGCGGTTGGTCGAGCGCGGGGCTGGCTGGGACGTCGACCTTCTGAATGTAGACATCCGCGACCGCGTTGACATCCGTGTCGGTGTCGGCGAAGTTGTCGTCCAGGAAGGGATCGTCCGTGGTCGGCAGCTCCGGCGGGATCTGCGGGAAGGGGAAGCCGCTGAAACTGCCAGGCTGGGCCGGCGGGCTCGATGCACCCCACCAGACGAAGGCGCCGTTGGTCAGCGTGAAACCGTCCGGCACGGCCGGGTCGACCGAGACGTAGATGTCGAAGGTGTGGCGGGCGCCGGCCGGGATCGTGCCCAGGTCGCACCAGAGGGCCTGGCCGAACTTGCCGCCAGCGGGGCCAAAGACGCCGATCTCCTGCTGCTCGTCCAGCGGCCGGCACTCTGCGCCGTCGGCGGAGATGAAGGTCACCGGATCGTGATCCAGACCGGTGTCGGTCTGGCCGGGCAAGAGGTCGAGGATCTGGACGTTTCGCGCGTCCGACGGGCCCGTGTTCTGCACCGTGATCTCGTAGCGCAAGTCGTGGCCGGCCGTCACCTGACCGGGCAGATCTTCGAGGATGTGGCGCCGCAGATCGTTATCGTAGCCCACCTTGTTCTCGCCGACGGAGAGCTTGGTGATCTCCATGTCGGCCCAGGTGTTGACGATGGTCTGCGTGAAGGCGTGGTTGTTGGCGTTGCTCGGGTCGAACTGCTCGGAGTAGACGTTGACGTCGTTCTCCAGCACCGTGGCCGGATCGAGGCTCGGGTCGACCTGCACGTCGAAGGTCAGGACCACCGGTGGGCGGTCGCCGCCACCGCTGTCCAGCACCGTGCCCAGGCCGCAGACCAGTCGGTCCAGGGGATCGCCCGGCGTGCCGGTCTCGCAGCTGCCCTGGGAGATCGTGAGACTGCCAGGGACGATGGTCACGCCGGCCGGCAAGCGGTCGGTGAGGACCACGTTCTCGGCCGTCGAGGGGCCGTCATTGGTCACCTCGATGGTGTATCGGATGCGCCGGCCGGCCGTCACGTGCGTCGAGCTGGTTGTGTAGTTGGGCGCGGCCGGGAAGGCGCCGGGGTTGCCGATGTCGAAGACCAGACCTGGCTGGCCTGCGACCTGGATCTCGCCGACGGCGGTCTTGGTAACGCCCAGATCGACCGTGTCGAAGACCGACAGCGCCACCATGGCCATGTTGTTGCCAAAGTCCGGGTCTGGCGTGTCGGCGGTGACCGTGGCCACATTCGTCAGGTCCAGGCCCTCTTCGGCGGTGGCGTTGATGGTGATGATGACGCGGCCCATATCCGAGGGACTGCGGGGCATCAGCCAGTTGGAGCCGAAAGTTCCGAGGTCGAAGACGCCCGTGGCTAGGTTGAAGTTACAGTTGAACTCGTCGATGAGTCCGCCGTCGGTCCGGACGGCGATCGAGCAGCCGTTGGCTTCGACGAAGCCGCTGGTCACGAGCGTGTCGGTGATGACGACGTTGCGCGCGGCCGAGGGGCCGAAGTTGTCGACCAGCAGGGTATAGGTGAACTGCTCACCGGCTTGGACGCCAGTGTGCGGCTCGACGATCTTGGTGATCTTCAGGTCCGCTAGGTCCTGGACGAAGCAGCTGTCTTCGTCTAAGTTGTTCTCGAGATTGGGATCGGCAGACTCGGAGGTGACCGAGGCTTCTGCCGTGATGACCGTCGTGCCCGTCGGCTCGGCTCGGACCAGGCCCGGGTCGACACGGGTCTTGATCAGGAACTCGACGAAGTCGAAGCGCTCGATGTCGCCCAGATCACAGGTGAGGATCGTGGGGGCCGCTCCACCACCGGCCGGGGTGCAGCTATCGGTGTCGGCCAGGTACTCGACCCCGATCGGAAGTGTGACGGTCGCAGTGACGTTGATTGCCGTATCCGGGCCGTTGTTGAAGACCCCAACGCGGTAGACGACCTCGTCGCCGGCCCACACGGTGTTGGGAGGGGGATCGTTCTGGTCCGCGCCCTCCTCGGTCGTGTCGCCGCCACCTCCGCCTGCCTCTTGACCCTTGACCGCATCGATGAAGATGGACAGGTCCGCCGTGAGGCATGGCCGCTGCTCGCCGTCAATCACCTCCGAACCGTCTGCGCCCGCACCCGGATTGAGGAAGGGAGCGGTTGGAACATCCGTCGTGCCCGCTGCGCCGCCGCTCACGTTCGTGGCGAAGGTCGAGAGCGGATCGAAGGCGCCAGAAATCTTGATCCGACCGCCACCGCCTCCGCCACCACCGACTCCATACTGGTTTTGATCGTCGGTGTTGAAGCCGTCGGCGTCGCCCCCGACCCCACCGCTGGCGCTGAGCACCGCCTCGGTGAGCACCGAACAGGTGGAATTCAACCAGATTCCGCCACCGGATCCGGCGCCACCTCCGGATGCGTGCCAGCCCTCCGGACCGGACGTACCGTCCTGTCCATCCGCACCATCGGCGAGGATCGAACCGCTCAGTTCGATCCGATCGGCATCGAGCGTGATCGCGCCACCCCCAGCGCCGCCGTTTCCGCCGAGGCCACCATAGAATTCGCAGTCGTTCGCGGCACTGCCTCCGCCCGACCCCATCAGGATTCCAGGCGGATTGGGGTCGCCATAGGGGCTGCCACCGGATGCCTCGTCCGGGGAGTCCAGCGTTTGTCCGCCACCGCCGCCGGCACCGCCGTATCCGCCACCTCCGCCTCCCGGCGAGTGGACACAAGAACCGAAACGCCCGCCTTCGCCTCCGCCGGGGCCTTCGCCCGCCTGGCCCAGAGCCTCGCCAACGACGCCGGTCACACCGCCAGCATGTCCGGCCCCGTTGGCATCGAGAGTGCCTTCGATCGTGATCTCGTCGGCAAAGACCTCGAGTTCCATGCCTCCGACGACGGACACCGTCGATCCAGCCGGAATGTAGAAGAGCCCGACGTTCGTGTAGGTGCCCGACAGCGTATCGCCGTCGGCTGGCAGAAGGTCGGCACCGCCAAAGTCCCCTGGCGGGATCAGCCCTTGAATCGATGCAGGATCAGCGCCCGTGCCGGACGTGCTGCCCCCAATCGCGCCATGGACTTCCTCGACCGTCCAACTGCGAAGGGGCAGCGTCACGAAGAGCGCGATGGCGATCGCCACAGCCCCCCTGGAGAGGAACGGGACTCGTGGGCGTCTTGCCTCAGGGCGTGCGAGGGACATGCGATCTCCTTGAGTCTCTTGTGGGAGTACTGACTGGCGAACGATACGAGTTGCCGAGCGTCGGCCAGATCTCGGAAAGGCGACCTGCTGTGTCGTGTTGCTGAGTCGTAAACATTGGCCAACATGCGAAGAGCGCGCACGATAGCCCTGACGGAACTTAACGCTGGCGCGCGCGCGAAGATACGGCCGGAGAACGATTGGGACCATGACGACGCCAATCCCAGAGGGCCTGCTCGGGTCTCCGGCTGCTGGAACCCGCACCATCCGCGGTGGACAGGAAGAAGCATCGGCCGCCGCTTGGGAAGCGTCGGTCCTCGAGCGAGGTGGTGACGGTAACTGATCTGCGATCCGCGATCCCGGCGTGACGGGATCAGTCCGGGTTACGACCGCCCACGATCTCGCCTACGCTGCGGAGGTATCGGATGCCCAACTCGGGCGGGAAGCGGGCCAGGCCCTCGGCGCGTAGACGGGGGGCGTGGTCGCGTTCGTAGGTGGCGAACGCGGATCGGGATGCGAAGTGGTAGCGGGCCTCGCAGCGGGGACGTTGGCCCTCGTCGACATCGAGGCGAACGACCATGGCGGTCAGCGCGCCGGCCCGACGGACATCATCCAGGTGTTCATCCCTCAACCAAGCGATCCAGCGGTCGACGAGGCGAGGGTCGTCGCCCTCGAAGCTGGCGTGGACCGTGTAGGCCAGCTGGCGATCGGAGGTGCTCATGCTCGAGTTCCTTGAAGGAGGTGCGGACGGCTGGTCAGCGGCGCGCCCAAAAGTCGCCGGCCGGGCAGGGGATGAGGCCTGCGACGGAGCGGTAGATGGCGGCCAGGTCCTCGGGGCCCGGCGCCAGGAAGGCGCGCTGGCGGGCGCCGGCCAGCGATTCGAGCGTGGCGCGATCGACTTCGGCGCCCAGGCCGATGGCGAAGAGCTGGATGCCCAGGGCGCGGGCTTCGGCGGCGCGGGCGGTGGCCAGCTGGGGCGACTCGGCTTGCCGGCCGTCGGTCAAGAGGACCAAGGTCGGCGTGTTGCCGGGGCGGGCGCGCGGGCCGATCAGCTCGGCCAGGGCCAGCGAGAGGCCGCGGTCGATGCGCGTGCCGGGCGAGGTGGCCAGGCCGGCCAGGGCCCGAGCGATGTCCGCGCGCGGGCTGCCCAGGGCGGCCAGGCGCGTGGCCTGCTGGTGGAAGGCGACCAGGCCGACCTGGTCGGCGCCGAGGTCGAGCAGGTCGACCAGCTGGAGCGCCGCGTCGCGGGCTGCGGCCAGCTTGGCGCCCTGCATGCTGCCCGAGGCATCCATCACCAGCAGCACGTCGGTGTGCCGGCTGCCGGGCCGGCAATCCTCGCGTAGGAGCAAGGGGAGGAAGAGTGCACGGGGTATCGGGGTCGGTCGGCGGGTCGAGGTCGAGCTCGGGCGGGCGGTGGCGCTTGCGCGCGGGCTGGGGCTGGGGGTGGTGGTGGGACCGATGACCAGAACCTCGGGCACCGGGAAGTCGATGCGGCCCGGCCGGCCGAATCCGTCGACATAATCTGCCCAGGCGCGCTCGTTGGTGGGGCGCAGGCCGGCCATCGTCGGCCGCAGCCGGTAGCGCAAGAGCGCGCCGCTCTCTGGGACGCCTTCCAGCTGCCAGCGCAAGCGGACCGGCGGGCCGGGTTCGATGGCGGCCGGCGCCGGCTCGACGCTGCCGTCCACCAAGGTCATGTCGGAGGGGATGTCGTCGATGATCTCGACCCGGCGCATCAGCGCATCGGCCTCGATGCGCTCGGCGATGTGATCGAAGACCTCGAAGAGCTCGCGGGCCCGCTGGACCTCGAAGTAATGCTCCGCGTCATCGGCCACGGCGCGCATCAAGACCGCGTCGGCCTGCACGCTGATGCTGAAGATCTCGATGCCTTCGTCGCGGGAGCGCTCGGCTTCGGCGATGGCCGCCGAGCGATCGCTGCCGCCATCGGAGAGCAAAACGAAGACCCAGCGGGTCGAAAGCCGACCGCTGTCGAGCATGGATTCGCGCGCCACCGACAGCGCCTCGGCGATGTTCGTGCCGCCGCCGGCCTGCAGACCCGCCAAGGCCTCGCGCATCGCCCATCCGTCGAGGCCCATAGGTAGATCGACCCGAGCGCTGCTGTTGAAGCTGACCAGGCCGATACGCGTGCTCGCCCAGTCGGCGCGGGCCACGAAGTCCAAGGCGGCATCCACGGCCACCCGGATTTGGTCGCCGGCCATCGAGCCCGAGCGATCCATGATCAACATCACGTCCATCGGCACGGTGACCAGCGCACCGCCGCAGCGCCCGCCCAGTTGGAGCTGGACCTCGACGGTCTCGCCCAGCTGGATGCGGTCCGGAGCCGCTCCCTTGTCGCCCGAGGCCAGGCAGCCGGGCTCGACCTCGGGCACGGTGGGCGGTTCGGCCTCCGGGTCCCAGGTCCAGTGCGTGACGCGTTCGGCCACCCGATCGATCACGTAGACGTCGCCGTCCGCGTCGACGCTCAGGTCTGCCGGCCGCGAACCGGGGTCCAGATCCTGCCGGCTGGCGTCGAAGGCCAGGCGCAGCTGGCCCGCTTCGTCGCGGCCGCGCACCCAACCGTCGCGACCCAGGAGCAGGCGCAGGCCGTCGGGACGGACCGCGAGGCGCCTCGCGCCGAGGCCGACATCGACCACGCCGGGTGCGTCGAAGAGCGGGATGCGGAGGAGACCCGGCCCACGCAGGTCGAGCACTTGTGGCACGCCATCGGGTCCGGCGGCCAGGTCTGCCCAGCGGAAGGTGCCGCCCAAAGGCTCCGCGGTACCCAGCGGCTGCACCGGCTGGCCGTCCGCGGTGCGGAGCCGGCGGACCTCGGCGTAGCGATCGTCTCCCATCAGCATCAGCTCGTCGCGGGTCGGATCGAGGGCCAGGTCGGCGACGGCCGGCAGGAAGTCATCGAGCTGCCTACGCCAGCGCTCGGCCCCGTCCGGTCCGAAGGCCACGACCCGTCGACCGCCGTCGAAGGCATACACCTGTCCTTCGGTGTCGACGGCCACCGAAGCCGGTCGGAATCCGGTGAGCAGCTGGCCGTCCAGCTGCCCATGTCGATCGAAGCGCTGCAGCCGAGGCCAGCGGTCGAGCAAGTAGACCATGCCGTCGGCTCCGACGTGGATGCGGTCGGGGCTCTCGAGCAGGCCGGGGATGCCGCGGGGCCGGCCCCAGCTGGCCGCGGGACGCAAGCCGGCCAGGTCGATCAGGCGGTAGTCGAAGCGGTGGATGCGCCAGCTGCCGTCCCGATGGGCCTGGCTGGCGACGATGCCCAGCGGCGGGTGCACCGCCAGGCGGTCGAGGTCGTCGGTGGCGCCGGCCTGATGCCATGCGTCGCGCAGCGGGTCGTAGGCGTGCAGGCCGGAAGCGTCGGTGAACCAGTACCACTGCCGGGTGAAGATGCCCAGGCTGAAGTCGGCCACCACGTCGCGGAAGCCGCGCGGCAGCTCGATCGGATCGAGGCGGCTGCCGCGAGCGTCGAAGCGCTGGAGCATCGGGCGGGTGGCGTCCAGGACCACCAGGGTCCCGTCGGCCGCCACGTCGAGGCCGGAGATGCGCGTGCCGGCGCCCTGGGTCACGGCGCGGATCGGGGTCAGCCGCTGGCCGTCGGCTTCGAAGCGATGGACCTCGCCGGTCAGCGCCGCGCCGGCCAGGACGCGGCCATCGGGCGCGACCCCGATGCCGGTGATGACCGGCAGGCCGGTCCAGAGATCCTGCCGCGAGCCGTCCAGGCCCAGCACCGCGACGCCGCCCAGGCCCGGGTCGGCCACGTAGAGCCGGCCGCGGGCATCGTCGATGGCCAGATCGCGGGGCTCGACCAGGCCCAGGTCGGCTCCATCGCCCAGCAACCGCAGCCCACCGTCGGGCTCGATGACGCTGATGCGGGCGTCCTCGGCGTCGGCCACGTAGATCCGCCGCCCTGCATCGACCGCCAAGCCGCTGGCGGCCGGCCAGCTGTCGGCCGGTCGCTGTGCCGGGCCGCCGCCCCAGGTGTCGGCGATGACGTAGGCGCCGGGCTCGACCTCTTGGGCGTCGATCGGTGCCGCGCTGCTCGGGAAGACGAGGCAGAATGCCAGGGCGAGACAGAACGCCGTGATGTGACACCGTGACGAGACGTAACCCAGTGACTTGACGCGACACCGTGACTTGACGAGACACGGTGCCGAGACGGCGCGGGCCGGGGTCGATCGACCCCGGCCCGCGCGGCTTCGGTGTCTCGGTCTCGCCATCGGCGATCGAGCTCCAAGATTCACAGCGTCGGTGCGCTATTCCTGATTGCGCAGATGCGGTAGGTAGATCATCGGCTCCTCGACCGGCGGCTCCTCGGTCGGGGTCGGCGTCGGCTCGGTGGGCTCCGGATCCACCGTCGGCGTGGGCGTCGGCTCCGGAACCAGGTCTTCGGCCGGGATGCGCACGATGGCGGTGGTGGTGGTCGTCGCGCCCATCGGATTGGGCCGGTTGGTGGTCGTCACCAAGGCGTTGCCCTCGGCGTCGAAGGCCAGGGCGCTGGCGGCCGGCAGCTGGTCGACCACCATCATCACGTCCTCGGCCGTGCAGGCCGCCTCCTCGCTCCAGCAAGCCGGATCGATCGCGGACAGCGTGCCGTCGGAGATCTGGGTGAAGAAGAGCATGCCACCCGGGCCGATGCCGATGTCGGTGACCAGCTTGAGGCCGCCGACCAGCACCTGCCGCTCGTCCTCGTCGAGCATGTCGCCGTCGTCGTTGCGATCCTCCAGGCGGTGGATCTCGGTGTTGCCGGGGCCGAAGGGACCGAGCAGGCTGACGTAGGCAACGCCCTCATTGTCGGGGTCGAAGGTCAGGCCGGTCGGGATGGCCTGCTGGTCCTCGAAGAGCTCGGGGAAGACGGCCCAGGTCGACAGCTCGCGGCTCGCGAGATCGAGGGCCAGGATGTCGTTGGCGCCGGCATCCACCACGTAGACCCGGCCGTCGGGTCCGGGGACCAGGCGCCAGGGGTTGGAGTCGATGCCGCCTTCGCCCTCCTCGCCGCCGGGGTTGTTCTCGGTCTCGTAGGCCAGCGGATCGGCGAAGACCTCGACCTGGCCCTCGGCGTCGATCATCAGGATCTTGGCCGCCTCGTCGGGGCGCAGATGCCCCGGGCCGCCGGCCTGGGCGGCCAGGGTGACGGTGGCGGTCTGGCTCGTGGCGTCGGGCAGCTCGACCTGGATGGCGTGGTTGCCGCCGACGATGCCGCCGCCGGGGTCCATCGCGTTGGTCATCTCGTCGACCAGGACCTCGCGATCGGAGGGCTCGCTTGCGTCGATGCTCAGGATGCGGCCGTCGCCGGCGCCGGGCGCGAACTGGCCGGGTTGCCAGCTGTCGCCGGCCGTGCCGGCCTCGCCGACCAAGATGCGGCCGCTCTCCAAGGGCGTGACGCCGTGCGGGTTGTTCAGGTGCGCCGCGACCCCCTCGTGCGGGATCTCGACGGTGGGCAGGGGCGTCGGCTCGACCGGTTCGGTCGGCTCGGGCGCCTCGCCGACCGTGATGGTCAGCTGGTCCGTATCGGCCGCATCGCCGCTGGTGCTGGTATCCCCGTCGACCGAGTTGCCGGCACCGTAGAAGGTGACCTCGCCATCGGTCTCCGGCGCGGTCCACAGGAAGCTGAAGACCACCTCGCCCATGCTGTCCGAACTCTTGGGCGCGGTGTGGGTGATCTCGCCGCCGAGCAGCTGGATGTCGGTGGCCCCCGCCGGCACGCCGAGCATGCCGCCGGTGGTCGAGACGTCCAGGCCGCCCAAGGCGCGCTGGCCTTCGGCGATGGTCAGGGTGTAGGCGTTGGTGCTGCCGGGCATGACCACGTCCGGGCCGGCCAGGGTCACCGTCGGGGTCAGGCCGCCGTTGTGGCAGCGGCTGCAGGTCTGGCCGCCGTCGGCCGGGTTGCCGGAGGCGCCGGTGCGGCCGCCGCTGGAGGCCTGAACGGGATCGGGGCGAAGCTGGTAGAGGCCGGCCAGCGCGAGGCCGGCCGCGAGGGCCAGCACGAGGCCGGCGCGCCAGGAGAACCATCGGGGCATGCGATACTCCTTGAATCTCGTATCAATGGGGCAGGCTTGTCAATGGGGAGAGCTTGGCGAGCGATGGGTCGACAAGGCTTACCGTTCAATGATAACCGATCATAACCGATCCGGACGAGAGCGGAACCCCCATCCTTTCGTAGAAGCGGATTCGATCTCCGATCCGGCGATCTCCGGTCCGCCGGGCATCGCCGAACGAGGCCTTCCGACGGAGACCGCAGGGTTCAAGGAGCGGCTCGTGCCCGGTCTCCTTACGCGATCCGAAAGATCCGGGCTCGGGGCCTGTCAGCGATCGCGGGCAGCGTCCGACTCCAGGTCGCCGTCCGCGGCCGGGCTCCGCAGCCAGCGCCCGTCGCTGAGTCGGTACTCCCGCAGCCGCTCGATGTCCGGCGGCAGGCCGTCCTCGGAGTCCTCCAGGGTCACGCGGACCCGATCGGTCGCCAGCCGTTCGATGCGCTGGGCCCGGCCGAGATCGATCTCGGGCCGGCCGCGGAAGGTGGCCATACGATCGGCCAGCCAGCCCGGGGGGGCATCGCCGTCGAGCGTCGCCGCGTACAGCTCGGCGTCACCGCGGCGGAAGGCCAGCTCCTCGAGCCGCAGCGCTGCGTCGATGCCCTCGGCTACCGCCGCGCGAGCCTCCGTGCCGCGGCCGATCAGAAAGCCCAGCAGGGCACCGACGAGCAGCACCAGGACGTAGCCCAGCCAGAAGCGAGCGAGGCCGGCGCGAGCGCCCCGCGGTGCCTCGGCGGGTTCTTCGGTCGGCTCGAGCAGCTCTCGCGGAGGGGCCTCGGCCTGGATGTCCCAGTCGAGACCTTTCTCGCCGGCCGCGCGGCGATCGGAGGCCATGGCCGGCCCCGGCTCAGCGATAGGAGCGGCGCGGCCGGATGAAGCCGGACAAGAGCCGGGGAAGCAGCAGGCCGGCGCCGGTGCCGATGAGCAGGAACATCAAGCCGCGTACCGTCTGGGGGATGAACTGCAGGGTCAGGTAGTAGAAGATGCGCGGGAACTGCATCGACTGGTAGACCTCTTGCAGGAGGTAGGCGATGCCCAGCGCCACGGCCAGGCCGGCGACCACGATCAAGCCGAAGATCTTGGCCAGATCGCCGCCGCTGGGCATGGCCACCGGTGCGCGCTCTTCGGCGGCATGCGCCGGACCGTAGGGGAAGGCGCCCAGCGATCGCGCCTGCCGATGCTCCTCGTCGACGTAGCGCAGGGCTTCCTCCAGGGTCACCGCGACCGCGGCGGTCTTGTTGGCCGGCTCGCCGGGCCCGACGGCCTCGTCCAAGGATCGCTCGCCCAGCACCAGCACCGTGCGCATGCCCAGGCTGTCGCCTTGCAGGCAGCTCTCCAGGCTGTCACAGATCAGGAAGGATTCGGCGGGGTGGCCGCCGCCGGCGGCCAGGGCGCGCGTCAAATCATCGACCAGCGGGCCGTCTGCGGGCGCTCGTTCGTCGAGGGGAAGCCGGGCCGCGCCCAGTTCTTCGAGCATCTCCGGCGAAGCGCTGCCGAGGACGATGGTCGACAGGCCGCCCTCGTCCAGGGCGGGAAGGCTGCGCTCGGCGAGGTCGGCCTCCGAGCCCGTGCTGCCGAGGGAGATCAGGACGCTGGGCATGCAGCCAACGATAGCATGCGCCGGCGCGCGCCGGAATCCGTGCGAAAACGTGCGCAAGCATATGGCTTACATGTGCTCTCGTGGGTGCTGGTGACAAGTGCGGGGCACTGTGTTATACTCGCGCGCAACTTCCGCACGAGCGGTCGGGGTCACGGTCTGGCGGCCGAGGAGGATATCCCTCCGGAATGGCAGGCGGGCCGTGCATTCGAAGCCCGGGCGGAGGCCGATGATCGGGATCGACCTCGCCCCGTCCCAAGGCAATCCTCCCGGGCATCATCGCCTTTCGCGATCCCGTCGAGATGAGGGATAATCCCCAAATCGACGACGATCCTGGATCGGGGAATCCTACTCGACCCAGGTCCGCTCGAGGGACCGACCCAGCCCTCGGGCTCGGCAAGGCCGCACCCGCGCATCGTCCGGATGCGCGCAACCGGATATCGCTGTCACCAGGAGGCTACCCCCACCATGCCAAGCCCTGGTCTGTCCCCAAGCACTGGCCCCTCGACATCGGGTGAGGCGGCCAGCCGCATCCGCATCGATTTGCGCAGCGGATGCATCGCCGACCTCGAAGGCGGGCTGCTCGGCCCGCCGGAGGAGATCCTCGGGCGCCCCGTCGCCGAGCTCTGGCAGCCTGCCGAGGGCCGGGCGATCGCGCGCCGGCTGGACGATGTCGTCCTCTTGGGCGAGGACCGGCTGGCCGCGGTCGCCGTCCGGCGCGACCGGAAGCCCATCTGGGTCGAGATCACCGCCCGCTACTGCCATCTGCCGAGCGAGTCGATCGAGCTGCGACTCGAGCGCCTTCCGGGACCGGATCCGGCATCCCGGGAACCGGATCTGAACGGAGCTGCCCAGGCCGCCGAGGACGCCCGGCCGTCCAGGCATCCGGAGGCGGTGGTGATCGAGGCCCTGGAGGTGGCCGGCGTGGCGGCCTTGCGGCTCGATGCGGAGGCCCGGGTCGAGGCCCTCACCTCGGCTGCCGAGCGGCTCTTGGGCCGGCCGGCCGACCTGCTTCTCGGCCAATCGCTCGATCGGCTCTTCCGCTTCTCGCCGCAGGCCGCGGCGGCCCTGGCCGAGGCCCGCGCCAACGGCCGGCCGCAATCGGTGCTGGCCGAGCCGCCGGATGGCGGGGCGGGGATGGCCATGGACTGGTTGGCCGGCAGCGCGGCCGGGTCCGGCCATGCCATCCTCACCGCTTCCCGACCCAGCTCCGCCGAGTCCGAGAACCTGCGCTTCCGGGCGCAGCTGGCCTCGGCGGTCGCGCACGACGTCCGCGACTCCATCGCGGCCGTCTTCTGCGGCCTGCGCAGCCTGGCCAGCGACCTCCCGCAGGACAGCCCGCTCCAGACCATCGTCGCCCAGGCCCTCGAGGAGAGCGAGCGGGCCAGCCGCATCACCGAGGACGTGCTCTCGGTCTCGCGCCCCGGCGATCTCATGCGGGTACAGCTGGATGTCGACACCGTGGTCATGGAGGCCATGGGGCGCCACCGCAAGCGGGCGGCGGCCAGCCACATCGAGATCCAGAGTGATCTGCAGTCGGGCTGCCAGGTGCTGGCCGACCTGGCCAGCCTCGAGCGGGTGATCGGCAACCTGGTCGAGAACGCCCTGGACGCCACGCCGCGCGGAGGCCAGCTGCGCATCCGCAGCCGACCGGAGTCCCGCGGCCGCCCCGGCGTCTGTATCACGGTCGCGGACAGCGGTGTCGGCATCAAGGAGGAGACCAAGGAGCACGTCTTCGAGCCCTTCGTGACCGACAAGCACGATGGCACCGGCCTGGGCCTGGCCATCACCAAGCGCGTGGTCCTGGATCACGAGGGCCAGATCCACTTCGATAGCCAGGAAGGCGAAGGCACCACCTTCCACGTCTGGCTGCCCCTCTTCGACGCGACGAGCCGCTGAGCACCGTTCGGAGGTCGGCGCTCGCGCGATCCGAGCCGAAGCGATCCCGCGCGCCGGCCATCCGATGCAGGGCCGATTTCACGCCGGCCTCGACCGTACCCGATATACGTAGCACCCAATAGGAGCGACGCCCATGAGCACCAGCCATACGATCTTCGTGGCCGAGGACAAGGACCTGACGCGCGACTGGATGAGCCGTGCCCTGCAGGAATCCGGCTACGAAGTGGTGGCCGTTTCCAACGTGCCCGACGGCAAGCTGAGCATCGAGACCGGAACGGTCGATGCCGCCTTCCTCGATCTGGGCCTGGCCGGCGGCGACGGCCGCGAGCTGTTGGACCATCTGCAGCAGGTGGCGCCCGAGGTGCCGGTGGTCATCGTCAGCGCCACCGACACGGCCAGCTCGGCGGTCGAGCTGATGCGACGCGGTGCCTATGACTACGTGGTCAAGCCCATCGGGCCCAACCACCTGACCCGCCTGGCCGGCCGCGCCGTCGAGCTCTGCACCGCGCGGCGCTCCATCGCTCTCTTGCGCGACGCGAGGGAGCGCGACCGCTGCGGCTGGGACGTGGGCGAGACCACCCGCATGAAATCCCTGGAGAGCCTGGTCAACCGCTTCGCGCCGACCGATGCCGGCATCCTGATCCAGGGCGAGAGCGGCACGGGAAAGGAGGTGGTCGCCCGCGCCCTGCACGAGCGCTCCGATCGCGCCCAGGGGCCCTTCGTGCCGGTCAACTGCGCGGCCATCCCCGAGCACCTGCTCGAGAGCGAGTTCTTCGGGCACGAGAAGGGCGCCTTCACCGGCGCCACCGGGCAGCGCCGCGGCCTGCTCGAGCAGGCCCATCGAGGCACCCTCTTCCTCGACGAGGTGACCTGCATGCCCAAGGACCTGCAGGCCAAGCTGCTGCGCGCCTTGCAGGAGTTCCGCTTCCGGCGCGTCGGCGGCCAGAACGAGATCTCGGTCGACGTGCGCGTCGTGGCGGCCACCAACCAGAACATGATCGAGGCCGTCGACCAGGGCGACTTTCGCAACGACCTCTTCTACCGGCTCTGCGTGATGAACTTCGAACTTCCGCCCTTGCGCGAGCGCGGCGTGGACATCCCCTACTTCGTCGACAAGTTCGTCTCCGAGTTCCGCGAGAAGACCGGCACGCGGGTGGAGGGTGTCAGCGAGGCGGCGCTCTGGGCGCTCTGCCGCTACCGCTGGCCGGGCAACATCCGCGAACTGCGCAACACCATCGAGCGGGCGGTGATCTTTGCCGGCGCCGAGGAGCGCATCGAGCTGAGCCACCTGCCCAGCGTGGTGCGCGCGGCCACCCTGCCGGAGGCCAATGGCGACGGCGGCTCGATGCCGGCCATGACCGAGCGGGCCGTGGCCGATGCCATCCTGCCCGCGCCCAGCATCCCCACCGAAGGCATGGACATGAAGGCCGTGATCGCCCGCTGGGAGCAGGGGCTGATCGCTCAGGCCCTCGAGCGCACCGGCGGCAACCAGACCGGCGCGGCCCGGCTGCTGGGGCTGACCCGGGACGAATTGCGCTACCGCGTCGAGAAGTACGCCATCGAGATCGCCTGAGGTGGTCGAGATCGGGGTGGTCGAGACCGGCAAGGCCGCTGCCCTTCGCGGCTGGGGAATTCCCCCCGCCGGCGCGGAATGCCCCCCGGATCGTGGGGCCGACCGGGGCCTAAAGGGCCCATTTGACGGGGATCGAGGCCTGGCACGGTCCTTGCACTCCGGGTGGCGAGGCATCGATATCCGGTGCCCAGCGCCCCGGCCCACACCGGGGCAGCCGGCCGCCAGGCCGATATCCACAGACGAGCGAGGGAAGAGCCCATGACACCCGACGTCGCCCTGTTGATCCGCTACGCCATGGCCATCGCGCTCTTCGCGCTGGGCCTCTTGACCTGCGCCGCGGGCATCTGGACCCTGATGGCCCGCGAGTACCAGCAGACCCTCAAGGGCATCTCGGCCCAGTCCGGGCGCCTGCACGCCCGGGCCATGAGCGAGATCGGCGCCGTCCCCCTGATCGACGCCTCGGCGCGCCTGGTCGATGCGGTCAACCAGCTGGTGCGGACCGCCATGGGCGTCGGAGCCTTCCTGTGCATCATCGGTACCCTGCTCTGCGTCCTGGCCTACTGGATGCTCTTCGCCGGTTAGCGCCGCGCCTTCCCCCCGCCAAGGAGCTACGGAATGCCCAATCCGGAAGCCGACCCCCGATCCATGGCCCGAAGCCGCAACGCGGCCCGCCAAGATCTGCTCACCCGCATCGCCGAGGATCCCGAGGCCCTTGCGCGGGCCGAGGCCTACCTGCCCCTGCCGACCGCCGCCCGGGAGGATGCCCTCACGGCCCTGATGGCCGATGACCATCGCGTCCTGGTCGGCCGGCCCGGCTCCGGCAAGACCGCCCTCTTGCGCATGGCCGAGCTGGAGCTGGCCCGCGCGGCGCGGCGCGGCGAGGGCCGCCTGCCGATCTACCTGGACCTGGCCCTGGCGCGGCCCGGCGAGGGCATCGAGGAGCTGGCCGCGCGCCTCCTGGCCGAGCGCGGCCAGGCCGGCCGCTCGCTCTCCGGCCTGGCGCCGGTGACCCTGCTCTTGGACAACCTGGATCGGGCCACCGACGTCTACCTGCTGGAGGGGCTGGAGCTCTTGGTGCGCGCCGGCGGCCAAGCCGGCCCGCGCGTGCTGGTGGCCTGCCGCAGCGCCGACTGGTCGAACTACCGCGCCTGGCTCGAGGGCCTGCCGACCGTCGAGTTGGCGCCCCTGCCGGCCGAGACCGTCGCCCTGGCCCTGACCCGCGCCTTGCCGGGCGACGCCGCCCGCGCCGCGCGGCGCTGGGTCGAGCACGATCCCGAACTGGCCGATGCCCTGCGCAGGCCGCGCATGCTGCAGGCCTTCCTGCGCCTGACCCGCAGCCAGGCCCCGGAGCGCTGGCAGCGCCGGGGCGTCATGCAGGAGCTCCTGGCCGAGCTCTTGGATCGCCTGCCGGAGTCGGAGCGGCGGGCCCAGGTCGGCGCCCTGCGCGACGTGGCGGTGGGCGGTCTGGGCGGCGGCCCGCTGCTCGAGGTCGACACGGTGGCGATGGGCCTGGGCGTGACCCGCGACGACATGATCCGCTGCGGGGCGGTCGAGCCCCATGGCCCGGCACTGGCCTTCGTCGAGCCCATGCTCGAGCGCCACCTGGCCGCCGGCGCCCTGGCGCCCCGCAGCGCGCATCCGGCCGGCCTGGTCGATCAGCTCGACCCCCTGGAGCCGGCCGACCGCTCGTCGCTCTTGGCCGAGATCTATGCCCTGAGCGAGGAACCGGAACGCTTCCTGGACGGCCTCCTGGCGCTGGAGTCGGGTGCCGAGATGGTGGCCGACTGCCTGCTGGCCGCGGCCCCCGCTGCGCCGGCCGGCGCCCGCGGCCCGCGGGCGGTGGTCGACCGGCTCTGCGAGCGGGCGGCCGAGTCGGCCGGCCCGCTGCTCTACCAGCTGGCCGAGGCCCTTCGCCGCCGCGGCGCCAGCGAGGCGGCCGACATCGCCAGCCGCGCCGCCCTGGAGCGCCGCGACACCGATTCGATCGAGCTGCCAGGGGCCGAGGATGGATCGAGGCCATCGATCTTCGCTCGGCCGAGCGCGGATTCGGACGCGCCGCGAACCGCGACCGATCCGGCGGGACCGCTCGGCGCTTCGTCGGACGTCGATCGTCGGCGCGAGGAGTCCCCGCGCATCTTCGACCGCCCCGACGTCGACGCGCCGCCGCCCATCGGCGGTTGGCTGCGCGACTTCGTCGGCGCGCGCAACCGCGGTCTGGCCCTGCGCGGCCGGCGCGATTTGCCCGGCGCCCGCCAGGCCCTGCAGCGGGCCCGCGAGGCCCTGGGGCGCACCGAGGGCGACCTGGTCTTCGAGGAAGGCCTGTTGGCCAGCGAGGCCGGCGATCACCAGGCGGCCCTCGAGGCCTTCGAGCGGGCCTTGGCCAGCGATCCGGACCGCGCCCGCTACCTCTACCATTACGGCCGGACCCTGATCGCCCTGGACCGCGCGGCGGAGGCCATCGAGCACCTGCAGCGCGCCCGCGAGGCGGCGCCGGGCCAGGCCGAGATCGAGGCGCGCCTGGCCGATGCCTACCGCGCCCGGGGCTGGATCGAGGAGGCCCTGTCGGCCCTGGAGACGGCCCGCGAGCTGGCCCCGCGCCAGCCCGAATACGCCCAGACCGCCGGCGAGCTGCTGGCCGAGCTGGGCGACCTGGAGGCGGCGGCCGAGGCCATGCAGCGCGCGGCCAACGCGGCGCCCACCGAGGCCGCCTGGCACGACGCCCTGGGCCAGGTGCTGGGCGAATTGGGCCGCTGGCCGGCCGCCGTTCGCGCCTACCGCCGCGCGGTGGCCCTGGTGCCGGAGGCCATGTCCTACCAGCGCCACCTGGGCCGCGCCCTGCTCTCGATGGGCCAGGCCGCCGAGGCGGTCGAGGTGCTCGAGCGGGCCTGCGCCCTGGCGCCGGAAGCCCCCGGCCCGGTGGCCGATCTGGGCATGGCCCTGGCGCAGTCCGGCGATGCCGAGGCGGCCATCGAAACGCTGCGCACCGCCATCTCGATGGACGATGCCTGGCCGGCCGACCGCCTCGGGCTGGCCGAGCTGCTGCGCGGCTCGGGCGTCCTGGACGAGGCCCTGGGCCATGCCCAACGCGCGGCCTCCATGGCGCCGGCCAGCACCCGGGCCCTCTCCGAATTGGGCCGGGTGCACGAGGCCCGCGGCGAGTACCGACAAGCCCTGTCGGCCTTCGTCAGCGCCTCGGAGAAGGCCCCCGAGGCCGCCGAGCCCCGGCAGGGCATGGCCCGCGCCTACGAAGAGCTGGGCGACGCGCCGGGCACCGCCCAGGCCAGCGAGCAGGCCATCCGGCTCGATCCGCAGAGCCCGTCGGCCCTCGAGCGCCTGGCCCGTATGCAGGAGGAGGGCGGCGATGACCAGGCCGCCCTGGCGGCCTTGCTCGAGGCGGTCGAGCTCTCGCCCGAGGACCCGGAGCTGCGAAGCCGCGTCGCGCGGCTCTGCCAGCGCCTGGGTCGGCCCGAGGAGGCGGCCCGACATCTGGAGCGCGCCGCCGAGCTGGCGCCCGGCGAGGCGCCGGCCTGGTTCGAGTTGGGTCGGGCGCTGCAGGCCGCCGGCGACCCCGAGCGCGCCCTGGGCGTCCTGCGCCGCGCGACGCGCCTGGCGCCCGGCGAGGCCGACTATCTGGCCGAGCTGGTCGGCGTGGCGCGGGCCCTGGACCGGCCCAACGAGGCCCGGGCCGCGGCCGACGCGGCCATCGGCCTGGCCCCCGACCGGGCAGACCTCTTCGCCATCAAGGCCGAGCTCGAAGCGGCGGCCGGCGATCCGGAGGCGGCTCGGGTCGCCTATCGACGCGCCATGCAGCTCGAGCCCGACGAGCCATCCTACGGCCTGCGCCTGGCCGAGCTGAGCGCGGAGGCGGATCCGGAGACCGCCCGGCAGATCCTGGAGTCCGTGGCCGAGCAGGCGCCGGACGCGGAGCTCAGCCGCCGCCTGGCCGAGCTGCACGGCAGCAGCGGCGCCTGGCAGCTGGCGGCCGAGGAGTACGAGCGGACCTTGGAGACCCATCCCGATGACGCGGATCTGATCGCGGCTTCGGCCGAGGCTCTGCGGCGGGCCGGCCAGCTGCCGGCGGCCGTCGAGCGGCTGGAGGCCGCCCGCCAGCGCCTGGGCGATGCCGGTCCCATCCTGGTCGGGCTGGGGCGCGCCTACGAAGCCCTGGGCCGTGACGAGGCGGCCGCTTCGGCCTACGAGGCGGCGGCCGATGACGAGGCCATGCGGCCCTCGACCCTGCTGCGCTGGAGCCGCCTGGCCCTCCGGCTGGGCCGCGGCGATCGCGCCATCGAAGCCGCAAGGCGGGCCATGACGGCCCGTCCCGACTGGCCCGAGGCCTTTGCCGCCCTCGGCGAGGCCTACGAGGCGGCCGGCCTGCTGGAGGCCGCGCTGACCGCCCTGCGCAGCGCGGCCACGCTGGCGCCGGAGCTGCCGCGTCACCGCCAGGCCCAGGCGCGTCTGGCGCGCCAGCTGGGCCGCCACGACGAGGCCATCGCCGCCCTGGAGGAGGGCATCGCGGCCAACCCGGATCGGCCCGAGTTGCAGTTCGAGCTCGGCCGGGCCTTCGAGGCCCAGGGCTGGATGCGCGAGGCCCGCGAGGCCTTCTCCAAGGCGGCCGCGGCCCGACCCGACCATCCGGGCTACCAGCGCGCGCTGGCCCTGCATCTGGCCGAGACGGACCCGGATGCGGCCATCGCGGCCCTGCGCAAGGCCCTGGTCGCGGCGCCCGAGGATGCCGACAGCAGCTACCAGCTGGGCCGCATCCACGCCCGCCGCGGCGAGGACGAGGCCGCCCGGCGCGCCTTCCGCCGCGCTGTCGAGTTGGCCCCGCGCGAGGCCGACTACCATCGGGCGCTGGGCCGCAGCCTGGCCCGCGCCGGCCGGCCCGAAGCCCTCGAATCGCTGCGCCGGGCCGCCGAGCTGGCACCCGAGAGCGCCGATGCGCAAGCCGACCTGGCCGAGCACTTCCTGGCCCGGGGCCGGGCCCAGGCGGCCCTCGAACGCTACGAGCGGGCGGTCGATTTGGCCCCCGGGCGGGCCGACCTGCAGCGCATGACGGGCGCCCTGCTTCTGGCCGCGGGTCGCGCAGCGCGGGCGCTGGAGACGATCGAGGCGGCCTTGCGCCTGGAATCCGACAGCGCCGAGGGGTATAGCATCCTGGCCATGGCCCTCGATGCCCTGGGCGAAGCCGAGCGGGCCGCCGCGGCGCGCGAGCGCGCCCTGGCCCTGCGCGGCGAGGATGCGACGGCGCAGCTGAGCCTGGGCCGCACGCTCCTGGCGGCGGGCGATTCGGCCGCCGCCCTGCGCAGCTTCGAACGCGCCCTCGCCCTGCGACCCGAGGACCCGCGCTTCGCGCGCTGGCTCGAGGAAGCCAGGCGCGCCGAGGAGGCCCGCTCGGACGAGGATACCCGCGACCTCCCGGACCCGGTCGATACGACCGCGGTCGAGGTCGAGCGGGCACCCTCGGAGGATTCGAGCACGGGTGCGGTCGCATCCGAGCCCGCCTTCGACGACGACGCGGCAGGAAGCGTCCGGGCCGATGTGGACTTCACCTCCGAGAGCGATTCGGAGACGCCGACGGTCGAGCCCGCGTCGACCAGCGCTTCGGCGGTCGATCGCGCGCGGGCCCTGGTCCAGGCCGCTTGGAGGCTGGATCCGGAAGCGGCGCGGCTGGCCACGCCGCTCGCACCGCCGCTCGCACCGGATGCCGCGGAGCTCGAGGCGCTACTGGACGGTCTCGAGCGCGCCCGGGCCGAAGCGCCGGGCGACGCGGAGGGGATCGACCTGCTCATCGCCCGCTTGCAGGGTTTGGCGGGTGATGTCCGGGCCGCCCGCGCCGCCGCCGAACGGGCGGCCGACCGGGATGGCGCGCCGGAGGCGCTGAAGATCCTCGGCTGGGCGCGCCTGATCGACGGCGAGGCCGCCGGCGCGCTGGAGGCGCTGGGCATGGCCCGCGCCCTGGGCGAGGCCGAGGCCGAGCTGGACTTGCTCGAGGGCCGGGCACGCGAAGCGCTCGGCGAGCAGGAGGCGGCGCTGGACGGCTATCGCAAGGCCTACGAAGCGGCGCCCGGTCCCGAGCTGGCCGCCGCCATCGGCCGGTCCTCCGCGGCGCTGGGACGGGGCGAGGCGGAGCTGGACTTCTTGCGCGAGGCGGTCGAGCGCTGGCCGAAGGCGGCCGGCCTCCAAGCCGCATGGGCCCGCGTCTGCCGCGTTGCGGGTCGGCCCGAGGCGGCCGTGGAGGCCCTGGACCGGGCCCTGGCCCTCGGGCCCGAGCGGGCCGACTGGCAGGCCGAGCTGGGCCGCGCGCTGATCGATGCCGATCGGCCGGACGAGGCCCGCGAGCGCTTCGCCCGCGCCGCCGAGCTCGAGCCCGGCCGCCCGGATCACCACCTGGAGGAAGCCGAGCTGGCCCTGGACATGGGCGACGGCGAGGCAGCCCGCGGCATCCTGGACACCGTCCTGGCAGCCGACCCCCGCCATCCACGCGCGGCGCGCCTGCAGGCGCGGCTCTGCTTGGAGGCCGGCCGGCCCGATGCGGCCCGCCAGCCCCTGGAGCGCGCCATCGCCAGCACGGCCGATCCGGCCGAGCAGTCCGAGCTGCGGCTCTGGCTGGCGCGGGTGCTGCAGGCCGCCGGCGATCCGGCCGCGGCCCAAGCGCAGCTGGAGACGGCCTTGGAGATCGACGCCGATCGGGGCGACGTGCTCCTGGCCCTGGGCGATGCCTACCGCGACGCCGGCGCCCTGGACGATGCCATCCAGGCCTACGAACAGGCCCTGAGCTGCCAGCCGGCCCCGGCCGACGCGGACCTGCGCCTGCTGCGGGCCTGCGCGGCGGCCGACATGCCCGATCGAGCCCGCCATCACATCGAGCGCGTCGCCGCCTCGGCGCCCGACGACCCCGAGCCCTGGCGCGAGTTGGGCAAGGCCTGGCTGGAAGCCGAGCGGCCCGACCGGGCCCGCGAGGCCTTCGAGGCCGCCCTGCAGCGGTCGCCGGAGGACCCGGAGCTGGTCCTGGCGGCCGGCTTCGCCCACAAGGGCTTGCGCGACTACGAGGGCGCCACCCGCTTCTTCCGCGAGGCCCTGCGCCTGGCGCCCACCAGCAAGACCGCCTACGCCCAATTCGCCGCCACCAGCGCCATGCACTTCGTCGAGCGCGCCGTGCCGGCCGGCGAGCGCGGCGAGGAGGAGGCCCGATGAAGATCTCCAGCCCCGCCCGCTTCCGCCTCCCCGGCACCGCGCGCCTCGGCGGCTCCGTGGACCGCATCAAGCGGGTGTGGTCGGCCAGCGCCGACGCGCCCGACCAGGCCACGGCCGTGATGCTGCTCTCCAGTCGGCATCGGCTCTGGCAGCGCTACGGGCCCGAGGGCGTCTTCGCCTTCGAGCGCGCCGTGGGCGAGCTGATCGAGGCCATGGCCGCCCGCGGGCTGTCCGGCAGCCTGGTCTACGTCGACGACAGCCCGCTGCTCGCCCGCTACGGCGTCCTGCCGGCCGAGACCGGCCAGCCGGCCCAGGTGGCCCGGCTGGTCCGCGAGCTCTCCGAGCGCATGACCTGGACCGAAGAGGCCCTGCGCTACGTCCTGATCCTGGGCGATGACGGCATCCTGCCCTTCGACCGGCCCGACAACCCGGCGCCGGACGACGAGGCCGCGCTGCGCTCGGATCAGATCTACGCCGCCGACGCCGACGAGCCGCTGATGCCGGTGCGCGCGGTGGGCCGCCTGCCCGACCGCGGACTGGAGCTGCTGCTCTCGGGCATCCGCGAGGCGGCGGCGGCCCATCGCCAGCTGGCCGCGGGCCGTAGGCTGCCCCTCTCCGGCGATGCCTTCGGCTACTCGGCCAGCATCTGGCGGCGCTCCGCGCGCGGCGTCTACGCGGCGGTCGGCCAGCCGGCCGGCCTGCGCCTCTGCCCGCCCTTGACGCGGGCCGACGCCCCCCGCCCCGGCGCCGACGGGCCGCGCTTCCGCTACTACAACCTGCACGGCATGGAGGACTCGCCGGCTTGGTTCGGCCAGCGCGACCCCTCCTTCCGCGCCGGCTACGAACGCTTTCCGGTCGCCCTGCGGCCGGAAGATCTCGAAGACGCCCCCGGCAGCCTGGTCTTCAGCGCTGCCTGCTACGGGGCCCACATCCACGGGCGCGCCGTCCACGATTCGATCGCGCTCACGCAGCTGGCCGGTGGCAGTCGCGCCTTCGTCGGCGCCACCGGCGTGGCCTACGGGGGCCTGGACGGCAGCCTCGTAGCGGCCGATCTCCTCGCCTTCCGCTTCTGGGAGGCCATCGCTGCCGGCGCACCTGCCGGCCAGGCCCTGGCCCACGCCAAGTGGTGCCTGGTCTCGGAGACCCTGGCCCGCCAGGGTTACATCGATGCCGAGGACGAGAAGGCCGTGCACAACTTCGTGCTCTACGGTGACCCGAGCCTCGTCTTCCAAACGCCGTCTACCTGGGCTGAGGACGCGGACGTGACGGGACGGGCCGGGAAAGCCGTCGAGAGGGCCGGGCCGGCGGAACGGGTGGGGACCCAGCCGGCCCGGCCCCGTGCCATCGATTTCCTCGGGCCGCCGCAGGCGGACCCGTCGCGGACGGGGGCATCCCCGTCGGATGCGGCGGGGCGCGCGCAGCTGGTCGAACAGGTGCGCGGCGCGGTGGCCAAGCTCCTGCCCGAGTTCGGTTCGGGCAAGGTGGGCGTGTCCACCCAGCCGGCGCCCCGCCGCGTGCACGCCAAGAGCGGCCTCCTGGCCCAAGACCCCAGCCAGGGGCCGATGATCGTGACCTTCAAGAAGTCGCTGCCGACCGAGGAAGGGACGGCCTGCAAGGAGGTGGTCAACGTGACGGTCGATGCCCGCGGGACCATCCGCAAGCTGACGGTGTCGCGCTGATGGCCGCCCCGGATCGGGGCCCGGCCCCCACGACCCTCCAATGCTTCCCCCGCGATCGCTACACCCTTCTGGGCGTCGGCGGCGCCGGCCTGGGCGCCCTGCGGCGCCTGCGCGATGCCGGCCTGCCCGGCTTCGCCTTCGTCGCGGCCGACAGCAGCGCCCAAGCCCTGTCGACCGTCGACGGCGCCACCCGCATCCTGCTCGACGGCGGCAGCCGCGGCCTGGGATGTGGGGGTGACGCGAGCCTCGGCCGCGCGGCGGGCGAGGCCGCCGCGGACGACCTCGCGCGGGCCTGCGCGGGTTCCGACCTGGTCCTCTTGGCCGCCGGCCTGGCCGGCGGCACCGGCGGTGGCGCCGCCCCCTCCCTGGCCCGGCGCCTGCGCCAGGAAGGCGCGGTGGTCTTGGGCTTCGGCATCATGCCCTTCCGCTTCGAGTCGCGCCGCCGCGCCGCCGCCGCCGATCGCGCCCTGGCCGAGCTGCGCGCCGCCTGCGACAGCACCGTCACCCTGGACAACGACCGCCTGCTGTCGCTGACCGGCCAGGATCAGCCGCTGGACCTCTGCCTGCGCATCGGCGACGAGCTGGTCCGCCAGGCGGCGGCCGGCCTCTCGGGCATGACCCGCCGCCAGGGCTGGATCCACGTCGACATGCCGCTGGTCCAATCGCTCCTCGCCGATGCCGGCGACGCCTGCCTGTCGCTGGGCATCGGGCGCGGGCCGCGCCCGGCGCAGCGCGCCATGCGCGCCGCCCTGGCCAGCCCGCTGTCGAACATGGCCGCCCTGTCGCATGCCCGCGCGGTCCTGGTCCAGGTCTCGGGTGACCAGTCCCTGGAGCTGGGTGACACGGCGGACGCCATCGACTTGCTGCGGGCTCGTCTGCCCGAGGACTGCCGGCTCCTGGTCGGCGCGGCACCCGATCCCGGTCTGCCGGAGGCGGCCCAGGTGATGCTGATGGGCGTCGGCCTGGCCGGCCCGGCCCGCATGCCCCGCTCCTGGCAGCAGCAGCGCGCCAGCCTGCAGAGCCTGCCGCGCCGGATGCACCTCGATTTGGAGCGCGCGGCCTACGTGATGGACGCGCCGCCGCTCGAGCAGGCGATTTAAGGGCAAGGAGGGGGAAACATGAGCGCATCCAAGACGCCGCGCGCGGTGGCCATCCGTCACGTCGAGCGCAAGTTCGCCGACCTGCGCGGCGTCAAACCCAGCATGCAGCGCGCCGGGCCCAACCGGATCTACACCTTCAGCGGCAAGTCCGATAGCTCGGGGGGTGGTCCGAGCATCCGCCAGGTCGTCCGCGTCACCATCGACCCGGAGGGCAAGATCCTCAAGGTCGTCGCCTCGCGCTGAGCCCTAACGGCGGCCTACTGCTGCGCGCGCTCCGACTCGCCGAGCGGGAGCGCTACGCGGACCTGGCTGCCCAGCGGGTGGCGCTCGGCCCAGGCGCGGCCGCCGTGGAGACGGGTTAGCAGGGCGACCATGCGCAGCTCGAGGCCGAAGCCCAATTCGTCGACGCGGAGCTCGGCCTGGCCCTCGCGGCCGACCGGGATGGGGGCCGGTCCGCGGTCCTGGACGCTCAGGGCGAAGCAGGCCTGGCCGCGGTCCTGGATCCGGCCGGCCTCCACCCGCAGGTCGCCGCCCTGGGGCGAGCGGCGCGCGGCGTGCAAGAGCAGGTTGTCCAGGATCTGGTCGATGGCCTCGCTGGGCCCGTCGAAGCGGCCGAGCTCCGGATCGACCTGGCGCTCGACGCGCAGGCCCTTCTCGTCCAGCTGGTGCTTGGCCCGCTCCAGCGCGCGCTGCAGCCGATCGCCCATCTCGATGCTGCCCGAGGCCGGCAGATCGCCGGCACGGCTGCCGGCGCGCAGCACCGTGGCCACGTTCTCCAGCATCACCTGCATGCGCGCCAGGTTGGCGTCGATGCGCTCCAGGTAGCGCTGCACCTGGTTCTCGGCCAGGCTGCTGCCCTTGCGCAGGAGCTGGCTGTAGCCCAGGATGCTGTTGACCGGCGCGCGCAGGCCCTCGGCCAGATCCGGCACCAGGTCGTCGGCCAGGCCAACGCCCGGCTCGCGGTGCTGGTCGAGCACGGCCAGGAGGCCGGTCAGCTCGCCTTCCGGCGGCGGCCGCAGGGCGAAGAGCTCCAGGCGCAGATGGGGCTGCTCGATCTCGATGGAGACCGGGCCGGCCTGGCCGTCTTGACGCTCCAGGGCGCGGCGCAAGCCGGCGTGCAAGCCCTCGGCGCGCTCGAAGACCTGCGGCAGGCCCAGCCCCTCGAGCCCGCCCTCGCGGCCCAGCAGGCGCTCGGCCGAGGGATTGGCGTAAGCGATGCGCCCGCTCGAATCGGTCATCAGCAGGCCCAGCGGCAGGAAGCCCAAGACGGCCTGGTAGCGCGCCAAGCGCGCCTCGAGGCCATCGCGCTCGCCTTCCGGGGCGTCGATCGGCGCCAGCGGGGACGCCTCGGCGGGGCCGTCCGCCTCGTTCCGAGCCGCCTGCGGCCGGCCGAGCTCGCTGTCGCCCACCGGCGGATCCTCGCCGCGGTCCGCGTCACCGCGCGCCTCCGGCGATGGGCGAGCGTCGGGATGCGCGCGGCGCTCGAGCCGGTCGACCCGCTCGCCCAGGGCCTCCAAGCGATCGGAGAGCACGCTCAGCGAGCTGGTCTGGCCGTGCAGCGCGGCCAGGACATCGGGGATGCCGTAGCCGCTGCCGCCGCGCGCGGGCGCGGCCGGGTCGCGCCGGGCATTCCGCCCGGGGAGCCGATCGCCGAGGCCTAGGTCGAAGCGCTGGGCCGCGGCGGTGCCGGCCAGGGCCAGGCCGGCCAGGAGGGCGCCCAAGCGGGCGCCGGCAGCGGCGTGGTGCATGGGGTCGGACGGGGCCAGCAAGTCCATCAGGCTGCCGGTCGATAGCAGCCCGATGACCAGGACGGCCGGCCGGGCCGAGCGGCCCGATCCGAAGAGGATGGCGCCGCCGATGACCAGGGCCAAGATGGCCTGCGAGGCATCCCAGAGCCGGTGGATGTCGACCACGGTGGATTGGGACTGGGCGCTCAGGCTGCCCTCGCTGAAGGCCATGGCCCATTGGGGGGCCCAGACCAGGTAGGTCAGCAGCATGGCGGCGAAGCTGCCACCCAGCAGCTTGCGCCAGCGGGGGATGCCCGTCGAGGCGGGGGATCGCGAGGCGCGAGCGTCGGGAGACCCGGCAGAGGAGGCGCGCGCTTCGCGCTGGGCGCGCCCCTGCGAGTCGACCAACCAGGCGACGGCCACGATGCTGGTCAGCGCGATCAGACGATCGAGCGGGCCGGTCCAGAGCATGCGCGAGACATCGAACAGACCGGCCATCCCGGCCCAGATCAGACCGATGAGGGTCGTTCCCAAGAGACCGGCCGCGCTGAGCGATAGCGCGCTCGCGCCGGTGGAGCGTAGGCCCTCGCGACCCTTCCAGGTCAGGCCGATGCTGGTGAGCAGGAGGACCGCGAGCAGGGCGCGGTCACCATCGTGTTGGATCAGCGATAGCAGGCTGTCGGCGATCGGCGGCACGGGCGATCCTCGCGGGTGCTGCGGCGTTCGATCGGAGCGGCGGGCCGGCGGCGTCGAAATGGACGCCCGGGGCGGCGGCCATGCCGACCTCGACCCTGATTGTAACACAAAGCGCGCGCGGCGCCAGCCCTATCTGGTGGTCGAGTCGGGATCGGCCGACGAGATGTAGTGCACTGTCGCCCGCGAGCGTCCGATCAGCTGCCCTTGAGGCGGGTGTAGACGACCAGGCGCTGCTGGTAGTTGGCCGCGCCGGAGTTCCAGGCGCCGTCGCAGGTGATCAGGTTGAGCATGCGGCCCGGGTTGCGGCCGAAAATTTTGGACAGGGGCGCGTTGTCGTGGATGTAACGTTCCTTGCCCTCGACCACGAAGACGTGCTCGTCGCCGTTTTCGTAGGTCACCACCATCTCGTCGCCGGGCACCAGCATGCGCAGGCGGTAGAAGACCGCCGGGCCGGTGGGCGAGTCGAGGTGGCCGGCGACGACGGCCGGCCGGCCCTTCTGCCCCGGCAGCGCGCTCTCGTCGAACCAGGCCACGTTCTGGGCGATCTTGGGGACGTCCATCGCGCCGTTGGGCAGGCGGCCGACCTGCTCGATCGAGGTCGAGACCTGGATGGCCGGGATCTCCAGGCGCACGGGCCGGCCGGCGGTCTCGAAGATGTCGGGCGTCGGCGTGCGGTAGACCTCGGTCGGCGTGGGCGAGGGCAGCGGCGTCAGGGTGGCGCTGGGCGCCGGCAGGGCGGTGTAGGTCGGCACCAATTCGGCGCGCAGGCCGCCGTACTCCGGCTCGGGCGCCATCGCCGAGGCCTGGCAGCCGGCGCCGGCCAGGAGCATCGATAGCGCGCAGAGCGTCCCGACTGCGCGACCATTCGGGCGAAGATCCGGAACGCTAGGGCGGGGCGCCGGATCGGTGGGGATGGACTTGGCGGGCATGGATCTCGTCCTCGTGCTTCGGATATCCGTCGGCCTCGAGATGGCCGGTTGAGTGCTGAGCAAGATGGATGCCGCGGCGTTCGCGGTGCGGACCGCGGGCCTCAAGCGAAGCGGATGCGCTTGAAGACCTCGGCCATCTCCATCTCCTGGCCCTCGGCCAGGCTGCGGTGGCGCTCGCGCAGGCGGCGGGCCAGGGCATCGATGTCGTGGATCTGGCTGGCGTGTTCGCGCAGCGCGGCCAGCTTGCGATCGAAGGTGGCCGAGATGTCGACCCAGGTGTCCGGATGCTGCGATCCGCTCAGATAGATCTGCCGCACGTGATGCGGCTCCAGACCCTCCACCAGCAGGTGGGGGGCGTTGAGGCGGTCGCGAGCGGTGGGGAAGACCGCGTCGAGCGTGGCCTGGCCGACCGCGCGGTGGTCGGGGTGGTTGATGTAGTGGTCCCAGTAGAGGCTGGCCGGATCGTGGGTGACCACCAGATCGGGCTGGTGGCGGCGGATCTCGCGCGTGATGGCGTGGCGCAGCGCCAGATCCGGCTGGAGCTCGCCGTCCGGGAAGCCCAGGAAGTCGACCGACTCCACGCCCAGGCAGTCCGCGGCCGCCAGCTGCTCGCGCTGGCGCAGCTCGCGCAGCCGGCCCGGTGTCATGCCCGGATCGGCCGAGCCCTTGGAACCGTCGCTGACGATGGTGTAATGCACCGACGCGCCAGCGCCCGTCCAGGCGGCCACGCTGCCGCCGGCCGAGAACTCGACGTCGTCGGGATGGGCCATCACCACCAGCACGCGCTGGAACTCGCTTGCCGCCATGCCGATAACTCTAGCATCCCCATCCGCGGTGGGAATATTCACCCGTGACGATGCATGCCCTCAGCCCGTCATCATCTGTATGATTATGCTGTGGCTCGAATCGACTGCGATCGGGGCCACGTCCAGCTTGGCTGATGACGCCGCGAAGGCGGCGACGCGAGGTGCTTGGCATGTTTCATCGAATGGGGAATGGCCTGCGGGCCGGATTGGGGCTGGTCTTGCTGCTCGGCGCGCTGGCGCTGCTGGAGGCGGATGGCCCGACTTCGGCGCGACCGGCCCAGGATCTCTCCGGCGGCCAGTGGACGGCCATCGCCAACGGGGACGACATCTTGGCTCTGGTCTACCGCGACGGGCTGATCTGGGCCGGCACGCGCGGCGGCGGCTTGCTGCGCTGGGATGCCGAGGGCAACTACGTCCAGCGCCTGGCGCCGCAGCAACCGCTGCCCTCCAACAACGTCCGCGCCCTGGCCATCGACGACCTGGGCCGGGTCTGGATCGGCACCAGCCGCGGGCTGGCGGTCCTGGACGACGGTCCGACGCCGGCCATCGGCGACGACACCTGGCTGGTCTACACCCAGGAGAGCACGGCCGGCGGCCTGCCCTCCAACGATCTGCGGGCGCTGGCCATCGACGGCGACATCGTCTACGTGGGCACGGCCCAGATCCAGAACCCGGCCACCGGCGACTGGGAGGGCGGCGGGCTGGGCCGGCTGGATACCGCCGGCACGGCCGGCATCGAGGACGATCAGTGGTCGGAGCCGGTGACCTTCGAGGGCACCCGGATCGAGGCGCCGGACGGCAGCCAGACCCTGGGCCTGGTCAGCGACAACATCAACGCCCTGGCCCTGACCAGTGAGGGCAACCTCTGGGTCGGTGCCTCGCCGCATTGGCTGCTGGCGCCGGCGGCCAACCCCGACGATCCGCCGCAATGGCAGCGGGTGCACGGGGGCATGAGCTACCTGAACACCGCCGGCACGCCTACGGTCGAGGACGACAGTTGGCGGGCCACCAGCTGCCAGGACGTGCAGATCACGGTCACCTGCCACGTGCAGGCCCTGGCCATCGACGAGGAGGACCGCGGCTGGGCCGGCATCCAGGGCCGCGGCCTGCTCTTCTTCGACGCCTCGCGCGATCGCATCCCCGACGACATCTCGCGGCGCTTCGACTTGCCCGATCGGCGGGTGGGCGATACGGTCGAGGCCATCGCGGTGGGGCCGCCCGGCGAGTCGGAACTGGCCGATACGGTCTGGATCGGGCGCAGCAACGGCGGCCTGTCGGTGCTGGATCACAAGGGCACGCCGACCATCCGCAGCGATGACATCTGGAACTTCGACCGCGGCTACGACTTCACCACCGTCGACGGCCTGGCGCGCAATCGGGTGCAGGCCCTGGCCATCGGCAGCGGCAAGGCCTGGGTGGGCACGGGGCCGGAGCTGGGCCGGGCCGGCGGCATCATGCCGCTGGACCTGTCCGAACTCACCCTGGGCGATGCGCTGACCACCGACAAGGCGCCGCCGACCAACTTCATCACCGACATCGACTTCGGCCAGGCCGGCTCGCGCTGGGAGGGCCACGTCTGGGTGGCCACCGGTAACCGCCAGCAGCCGCTCTTCGGCGCCGGCGTGGTCGACATCGACACCCGGGGCACCGATCCGGTGGCCGACGATCTCTGGCAGCGCTACGACATGCGCGGCACGGATGCCGACGGTCAGGCGCCCTGGACCGGCTTGGGCGGTGACAACGTGCAGGCGGTGATGACCCAGGGCGACCGGGTCTGGTTCGGCAGCCTGGAGACCATCTGGAATTCCGGCCGCCGGGCCTACGACAACGGCGGGCTGGCGGTCTTCGACGGCGAGTCCTGGACCCTGCGCGGCATCGAGAACACCGGCGGCGCTTCGGCCGGCTTGCGCGATGGCAGCATCTCCTCGCTGGCCCGCGGCTGCGAGGGCGAGATCTGGGTCGGCAGCGGCAACCGGGCCGAGGGCTGGGGCGGCGGGGTCGATGTCCTGACGCCCGGCGCCTCGGTGCACCAGCCCGGACAGGACGGCTGGCGCCACTTCGAGTTCCCGACCCTGGCCTCCAACAACGTCACCGACATCGACGTCAGCTGTGAGGCCGGCGAGGTCTGGGTGGCCTCCGAACACCACAGCACCCTGCCGGATTCGATGGGCTCGCCGGGTGGCCGCTTGGTGGGCGGCGGCGTGGTCCGCTATGACATCGAGGAAGACCGCTGGCAGAAGTTCGACACCCGCAACGGCCTGGAGTCCTTTGCCTCGGGCACGGTCTACGCCGAGGTCTTGAGCGTGATGGCCGAGGGCGATGGTCGGGCCTGGGTGGGCAGCTACGGCACGCGGGCCATGACCCAGGCCGATCTGGTGGCCGGCTGGCCCTTCCTGCCGGCGCCGATCAACCTGGGCGCCGGCGACAGCTGGGAGGCTCGGGTCTTCGAGCGCGGCGGCGCGGTGCGCAGCATCGCCCGCGACCGGCAGGGCAGGGTCTGGGTCGGCACCAGCCGCGGCGGGGCGGCCCGCGACTCGGCCACGCCGGACAGCTGGCGCGAGGACCGCGACATCGCCGGCCTGCACGTCTTCGCCACGCCCGACCCGGCCAGTGAGCCCATCTCCCTGGCGCCGGGCCAGAGCGCGGTGATGTCCAACGACATCTCGGTGGTGGCGGTGGCGCCCAACGGCCACGTCTGGCTGGGCACCGAGGGCTGGGGCCTCTTGCGCTACGATCCCGACGGTCCGCCGCCCACGGCCACGCCCAGCGTCGGACCGCCCAATACGCCGACGCCCCGCCCGATCTCCCCGACGCCGACCGGTGGCGGCGAGGAGACGCCGACGGTGGCGCCCACGCCGACCCGCGGGGCGACTCGCGGCACGCCCGGTACTCCGGAGATCGTGGATCTGTGGCTTCCCCTCCTGCAGCAGCGCCGCAACCGATGATATCGTGAGCCGGCGGGCGTCGACGGAAAGCTGCCGATCGGCGCCGCCGAGAGAGGTCTAGGAGCGGCCGAACTGCTATCATTCATGGGTTGACTCCATCGCAGACTGCGAGGTCCGATCCCATGGATGAACGCCCCACCGTCAAGCTGGTCAACATCGAGCGCGAGATGCGCGAGGCCTTCCTCGATTACGCGATGAGCGTGATCACCTCGCGCGCGCTGCCCGATGCGCGCGACGGCCTCAAGCCCGTCCAGCGCCGCATCCTCTACACCATGTACGACAGCGGCCTGCGGCCCGATCGGCCCTACCGCAAGAGCGCCACCACCGTCGGCGACGTCCTGGGCAAGTTCCACCCCCACGGCGACTCGGCCGTCTACGACGCCATGGTGCGCATGGCGCAGGACTTCTCCTTGCGCTACATGCTGGTCGATGG
>CAZJWJ010000057.1:0-33492 GCA_964549495.1 uncultured Anaerolineales bacterium | reverse complement strand
GGGGGGGAAGAGAACAATGGGGGCGAGGAGAGTGGTGAGGGTGCAAAGCGGGATCGAGGTGCTGCGCTTCGAGGGGCTGGGGCGGGTGGCGGGGGTGGAGCATGGGGTGAGCGAGCGAGGGGGCGGGGTGAGTCGGGGGGACTTCGCGGGGCTGAATCTGGGGCTGCATGTCGGGGATCGGGAGGCGGATGTGCTCGAGAACCGGCGGCGGTGGGCGGGGGCGCTCGGGACGGGGTTGGATCGGGTTTGCTGGGCCGAGCAGGTGCATGGGGCGGGGGTGACGGTGGTCGGGGAGGCACAGGCAGGGCGGGGGAGTTGGGAGCATGGCGATGCGATGGCCGGGGTGGACGGCTTGGTGACGGATCGGCCGGGGCTCTGGCTGGCGATCCTGGTGGCGGATTGCGTGCCGGTGCTGATCTGCGATCCGAGGAGGGGGGTGGTCGGCGCGGCGCATGCGGGGTGGCGGGGGACGGTGGCGGGGGTGGCCGGCCGGACGGTGGCCGCGATGGAGCGGGCCTTCGGCTGCCGGCCGGCGGACCTGATCGCGGCCATCGGCCCCTCGATCGGTCCGGAGGACTTCGAGGTGGGCTGGGAGGTGGCGGTCCGGTTTCGAGCGCGATATGGTGAGGCGGGGGAAGGGATCGTCCTCGGCGATGAGAGGAACGCGAAGGTCCTCGGCGACGCGGAGGGGCTCGGGGGAGGCGGGCGACCGAGGGTCGATCTGTGGGCGGCAAATCGTAGGGAGCTCGAGGCGGCGGGACTGCGGCCCGAGCGGATCGAGGTGGCGGGGATCTCCACGGTCCGGGATCTGGACCGGTTCTACTCCCACCGCGCGGAGGGCGGGCGAACCGGGCGCTTCGCAGCGGCCATCGCGCTCGATGCTACCATTGGCGCGCCAGAATGAGATGACGATCCGATCCCATCCGTACCGAGGTGGATGATGAGCCAAGGCGTCTTCGATGTCCTGCGCGAGCGGGGGCTGCTGGAGCAGGTGACCGACGCAGAGGCCCTGCGCGAGCTCTTGGACGCGGAGCCGGTCCGCTTCTACATCGGCTTCGACAGCACGGCCCGCAGCCTGCACGCCGGCAGCCTGGTGCCGATCATGGCCATGATGCACCTGCAGCGGGCCGGCCATCACCCCATCGCCCTGGTCGGCAGCGGCACGACGATGATCGGCGACCCATCGGGCAAGACCGAGCTGCGGCAGATGCTCGACGAGCAGACCATCCGCGGCTTTGGCGAGGGCATCCACGAGCAGCTGGACCATTACCTGGGCATCGACGAGGGTCGGGCGACGGCGGTCGACAACGCCGACTGGTTGCTCGAACTGCGTTATGTGGACTTCCTGCGCGACATCGGCCGGCACTTCAGCGTCAACCGCATGCTGGCCGCCGAGGCCTATCGCCAGCGGCTGGAGCGCGAGGAAGGACTGAACTTCATCGAGTTCAACTACCAGCTGCTGCAAGCCTACGACTACCTGCATCTCTATCGCGAGCATGGCTGCCGGCTGCAAATGGGCGGCAACGACCAATGGGGCAACATCCTGGCCGGCGTCGATTTGATCCGCCGCGTCGAGGGCGCGACCGTGCAGGCCATGACCTTCCCGCTCTTGACGGATGCCGAGGGCCAGAAGCTGGGCAAGACCATGGGCAACGCGGTCTGGCTGGATGCGGAGATGCTCGCACCCTACGACTTCTTCCAGTACTGGTACAACTGCAAGGACCCGGATGTCGGCCGCTTCCTGCGCACTTTCACCTTCCTGCCGCTGGAGGAGATCGAGCGGCTCGAGGCCCTCGAAGGTGCCCGGATCCGCGAGGCCAAGCAGGTGCTGGCCTTCGAGGCCACGCGGATCACCCATGGCCGAAAGGCCGCCGAGGAGGCGCGGGAGACGGCGGACGCGGCCTTCCGGAGCGGCGCGGCGGGTGACCTGGGCGCCATGCCCAGCACCGACATCGACGCGGCGCAGCTGGAAGATGGCATCGACCTGCTGGGGATCTTTGCCGAGGTGGGGCTCTGCGGCTCGCGGGGCGAGGCCAAGCGGCTGATGAAGCAGGGCGGGGTCTACGTCAACGACGCGCGGGTCGAGGACATGCAGGCGCGACTGGGTAGCGGCGATCTGGTCGATGGGGGGATCCTGCTGCGGGCCGGCAAGAAGAAGTACCATCGCTTGGTCTTGGAGGACTGATCCGTGGCCTCGGCCAGCGAGGGCTTCGACGCGCTGCGCATCGGCTACGACCGGGGTCGGCTCGACCGGGCTTCGGCAGGCGAGGATCCGCTGGCGCTCTTCGAGCGCTGGCTGCGCGAGGCGGTGGCGGCCGGCATCGCCGAGCCCAACGCGATGACCTTGGCCACCGCCGATGCCGACGGCCGGCCCTCGGCGCGCATGGTGCTGCTCAAGGACAGCTCGGCGCAGGGCCTGAGCTTCTTCACCAACTACGGCAGCCGCAAGGCGGCCGATCTGGAGGTCAACCCTCGCGCGGCCCTGGTCTTCCACTGGCAGCCGCTGCACCGTCAGGTGCGGGTGGAGGGTGAGGTCTCGCGGGTGCCGCCGGCGGAGTCCGACGCCTACTTTGCCGGCCGGCCGCGCGGCAGCCAGATCGGCGCCCGGGCCTCGCGGCAGAGTCGGGTGCTGGAGTCCAGGGAGCGCCTGGAGGCGGAGGTGGCGGCCCTCGAGCGTCGTTACGCCGGCCGCGAGATCCCTCGCCCCGACGACTGGGGCGGCTACCGCCTGCGACCCGATGCCTTCGAGTTCTGGCAAGGCCGGCCCAGCCGCTTGCACGATCGCTTGCGTTTCCAAGGGGATGGCGAGGGCGGCTGGCGGATCGAGCGGCTGTCGCCCTGAGCTCGCGCATGTGTCAAGTCGCCCGGAGGCCGCACCGGAGCGCCCGGATCGACGCGCGGGACCCGACCCATCCGATTCGGACCTGCGCGTAACGGGCTCCTCGGGCGGCGCGTTGAAGATCCGCGGCCGGCGCCGCAGGGAAGGCCTGCGCGCCCGATCGACCGACGATCCCGAAATCATCGCAGCCATCCTGCAGGACATCATGCGCCAGACACGACCCCCGCATCCCGCACGCCCGATCCTCTCGATCCTGGTCCTCGGCCTCCTCGTCACCAGCCTGGCCGGGCTCTTGCCCCCCCGCCAGATGCCGGCCAGCGCGCAGGCCGAGCCCAGCCTGGCCTTCACCGACCTGACCGACGATGCCTCGATCGACCTCTTCACCATCGATGCGACCGGTGTCAACCGGCGCGCGCTGCTCGAGTCGCCGGGCAGCTCCGAGACCGCGCCGGCCTGGTCGCCGGACGGCCGGCAGCTGGTCTTCTCGGCGCCGGCCGCCGAGGCGGATCGGGGCCTCTTCGTGCTCGACACGGTCGAGGGCGAGGTCTTTGCCGTCACCGACGGGCCGGTGGATCTGCAGCCGGCCTGGTCACCGGACGGCGCCTGGATCGCCTTCGCGCGGCATACCGAGCTGGACGGCGCGCTGCAGAGCTCGGCCCTGGCCCTGGTGCGGCCCAACGGCTCGGATCAGCGCATCCTGACCCTGATCGAGGGCGGGGCGCGCATCATCGGCCGGCCGGCCTGGTCGCCCGACGGCCGCCGCATCCTCTTCGAGCTGCGCCAGGAGGCCGGCGGCGGCGCCGACCTCTACGTCTTCGATCGCCAGAGCGCGGAGCTGAGCCGCCTCTTGGGCCATCCCGGTTGGGACGACATCGAGCCGGCCTGGTCGCCGGATGGGCGGCGCATCGCCTTCGCCTCGGGCCCCTTCGAGCTCTCCTCGGCCCGCAGCCGCCACGACATCTGGTTGCTGGATCTGGAGACGGGCGAGATGGGAACCATCCTGCGTTCGAACAACCTGGACCTGCGCCGCCCGGCCTGGTCGCCGGACGGCGCCTGGCTGGCCTTCGATGCCGGCGCGCTGGGCTCGCTGGAGCGTCGCTTGCAGGTCGCGCCGGCCACCGGCGCGGAGAACCTGGGCACCACCCTGACCGATGGCTTCGCCGCCGCCTGGCGACCGGTGGGATCCACCGCGGTCACGGCGACCCCGAACCAGCCCAGCCCGACCATCGAGCCCACCGACGAGCTGCCGACACCGATCAGCTCCTCGACCCCCATCGTCGAGCCCAGCGTCGAGCCGCTGCCGACCCTGGTGCCCTTCCCGACCTTCCCGCCGCCCGAGCCGACCGAGCCAGGTCCGGCACCGACCTTCCCGTCGCCCAGCCCGACGGCCACCGAGATCCCGAGCCGCACGCCGACCTCGGATGCAGCGCCCGGCATCTACCTGCCCTTCCTGCTGCGCCTGCATCCCGAGCCCAGCCCCAGCCCGACGGTCGGGGAGACACCGGCCACCGAATCGCCCACGCCGGCGACGACGCCAGGCGATCCGCAAACCCCGACGGTGACGGCCACCCCGTGACCGGATCGGATGGGCGCGGCGCGCGCCGCATCCTCGACATCAGCCGGCCGCTGTCGCCGGCGCTGGTGGTCTGGCCGGGCGACCCGCCCTTCGAGCTGGAGCGCATCGCCGAGCTGGAGGCCGATGGCTGCAACCTGAGCCGCATGGCCGGCAGCGTCCACAGCGGCACCCACGTCGACGCCCCGCTACACTACCTGGCCGAAGGGCCCCCCGTCGACGCGCTGCCGCTGGATGCGTTGATCGGACCGGCCCGGGTCTTCCATCTCCCGGCCACCGGCCCTATCGATGCCGACCTGCTGGCGACGCTCGACTGGCGCGATTGCCCGCCGCGGGTCCTTCTGCGAAGCCAGGGCGCGACGGGGACGGGCCGGAGTGGATCCCGGCCCGCGCCGGAAGACGGGTCCCGGCCCGCGCGGCGAGACGAGGACTCCTCGGAAGAGCGCCTCGATCCTCGGCCGGCCGTGGCCAAGGGCGAGGGCGACGGCTTCCGATCCGACTTCGCGGCGCTGGACGCTTCCGGCGCGGGCTTTCTGGTCGAGCGCGGCGTCCGGCTGGTCGGCATCGATGGGCCCTCGATCGCGCTGTGGGAGGATCTGGCGGCGCCGCACCGGATCCTGCTGGCGGCGGGAGCGATCCCGCTCGAGGGCTTGGACCTCGGCGCGGTGCCGGCCGGCGACTACGAGCTGATCTGCCTGCCGCTCAAGCTGGTCGGGGCGGATGGCGCGCCGGCGCGCGCGGTGCTCGTCGATTCGCGGGACCCGGAGCCGGCGCGCTCCTGACCCCGAGCGCAGGCGACTCGAGGTCTGCTCGATCCGAGCAGGGCCGCGTTCGTGCTCGCGCTCCTCGCCGGCCCCGACGCTCGGACTCGTCCCGTCACACCGAGCGCCCGCCGGACGTCTGAAGTCACGTCGGGATCGCTGGACCCGAACGAGGTCTCGAAGGGCCGCGCGGCTCCATCGTCTCCCGTGTACAATTCGAGCATCATCGGCTCGACGCTCATCGCCCTCACCTTCATCCGCCATCGTCCGGCGCGCCCGACGCGGCGCCCGTTCCGAGATCGCCGAGAGTATCGTATGTTCCAGGCCCGACGTCTCTCCACCCCGACCGTCCTGGCCGCCTTCGGCGCGCTGCTGGTCCTCTTGGCCTTGGCGCCCCAGGCCCCGGCCGCGCCCTTGCCCGGCTACCGCCTCGAGGCGGTTTGGCCGGCCGACGCCCACGGGTTGCCGGCACCCAACAGCATCACCACCGGGCCGGAGCAGCAGATCTGGCTGCTGGACGGGCCGGCCGAGGAGGCGGTGGCGCTGAGCGCGGACGGGCAGGAGGTCGAGCGCCGACCGGTGCCCTTGGACAGTCTGGACCTGGCGGCCGAGCCGGGCGGCGATCTCTACCTCGGCCGCTGGGCGCCCTCGCCGCGGCTGCATTCGACCGTCGGGCGCTACCTGGCCGACGGCAGCCCGGCCTGGGAGCGCGAGCACGACGGGGCCACCGGCACGGGCGTGGCGGCGGCGGCCGGCCGCGTCTGGTACAGCGACCCCGAGCGCGGGGCCATGGTCTGGTTCGGCCGCGCCGACGGCCGCGTCTCCGGCGAGGTCATCCCGCGCGGGGTCGAGAACGGCTTCCCGGCCGACCTCGACGTGGCGCCGGACGGCACCCTCTTCGCCACCGACCTGATCGGCGACGCCGTCTTGGCCTGGCCGCCACCCTACCTGCCCGACGACTTCGCTCGCTGGACCATGCTCGAGAGCTCGGGACCCTTCCGCATCGGTGTCGGCGCGCAGAGCGATGGCGAGCTCCTGGTGGCGGTGCTCTTCAGCGACGGCTTGATCCGCGTGCACCGGCCGGACGGCCGGCTGGTGGCGCGCTTCTTCGTCCCCGGCGAGCCCATCGACCTGACGGTCGGCCTGGAGGGCCGGATCTACGTGCTGGACGAGGAGACCGGCCAGGTGCGGGTCTACGCGACCGGCACGCCGCCGACGCCGACCCCGGTTCCGCCCGATCCGCCGATCTCGGCCTCCTCCTGCCAGGTGCAGGGCACCAAGACGGTCGATCCGAGCAGCCTGGATCGCTGCGGCACGGCCCTGGTGACCCTGCAGCTCAGCGCGGTCTGCCCGCCCGGTGCGGTCAGCGGTGCCGACGTGGCCCTGATCATCGACACCAGCAAGTCCATGCGCAACGGCAAGCTGGAAGGCGCCGTCCAGGCGGCCAAGCGCTTCCTGGACGGGCTGGACTTCCAGTACCACCGGGCCGGCGTGGTGGCCTTCAGCACGGATGCGCGGGTGGCCCACCCGCTCAGCGCCGACCGGCCCAGCCTGGACGCGGCCATGGACGGCCTGGTGACCGACGGCAGCGCCACCAACATCTACGCCGCCCTGCGCCAGGCCTCCGATCACTTGCGCGACGAGGGCCGGCCGGACGCCCTGCCGGTCATCATCCTGCTGACCGACGGCGACCCCAGCCGGCCGATGGCCCCCGAGCCCAGCACCGCCGCCCTGGTGGCCGCCGAGCGCGCCCGCGCGCGGCGAACCTACGTGGTCACCGTGGGCCTGGGCAACTTCATCGACTCGCTCTTGATGGAGTCCCTGGCCTCGACGCCTTCGGACTTCTACTACGCGCCCGACGTGGTCGACCTGGACAAGATCTACCGCACCATCCTCGACGTGGTGGCGGCGCTCAACCTGACCGACCTGGTCGTCGAGGACGGGCCATCGCCCGGCTTCGCGCGCTATGTTCCCGGCAGCGGGGCCCCGCCGCCCCTGGTGGTCGGCGACCGCCTGCAGTGGACCCGGCCGGCCCTGCCGACCGGCGGGCTGACCTATACCTGGCGCGCCCAGGTCATCGGCGCCGGCACCGGCGAGGTCGGCCAGGCCAGCGTGCGCTACCTGGACGCCGACGGCACGCGACGGACCTTCCGCTTCGGCGAGCCGGCGGTCGTGGCCATCGTGCCCACCGCCACGCCCGGCCCGCCGCAGCCGACGCCCACCGGCGGCAGCACCGGCCCCACGCCGCCGCCCACCTTGCCGCCGGCCCCGGCCACGCCGGCCAGCTGCCCGGCCGGCAGCGCCTGGCAGCTGGAGATCCAGGGCTTTGCCGACATCGTCGGCGCCGGCGGCTACGACTGCCCCGGCTGCAACGGCATCTGGGATGCTGGCGACGCCCTGGCCGGCCGCGACCTGGCGCCGGCCAGCGCCGTGGTCCAGGGCTCCGATGGCAAGGTCCTGTGGGTGGGCTCGCTGGTACAGGACCGACCTTCGGCGCCGCCTTCGGCCCGCGTCCTGATCTGTCAACCGCCGCCATACACCGTGCGCCTGGCCCAACTACCGCCGGGCTATATCGCCTGCCCCAACAGCCCGCTGGTCCAGCGCGTCGATCGCCCGGCTCTGGGCATCTCGCGGCGGGCGACGGTCCGGTTCACCTACTGGAGCGGCTGTGGGGTCCCGGTTCCGACCGCCCTGCCGCCGGCCACGCCGACGGCCTTGCCGGCCTGTCCGCTGCCCTGATCCCTTCGATCTCGAAGTCCGCCCGTCCCGTGACGACCATGACGACCGCCAACACAGGAAGAAGCCGCATGCGCTCCATCTCTCGCCTCCGCATCCCCGGTCTGGCCCTGCTCCTGGCCGCCCTCCTCACGATCGCGCCGTCCGACGAGCCGCCATCGGCGCGCGCCCAGCAGCTGGGCGAGGCCTACCACCGCGTCGACAGCCTGGTCTCGGCCGAAGAGCCGCGCATCCCGGGTGTCTTCAAGGGACCCTGGGGCGTCGAGGTCGCGCCGGACGGGCGCATCCTGGTGGCCGACCACAGCCTGGGCCTGGTGCACGAGCTCGACCGGCTGGGCCAGCCCCGGACGCTCTGGGGCGAGGACGGCAGCCTGGGCCAGCCGCGCGACGTGGCGGCCGCGGAAGATGCGATCTACGTCAGCGATCCGGAGGCCGACCGGATCCACGTCCTCTCGCCGGCCGGCCAGCTGCGCGAGAGCTGGACGCTGGCCGGCGGGCCGGCCGGCCTGGCCTGGGACGCCGCGCGCGGACGGCTCTACGTCAGCCGGCCCTCGCAACAGGATGTGGTCGTCCTGGATACCAGCGGCCAGACCATCGATCGCTGGGAGGGCGGCGACGACGGCTTCGGCGAGCCTTGGGGCGTGGCGGTGCGTCCGAACGGCGGCGTCCTGGTCACCGACATCGGTGGCACCAACTCGGGTCCGGTGGTGCGCAGTTTCGATCGCGACGGGCTGATCATCGGCGGCTTCGGCGTGACCCTGGACGGGCAGACCCAGATCCCGCTGGACGTGGCGGTGGACGAGGACGGGGACATCTATGTGCTCGGCGAGCTGGCCCTGTACCGCATCCGCGATGGCGGCGTCATCGCCACCCTGCGCACGCCCGGCGGGCGCGGCATCGCCGTCGGGCCCGGCCAGGGGCTGATGACCAGTGTACAGGACTACCGCGAGGGCTTCACCGGCCTGCGTCATTATCCGGACCGGCGGCGGATCGAGCTGACGGCCGACGATTGGGGCGGTCCCTTTGCCCCCCTGGGCACCATCGAGGGGCCGCGGCGGCTCTCGGCCAACGCCGACGACCGGCTCTTCATCCTGGACAACTGGCCCCGGGTTCAGTCCTGGAGCGGTGACGGCAGCCCCGTGGCGCAGTTCGGCGGCGGCGGCATGCACGACATCGCGGCCGGCGGGCGCGGATCGGTCTATACCATCGAGGGCCGGCGCATGCGCTACCGGAGCGAGACGGGCGACGAGCTCTGGAGCTGGGAGCCGCCGGGCTCCGACCCGCGGGAAGGCAATGCCTACAGCTGGCTGACGGCGGTCGACAGCTTCGATCTGGCCGGCGCGGGCAACGCGGTGGCCGTCTTCGACATGGGCGATCAGCGCGTCTACGCGCTGGACTTCAGCGGCAATCCCTTGGGCGAATGGGCCATCTCGCCGCCCGATGGCTTCACCAGCGTGGCCGACATCGCCCTGGGCGAGGGCCGGATCTATCTGCTCAATCGCACCAGCGGGCAGCTCGAGGCCCGCGCCATGGCCGACGGACAGCTGGAGCAGGGCTGGACCCTGCCGGGCAGCCCCCAGCGCATCGATGTGGGCCAGGACGGGCACATCTATGCCCTACTCCGCGAGGGCTGGGTGCTCAAGCTGGACGGAGAGGCTCGGCCGGTGGCCGCCTGGGCCCTGGATCCCGAGGCCCGGCGGCCGCCGAGGGCCAACGACCTGGCGGTGGGACCGGATGGGCGGGTCTACGTGGCCATGGACGAGACGGACGAGATCGCGGTCTTCGAGCCGGATCCGGATGCCCAGCCGGGCCAGCTGCCCGGCTTCGAGGCGCGCTGCCTGCTCGAGCACGACAAGCTGGCCTCGCCCGCGCGCATCGACCTGGGCTTCTCGGTCCAGGTCAGCCTGCGAATCGACGGCGAGTGCCCCTTGGCCGACGGGCGCTCGGACATCCTGCTCTTGGTCGACACCTCGGGCTCGATGAGCGGCGCCAAGATGTCGGCGGCGCGCAGCGCGGCGCTGGAGTTCATCGGCCAGCTGGACTACAGCCTGAACCAGGTGGGACTCATCAGCTTCTCGACCGACGTCGATCTGGTCCAGCCGCTGACCGACAACCCGCGCGAGCTCCTGCGCGCCATCCCCGACCTGGGCGATGACGCCGGCACCAACATGCTCGAGGCCATGCTGATGGCCGACGAGGAGTTCCACAGCCCCCGCGCCCGGCCCGAGGCCAAGCCGGTGATCATCCTGCTCACCGACGGCCGGCCCTCGGGCGGCGCCGGCGAGATCCTGCGCATGGCCGGCCAGTTCCGCGCCGAGGGCGCGCCGGAGATCTACACCATCGGCCTGGGCTTGGACGCGGCCGGCGACTTCCTGCGCCAGGTGGCCACGGCGCCCAACTTCTACTTCGACGCGCCGACCGAGTACGACCTGAGCCGGGTCTACGACCTCATCGCGCGGCGCGTGGCGGCCTCGGTGCTGCTCGAGCAGGTGACCCTGGTCGACGAGCTGCCGGCCAACATGGAGTACAAGGCCGGCACGGCCTACCCCAGCGCCCGGTTCGACGCCGCCAGCAACACCCTGACCTGGAACCTGACCCGCGTGCCCCCCTCGGGCATGCACCTGCGCTACCGGGTCGAGCCCCTGGAGGCCGGCCTGCACCCGACCAACGTCCGGGCGGTGGCCGACTACGTCGACGGCCTGTCGGTGGCCGGCAGGATCGAGTTCCCCATCCCCATGGTCGAGGTGGTGGCGCCCGAGCGCTGGAGCCTGCACCTGCCCCTGCTCTACAAGCAGCAATGCAAGCCCACCAACGCCGACGTGGTACTGGTCATCGACACCTCGACCAGCATGCGCGAGAACGGCGGCGTCAAGCTGCAGGAGGCGGTGCGCGCGGCGCGCATCTTCATCGACCGGATGAACCTACCCCAGGATCGGGTGGCCATCGTGGCCTTCAACGGCCAGGCCGAGCTGGTCCAGCCGCTCAGCGGCGATCAGCTGCAGGTGGCCGGCGCGCTGGACCGGCTACCGGTGGGCGCGGGCACGCGCATCGACCTGGGCCTGGACGTGGCCAGATCCGCGCTGGAGGATCGGGATAACCGCCACCTGCCGGTGATCGTATTGCTCACCGACGGCCAGCCATCGGGCATCAGCCCGACCGAGGTCGAGGCGGCGGCGGCGCGGGCCGAGGCGGCCGGCATCATCCGCTTCACCATCGGCCTGGGGGGCGATCCGGACATGGCGCTGCTCCAGCGGGTGGCCGGCAACGCCGCGCGGGCCTTCTTCGCGCCGAATGCCGACGACCTGGCCGAGATCTACCGCCAGATCGCGGCGGCCATCCCTTGTCAATGAGCCCCTGACCGGGGTGCTGCGGCCCGGTCTTCACAGATCGCTAACATGGCTCGACTATCGTTCGAGCGAGCCCGCGTGTTATTCACCACGACCGGCGGGGTGCCGACCCCGCCCGGCCGGGTCGTGGACATCGGCCAACCGGCCTCGAGGGGGGACCCATGCGACGGCGACGAATTCGAATCAGCGGCTTCGGGACGCTGGGCCTCCTGGTGGCCTGCTTGCTGGCGACCGGGCTCTGGCTGCAAGCCGCCGGCGCGCAGGCCCAAGGCCAGCCCAGCGAGGGCTACCGGCTGGTCGACACCTGGACGACCACCACGGCCGGCCTGGAGGTTCCGCAACTCGAGCGACCGGGCGGCATCGACGTGGCCAGCGACCAGACGATCTACCTGGTCGACAGCCGCAGCGACGAAGCCTACCACCTGAGCGCTACCGGCTCGATCATCGACCAGTGGACGGTCGAGGGCATCGGCAGCCCGGTCGACGTGGCGGTGGGCGGCAGCCGGGTCTACGTGCTGGGCAATGCCCAAAGCCGGATCTACGACCGCGACGGTTCGAATGCGCGCAACTGGAATGCCGGCGGGCGCGGCCTGGCCTTCGGGCCCAACCAGCGCGTCTACGTCTCGCGCCTGGATCGCGGCCTGGCGGTCATCGACGTCTACGACGTGGACGGCAACCGCCTGGCCACCTGGCGCGACGAGGCCTTCCCCATCCTCAGCGCCGAGGGCCTGGACGTGGGGCCCGACGGCCGGATCTACCTGGCGGCCGACGGCGCGATCTATGTCTTCGAGGCGGGCGGACCCGGCGGCATCACCGCCAGCACGCTGCTGCGGGTCGAGCGCCGCCTCGAAGACTCGGCCACGCTGGACGTGGCGGTCGACGAGGCCAATCGGGCCTATGCGGTGATGCAGTCCGGTCGCTTCGTGGGCTGGAGCGCCAGCGGGCAGTTCCAGGGCGCCCTGGACCTCTCCGGCTCGCGCTGGCTGGCGGTCGGGCCGGGGGGCGGCGCGGTGGTCACGGTGATCCGCTCGGGCTTCAACGGCATCGCGCGCATCGCCGACCGCAACGACTACGGCAGCGATCCGCAGCTCTGGGGCGAGAACAACGAGACCCTGGGCGAGATCGAGACGCCGCGCCGCGTGGCGGCCGCGCTGGCCGGCAGCAGCTTCGTGCTCGACCGCTCGGACCGCATGCAGCTCTGGACCCGCGACGGCCGGCCGCAGCAGCAATGGCGGGCCGACGACTACGCCATCGACATCATCGGCGGCGCGCCCTGGCCCTGCTACGCCGAGGGTCGGGCCATCGCCTGCTCGCATGCCGATCCGGCCCGCCAGTGGCGCTTCGACGTGCCGGACGACAGCTACATCACGGCCGCCGACGGCGATACCGATCGCATCGCCGCGCTCGACCTGGCCGGCCAGCAGGTCTGGCTGCTCGACCGGGCCGGCAACACCGAGCGCGCCTGGCCCCTGGCCACGGGCGGCGACACGAGCTACCTGGCCGTCTCCGATGTGGCCATCGAGGGCGACACGGTCTACCTGGCCGACCAGGCCGAGACGCGCATCGACCTGCGCAACCTGGACGGCGGTCGCAGCGGCAGCATCGACCTGCTGATCAACCCCTTGCGGGTGGACGTGGCGGCCGGCCGCGTCTACGTGCTAGGCCGCGACGGCCGCATCTGGAAGTACGACCGCTCCGGTACACTGCTCACGGTCTGGATGCCCCTGACCCAGGGCACGGCCAACGACGTCTCGGCCGCCGACGACGGCCGGGTGCTGGTACCCGACCCGCCGGGCAACCGGGTCCTGGTCTTCGATCCGGACGGTCCGGTGCCGGGCCAGGTCCCGAGCATCCCCAGCGACAAGTGCGACGTCGAGGTCGACAAGATCGCCGCGCCCTTGCAGGTCACCCAGGGCGATCCGGTGACGGTGCAGCTGCGGGTCTCCGGAAGCTGCCCCTTGGGCGATGGCCGGCTGGACGTGGCCCTGATCATCGACGAGTCGGGCTCGATGTCCGGCGCGCCGATGGCCGCCGCCCAGGCCGCGGCCTTGGCCTTCATCAACGAGCTCAACCCGCGCGGGGCCCAGGTGGCGGTGGTCTCCTTCGACACCACGGCCACCGTGCTGCAGCCGCTGACGGGCGACCTGCGCGAGGCGGTGCGCGCCATCGCCGATCTGGAGCCGGGCGGGCAGACCAACTACATCGACGCCATGGACAAGGCCGGCGAGGAGCTCAGCGGGCCCGCGGCGCGCGACGACGCGCCCCAGGTGGCGGTGATGATGACCGACGGCAAGCCCACCAACCGGCCCGGCGTGGAGGCTGCCGCCGAGCGGCTCAAGGACACGCCGGCCACGCTCTACACCATCGGCCTGGGCCTGACGGTCAACCAGGACCTCTTGCGCGAGATGGCCAGCCGGCCCGACTACTTCTTCTCGGCCCCCAGCGAGGCCGAGCTGGCCGACGTCTACCGCGCCATCGCGCGCCGCCTGACGGCGGCCCGGGTGATCGACGAGGCCACGGTCACCGACATCGTCCCGGGTGACATGCAGCTCGAATTGGGCTCGATCATCCCGCCACCGGACAGTTGGGACCCGGCCACGCGCATGCTCACCTGGAGCCTGGACGGCGTGCCGGCCTCCGGCGACGTGCTCAGCTACCGCGTCCGGCCCACCGTACCGGGCTTCCGCGACACCAACGTGCGGGCCGAGATCCACTACATCGACGCCTCGGGCGAGTCTGGCAGCGCCGTCTTCCCGGTCCCTTCGGTGATCGTCTTCGAGGGCGAGAAGCTGATCTACCTGCCGGCGGTCTACCGCAACCGATGCACGCCGCAGCGGGCCGACGTCATCCTGGCCTTCGACACCTCGGGCAGCATGCAGGAGCCGGCCGGCGACGGCAGCGGTCGGAGCAAGCTCGATGCGGCGGTGACGGCCGGCCGGGCCTTCCTGAACAACATGACCTTCCCCGGCGACCAGGCGGCCATCGTGGCCTTCGACCGAGAGGCGCGCATGGTCCGCCCGCTCAGCGGCTCGCGGGGCGACCTGCTCTTCGGGCTGGGCGAGCTGACGACGGGCGCCGGCACCCGCATCGATTTGGGCATCCAGGCCTCGGTGGCCGAGCTCTTGGGCCGGCGCCACATCCAGGCCAACAACCCGGTCATCATCCTGCTCACCGACGGCCGGCCGACGGCCGGCACCGAATCCCAGGTGCTGCGCGACGCCTCGACGGCCCGCGGTCTGGGCTTCCAGGTCTTCACCATCGGCCTGGGCCCGGACACGGACCGGCTGCTGCTGGGTCTGGTGGCCGGCCAGCAGGATCGGTCCTTCTTCGCGCCCAACGCGGCGGCGCTGAACCTGATCTACGACAGCATCGCCGGCAAGGCGCTCTGCGAATAGCATCGGGTTGATCGACGATCCAAGCCGCGAGAGAACCGAAGGCTCCAGGGCGACCGCGTGACGCGACGGGGTCGCCCTGGAGCCTTCGGTCGAGCAAGCCGTCACCGGGGTCGGGACGAAGGATTGGCGCGCCGCGCGCCGCGATGATAGCCTCTGCGCCGAATTCGGCGGGATGCGAACGCCGATCGCTTCCCGCGGTCCCGCCCGGCCACCCGTCGCCGGGTCACCACCCACGGGAGCAGGCCCATGCTGAGACGACTGGGATGGATCCTCTTCGCCTTCATCGCGCTGGTCGCGCTGCTCTTGGCCGGCCTCTACCTCTTCTCGGGCGCCCGCATGGTGCGCGCCTACGAGGTCGAGCCGCAGCCCATCGCGGTGCCCGCCTCCAGCGAGGCCGTCGAGCGCGGCCGCTACCTGGCCGAGGCGGTGACCAAATGCGTCGACTGCCACGGCGAGGACCTGGGCGGCGAGGTCTTCATCGACGATCCGATGATGGGCCGCCTGTCGGCCGACAACCTGACGGCCGGCGAGGGCGGGCTGGGCCGCCGCTACACGCGCGATGACTGGCTGCGGGCCCTGCGTCACGGGGTGGGACCGGACGATCGCTCGCTGCTCTTCATGCCCTCCCAGGAGTACGCCGAGCTCTCGGATGCGGACATGGGCGCACTCTTGGCCTACCTGCAGAGCCTCCCGGCGATCGACCGCGAGCTGCCGGCCAACCGGGTCGGCCCCTTGGCCCGCCTGCTGCTCTTGGCCGGCCAGCTGCCGCTCCTGCCCGCCGAGCTGATCGACCAGGATCGCGTGCGCTACGAGGCGCCACCGCGCGCCGAGACGGCCGCCTACGGCGAGTACCTGGCCGCCACCGGCGGCTGCACGGGCTGCCACGGCGCCAACCTGGCCGGCGGCCCCATCCCCGGCGCGCCGCCCGACGCCCCCGAGGCGGCCAACCTCACGCCCGACGAGGACGACGGCATCGGCGACTGGAGCGAGGCGGACTTCTTCACCGCCATGCGCGAGGGCACCCGCCCCGACGGCACCGAGTTGGATCCCTTCATGCCCTGGCAGGCCGTCGGCCGCATGACCGACGGCGACCTGCGCGCCCTCTGGCTGCACCTGGAGCAGCTCGAGCCGCGCGAGACCGGGGACCGCTGAGACAAGGGGGAATGGATCATGGCATCCAAGCGCAATGAACCCTGTCCTTGCGGCTCGGGTCGGAAGTACAAGCATTGCTGTAAGCGCAAGGACCGCATGCGCCGCGGGCCCTCGGGCGCGCCGGACGCGATGCAGGGGGGCGTCCCGGCCGGCACGCTGGAGGGCGCCGAGCTCGAGATGGAGCTGGCCCCCTTCCCCATCTCCCTCGAGGACCGCCCGAACGGTCGACCGACCTTCCAGTTGTGCGTGGCCGAGGGCTACGTTCTCTACGGCGATCTGCTGGCACAGCCGCCGGCCGAGCCGGAGCGCATGGCCATCCAGATGGCCGATGCCCTGCGCCAGCTCTGCCAGACGCTGGGCGAGCGGCCGAGCCGGGTCCTGGTCCGCCACACCGAGATGGCGGGTCCGCTGGCCAGCATCCTCTCCGGCGACGAGCTGGAGGTCGTCGAGCGCGCGCGGCTGCCAGGAATCGACCGCGTGCTACCCGACCTCTATGAGACCGCCGGCCTGGATCGGGATCGCCACCCCCCGATTCGACCGGACACTTGGGCCGGCTGGAGCCTACCCGAGACCCTCGTCGCCGATCTCTTCGAGGCCAGCGCCGAGGTCTATCGCAGCGCGCCCTGGAGCAAGCTCTGGGATCGACACGGATTCTGGATCGAAACCCGAGGGGGCCGTCGTTGGTTGGTCCATGTGATCGGGGCCCTGGGCGAGAGCTTCGGCATCGTCCTCTACTCCAAGATCAACGACTGGCATGCCATGCGTCAGGGCCTGATGAGTCGAGGCCTACTCGACCGCATGGCCGGCAGCATGATCAGCCTGCACTACGATCGCAAGCGCGATCTCCATCCGGCCATGCGGCGCGAAGTGCGCAAGGGGGGCTGGACCGTGGCCAGCGACGAGGCTTGGCCGCACGTGTTCGCCTTCAATACACCCGGCGGCGCGCTGATTCCGAGCCACGCCGCGGATCTCCTGGACGTCCTGCGGGCCCTGCCGCGCTTCGTGGAGGAAGCCCTCGACGAGGTGCTGGCATGCGAGCGCGACGGCCGGCCCTTGCACTGGCAGGATGCCGATGCGGGCATCACGATCGCATACGATCCCGACGCGGTCCACCCGGGCAGCTTCGGACGGCATGGTCCGGACACCAGCCCGCGCCCCTGCCTGATCCAGGGTCCGGAGGCCGAACCGGAGGCTGCCCTGAATCTGGAGCTCGATCCCGAGGCGCTGAGAGCGGAGAACGAAGAATTCGTGCGGGACTTCGAGCTTCACCTCGAGGCCAAGGGCCGCGGCCAGGAGACCGTCCAGCGCCACGCGGTCAACGCCGAGCTCTTCCTGGACTTCCTGGCCGGCCAGGGCGTGCCGATCCGGTCCATGAGCGAATGCGACCTGCGGGTCTTCGTCTTCGACTGGATGCCCCGCAAGATCATGCAGAGCCAGACCGAGGCCCGCGCGGTCCCGGTCTCCCTGCGCCAGTTCTTCGCCTTCCTGGAAGAAAAGAAGGATCTCGCGGCACCCTGGGCCAAGCCCCTCCTGCTCGACGAACGCGAGGCCATCGAGGAGCGCTGGGAATCCTGCCCAGGCAACTTCTGGTTCAGCGGCGGGGTGGACGCCTGGCGCGGGATCGGCATGCAGGACCTGGTGCGCCGAGGTCTGACGCACGATGGAAGCCTGGGCGAAGACCTGGCGTTCGGCCGGCCGCTACCGGACAGCGAAGTCTACGGGATGACCCTGGAGGAGGCCCGGGTCGAGCACCTCCTCACCCGCCAGTGGCTGCTCTGGCACGATGAGGTCCTGGCCGAGGGCGTCGAAAGCCGAGCGGAGCTGATCGCACGCCTCGAAGCTCGGCGCGATGCCTGGACCGGCGAGCCGAACGCGGCCCTCGATGGTCGCAGTCCGAGCGAGGTGGTCCTCGAAGCCCATTCCCAATCGGCGCAGGGCCGGCGCTGATCACGTCATGCTCCAATCTGAGCGACTCATGGGCTAGGCCGCTCTCCCTACCTTGGCCTTGCAGGTGAAAGCCGTCACGCGTTCATGGTATCCAAGGTAGTACTGGCGACGAGTGCCCAGGAGCGATGACGCGAGCGGATCGGGAAGGGAGGCGCGGCGAGGTGAGTAAAACCAAAGTCGAAGCAGACCTGGCAAGACCTTGGCTTGACCCGGCGCGGAATCTCCCGGCTGCGGCACGCATCGCGATGCTCCTCATCGTCATCGCCCTGCTGACAGCGCAATCGAGCAGCGCGCGATCGACCCCGGCCCCCTTGCAGGCGACCGACCAGTCCGGGCTGGCCACGCTCGAGCGGCTCGACCAGATCCCGATGGGCATGATGGACGCCGTCGCGGTCGAGGGAGACCGTGCATACGTTGGCCTCGGGCCGCGCCTGGCCGTCGTCGACCTTTCGGTGCCGGAATCGCCGAGTCCGATCGGCTTCAGCGAGGTGATCGACGACCATGTTCGAGATATCGCAGTCGATCCGCGGGAAGGCGATCGGGTCTTCGTCGCGGCCGGCTCGGCGGGCATCTGGGAAGCGGATGTCGCCAACCCGGCCGATCCGCGAATCCGGCCACTGGCCGGTGGCTCGGCCCACGCGCTTCGCGTCGAAGCCGATCGGATCTTCGCGCTCGGGGGCGCGCTGCGCGTCTTCGCACGGCCCGCCGGGTCGCCTCCGGTCGCACGCGGCAGGATCGAGGCCAGCATCGAGGCCTTCGATGTCGCGGGAGACGTCCTCTGGCTTGCGATCGGGGAGGCCGGGGTGGCGTCCTACGACATCTCCGATCCGGCCCGTCCTCGTCGAATCGGCTCGCTGGACACATCCGGCCACGCCTATGATGTGCGCGTCCGGGCCGGACGTGCCTACGTCGTCGACGGTGGCCGCGACCTGCTGGTCTTGGATGTCTCGAATCCGACGACGCCACGCCAAGTGGCGACCTTCGCGATCGACATCTCGGCGGAGACCGACTGCACGCCCATCTATCCGGCTTGCGGCTTCGACGCGCGCTGGCTGCGCATCCACGGTGATCGAGCCGTGCTGGGCGCCCATCGCAAGCTGGGCGGCTTCAACATCAACGGCGAGGGGCGGATCGTATCGATCGATCTATCGAAGCCGGACGAACCGAGGGAGCTCGGACAGGGCCAGCTCGACGGCTACCCGACGGCCTTGGCTACCGGCGCCCAGTACACGCTGGTGGCAGCACGGTATCGCTGGTGGGAGCACGGGATGGGGTCTTGCCGCTTGACGCGGGGCGGCCTGCACGTCTTCGATACGGATCTGTCCCGGCGCGCATGGCTGCGCATCTCGGTCGGCGCTACGGACTTGGCGCTTCACGATCGGCATCTATATCTGGCCGATCGCAGCACGGAGTATCGTGTCGAGCGTTTCAGCGACCCGGCCGAAGGCGATGCCTTCGATGGCTTTCCGAGCATCTATGGCATGGACTTCGGTGCGACCGAGACGCGAGGCATCGTCGTCGACACGCTCGGACCTCGCCTCATCCGTGGAATCCAGACCTTTGAGCCATTCGGAGCATTCGCGGAAGCGATGGGCGCCGGCCCAACACCGATCGCGATCGAGGACACCGACCCCGGAGCCGCCAACGATCCAAGGGTTGATCACGGTTGCCCACCGCCTTATCCCGACGAGTCCTTCAAGCGCCTCGCCACCGACGGCAGGCTGGACTATGCGCTGGACTACGCAGCCGGACTCCAGATCTTCGAACCCGGCCGCTGGCATACGCCTCTAGCCCGGATCGAAGGCGTCTCCGCCTTGGACCTTGCCGCGCGAGATGGTCGCGTCTACCTGGCCGAGTCGGCGGGCCTGCGGATCGTCGACGCGGGAGATCCGGATGCACCGACCGATCTCGGCAGGCTGGCGATCGATGGCATTGGATTTCCTCAGGCCATCGCCATCTCCGAGCACGTCGAACTAGCCGTGCTGGGCGGCGGCTCCGGTCTCACCATCGTCGACACCCGGCGAGCCGAAGCGCCCGTCGAACTCGCCTCGGTCCAGACCCCTGGCCCCATCGTCGACGTGACGCTCGACGGGCACACACTCTACGCTGCCAGCGAGACCGGGATCCAAGTCTTGGACCTGCACGACACGACGCATCCGGTCGAACGCGCCCGGGTCGAGGGGTTACGCGAAGTGCAAGCCCTGGCCGTAGAGGGCGACCGAATGGCGGTGTTGGCTGCCGGCGGGGTCTTCCTCTACGAGGCCCTGCCCGACGACGGGAGCCCGCCCGAGCTTCCGGGCCCTCTCTACCTGCCCATCCTCCAGCGCGACGCAGGGATCCATGCTCCGGCACCGAGCCCGAGCGTGATCCTGCAGGTCGCAGACAAGGGTGGCCCGCCGTCGCCGCCCTACTTCCAGCAGGACATCCGCAAGACGCCGTGGTTCACGCTCTACAGCGACGGAAGCTACATCCGATATCCGGAGCTCGAAATGCATCACCCTCGGACCGGGCGGCTCGATCAAGATCGTCTCGTCGCCCAGATCGAGCGCTTCGTCGGTGGCGGAGCCTTCTTCGACTATCCTGCCGATGACGACATCCAGCGCTGCCAGACGGACGGCTCCACCACTCACGTCTTGCTCGATTGGCGCGGCCGGCGGCACCGCATGCGCTCCTATCTGATGTATTGGATGGGAAAGAACCCTCAACGCTGCCCTCCGGGGAGTCCGTCGATGCCGATCGGGCTGGAGACCGCCCGCTTCTATGCGCTGGCCAACGAGGTCGCGGCCCTGGACCGCCCTCTTGCCCCCAACGAACATGACGCCAAGCTCGAGAGCGCCACGGTCTACATGGACGGCGATGCGATCCAGACCCATCGGCCGATCCATCCCTGGCCCTTGGAACGACCCATGCAGGACAGCGCCGGCCGTGATCGGCTGAGCGCGGACGAACTCGACGACTTGGCTCGCGCGATCCGTCGACTGCGCCCCTGGCCGACGCGCCCTTCGCCTACTTCGAAGACGGTGACCTCCACGCGGCCGTCGGGATTCGCTTCGAGCCGGCCGGCTGGCGCAGCTATTGCCTCGTCGATCGAAGCTGTGAGGACTGACCCGAGCAAGGCGGTCACGCCCGCCGGGCATTCCCCGTAGTACCGGCCGAATGCGCTCGCGCCAGTCCGGCTCAGCCGCGCCAAGGGAGAGTGCCGTCATGTCCGAGCCGATGCCACGATCGATCAACGAGATCCAGGCCCGATCCTGCTCCCGACGAGCACATGGCCCGGCCTTCGCCCTGGCGATAGCGGCCGGCGCGACCATCGTCCTGGCCTCGACCATCACGGCGGGGCAGAGCGGATCGTCCCGACCGTTGTCCGCGAATCCCGCGGCCCCGGGCCAATCCGAGACGGCCAACCTCGAGCGCATCGCCCAGATCCCGATGGGCTCGATGAACGCCGTTGCGCTCGATGGCGACCGCGCCTACCTGGGCCTAGGACCGCGGCTGGCGGTCATCGATCTCTCGGCCCCGGAGGCACCCCGGATGGCCGGATTCGGAGACGTCCTGGACGACGATGTTCGGGCGATCCACGTCGACCCGGCGGAGCGCAATCGGGTCTTCGTCGCCGCCGGTGCCGAGGGTCTGCGAGTCTACGATGTCTCGCAGTCCGAGACCCCGCGCGAGACCACTCGGGTGGAGGGGTACAGCGCCGCGATCCAGGTCACGCCGGAGCGGGTCTATGCCCTGGGCGGGCCCTTGCGGATCCTCGACCGGAGCTCACAGCCGCCCTTCGGCGAGCTGGCGCGGATCGATCTGCCGATCGAGTCCTTCCACGTGGCTGGCCAGATCGCCTGGCTGGCGGTCGGCGAGGCCGGGATCATGGCCTACGATCTGGCGGACCCGAGCCGGCCGACACCGATCGCGGCCTTGGACACGCCGGGACATGCACGCGACATCCGCGTGGCCGGCCAGCTCGGCTACGTCGTCGATGGCGGTCGCGTGCTCAGCATCCTCGATCTCTCGACACCGACCGCACCGGCGTGGATCTCGGACTTCACCATCGATCTCGCCGACGACAGCGATTGCCCGCCGAATGGGGGCGACTGCGGAGTCGAGGCCCATTGGGTGCGGGTGGTGGGCGACCGCGCCCTCCTGGGATCCCGCCGCTACCTCGGTGCCTTCGGCAACCGCGTCGAGGCGAGGCTGGTCCTCATCGACGTCTCCGATCCCCTTCGACCTCGCGCCATCGCCCAGCGAGGCATGCGCGACAACCCGAGTGCCATCGCCCTCGATGGAACGCGCAGCCTGGTCAGTGCTCACCCCCTCTGGTGGTATGCCGGCATCGCACCCTGCCAGCTCAGCCCGGGCGGCCTCCACCTGTTCGATACAGACCTGCAGGACATCGGGCGTTTGGACTTGGCGGTCGGCGCCAACACGATCGCGATCCATGCCGACGAGGTCTTCAGCACCGACCATAGCGTCCGCGTCCGATCCTACGCGCTGAACGACCCGCTCGCGTCGCGCTTGCCCGCCGCCACCGGCTACGGCGCCAGCTACGGTTCTCCGGAGGCGCGAGACCTGGTCGTCGATGTCACCGGCGCGCGCTATGTGCTCGGCGGCCAGACGGCGGGATTCCTGTCGCTGGCGGACACAGCGATCCAGACCGGCGGCGAAGCAGCCCGGCGCGGTCCGGCGGTCGTGGCCAGAGCCCCCGGTGATGCCCCGCTTAACGGCTGCGCGCCGCCGAATCGCGACCAATGGTTCGATCACATCGCGACCGACGGTCGTCACGACTACCTGCTCGACCAAGCCGGCGGTCTGCAGGTCTTCGAGATTGGACAGTATCATCCGCTATCGCGCCTCGACGATGTCGACGCGAACGACCTGGCCTCGCGGAACGGACGGATCTACCTCGCTGGTCCCGATGGCCTCGACGTGATCGATGCCAGCGATCCAACGGCCCCGATCGTCTCGGGCTCGCTGTCGCTAGTGGGGCGCGAACGGACCATCGCCGTCTCGAAGCAGGTCGACCTGGCCGTCGTGGCCGGCTCGACCGGCCTGTCCATCGTCGATCTACGGACTCCCGAGTCCCCTCGCCAGCTGTCCACGGTCCCGATGGACGAGGCCCTGGTCGCGGTCGCGATCCAGGGTCACACGGTCTACGCCGCGAGCGAGTCCAGCCTTCTGGCCTTCGACCTCGCTGACGCGACGGCTCCGGTGCAGCACACCCAGGTCGAGGGCTTGCGCGGCATCCGATCGCTGGCGATCTCGGGCAACCACCTGGCCATCCTCTCCACCGGCGGGGTCTCCATCTATCAGCCTCCAGTCGACGACCGCAGCCCGCCGCTCCTGCCCCAGCAGAACCCCATCGACCCGTCCCCGATCTACCTTCCCAGCCTCCTGAGAGACACCACGATCGGCGCGGTCTCTCCGAGTCCCGGAGTCATCCTTCAGATCGCGGACAAGGGGGCTTTTCTCTCGCCACCGGGCTTCCAACAGCGCATCCACCAAGTCCCCAGTCCGATCGGGGCGAGCATCGTCAGAACCCGATCAGCGTACGAGCACTTCAGACATCAATGTGGTTCCCAACCCGAGCTTGTGTGCACAGGCCGCCAGCAATGCCTTTGCGATCCGGTCGCCGTCCGGGCCGGCATGGTGGATGGTCACCAGACGCAGCAGCGTCGCCGCCTCCATTCGCACCAGCAAGGGCTCCGGGTAGTGGAGCTCCGACGACCCTAGTCGGTGCTCGAAGGCCGCGCGCGCCCGGCCGACCCGGGTGGCGGCTCGCGGATGCTGTAGGGCCAACAGTTCGAGGTGGGCCAGTAGGTTCCCGGCATCCAGGCAAGGATCCGACATCGCGGCGTCGTCGAAGTCCAAGGCCGCCAGGCCTTCAGAGCCCCAGAGAAACTGCTCGTGGTAGCAGTCCCGATGGACCGGCTGGCGCCGCCAGCGCGCCGCCCAGGGTTCCAGCTCGCGCTCCAGCCGGTCCAGCAGCGGGACCATCGTCGAGGCCAGCTCCGTCCGGGCTTCGGCCAGCGTGATGACCCGCCGGCGCAGTTGCGACAGCTCGCGCTCCAGCGAGTGCTCCCGCTCCAGCTCCAGACCCGAGCCGTGCAGGGCGGCCAGGGCGGCCGCCATCGCCCGGGCGGGAAGCTCGTCACCGGCCAGCAGCCGAGACTCGAGCGGTCCGCCAGGCAAGGACGAAAGCAGGAGTAGCTTGACGTCCGGAAGGTAGGCCAGGGCCCTGGGCACCTGCACCGCCGGCCCCATCGCGCGGGCCTGGTGGATCTGGCGGTGGAGCTCGTAGACCCGCGGACCTCGCGTGCTGGCGAAGCTCTTGCCGGCCAGCCAGACCGGCGTGCCGGCGCGGGTTCTCAGGTCGTAGCGAAGTAGGCAGCGCCGGCCCGGCTTATGCCGCATCATTCGAATGTCCAGCAGGCGTAGGGCCGGCTCGGCCAAGGCAGCCCGTAGCCGCGGCTGCATGGCGGAGACCGACCGCAGGACCTCGAGCTGAGGCAGGGCCGAATCGAGCGCGAGCCCCAACCCTGCCTCTGCGGCTCCCGATGGGGCCGACGCGAAGCCCGCTGGCCCTGCAGCCTGCCTTCGAGTCGTTCCCGCCTCATCCATGCAAGCTTCGGCCAAGCGCAGGCGGTCCGCCGCGACCTCGGGCCAGTCGCTCGCCAAGGCCTCGAAGGGCTCGAGCACGCGTTCCAGCAATCGCAGCGACTCGAATGCCGCCAGCGCAGCGCAGTCGGGGCGCTCGATCGCAGCAGACCGCGCACCCTGCATCCAGGTCGCGATCCAGGCCGCCCGCAGGCTCGCGGCCGCCCCTTCCCCCTCCGCGGCACGCAGGGTCAAATCAGCAGATAGATCACCGGCGGCCAACTCCGGACGAGCCAGGACGAGGACCGACAGGTCCTCCACGCCCGCTCCGTCCGCGCCGACCCGCAGCTGCTCGGCGCGGAGGTCGAGGCAGGTCGGTCGCTCGGGCCGATCGGAGGCCGCGAGCTGGTCCAGGATGGAGATGGCCAGCCGCTCGAAGCGCGGCCGCAACTCCGGCAGCATCAGGCCGGCTTGGTGCACCACCCTGGAGGCGCGTTCGGCCGGGCAATCCCGTGGCAATCGAGCGATCAGCGATGCGGCCTCGAGACCCACCAGTCTAGCCAGGAGATCGAGGACCGGGGCCGGGTCGATCGCTCGCCCTTCGCGCAGCGCATCGTCCAGCGCCCGGCCCGGAAGCCAATCGAGCAGCACCAAGCCCGCACCCGAGTCTCGGGCCTGCAGTCGCGGCGCCGGGATGCCGATCCGCTCCAGGACCCGGGCGCGGCCAGCAAGGTGCCGCGCTCGAACCGGATCGAGCAGCTCTCCGCGCGCGTAGATCGCCCCGGCCGGCACCCGAAGGCTGTAGCGCAGCCGCGCCCGACGTCCGGGACGGTAGTCCTCCAGGCGCCAGCGCCGCAGGTCGGGCGGACCTTCCGGCGATACGCGGCTGCCGGCCAGCCCTTCGGCGACAGCCTCGCGATCGCAGGCCCTGGACAAGCCGGGCAGGGCAGGGTCGCCCGGAAACAGAAACAAGGGGCTGCCGAACCCGGGCCACCGGATCTCCAAGGCCTCGGTCGAGGACGAGGCATCCGAGGCTCGACGCGACCGCTCCGAAGGCGCGCCGAGGTGGACGTGGGCCAGGCGGTGTCGACCGCCAGCCGTCCCGCGCCGCATGCGCAGGCGGTAGCGGATCCAGGCGCGCCGGCCGGCGACCAGCTCGATGCGCTCGGGCCGAACCGCTTCGATGGCCTGCGCCATCTCGACGCCGGAGGCGCGCAGGCGCTCCAGGAGCCGCGGTCCGCTCATCGCCTCGTCGAGCGCCGGGCTCGGCCAGGCTGGTCGGGGCGGTCGAGGGATCACGGCCGACCTCCTGCCAGCGCCGGCTCGCGCCGGGCCCGCTCGAGTAGGTTCTGGCGGCGGCAGAGATCGCGGTAGTAGGCGCAGTCGGCCATCAGGTCGGCGTGGCGGCCGCGGGCCACGATCCGGCCGGCGCGCAGCACCACGATCTCGTCGGCGCGGCGTACCGTCTCCAGGCGGTGGGCGATGATGATGGCGCTGCGGCCCTCCAGCAGCCGGTCGAGGGCGGTCAGGACCCGCGCCTCGGAGACCGCGTCCAGGCCGGTGGCCGGCTCGTCGAGCAGCACGATGGGCGCGTCCTTGATCAGGGCCCGGGCGATGGCCAGGCGCTGGCGCTGGCCGCCGGAGAGCGTCACGCCGCGCTCGCCGACCGGGCTGTCGTAGCCCTCGGGCAGGGCCATGATGAAGTCGTGCGCCTGGGCGGCGCGGGACGCGGCCTCGATCTCGTCCTGGCTGGCATCGGGCTTGCCGTAGGCGATGTTCTCGCGGATCGTGCCACCGAAGAGCAGGGCGTCCTGGGGCACGACGCTGATCTGCCGGCGCAGGCCGGCCAGCTCGAAGCGGCGGATGTCCTGGCCATCGATGCGCACCTGGCCATCCGAGGGATCGTGCAGCCGGGGCACGAAGCCCAGCAGGGTCGACTTGCCGGCACCCGACTCGCCGACCAGGGCCAGTCGCCGACCGGGATCGACGCGGAGCTGCATCGGGCCCAGCACCGGCACGCCGGAGCCGTAGTCGTGCGAGCGCAGGTCGATCTCGATGGTCCCCGCGAAGGCCGGCGGGTCGATGTCGCCGTCCGGCAGGTCGCTCTCCCGATCGAGGATCTCCAGCACCCGCTCGACGCAGGTGGCGGCCTTGCTGGCCCGCTCGGCCACCCGCGAGATGCGTCGCAGGGGCCGGTGGAAGGCGCGCATGTAGAAGACGAAGACCACCAGCTCGCCGGCGCTCAGGGCGCCGCCCATCACCTGGCCGGCGCCGATCCACAAGGCCAGCGCGGTGGCGGCCGCGATGCTCAGCTCCATGTCGCGGTTCATCCGCGCCTCCAGCCGCGTGGTCTTCAGGCCGCTCTTCAGGCTGCGCTTGGTCAGCTTGCGCAGCTGCTCGTCCTCGTCGGCCTCGCGGACGAAGAGCTTGACCACGTGGATGCCGGAGAGTACCTGGTAGGTTCGCGCCGCCAGGGCGCCCTCGCGCTTGCGCTGCTTTCGGGCCGCCTGGCGGATCTGGCTGGCGTAGACCGAGACCAGGACGAAGAGCACCGGGATGACCAGCAGACTGGCCAGGGCCAGGCGCCAGGAGAGCAGGAACATCACGGCCACCAGGCCGACCAATACCAGGGCCTCGGAGACCAGACTGAGCAGGGAGGAGACCACCAGGTCGCGCAGCAAGAGGATGTCGCCGGTCAGGCGGGTCAAGAGCTCGCCGGTGCGCTGGTGGTGGTGGAAGCTCAAGGACAGGCGCTGCATGTGGGCGAAGAGACGCCGGCGCACCCGCATCACCACCGCCTGGCCGACCTCGGCCGTCAGGACGTTGCGGCGGTAATAGAGCAGACCGCGCAGGACCGCCAGGCCCATGATGGCCAGGACCGATGCGACCAGCAGGCTCCGGGCGTCGGCGCCGATGGCGCGGTCGAAGGACGCTAGGCCGGTGACCCATGGCTGGCCGGGCAGCACGTTGTCCAGGATCAGCTTCAGCGGCCAGGGCGCCGCCATCTCGGTCAGGGTGTAGCCCAGGGAGGCCAGACTGGCCAGGACCAGGCTCCGGCGGTGGGGGCGCAACTCGCCGCGGAAGCGGCGCGCCATGCGCAGCGAGGCGGTGACGCCTCCAGCCTGACGACCCAGGGCTCGGCTCAGCGGGCTGGACATGGTCGCATCTCCTCCCGCCGGCCCGCCAAGCGGGCGGCGTCCTCGGCCACCAGGCGCGCCTTGGCCGACCAGGTATGTTCGCGCAGCACCGCGGCACGCGCGGCCCGGCCATAGCGCGCCCGCAGGGCGGGCCGCTGGGCCAGATGGGCCAGCTCGCGGCCGAGGGCGCGGGCATCGCCGGCCGGATAGAGCCGGCCGCTGAAGCCGTCGACCAGCACCTGCTCGGCCTGACCGGGCACCGAAGCCAGCACTGCCCGTTCGGCGGCCATGTACTCAAAGAGCTTGAGCGGCGAGAAGTAGCCCGAGCCGCCGGCCGGGTAGGGCGCCACCGCCAGGTCCATGGCCGCCAGCCAGGCCGGCACCTCGGCATGCGGCAGGCCGCCGGAGAGGTGGATCTCGTCCTGGATGCCGAGCCGGCGGGCTTCGTCAAACAGGAACTCGGCTCTCGGTCCTGCTCCCACGACCAGCAGGGCCATCGGCCGGCTCGGGAGCCGGCGCCGCGCCTCGGCGTAGCCGGCCAGGAGCGTATCCAGATCGTGCCAAGGCTTCAGGCTACCGCAGAAGCCGACCACGCAGCAGTCCGGGGCGATGCCCAGACGGCGCCGAAGGGTCCAGGCTGCGCGCCGGTCCGGCGCGAAGCGTTGCGCGTCGACGCCGTTGGGCAGGATCCTCAGCCGCCCGGCGGCCACGCCCTGCCGGCGCGCCCATTCGGCCAGGGGTTCGGAGACGACGTAGACCCGGTCGGCCCGTCGCAGGACGCGACCTTCGATGCGTCGGGCCAGCTGACGATGGTGCAGCTGGCGGTGACCCTCCTGTTCGTCGCATAGGGGTGCGTTGACCTCCAGGATATGCGGCAGGCCCAGGCGTCGGGCCAGCCGGCCACCCGCCGTACCGAAGAGCGCATAGCGCTCGTAGATGGCCTCGGCCCCGAAGGCGCGCAGCGAGCCCGTCGCGCGGCGGGCTAGCCAGCGGTTGTAGGCCAGCTGGCGCCGCTCGCGCCGATCGGGATCGAGGCGCGAGCCGGATCCGCCCGATCGATTCGCTCCCACGCCCATCTCGGCGACGGGCCAGCGCTCGAGCTCCGCGCCGCCCAGCTCGAGCGGCTCGGGACCGACGCGCGCGGCCAGGAGACGGACGGCGTGTCCCTGCTCGGCCAGGGCCGCGGCCATCGAGCGCACGTGGATGGCGGCCCCCTTGACCCCGCCGACCGGGATGCCGGGATCAGTGGACAGGTAGGCGATGCGCATCGATGGCCTCCGTGAATTGCTGATCGAGCACCGCCACGTTGCGGCGCAGGTCGAAGGCCCGCTCGACCCGCCGGCGGCCGGCGCGCGCCAGGCGAGCGGCCTCGACGGGATCATCGAGCAGGCGGGCGATGGCCGCGGCCAGACGGGCCGGATCCCCCGGCGGGACGAGCAGCCCGGACCGCTCCTGCTCGACGAGCTCCGGGATGCCGGTGACCGGCGTGGAGATGGCCGGCAGGCCCATGGCCATCGCCTCGATCAAGACCGTGGGCAGACCATCGCGATTGCCGTCGGCACCGACCACGCAGGGCGCGGCGAAGAGCGTCGCCCGGGGCAAGAGCTCCAGCAGCGCCTCGCGCGGCAGCGGGCCGAGCAGCTCGACCCGATCGCCCAGCGCCAGGTCCTCGATACGCCGGCGGATGGCCGCCTCGCGCTCGCCCTTGCCGACGATCTGGCAGCGAAAGGGGCGCCCGGCATCGCGCAGCAGGCCGCAGGCTTCGACGAGGACTTCGAAGCCCTTCTTCTCGACCAGTCGCCCAACGGCCAGGAGCAACGGTGCGTCTTCGGCCGCTGTCCTATCGGCGGGACGCGGCGCGAAGCGCTCCAGGTCCAGGCCGTTGTAGATCCGGCGGATGCGCGCCTCGGGCGCCAGGCGGGCCAGATGGCGCCGGTTGTAGTCGCTGACGGTGACCACGAAGCGCGCCTCGGCCATGCGCCGCCGCAGATCGGCGGGACGGACCGATTCGTGGAAGATGTCCTTGGCGTGCGCGGTCAGGCTGTATCCCGGGCCTCCGAGCCGCCGGATCTGCCGCGCCACCTCGCTGGCGCTGGTGGCGAAATGGGCATGCACGTGGCCCGCTCCGCTCGCGGCCAGCCGCGGGGCCAGCCAGGCCGCCTGCAGGACCCGCTTGCGGGCCTTGGGATCGGCCGATCGCGCCGCCTCGCGCAGCTGGCGGCCGAGGGCCTCGGAGTCGACGCCATCGATCACGTCGCGCCGGTGGATCCGATCCGGCAGGTAGGTCACCGGCGCGCGAAGGCGCGCCACATCGGCATGTCGCTCGCGATCGGTCGGCCGGTGCAGCGAGTAGATCTCCAGCTCGCAGCCTCGCCGCTCCAGCTCGAGCAGCTCGGCCAGGATGAAGGTCTCCGAGAATCGGGGGAACATCTTGAGCAGGTAGATCAGTTTGCGACTTGGCATGATCGCCTCTCCATTCGAGGTCGCGGGTTGGGTCGAATCGAGCTCTTGGTGGGAACGGCTCATGATCGGGCCAGCGCGAATCGGGCTCGCTCGCCAGCGCGCTGGGGCAGGCGCGCCTGCGCGATCAGCCACGCGGCTTCGTCGGCAAATCGATGCAGGCCCCGCAGATCCATCGGTGGTCGCGCTCCGCGTTTGGCCGGCAAGACATCGATCGCCCCGGCGAGGCTTGCCGGGCTCAGGTGATCGGGCGAGATGACCTCGAGCCGGCCACCGAGCCGCTGTTCGAAGGCGCGCGCCCGGATCCACTGCTCCCGGCGCGGTCGCACGCGCGGTACGACCACCGCGGGCAGGCGATGGGCCACCACCTCGGTGAGCGTGTTGTAGCCACCCATCGTGATGACCGCGTCCGCTCGCGCCCAGAGCGGGGCCATCGCGGGCGCGAAGTCGGTCAGCTCGACCATCGGCAAGCTTGCCGCCCGCGCATGAATCTCGATCCGCTCCGCGGGATCGAGCAGGGGACCGAGGACGAGGTGCAGCCGGAGCGCATCGCCGTATCGACCCGACTCGGCCAGGCCGAGGGCGGCTTCGAACACCGGCATGCCGTCGCCACCGCCGCCGGCCGTGACCAAGACCCGGCGCTCGGCTTCCGATCGCCGAGCGAGCTCGACGTTGCGGGCCGGATGCACCCGACCGAGGTAGCCGATGTGCCGCAGACGCCGGCGTGTGGCCGATGGGATCGCGTAGGCGCGGGCGGTGTCGTACACGCGCCGGTCGCCGTAGACCAGCACCCGATCGTAGTAGCGTTCGATGTCGGCGTAGACGCCGGCCGCGCGCCACTGCGCACGGATCTTGCGCGGCGTATCCACCACGTCTCGCAGTCCGAGCATCGTTCGCGACCCGGGCTGTCTTCGCAGCCAGCGCAGGAGCGGCAGGGCTTCGCCTTGGAGCCCGAGGGGCGCGTGGTCGATGACCACCAGATCGGGCTGGAAGCGGCGCGCCGCGGTCAACAGGCGCCTCGCCCGCTGCTCCAGCAAGGCTTCGAGGGTCGGTCCCGGCTCCCGCGGGGCGTAGCGATCGGGTCCCACCTTGACCACGGGAGGCAGGCAGACCAGCTCCGCTCGGCTACGGCGAGCGACATCGGTGGCCACGGGCGAACCGGTCACGATCTGCTGACGCAGGCCGGGCAAGCGCCGATCGAGACTCTCCGCCAGCGCGAGGGTTCGGCGCAGGTGGCCCAAGCCATAGGTGTCGTGGCTGTAGTACAAGACCCGAGCGGGCCGTCGGTCGAACATCGGACCGTTCATGGGGACTCTCCTCGATCTCGGTCGGAGCCGGCCGACGGACATCGCAGCTCCGGCAGGTAGATTCGATGCAGCAGCCGCTCGCCTTCCGCGGGGTCCGGCGGATCGGTCCCCGGAGGCAGGGGGGTCGGCTCGGTCGGCGGCGTCGTCGGGGCGGGCGGTTGCGGACCCGGAGCGGTCTGGGTCGGCATCGGCGCCAGCGTGGGCCGCGCGGTCGGACCGGGCTCGACCGTGGCGGTCGGCAGCGTCGAGGCGCGGTCGAAGGGCCGGTAGGGATCGAGCGTGGCACATCGCGCCGCTTCGACCTCCGGATAGATGGCCCAGACATCCGCCAGCTCGTCCAGATCGTTCCGACCACCGATCGCGAACAGCCGCCCGTCGACCGGATCCCACACACTGGGCAGGAGACGGCGCCCGGTGATGCCATCCAGATCGTCCGGGGCCAGGCGCTCCCAATGCAGGTCGGCTCGCGGCGTGGCGAGCTCGGACAGGTCGACCATCCAGAGCCCGCCGGAGCGCTTGGCTCCATCCGGAACGTCCTTGCTGGCGCGTCCCATCCAGCTGTAGAGCGATCGCGAAGCCGGGTCGTAGGCGCAGGCGCCCTCTCGGCGGGGCCCCATCTCGGACAGGTTGCCGAATCGTTCGCTGATGTCCTGCCAAACCCCCGCCTCGCGGCTCGAGAAATCCAGCCACCACATCTCCGCCAGGTCCCGGCCGCCTTGCCCGGCCTCCTTGCCCCCCAGCACCAGGAGCCCATCGACATCGGTCTCCGGCTGATGGACGTAGACCGCGCAGCTGCCGTATCGGGGCCCGGGCGCCCGACCGAGCGGCCTCAGTCGCTGCACCCGCCACTGGTGACCCGAGCGATGGGCCGCGAAGACCTCATCGAGCGTATCGCGGGGCGAGCCGGTGTCGAAGGAACCCTGGCCGAACAGCAGGCGGTCGCGCAGGCTGTCGTAGGCGCCGAAGAGCCGGGTGAGCCGTCCCTGGTGTCCGGCCAGCTCGGTCGGCAACTCGGAGGCATTGCCACCGGGCAACCAGCGCACCTCCGCGGGCGCCGCATCGCGCCCGATCGAGAGCGTGACCAGATCGCCACCCTTACCGCCCCGATCGAAGCGCCCGTTGTCACAGCCATCCTTGCCCAGAACGGACACGGCGAGATCGGGCGCGATGGGAACGCTCGCCATTTCGCGGCATCCCCGGTCCATTCCGCGGGTGTAGCCCAGATTGCCGTTGTAGGCCAGGCGTCGCCAACCTTGCTGGCCGTCCAGACGGATCGCGAACAGATCGCCGTAGGTCATCGAGATGTCGTCGGCGAGCTTGGCACCACCGCCGGCGTAGCTCAGCACGCGGGTTTCGGGATTGTAGGCACCGAAGCCCCCATAGCGCGGCTCGGGCATGTCGGGCAGTCGGACGTAGCAGGCGCGGTCGGCCGCGATGCGCTCGATGGTCTGGTCCGCGTGCACTCGAACCCGTGCTAGCGTCGACCACGACCCGATCGACAACAGGGTTCCAGCCAGAACGATTCGGCCGGCGCGCTCCAAGCCGTGGCATGACCAGCGGGCCAACTTCCGGTAACGATTCCTCATGAACATCACTCCCTCTGATGGTGACGACCGATGCGGCGGATAGGGCGCTTCCATGCCCGACGGCGGCTGCCGCGGGCGACTCGTCGTAGTCAAGGTCGACGTCGCACGAGAAAAGTCACGCGGGAGATCCACGTTCGCGCCAGAGGTCGCAGGAAGGCCCCGAGAAGCCCCGCCCCACCGCGAATTCGAAGGCAGATCGGCCCGTCCGAACCCTCGAACGGTCTGCCGCGAATCGCCACCGGCCCGGACGCGAATCGTCCGGACCGGTGGGTAGAAGGCGCCCTGCCTCGTGACCGGCCTCGGGGGGAGCTCAGGCCGGCCGGGAGGCGCCGGAGGGAGATCGTGATTTCGTTCCCGGGTGCAAAGTAGGTGGGGTGGGAACCGGCAGGGGCAAGGGCGCGGGCATGAGATCCCGCTCACCCGCCCTCGCGGGCCGACTCGACTCCGACCGATCGGTTCGAGCTTGGAGAAGGGGCAGCCATCGCGAGCGACTCGAGGACACCAAATCTTCGGTCTCGGTGGGTTCGGGGGTCTCCGACGGCTCCGGCGTCTCGCTGGGCTCGTCGGTCTCCGTCGGCTCGTCCGTCTCCGTCGGCTCGTCCGTCTCCGTCGGCTCGTCGGTCTCCGTCGGTTCGTCCGTCTCCGTCGGTTCGTCCGTCTC
>CAZJWJ010000056.1:0-33543 GCA_964549495.1 uncultured Anaerolineales bacterium | reverse complement strand
CCATCGACTCGCTCGGCCGGCCCGTCTTCCCGTGAATATCGGAACTACTGGTGATCGTTGTCCACGTCCACGTAGACCGTGTCGAAGATCCCGGCCGCTTCCTCGTCGACCAGGATGACGCCCGGCGCCTCGCCGGTCGCGCCCTCGGGCTGACGCAGCGTGCGCAGCACGGTGTCCGGATGGTGGCCGAAGCGGACCATCCCGCCCTGACTGGTGCCCGGGAGGATGTAGCCGCAGTCCTCGTCCAGTCGGGTGGTGCCGGCCGCGGTGAAGACCAGCGGCTGGAAGCAACCGGTGTAGACGGTCTCGCCCTCCAGCTCCTCCTCGCTGACGTCCGAGGTCTGGTACAGCTCGATCCAGCCGTTGGCCGCCAAGCGCGTCGAGCGCTGCATCGGGTCCTCGGTCTCCTGGTCCTGGGCGGCCAGGAAGCCGGCATAGGGATCGAAGGCCTGCGGCCAGCCGCCGTTGGGGTGATCCTCGGGCAAGACCTTCCAGGTGCCCTGGAGATCCGGGTGGCCGAAGTCGACCGGGTCGTCCAGCACGGCCACGCTCACGCCCTCGCCCCGGAAGCCCAGCTCCCAGGCCTCGGCGGCCGCGTGTCCACCGCGAGCATCGTACCAGCCGTCCGGCTCGACCGGGTCGCTCGCACGCGCCGGCACATCGCCGGGCTTGGCCATGGGCTCCGCCGGCGGGCTCCAGTCGGGCGCCGCGTCGAGCATCGCACGCAGCGAATCGTAAGGCATCGGCGCCGGCGCCTCGGGGGCCGGCGGCCGGATGCTCGGATCGGCGGGACCGCCCGTCACCGAGTAGACGCCGGGCAGGTCGGCCAGGCGGAGCAGGTCGGCGGCGGCGATGTGGGCGACGGCCACGTATTCGCCGGCCGGCCAGCGGAACTGGTGGACGCGCGGACCGAAGGCGTCCAGCTCGAGGGGCTGGATGGACTGGACGAGCACCCATTCGCGCTGGCGCCCGTCGGCCTCCCGCGCGATCCGGTCCAGCTGGCCGCCGAGCTTCTCGATCGCCGGGCGAGCCGTGAGGTCGCCCAGCAGGGCCTGGAGATCGGCGGATGGTGGATGTTCGGGCACCTGATCCAGGCGCATTCCGGCCACGGGGCCGGCCAGACCGGCGCCGAAGATCAAGGCGCCCAGCACGATGGCGATCACATGTCGGTTGGTCAAGGTACTACCTCCCCTGCTCTCGAGAGCGAACGGCGGCCTCGACCGGGGCCGAGTCGCCGGCGGTCACGACGATTACAACGCACCGAAGCGGCGCAGCGGGACATCGTATCGCAAGTCGGTCCGGCAAGCCACTGGCGACCGCCGGTCTCGCTTGGCGCGGCCTCGCATCGGCCGGGCGCGCCAGACGTCGGGGCCGCGCATCTGCTACCATGCGCCGCATGCCCGACTCACCTCCAGACCCCGAGCGCAGCTCGCTCGCTCCGATCCGCATCGAGTCCATCGAGGATCCGCGGGTGGCCGTCTTCCGCGACCTGCGCGACAAGGACCTGCGCCGGCAGCACGGCGGGCTCTTCATCGCCGAGAGCGAGATGGTGGTGCGGCAGCTCTTGCGGACGCCGGCGCGGCTGCATTCGCTCCTGGTGGTCGAGAAGCGCATGCACCGCCTGACCGATCTCTTGGCGGCCCTGCCGGCCGAACTGCCGGTCTACCGGGCGACGCAGCGGGTGGCCGAGGCCATCGCCGGCCTGCACATTCACCGCGGCGTGCTGGCGGCCGGCTATCGTCCCACGCCCCAGGAAGAGCGTCTGGAAACCGCGCTGGGCCATCTGCGCGGCCGCCGGCGCGTCTCGCTGGTCATCGCCGAGGGGCTCAGCGACGTCGACAACATGGGCTCGCTCTTCCGCAACGCGGCTGCCTTCGGCGCCGACGGCATCCTGCTCGACCCCAGCTGCTGTGATCCGCTCTACCGCAAGGCCATCCGCACCTCGGTCGGCCATGCCCTCTCCCTGCCCTTCGCCCGCAGCCACGATTGGCCGGCCGACCTACACCGCCTGCGCCGGGACTGGGGCCTGAGCCTGGTGGCAGCCGAGACCCATCCGGATGCGCGGCCCGTCTGGCAGGCCCCGGCCTCCCCGCGCCTGGGTATCCTGGTCGGCGCCGAAGGGCCGGGCCTCAGCCCTGAGGCCTTGGCGGCCTGCGACGCGGTCTGCGAGATCCCGATGCAGGCCGAGGCCGCTTCGCTCAACGTGGCGGCGGCCACCGCGGTCATGCTCTACGAGCTCCTCGGGCGCCGGGCGAAGGATCACGAGACCACCGAAGCATGAAGGAGTGACCGATGTTCCCCACCTCCGTCACGATGATATGGAGCGCCCGCATGGCGGCATCCATCTCGATCCCGCTGACCATCCTGCTCGCGATCGCCGCCTGCACCGGTAGCAGGTCCGAACCCTCGCCCCTGCCGCCCGGCGCCGGCCAGGCGGTCGAGATGCAGGTGACTGCCGAGGAAGCCTGGACGCGCCAAACGGGTGCGGGCTTCAACGGGGCGCTCTACCTGGAGCTCGCCAACGATTCGCCGATCGAGGACCGCTTGACCGGCGTGCTCTTCGATGGCGCATCGCGGACCGAGATCCATCGCACCCTGCGCGATGGCGACATGATGCGCATGGAGCACCAAGCCGAAGGGGTCGGCCTACCCGCCGGAGGGGGGATCAGCCTGGCGCCCGGTGGCTACCATGTCATGCTCATCGATTTGCAGCAGGATCTGGTGGCCGGCGAGACGGTCTCGATGACTTTGGAGTTCGAGGAAGCCGGCCGCATCCCGATCCAGGTCGAGGTGCGCAGCCCGGACGCCTTGCCCTGAGCGCCTGCTTCTCGAGGCAGGTTCGTAGCGAGTCCGAGGCAGCGGCGCCGTCCCAGATCCGGTCGTCTCGGTCACGCGCGCCTTGGGAGCCCCAAGCTCGAGCTCGAGATCAGCCCTCCAGATCAGAGCCGTCTTCCTCGAGCAAGAGGCGCAGGTCGTGGGCCAGGTCCTCGGGTAGCGGGTCCAGATGCGAAGCGCGCAGCTCGCCCTCGCGGTCGACGACGAAGACCGTGCCGCTATGGATCATGCTGTAGTCACCGGAATCCGGCTGGCTGCCCTCGGGCCATTCCTTCTCGAAGCTCACGTTGTAGTCGGCCGCCACCGCCTCGAGGCTGGCCAGATCGCCGGTGACGCCCAGGATGCGCTCGTGGAAGCCGGCCACGTAGTCGGCCAAGCGCTCGGGCGTGTCGCGCTCCGGATCGACGCTGATGAAGACCACCCGGACCTCCTCGGCGGCCGGCCCCAGCTGTCGCAAGCCGGCCGAGAGCTTCGACAAGGTCAAGGGGCAGACGTCCGGGCAGTGGGTAAAGCCGAAGAACACCAGACGGACCTGTCCATCGGCATCCGAGAGCCGGAAGGGCCGGCCGTCGGAGGCCGTCAGCTCGAAATCGGGCGCGGGCCGCGGCGGATCGATGGCGAAGCCGCGGAAGGGCGAATCGTAGGGCTCGTAGATCACGGGCATCTCGGCGTCGCCCGCATCGCCGGGCGCGCCGACGCCCAGGCGATCGGCGTTCGCCCACAGGGCCAGCCCGGCGGCCACCAAGGCCAGCACACCGAAGAGCGGCAGGAGCAGGCTCGGCTTGGGCGGAAGCCTGGGATCGCCGGCCGGATCGCTGCCCCCGCTGACGGAAGGCATGTCGTCACCGGAGGTTTGCGCTTGCTTGGCTTCGCTGCTCATGCTCGACTCCTTGGCTTTGGCTCGCGCGCGACATTCTAGCATGCGCGAAGAGACCGGCCCCCGAACCTCGCTGAGGTCCGGGGGCCGGTTTCAGGCTTCACGGTGCCGAGGGCCGCCTGGCGGCAGCCCCCGACCGGCCGCTTAGCGCATGAGGCTCGGCAGGAAGATGGTGAAGTCGGTCGGGCGCTCGATCGGCTCGCCCGGCGCGCCGACACCGACGTCGGCATCCGCCGGATCCAGCGCTCGGCCGAGCGGATCGGAGAGCTTGACCGACTCGAGCTCGAAGGCCCCGCTCAGGTCTTCGTCCAGGACCTTGAAGCGGACCGTGGCCAGCACCGCCTGGCCCGTGAAGGGCTCGGCCGGTCGCTGGAGGCTGGCAGCGAAGCGGACGCGCTGCTCGGTCGTGTCGATCAGGTTGCGGGCGATGAAGGCCCGGCTGGACCAGCTGCTGCCGGGCTCGGCGCGCAGCTTGCCGTCCTCCTCGCTCGGCAGCGGTCGGACCTTGCTGGCGTCGTAGCGCATCGACAGGTCGGCGCCGTAGACCTCGCCATCGGTCCGGACGATCAGCGACACCTCGATGGTGTCATCGTCCAAGACCTGCTGCTGCAGGCGCACCGGACCGTCGACGATGGCCGCCTCGCCAGCCGAGAGCATCGGCAGGTGGGTGGGACCATCGGGCTCTTGGCCGGGCAGGGCCCAGCTCAGCGGGCCCACCTCGTCGTAGTTGGAGGCCACCATCACCAGGTCGAAGATGTTGATCGACCCGTCGTCGGTGCAGTCGGCCAGGATGTCGTTGGGCGGCGTCGAGCCGAAGTCGGCCCCAACGCGCACCAGGTCGAAGATGTCCACGCCCTGATCGGCGTTGACGTCGCCGCCGCGCAGGGTGATGGCCGGCAGGTTCATGTCCTGCCCGCCCTCGATGGCCGTGTTGACCCGGATGGTGCGCAGGAAGCAGTCCGATCCAGCGCTGATGGTGTGCATACCGGCCGGCACCTGACAGACCTGGAAGGAGCCGTCGGCCTTGGTGGTCGTGGCCGGCGCGCCGTCCACGTAGATCGCCATGCCGGAGTGATCCGTCCGCCCCTGCGCATAGACCGTGCCCGAGATGCAGCCGAGCGTCTCGACCGGCGCCGCCTCGGTGAGGCAGGCCTCGGTCGGGTCGGTCCAGGCCATGGGCCGGCCGACCTCGTCGAAGCTGCGGATGCGGAAGGCGTGCTCGCTACCGGGCAAGAGCGAGGACAACGTGGTGCCGTGCCGCGTGCCCTGATCGCTCGAGGCGCTGCTGACCTCGGCGTCGACGGTCATGAAGCCCGAGCCGTCGACGGCCGCCTGCAACTGGACGTTGCTCTCACCGGCCAGCTCGCTGGTCCAGTCGACGCGGATGTCGCGCGCGCCCACCGGCTCGCAGGCCAGGTCGGCCAGGTTGACCACCACGGCGACGATGGAGACCTCGTCGCTGGCCGGACCGGCATTGACCAAGCCGCCCTGCGCGGTGGCCACCGCCGAGTTCTCCGCCGGACCGACCGAGGTCGGCGCGTCGGCCGTGAAGCTGACGTCGATCACGATCGACTCGCCCGGATCGAAGGTTCCACCCGGGGCCTCGCTCTCGATGTCGAGCCACTCGATCGCGCCGAGGGCCTCGTCGACGTCGGAGGCCGGGACCGTATTGGAACTCCAATCGAGGTACTGGGTATCGAAGTTGTCGACGAGGTCGAGGTCGACCAACGTCGTCGTGCCGTTGTTGTTGATCGTGATGCGGAAGGTGACGGTCTCGCCGACGGTGGCCGGATCGGAGGTCAAGAGCACCTTGCTGATCGACATGCTCGGCTGTTCGATCTGCACCGAGTCGACGCTGGGACCGTTGAAGACGCTGCCGCCCTCGGCCGAGACCGAGGCCTCGTTGGTGGCCGGCAGAACGATGGTCGGATCCGTGGCGATGAAGTCCACGGTGATGGTGATCACCTCGCCGGGATCGAAGGTGCCGCCGGGCGCGCTGGTCTCCAGATCGTTCCAGCTGATCGTGCCCGCGCCCTCGTTGTTGCTCGTCGGCGCCGGCGAGGCCCCGTCGAAGTCGAGGGTCGAGGTATCGTAGCTGTCGTCGACATCGACATCGGTCAAGACCGTGTTGCCGGTGTTGGTGACGACGATGCTGAAGCTGACCGTGGCACCGACGGTGGTCGGGTTCGGCGTGGTCAGCTGCTTGAAGATGTCGACATCCGGGAAGGGCGGCGCCTCGATGACGACGCTGGCCGTGGCCGGCCCGTTGAAGATGCTGTTGCCCTCGGCAAAGACCAAGGCCGAGTTGACCGCCGGCTGACCGCCCGGCGTCGGCGACAGCGCGGTGAAGTTGACGACCAGGATGATGGTCTCACCCGGATCGAAGGTCCCGCCCGGCGCGTTGGACTCGATGTCCTGCCACTGCATGGTGCCGACGTTCACGTTGGTCGGCGCCGGCACGGCGCTGACGAAGCCCAGGTTGAGGGCCGGGAAGGTGTCGAAGACGTCGACGTCGGTCAGCGTGGTGTTGCCGTTGTTCATCACCGAGATCTGGAAGGTGACCGTCTCGCCGACCTGGGCCGGGCTGGAGGTGGTCCGCGACTTCCGGATCTGGACGCTCGGGTTGGCCGGCGGGTCGATCTCGACGTCGTCGGAGACCGGACCGCCCAAGACCGTGCCGGACTCGGCCGACACGAAGGCCGTGTTCTCGGCCTTCACCGGATCGGGCGTGGGATCGGTGGCCGTGAAGCTGACCACGATCTCGATCTCCTCGCCCGGATCGAAGGTCCCGCCCGGCGCCTCGGTCTCGATGTCCTGCCAGACCAGGTTGCCGGCGCCCTCGTCGATGACATCGGGTGCCAGGCTGGCCGAGAGATAGTCCAGGTAGTCGGTGTCGAAGGAGTCGGTCAGGTCGACGTCGGTCAGGACCATCGTGCCCGAGTTGCGGACGGTGAGCGTGAAGGCCACGGTCGAGCCGACAGTGGTCGGATCCGCGGTGGCCAGCTCCTTGTCGACCGTGATGTCGGGCTCGACGATGCGCACGTCGTCCAGGACCAGATCGGTGGACACGCTGCCGCCCACGGCGACCGCGCGGGCGCGGTTGAGCGCCTGGCCGGCCGGCGGCGTGGTGGCCGTGGCCACGAAGCTGACGTCGATGATGATCGACTCGCCCGGGTCGAAGGTACCTCCCGGCGCGCTGGTCTCGATGTCCTGCCACTCGATCACGCCGGCCAGCTCGTCCACCGAGTCCGGCGCCACCGAGGCCCCGGTGAAGTCCAGGTAGTCGGTGTCGAAGGTATCGGTCAAGTCGACGTCGGTCAGCGGCATGTCGCCGACGTTGGTCACCGAGATGGCGAAGGTCACCGCCTGGCCGACCTGGGCCGGGTTGGCCGAGGTCAGCAGCTTGCTGATCTCCATGTCCATGATGGTCGGCAGCGTGATGGTGATGGTGCGCGGGTTGATGTAGGGATCGTTGTCGTCCGTCGGGTCGTAGAAGAGCTTGACCTTGGGCTGGTAGGTGCCGATGCGCGCATCGTAGTAGCCCACGCGGACGTCGGTGGTGTTGAAGTCGATGTCGACGACGCGATCACGGTTCCAGACCGGGATGATCACGTGGTCGGTCGGATCGTTGAGGATGTCGTCCGGCGTCCAGGGCTCGGCCAGGTCGGCCAGCTCGTCGTGGTCCAGGCCGGGGTCACCCTCCGGGAAGGGTCCGCCATCCTCCGGCAGACAGCCGTAGAAGGCCAGCCGGCTGACCGGCGAGCGCCAGTTGAGCGCCAGGAGGTAGGTCTGCTCCTCGTTGAGCGAGATCTCGGTATACTGCCAGGGCGTCGTGCGCTGCTGGTCGGTCTCCCAGGTGAAGGGCTCGACCTCGCTCTGCAGGCTCCAGATCTCGCGCAGCTCATTCCAGAAGCGCGGCTCCGGCTCCTCCTCGCGGATGGTCTCGACCAGCGGGCCGGCCGCCTCGAGCGGACCGGTGCATTCGAGCATGCCGCTGGGATCGGCGAACTGCGACTGCTCGATGCGCTCGATGTCCCGCGCGATGGTGTGATCCACGTTGAAGGGTGGCATCACCGACATCTGGGGCTCGAGATCGTCGAGGAAGTAGCCTTGCTGGAAGAGGCTGTCCTGGTCGTTGAAGAAGTTGCCCTTGGGCACCGGGGTGCGGATGGAGATGAACTGGAAGGGCTCGGTGGCGTCGCCGGCCTGGGCCTGCGTCATCACGGCCACCACGTTGTACTCGTGGCCGTCGACGTAGAAGCGCTTGAGGTACCAGGGGTCGCCGGGCAGAAGATCGTGCATGCCGGCGCCGTTGTCGATGGCCGAGTGCGAAGCGCCCAACGCGCGGCCGATGGTCACGGTAACGCTGTCGTCGAACTCCTCGACCGACTCGAGGAAGACGAACCAGCCGCCGTCGGTGCCGAGGTTGGTCTCGTTGGGCGAGACGATGGTCACGCGATTCTGGAAGCGGTCGACCAGGGCGGCGTCGCCGATGTCCAGGCTGCGCGGACCGCCCAGCTTCTCGGGGCGGGCGTTGGCGATGCTGCCACCGGTGAACCAGAGCTGGAACTGCGCGCGCTGACCGCGGGTGACGTTCTCGAGCGTGATGGCGTAGTCCAGCAGCATGGCCGTGGCGCCGGTGTCGGTGTTCTCGTCGAGGTCGAGCTGCACGCTGGTCAGCGCGAAGACGACCATCTCGTCACCGGTCAGCGGCAGGCCGTCCTGATCCAGGTCGTCCTGGATGCCGTCGCCGTCGAAGTCGAGGATGGGACCGGGAACGGCCGGCGGCGGCGGGCCCGGCGGAAGCGGGCGGTTGCTCTGCCACTGGACGTCCAGGTGCTCGTTGATGGTCTCTTCGCTGTGCAGCTCGACCGCCTCGGGCTCGCCGTCGAAATCGGCGTCGAAGGTGGTCAGGCCGTAGCCGAACTCGCCGCCGGCCGGCAGGCCGGTGCCCGGCTCGGGGGCCGGCAACTCGTCGGCGCGGGTGCCGATCGGGAAGGCGAAGTTGGCCTCGCCCGGCAGCGCGGCGCCCGGGTTGTCGGTCATGTCGACGTAGGCGAAGGTGAACTCCTGCATCACCGCCGGGAAGCGCAGGTCGCGCTCGCAGTCGTCGGCGAAGCGGATCTTGGTCACGTAGTCCGGCTGGTACCAGATGCGATGGTAGACCTTCTCGCGGGCGTTGCCGTTGTTGGAGATCTGGCGGTAGAGCGCAGCCAGGTCCTCGCCGAAGTGGCGGAACTCGTCCATGTAGGCCGGGTTGACCGTCAAGAGGTCGCCGCGCGGCGCATGGGCGTGCTGCGGGTTGAAGGGCGCGAAGGGATCGGTGTAGGGCGCCACCTCGACCGGGAAGCCTCCGTCCTGCGGATCGACGGCGTTCAAGTCGCCGCCGCCGGCCTGCAGGATGGGCCGGCTCGGGTCGCAGCCCGGGTCGACCGAATCGGGCTGCCCGCCGTAGAGGCGCACGCCCTCGCTGTTGTAGAAGAGCTTGTCGCCCTCGTCCGGATCGAAGTGGAAGGCCGCGCGGCGCGGGGCGCCGGTCGGGAAGCCGCCCGAGGGCGTGATGTCCTGGATCAAGTCCGGAGGCGTCGGCGGGTACTCCGGCGGCATGTTGACGTCCGGCATCAGCCAGCGTCGCCAGCGATTGGTCGGGTTGATGAAGGCGGTGGTGACCAGGTAGTTATCGGCGTCGAAGAAGTCCTCGCCCTCCTGGCCCTCGATCTGGTTCGGCAGCGCGAACTCGGTGTAGTTCCAGGGCAGGGTGAAGATGTGCTCGTTGTAGAAGAAGGCATCGCCGGCCGCACCCGTGCTGTCGGGCACCGGCGCGCCGTACTTCTCGCGCAGCTGGCCCAGGAAGGCCGGGTCGACGTCTTCGTCGCTGTAGGTCCAGCGCGAAGAGGGAATGTCGTCGTAGGGCGTCGCGATGGGGTTGTTCGGGTCGCGGCCCAGGTAGGGCAGCGAGTCGCCGGCACCCAGCACCGGCGGCACTGGGCCGACCGGTCCGCCCATGTAGTGGATGAAGGGCCGCGGGTTCTCGTCCTCGGACGGGCTGGTCAGGTTCTCGAACTCCGGCGCCTCGACGATGTCCTCGAGGATGGTGTGCTGGTAGTTGAAGGGCGGCGGCAGGGGCAGGGCCTCGCCGACGTCGTAGCCCTGTAGGCGCATCGAGTGCAGCTCGATGATCACGTCCACCTTGGGGATGGGCGCGCGCAGGGTGAGGTACTGGATCTCGTTGGTGTCGCAACCGTAGATGGCCGTCAGGTTGTACTCGTGGCCGTCCACGTAGAGGCGCTTGAGATAGTAGGGCGTGCCCGGTTCGAAGTTGTTGGTGAGCGGGCCGGAGGTCATCGACGCGCAGGGCGCGCCGAGGGCGCGGCCCAGGGTCACGATGGCCGTGTCGGTGTCCGGATCGACGTCCTGGACGTAGACGAACCAGGGGCCGACCGGCACGTCGCCGATGTTGTCGCCGCCGGGGCCGATGCTATCCAGCACCGCCGCCTCGCCGGCCAGGACCAAGGCGCCGATGCCGATGGAGCGCCGTCCGACGCGCCGCGGCACCAGATCGCCGGTGTAATAGATGTCCAGCTGGGCCGAGCTGTTGGAGACCGAGGCGATCTCGACGTAATGATCCAGGAACTGCAGGCGGCTGCCCAAGTCCAGGCGCATCGCGTCGGTGTGCAGCACCACCATCTCGTCGCAGCTCAGCGGTACGCCGTCCGGGTCGGCTTCCTCGATCAGGCCGTCGCCGTCGAAGTCGACCTGGATGCCGCCGATCACGGAGGGCAAGGCCGCCTCGTCGGAAACGTTGACCATGTCGATCTGGCCGTCGAGGTCGGCATCCAAGCTGGTCAAACCGTAGCCCACGGCCTCGCCGTCGGGATCCATCTGGTCCTCGGCGATGCCGACCGGGAAGATCATGCGCGTGCTGCCCGTCGTGCCGCAGATGGGCCGCGGCGCCGAGTCGTCCACGTCATCGAAGTCCGGGTCGCGCAGCGGCAAGGGATCGTTGTCGACCAGCATGTAGGTGAACTCGGTCATGATGGCCGGGTACCACTCGTCGATGCTGTTGGGGGTGGGGTTGACCGGCGCGTCGGGCACGCCGTAATCCTCGTCGTCCTCGTCATCGCTGGTCAATCGGCCGTCGGCGTTGAGGTCGACGTCCAGGTGCATCGGCTCGTACCAATGCCGGAGCCAGACCTTCTCGGAGCCGTTGACGCCGGCGGCGCGGATGTTGCTGCCGGCGCTGACCTCGTCGATCTCGGAGAGGCCGGGCCACATGTCGATCAGGTTCGGGTCGTTGAGCCGCTCGCTGATCCAGGCCGGGTTCCAGGTGACGAAGTCCATCTCCGGCGCCTCGGGCGAGAGCGGGTCGAAGGGACCGGTCCCGTCCGAATAGGCCGGGTCCTCGGGCACCTGTCCGGTCACCGGGGCCAGCTGCGAATTGGAGCCGGCCGTCGAAGGCCAGTTCCCATAGGGTGGGTCGTCCGGGTGGCCCAGGGCCGGGTAGCCGTGGACGCGCAGGGTGTTGAACTCCAGCGCGGCCTGAGCCGCCGGCCGGGCCTCGGGCGCGGCCTGGGCGCGGCCCATGGCGAAGCCGACCAGGGCCAAGCCAGCCAGGGACAGGCCGATCAGGCCGGCGCGGAGGAGCAGCACGCCGCGTCCGGTCGCGGGCGCATCAGAATCGGAGAGCCAAGCATTCATGGGACAGGCACCTCGGTTGCTTCGCGGCCCGCGAGCTCGGGCAAGGCCGCACGAGAAAATGAACAAACGACCGGCAAGGGGTGCGGGTAGGGCAGAGCGACATTTCGGGTTGTACCGCCTGCTAACGGAAACCGTGCTCTCGGCGCTACGCTCAATTTGCAAAGCGTCGACGATGCGAGTCGCAGCTACCCATTTCGGCGAGCGTGTTAATACTAAACTAACTCCCGCGACATGTCAACCCGTTATTAATGTTCGGCTATCATGCCCGGCCCAGCCTTCCGAGCATCCGCGACCAAGGAAGATCCCGCCCATGGTTCTCGACACCGCCCCGATCCGCGCCGCTGTTCGCGCGAGCCGAGCACCACTGACCCTACTGTTCCTGCTGCTCACCGTCGCCTGCAATCCGGGAGCCGGCGACGGCAGGACACCGGCCGGGGATGGCACGGGATCCGGCGACATCGGTGGCGCCAGCGAAGCCGCCCGCCCGCGGGTCGTCGTCACCACGGGCATCCTCGGCGAGGTGGCGCGGGCCGTGGCCGGCGATCGCGTCGATCTACGGGTGCTGATGGCCCCGGATGCCGACCCTCACGCCTACCCACCCACACCGGCCGACATGGCCGCCCTCGAACGTGCCGACCGCATCCTGGTCAGCGGCTTCGATCTGGAGGAGAGCTTGCTGCCGGCCCTGGAGAGCCTGCCGGCCGGCCGCGTCGTCTCGGCCTCCGCTGGCATCCAGCCCCTCGAGCTCGATGCCGTGGCTGAGAGGCGAGACGAATCCGAGGAGGACGATGCGGCCGAGGACGACGAGCATGCGGAGCAGGACCACCACGCCAGCGACCCCCATGTCTGGCTCGACCCCCACAACGTCATGCGCTGGGCCCGGACCATCGCCGAGGTCCTGATCGAGCTCGATCCCGAAGGTGCCGATGGCTACCGCGCGCGCTCGGAAGCCTACGTCGCCGAGCTCGAAGCCCTGGACGACTGGATCGTCGCTCGCGTCGCCGAGCTGCCGGCAGCGCGCCGGTTGTTGGTCAGCGATCACCAGAGTCTGGGCTGGTTCGCCCGCCGCTACGGCTTCGAGCAGGCCGGCACCCTGCTGCCGAGCTTCAGCTCCGCCGCCGAGCCAGCGGCCGGCCAGCTGGCCCGACTGGAAACGCGCATCACCGAGCTAGGCCTGCCGGCCATCTTCGTCAGCGCGAGCGCCAACCGCGTGCTGAGCCAACGGGTGGCCGACGACCTCGGGGTCGACCTGGTTCCGCTGTACATCGGCGCGCTCTCGGGACCGGAGGGTCCGGCCGCGACCTACGTAGCGATGATGAGATACAATGTCGAGTCCATCGTCGATGCCCTCGCCCGTGGAGCCCGAGATGCCCCCAGGCCGTGACGCGGCGCCGGTCGTGCTCGAAATCGAGGACTTGAGCCTGCGCTACGGACGGCAGGTGGCGCTCGAGTCCCTCTCGCTATGCGTGCGCGCCGGCGACCGTGTGGCGGTGGTCGGACCCAACGGTGCCGGCAAGAGCAGCCTCTTCAAGGCCATCACCGGCATGCTCGAGCCGAGCGCCGGCAGCATCCGGGTCCACGGCCACGGGCCGGGCCAGGACCACTGCGTGGCCTACGTGCCCCAGCGCAGCGATGTCGACTGGGGCTTTCCCCTGAGCGTGGCCGACGTGGTGCTACAGGGCCGCGCGGCCAAGGTCGGCCTCCTGCACCGGCCCAGCGCCGAGGACCATCGTCGGGTGGCCGAGAGCCTGGCCGTGCTGCGTCTGGAGCACCTGGCCGATCGACCGATCGCGGCCCTCTCAGGCGGGCAGCAGCAGCGCATGTTCATCGCCCGTGCCTTGGCCCAGGACGCCGAGCTGGTCTTGATGGACGAGCCCTTCAGCGGCCTGGACGCGCCCTCGCGCGAGGATGTCCTGGGTGCCTTGAACGACCTGGACGAACGCGGCGTGGCGGTCATGCTGGCCACCCACGACCTGCGCCTGGCCACGGAGCGCTTCGAGCAGATCCTGCTGATCGATCGCAAGCTCGTTGCCTACGGTCCTCCGGAGACCGTGATCACCGACGAGCACCTACATCAGGCCTTCGGCGGCCGCCTGCACGCCATCGAGACCGCCGGCGGCAAGCTGATCTTCGGCGATGCCGACTGCGAGACCCACGGCCACCCGCGGGAGCCCATCCGGTGAGCGCCTGGATCTTCGAGCCGCTGGACTACGACTTCGTCGTGCGCGCGCTGATCGCCTCGGTGGCCGTGGGCGTGACCTGCGCCGTGGTCGGTAGCTTCGTCGTGCTGCGCGGCATGGCCTTCCTCGGCGATGCGCTGGCCCACGCCATCCTGCCCGGGGTGGCCCTGGGCTTCCTCATCGGTGGCGGGGGGCAGGCGGCGCTCTTCGGTGGCGCGCTGCTGGCCGCGCTGGCCAGCGCCTTCGGCATCGGCCAGCTGGCCCGCCGCGGCGGGCTCAAGGAGGACACGGCCATCGGCATCGTCTTCGCCGGCATGTTCGCCCTGGGCATCGTCTTGATCTCGGCCAGCGGCAGCACGGCGCGCGACCTCAACCACATCCTCTTCGGCAACGTCCTCGGCGTCTCGGACGCCGACTTGAAGCTGATCCTGGGCTTGGGCCTCCTGGTGCTCCTGGCCGTCGCGGCCTTCTTCAAGGAGCTGGTGCTGATCTCCTTCGACCCGGTCCAGGCCCGCACCCTGCGCCTGCCGGCCGAGCGCCTGGAATTGCTGCTGCTCGGGCTTGTGGCGCTGACCATCGTCGCCGCGCTGCAGACGGTGGGCCTGGCGCTGATGGTGGCCATGCTGGTCACGCCGGCCAGCACGGCCTACCTCCTGGTCCGACGGCTGCCGGCCATGCTGCTCGTCGGCGCCGGCCTGGGCGCGCTCTCGGGCTTGGTGGGCATCTATGCCTCCTACCACCTGAGCCTACACCGCGACATCGCCCTACCCTCGGGGCCGGCCATCGTCCTGGTCAGCACCCTCTTCTTCGGCCTGGCCTTCCTGGCCGCCCCCCATCGCGGCTGGATCTGGGGCCGGATCTCGATGAGCGAGCGAGCGTCGGAGTCGGAATCATGAACGGAACCCTGCGCCAGGGCGCCCATCGGGTGGTGCTCACCGGTGGCCCGGGCGGCGGCAAGACCACCGCCGCCGACCTCTTCCGCCGCGAGATCGGCGATGGCCTGGTCATCGTGCCCGAGGTGGCCACCGTGCTCTTCACCGGCGGCTTCCCGCGGGTCGACGAGCCGCACGCGCGGCGTTCGGCCCAACAGGCCATCTACCACGTGCAGCGCAACATGGAGGACGTCCAGGCGGCGCGCTACCCCGAACGCGTGCTGCTCTGCGATCGCGGCACGGTCGACGGCGCGGTCTACTGGCCCGACGACGGCGACTTCTTCGAAGCGGTCGGTTCCTCCTTGGATGCCGAGTTGGCACGCTACGACGCGGTCCTCTTCTTCGAGAGCGCTGCGCTCGGCGGCATCGACATCGAGGGCGGCAACCCGGCGCGCATCGAGAGCCGCCAGGAAGCGGCGGCACTCGATCGTCGCCTGCGAGCCTATTGGTCGCAGCATCCTCGCTACCACTTCGTGCCCCACGAGGATTCCTTCCTGGCCAAGATCGGCGCCGGCCTGGAGGTCCTGCGGCGGGTACTGCGCGAGCTGGACGGCGACTGATCGCGCGGATCCGTCTGCTACAATCGCCAGGTCGATCCCGACCGATCGCCGATCACGCCGACGCGGCTCGCCGATCCCGACCCTCCCAGGAGCGCTTCCCCATGGCCGTCAAGTCCGTCGTCCTCTACCCTCAGCCCCAGGACAAGGCCGAGTTCGACCGTCGCTACAGCGAGGAGCACGAGCCGCTCTGCGCCAAGAACCTGCCGCGCATGACCGGCCTGAGCAAGACCACCGTCCTCGGATCGCCCCAGGGCAAGCCACCCTTCTACCTGATCGTCGAGTTGGCCTACGACTCGATGGACGACCTGAACGCCGACTTCGGCAGCCCCGAGGGCAGTGCGGTTGCCAAGCACGCCTTCGAGATCTCCACCGGCGGCGCGCCGACGATCCTGGTGACTACCGGCTGAATCCGACGCCGGTTCATACGAGATTCTACCTGCGTCCAACTCGATCACACGACGCAAGAACGAGAAGCGAGCGACGCCCCCGCCAGTAACTGGCGGGGGCGTCGCTCTATCCTCCGGTCAGGCGACCGGCGTTCTCGACCCTAGGGATTGGCCGGAGCGATGTCGATCTCGAGCTTCCAGTCGATGACTCGGCCGATGCCGACGGCGCTCTCGAAGTCGTCGTCGACGGTCAGCTTCCACAGGCCCTTGGGGTCCATGCCGTCGAAGGCGTCCAGGCCCGTGCCCGACTCGGTGGTGTAGTCGCCGCCGTCGTTCGGCGGGCAGCTGGACTGGATGGCCGCCGCCGCGTCGTCGTCGAGCGTGGCCGAGAGGTTCTCCTCGAAGCCGCAGATGTCGGTGAACATCTCCGAGCGGGTGTCGATATGCTCCAGGAAGACGTCGAGGTCCTGCAGCACGTCGTGCTCGATGTTCAGGATCAGGTTGACGTCCTCGACCACGCACTGGCCGGGCAGGCTGGGGAAGGCCGCCGCCAGGTTGCCCTGGAAGATCTCGCCGCCGGCGCGGTCGTCCGGGATGGCGCCGCCTTCGCCGACCAGGCTGAGCGAGTCCGGACAGCTGGGCCGCTCGCCCGGCTGTCCCGGGCAGAAAGCCACGGCCGGCCCGGCGAAGCAGTAGGCGAAGGGCTCGTCCATGGCCGGATCGTTGGTGAAGGGGATGCCCCGCGAGCCGGCCGACTCGTCGCCCGGGATGTCCTCTCCGAGGCGGGAGCCGGTCCGCTCGATGGACACCGCGCCCAAGCCCAAGAGATCGCGCAGGAAGAAGCCCTCGCCGTCGAAGACCTCGTGCTCCCAGAAGGTGGCCGAGATGATGGCCGAGCCCTTGAAGCCGTTGTTCACGTAGCCCCAGGTCTGCAGGTCGATGTACTCGACCTGGCGGTCGTGCAGCTTCTGGCAGACGAAGTCCAAGAGGCCGTTCTGGTCGAAGATGTAGATGGCGAAGTCGGTGAAGCCGGGCTTGGTCACCAGGTTGGCGATGGCCAGCTCGCTGGTGGTGCCGGTCTTGCCCAGGTCCTTGAGCAGGCTGGGGATGGCGATCAGGCCGATGCCGCTCTCCAGGCCGCCGGCATTGGCGCCGACCTGCCAGTCGAAGGCCTTGTGCTCGGGCAAGAGGTTGTAGGCCACCGCCTCGAGCAGGTCGGTTCGGGCCACGTCGTTGTACTTGATCAGCTGCGCCACGGCCACGATGTTGGGCGGGTCGACCGGGTTGGTGCCCGCGGCCCACCAATCCTGGCTCTCGACGCGGACGGAGCCCACCCAGTTGCCCGGCAGCGTCGCGATGGCCGGCAGGTAGAAGGTCTGGCTGCCGCGCGGACAGATCCAGTCGACCAGGGTCGTGATCACGTCGCCCGAGCGATCCAGGAAGTAGAGCTTGACCTTGGCGTTCTCGATGGCCGAGAGGTTCTGGACCTGCACGCCGGAATCCCAGCCCTGGTACTCGGAGTAGATCAGCGGGCCGAAGGCCACCTGGTCGCCGTCCGACTTGTATGGATGCTCCGGATCGAACTGGTAGGCCAGCTCGTGGGGCTCGGCGATGTAGGTCATCAGCGCGTCGCGGCCGATGATGTCGACCGCGATGCCCATGGGCTGGCTGGAGCGCAGCCAGGCCGAGCCCTGCCAGTCCGGGCCGACGCAGTCGGAGGCGTCGAACTGGTAGCTCTCGCCCGGCGCCAGGGTGAAGATCTCGCAGATGGTGGCGCGCAGGCAGTCGTCCTGGGCCTTGAACCAGATCTCGACCGAGGAGCAGTCCAGGCCGCCGTTCTGGACGTACATCACCGTCTCGAAGCCTCCGCGGCCGGCATAGAGCAGCGGCGCGTAGTAACCGAAGCCGCCGTAGACCTCGTCCCAGGTGCCCAGGTGGGTGCCGGCGATACCGTTGTACTTGCTGGAGACCTCGACGCCGGGCGTGACGTCACCCGGGCAGTGGCGCAAGACCTCGACGGCCAGCACGCCGTCGCCGGTGGCCAGGCCTTGTGGGATGCCCGCGAACTCCAGGCCCTCGTTGTAGGCCTTCTTGAAGCGGCGGTAGTCGTCCGAATCGCCGACCACGCCGAAGAAGAGCGTCTCGCACATCAGGTCGGCCACGACATCGTCGAAGCCGATGTCGATGCCCAGCTCGCTGAGCTGGCGGGCCGAGAACTTGAAGAGCATGCCGCTCTTGGAGCCGGTCGGCAGCTGCGCGCCGAGTATGTTCCAGGCGGAGCCGGGCACCAGCAGGCCGGTGCACTCGACCTTGAGCGGGCCGGCTGCCTGCGGCGGACAGAAGCCGGGCTCGCCCCAGGTGACCAGGACGGCCTTGGCCGGGTCGCAGCCCAGGTTCTGGACCTCGATCCAGCTGCGGCAGACATCGTCCTGGCCCTGGAAGTCGAGGATGGGCAGGTGGACCTGGTTGCCCAACTGGCGGTTGGGATCGACGCTGGGCAGGCAGTCCACCGGCGTGCATTCGGTGATCTCGGCCGTGGCGTCGTTGTCGCCGCTGGCGTCGCTGTCGTAGATCACGCGGGTGGCGATGCAGAGATCGGTGTTGACGCTGGTGCCGCCGCGCACGCGCACCTGGTAGTTGATGGTCACCAGGTTGTTCGGCGCGCCACCGGCCGATGGGATGTCGCCGGTCCAGATCAGGCCCGACTCGCCGACCTGGCAATCGCCGCCCTGCCCGCCGGTGAACTGGCAGCTGCCGGGCTGGCCGACCAGGAAGGGTCCGAAGTCGGCCTCGATGACCGCGCCCGCGGCATCCCCGTCGCCGGTGTTGATCACCGCCAGCTCGACCTCGAGCAGGTCGCCGGCCGCGGTGCAGTCGAAGGGATCGGCCAAGGTCAGCGAGAAGTTGGCCGGATCGAACTCGGGCACCGGGATGGGCGTCGGGCTGGGCGTCGGCGTCGGGGCCAGGCAGGTGAAGGTCTGGCCGGTGTTGGGCAGATCGCGCGTATGGCCGATCGGGCCGGCCCAGGTGAAGTCGTCGTAGCTGTCGCCGCTGCCCTGGAGCTGCAAGGACTGCCCCAGCGGCTCGGTGCCGTTCTCGGCGACGCCGATGTCGGTGCTGGTCATGCCGTTGGCCGGCCCGTTCGTGGCCGTCATCGTCCCCTCATAGCTCAGGAACTGGATGACGGTGTTGGCCGGGTCGACCAGCGCCAGGCCGTCCGGCGATCCGTTCTGGATGCCGTTGGAGGGCAAGCCGAAGTTGATCGTGCCGCAGCCGGCCTGCTGATCCGGCAAGGTCCCCGTCAGATTGATCGTATCGTAGACGGTGCCGTTGCTGCCGTTGTAGAGCGCGATGGTCCAGCCTGCCAGGTCCTCGCCGGCGAAGCCGGCCACCTCGACACCCTCGTCGACATCGGTGCCGGTGTTGTCGTAATGCAGCTCGTTGACCCAGGGCGGCCCGCCGCCCCCACCGCCGACGAAGGTCTGCCCGGTGTTGGTCGTGCCGCGGGTGTGCCCGATGGGCCCGGCCCAGGTGAAGTCCTCGTAGACGCCGCCGGTGCCTTGAAGCTGCAGCGACTGGCCCAGCGGCTCGCTACCGTCCTCGGAAACACCGATGTCGGTGCTCATCATGCCGTTGGCCGGCCCGCTGGTGGCGGTAAAGTCACCCTCGTAGCTCAGGAACTGGATGACGTTGTTGCCGCCGTCGACCAAGGCCAGGCCATCCGGCGATCCGTTCTGGATGCCGGCCCGAAGGAAGTTGAGCGTACCGAAACCGGCTCCCTCATCCGGGATCGTACCCGCGAGGTTGATCGTATCGTAGTCGGCCCCGCCGTTGCCGTTGTACAGTACGACGGACCAGCCGGACAGATCGGTGCCGGCCGGCCCGGCGATCTCGACCGCCTCGTCGGCGTCGGCGCCGGTGTTGTCGTAATGCAATTCGTTGATGAAGACCGCGGTCTGCGCCGCCGCGCGCTCGACGTTCAGCCCCAGGCCCAGCGCCAGGGCGACGAGGACCGCGCCGATTCGGAAACACCAGGTACGCATCTCGGAGACTCCCCTCCCTCTGCTCGATCTCGATGGATGTCCGCGCCCCCCGGTCGGAGACACGAAGCGGGAACGGGCCCGAGATCGGCGGCACTTGCGCTCCCGCATGCAGACGGATCTAGATGGATGATTCTGGATGGGTAAGGAAGGGCCCCGCGACGATCGCGCGAGGCCGCCACGACATACAACGGCAGGGCCCTTGTGCAGATACGCCCCGGCAGGTTAAATTTCCTTTGGACGTGCACGGCTCCGGCGCCTCCGGTTAAGCTCGCGGCGGGTGAGGACGTATACCCATGCGAGACGCCGACCCAAGGAGAGTGGCCTTTGCAAACGGCAAGCCGGCACCTCATCGCATCCGCCATGAGCCAACGCCCCAGCACCGAAGCGCCTACGGATCCGCGCCGCATCCACGCGGCCTTCGACCGCTATCACCAGCGCATGTACCGCGCCGCCTACCGGGTCACCGGCAACGCCGAGGACGCCGAGGACGTGCTGCAGACCGTCTTCCTGCGTCTGGCGCGACGCGAAGAATGGCCCGATGTGGCACCGGAGGCCCTGGGACACTACCTCCACCGGGCGGCCATCAACGCCGGCCTGGATCTCTTGCGCGAGCGATCGCGCGCCAGGCTGATCCCCTTGGATTCGGTCGGCCGCCGGCCGGCCCCCGATCGCGACGCTGCCGAGCGCGCCGAGGACGAGGACCTGCGCGCCCGCTTGCGCGGCGGCATCGCCGAGCTCAGCCCGCGCGCGGCCGAGATCTTCACGCTGCGCTACGTCGAGGGCTTCGGCAACCAGGAGATCGCCGACATCATCGGCACCTCCGAAAGCGCCATCGGCGTTTCCCTACACCGATCCCGCGAGCGCCTGCGCCGGCTGCTCGCCCAAGACGACCCCAAACCGAGTTCGGACGACAGGACCTCAGATTCAGGAGCGGGACGATGAAGCGCCCACAGCCACCGCGCGAGAACCGAGACGATCGCGGCGCGCAGCGCCTGGACCGGGCGCTGGCCGCCCTCCGAGCCGATCGAGCCTCCGAGCAGGCGCTGGAAGCGGCCGCCGGCCGCGTGCGCCATGCCTTGAACCAGGAGTTGACCATGCAAGCCAAGACGGGCCCCATCGCGGGCTGCGAGGGCTACCAAGCCCTCATCCCCGACTACCTGGCCAGCCAGCTGCCGGCCGGCCGCAAACTGCTCTTCGAAGATCACAGCCGCGGCTGCGTCGAATGCCGGCGCGCCCTGGCATCCGCCCGCGCCGAGGCCCGCGGCATCGCACCGGTCGAGGCGCCGTCGGCGACACCCACCGCCCCGCGTATGGGTCGCCGCCTGCGCTGGGCCCTGGCCGCGGCCCTGCTCTTGGCCGCCGGCCTGGCCGGCTGGCAGATCCTGGGTCCCAGCGCGGCCCTGGCCCAGGTCGAGAGCGCCGACGGCGGCCTCTACCGTATCGAAGAGAGCGCCGCGGTGGCCTTGGAGGCCGGCCAGCCCATCGCCGAGGGACAGGTGATCCGCGCCGGCCGCAGCGCCGGCAGCGTGCTGACCCTGAGCGACGGCTCGCGGGTCGAAGTCGCCCCGCGCTCCGAATTCAGCCTGCGGCGCGGCGGCGGGGACACCACCATCCAAGTGGCCCGCGGCGACATCATCGTCGAGGCCTCCGAGCAGGGCTCGGGCCATCTCTTCGTCAGCACCGAGGACTGCCTGGTCTCGGTGACCGGCACGGTCTTCTCGGTCGAGCACGGCACCCGCGGCTCGCGGGTCTCGGTGCTCGAGGGCCAGGTCCGCCTGCGCCAGGGCGCCCAGGAGCAAGTGCTCGAGCCCGGCGACCAGGTCTCGACCGATCCCGGCCTGGGCAGGGTCCCCTTCGAGGAGGAAATCGGCTGGAGCCGCTATAGCGATGCCCATCTGGAGCTCCTGCGCTCCGAGCTGACCGCGCTCGGTCGAGAGCTGGATGCCCTGCCCCGGCCGGCGCCGCGCTTCGGCTCGGAGCTGGCCGGCGAGCTGCCGGCCGACAGCGCCATCGTCCTGTCCCTGCCCAACCTCTCGGGCACCCTGGCCGAGGCCGGCGAGCTGATCGACGCCCGCATGGCCGAGAGCGAGGTGCTCTCCCGCTGGTGGCAGGATCACATGCGGGATTCCGAGAGCGAGACCGAGCTGCGCGGCCTGATCGACCATCTGCGCGCCGTCGGCGAGCCGGTGGGCGAGGAGATCCTGATCAGCATCGGCCTCGACGAGGACGGCGATCCGAGCGCGCCCCTCTTGATGGGCGCCATCGAGGATCCGGCCGCCTTCCGCGCCACCCTGGAGCGCGAGGCGGCGGCCATGGCCAAGGAGTTCGGCGAGCCCTTGCCGCTGCGCTTCATCGAGGATCCGGGCCAGATCGAGATCCCGGCCGAGCCGGCGAATCCGGTCGACGGTGTCCAGCCGGATGATTCGGAAGCCGGAGCGGAGACCGCGGCGGAGGATCCGGGCAGCGAGCCCGGCACCGCCGACCTCGCGATCACCGAGTTCGCAGCCGATGACGGCCTCCTGGTCTGGATCGGCGCCGACCGCTTCGCGATGAGCCCCGACCCGGCGGCCATGCGGCGCCTGGCCGAGCCGGATCGACTGGCGGGTGGCGACTTCCACGCCGCCATCGCCTCGGCCTACGCCGAGGGCGTGGAGTGGATGGCGGCCATCGACCTGAAGCGCGTGATGGACGAAGCCGTGGCCGAGGCCGACTCCGACGCACAGCTCACCATGGACGGCAGCGGCCTGTCAGCCGCGCGCTACCTGGTCCTGCGCCAGAGCCGCCGGGACGGTCTGACCGACAGCCGTGCCGAGCTGAGCTTCGACGGGCCGCGCCAGGGCATGGCCGGCTGGCTGGCCGAGCCGGCGCCGATGGGCGCGCTGGACTTCATCGCCCCCGAGGCGCACGTGGCGGCGGCCTTCGTCACCCGCGCACCGTCCGAGATCTTCGACGAGATGCTGGCGATGCTGGACCGCGCCGAGCCGGGCCTGCGCCAGGAGATGGAGGAGGCTCAGCAGGAAGTCGACCTGGACCTGCGCGCCCGTCTGGCCGAGCCCTTGGGCGGCGAGGTAGCCTTCGCGCTCGACGGGCCCCTGCTGCCCGAGCCGGCCTGGAAGCTGGTGGTCGAGGTCTACGACCCGGCCGTGCTGCAGTCCACCATCGAGGACATGGTGGCCCGTTCCAACGAGGCCCTGGCCGAGCTACCCGAGGCGGCGATCGAGGCCAGCGCCGAGCCGGACGACCGGGCCGAGCTGGATGCGCTGCCGCGGCTGGAGCTGAGCAGCGAGACGGTCCGCGGTCGGGACTGGCATGCGCTGACGGAGACCGGCTCGGGCCTGGCGATGCACTACACCTTCGCCGAGGGTTATCTGGTGGCCGGTTCCTCACGGGCCATCGTCGAGCGGGCATTGCAGTACCGCAGCTCGGGCGTCAACCTGCGCACGGCCCCGGCCTTCGGCGAGCTTCTGGCACGGGGCGAGACGCTCAACGTCTCGGGCCTGATGTACCAGAACCTGGCGCCGGTGGCCGAGCCCTTGGGCGAGTTCTTGGCCGAGCGGGCCGGCGCGGACGAGGAGATGCCGGCCGACGAGGCGGCCATCCTCCAATCGGCGGCGGCACGGGCGGACATGCCGGCCACCCTGGCCTGGGTCAGCGCCCTGCCGGACCGGCTGATCTTCAGCGGCCGCAGCGACGGCGGGCCGCTGGGCATCGGCTTGGGCACGCTCTTGGGCTTCGATGCCCTGATCGACTGATCACCATCCGAGACCGGCCAGCCATCGGGCGGGCCGACCCGATGCACGACACGCAAGAGGATCTCGACATCACTGCCATCGACGATCCCCGAATCGACGCAGAGCCCGTCATCGAGCTCGACGGGCTCTGCGTCGAACTCGGGGGCCGGCCCATCCTCCGCTCGCTCGACGCCTCGCTCTCGGGCCGGGCCATCGGGCTGTTGGGGCCCAACGGGGCCGGCAAGACCACCCTGATCCACACCCTGCTGGGCTTCCACGCGCCCAGCGCCGGTTCGGCCCGCGTCTTGGGCCGCGACATCGGCCAGCAGGGCGCGCACCTGCGCGAGGCCATCGGCTACATGCCCGAGCGCGACGCGCACATCCCGGGCATGACGGCGGTGCGCTTCGTGCGCCTGATGGCCGAGCTCTCGGGCCTGCCGGCCGACGTCGCCCTCGAGCGGGCCCACGAGACGCTCTACTACGTCGGCTTGGGCGAGGCGCGCTACCGCGAGCTGCAGACCTTCAGCCTGGGCATGAAGCAGAAGGTCAAGCTGGCCCAGGCCCTGGTCCACGGGCCGCGGCTGATCTTCCTGGACGAGCCGACCAACGGCCTGGACCCCCGCGCCCGCCAGCGGATGATCGAGCTGATCCGCGAGATCGCCGACTCCGGCCTGGCCCAGATCATCCTCTCCAGCCACCTCTTGCGCGACGTCGAGCAATGCTGCCAGGAGGTGCTGGTGCTCAAGGAGGGGCGCATCGCGGTGCATTGCGATCTGGAGGCCGAGCGCAAGGACCATCGGCGCTTCTTGGATCTGGAGCTGCGCGGCGAGCTGGAGGGCTTCGCCGGCGCGCTGGAGGGCCTGGGCGGCGAGCTGGCGCTGCACGGCCCGCGGCGGCTGAAGATGGTGCTGCCCGAGGGCGTCGAGGTGCGGCAGCTCTACGCGCTGGCCGAGGAGCATGCGGTGCAGATCCGGCGCCTATCCTACAAGCGCGATTCCCTCGAGGACATCTTCCTGGCGGCCATGGAGGCCGAGCGCATCGAGGAGCTGGCCGATGGCGGTGCATGAACGGCGCTACCGACCCTTCGAGGGCCGGCGGACCCCGGCCGGCCGGCGTTGGCTGGTCGTGGCCCGCTACGCCCTGGCCGACCAATGGGGCTCGCGGATCTTCTTGGCCTCGATGGTGGTGGCCCTGACCCTGCCGGTCATCGCGGGCCTCCTGATCTACCTGCGGCACAACGCCAGCGCGCTGCAGCTCTTGCAGATCGATGCGGACGACATCCTGGAGATCAACGGCGCCTTCTTCCTGGGCGGCGTCTTGGTGCCGGCCCAGTGGGCCGCGCTATGGCTGACCCTGCTGGTCGGTCCGCGCCTGGTCACCCGCGACCTATCGGCCGGCGCCCTGCCGCTCTACCTGGCCCGTCCGCTCTCGCGGCGCGGCTACGTGCTGGGCAAGGCCGCCGCCTTGGCCGGCCTGCTCTCGGTGGTCACCTGGGTCCCGGGCCTCTTGCTCTGGAGCCTGCAAGCCTCCCTGGAAGGGGCCGGCTGGGCCGGCGACAACCTGCGCATCGCCGCTACGATCTTCCTCTCCTCCTGGGTCTGGATCCTCATCCTCACCAGCCTCTCGCTGGCCCTCTCGGCCTGGGTACGCTGGCGGCCGGTGGCGCAGCTCTTGCTGTTGGGCATGCTGACGGTGCCGGCCGGCTTCAGCCGCGCGGTCAACGAGATCCTGGACCTCGATCGAGACTGGGCAGCCCTCTTCAGCCCCAGCGACATCCTGACCATCACCCGGGCCGGCCTCTTCGGCCCGGCGGTCGGCGACTGGGCCTACATCGACCTGCCCGCGGTGCCGGTGGCGGGCGCCTGGCTGAGCCTGGCCGCCCTCTGCGGGGCCTGTCTCTTGCTCCTGGGCTTCAAGATCAAGGCCTTCGAGGTGGTGCGATGAGCCCGGCCAACGATGCCCCTTCCACGAACTCCACGATCGCGTCGACATCGGAGGATCCGAGCGACTTGATCGTCTTCTCCGACATCTCCAAGTTCTACGGCGAGGTCCTGGGCGTCAACCGGGTCTCGCTGGAGATCCCGCCGGGCATCACCAGCCTGGTCGGGCCCAACGGCTCGGGCAAGAGCACGCTGATGAACCTGATGTGCGGCCTCCTCCAGCCCACGGTGGGCCGCATCTCGGTCTTGGGCATCGCGCCGGACGACCCGGAGCGCCTGGGCCGGCTGGTGGGCTACTGCACGCAGCACGATGCCTTCCCGCCGGGCAGCACGGGGCTGCGCTTCGTGGCCGGCTTCCTGCGGGCGGCCGGCTGGGCCGGCGCCGAGGCCGACCGCCTGGCCTGGCAGGCCATCGAGCGGGTGGGCCTGACCGAGGCGGCCGAGCGCAAGGTGGCCGGCTACTCCAAGGGCATGCGCCAGCGCATCAAGTTGGCCCAGGCCATCGCCCACGAGCCGCGGGTGCTGGTGCTCGACGAGCCGCTCAACGGCCTGGACCCGATGGCCCGCGCCGAGGTGATCGCGCTCTTCCGCGACTGGGGCGAGGGCGGACGTCACCTGCTCATCTCCAGCCATATCCTGCACGAGGTCGACATGCTGGCCGAACGCGTGCTGCTCATGAACCAGGGCTACGTGGTGGCCGAGGGCGACGTGCGCGGCATGCGCGGCCAGGTCAAGCAGCCCATGCAGGTGATGCTGCGCTGCGCCGAGCCCGGCACGCTGGCGGCCCGCTTGGTGACGCTGGACCACGTGGTCGAGGTGCAGATGCACGAGGACGGCGGCGGCTTGCACCTGCGCACCCGCGACGCCGACGGCTTCTACGCCCTGCTGGGCCGCATCGTGGTCGAGGAGGGGCTGGATCTGGAGACGGTGACACCCCTGGACGACGACGTGCACGCGGTCTACCAATACCTGATCGGAGGCGATGGCGATGCTGGCTGAGCCGACGAATGCCGGCGGGGACTCGATCGAGCCGCGGATGCCGGCCCTGGCCGCCGAGTCGATCTGGCGCCTGCGCGGCCGCCAGCTCTGGGCGGTCTTCCGCTTCGAGCTGCGCCAGCGCTTCACCGGCCTGCGCATCCTGCCGGCCCTGCTCCTGGCCGCCGCGCCGGTCACGCTGCTGCTTCTGGCCGCCATCCTGGTGCGCATCAACTTCGATCCGGGTGAGACGGCGCCGGTGGCCCAGGCCCTGCAGGTCTACGCCGAGGTCTTCCACACGCTGGTATTGCGCTTCTGCGTCTTCTTCGGCTGCGCGGCCATCTTCCTGATGCTCTTCCGCGGCGACGTGATGAGCCGCAGCTTGCATTACTGGTTCATGACCCCGCTGCGCCGCGAGATCCTGGTGCTGGGCAAGTTCCTGGCCGGCCTGGTGACCGCCGGCCTGCTCTTCTCGGCCACCACGCTCCTGGGCTGGCTGACGATCTACATCCCGGCCGGATTCGACCAGATGGCGCCGCACCTCTTCGAGGGACCGGGCCTGCGCATCCTGGCCACCTACCTGGGCATCACCTGGCTGGCCTGCCTGGGCTACGGCGCGGTCTTCCTGGCCGTCGGTCAGCTCTTCCGCAACCCCATCCTGCCCACGGCCTTCGTCCTGGCCTGGGAGGGCATCCACCCTTTCCTGCCGCCGGCCCTCAAGAAGCTCAGCGTCACCCACTACCTGGGCTCCCTGGGCCCGGTGCCGGTCGAGGTCCCGCTGATCAGCCTGGTGGCCGAGCCGGCCCCGGTCCCGGTGGCCGTCGGCGGCCTGGGCCTCTTCAGCCTGGCCGTGCTGGCGGTGGCCGCCTGGAAGGTGCGCCACATGGAGGTCGACTACGGTTCGGATTGAGGCCGAGCCCTCGTCGCATCAGCCGCCCGACCCGTCTTGACGAGCGCCGCGCCGGATTCTCGGTGCGGCGCTCGAGGTGATGGATGCGACCCGCGTGAATCAGCTGGCCGGGTCCAATCCAAAGTAGACGTAGCCGGCCGCCACCGCCAGGCCAAGCCAGGTCGTGCCGATGTCGCTGAGGGTCTCGTTGGCGCCCGAATACAGCATCACGCCAAAAGCCAGCGCCGCCGCGCCGGTGATCACCCAGGCGATCAAATAGATCAGTACCAAGGTGGTCGAGACGCGAGCCCAGACCTCGCCGCCGGCTTCGGTCACCCGCACGATGGCCGGGTTCTCGCCCGGCTTGGTGATGGCCAGCTTGCTGACCACCAGGGCCGAGACCAGACCGCCGATGGTGGTGACCACGAAGGTCGTGCCCTCGGAGAAGCCGACATCCTCGCAGCCTTCGCAGGCATGCAGTCGCCAGGCCAGGGCCAGCACGGGCACGGTGTAAAAGAGCAAGAGGATGTAGGCGACGACGGCGCCGAAGACGTCTCCGAAGCGGTTGCGCATGGGGCGGTCCTCCTGTGTGGGAGCGGTAGCGTCGAGCGAGCGGGATCGAGCCAGCCCAGGATAGGGGGTCGATCCAGCAGATGCCAGTACAAAGGCACGAGATCAGGTTCGAAGGTCGTCACGGTTGATACGCAAGGAAATCCAGATTATCATAATCGCACCATCCTTATGGAGCGACCCGTGTTTCTGGACCGTGAACGCGAGCTGACCTTGCTCGAGGAACGCTTCGCCTCCGACGAGGCGGAGCTCTTCGTGCTCTACGGCCGCCGGCGGGTCGGCAAGACCGAGCTGCTGACCCGATTCTGCCAGGGGAAGCGCCACATCTTCTTCGTGGCCGATCTCGATGCCGAGCCGGTGCTACGGGCCGGCCTGTCGCGGGCCGTCAACAGCAGCCTGCTCGGACCGGCTACGGAAGGCGCGGTCTACGAGTCCTGGGAGCAGCTCTTCCGGGTGGTGGCCGAGCATGCCCGAGACGAAGCGCTGGTGCTGGTGCTCGACGAGTTCACCTACCTGGTCTCTGCGCACCCGCCCCTGGCCTCCATCCTCCAACGGCTCTGGGATGCGGAGCTACGGCATGGGCGGCTCAAGCTGATCCTCTGCGGCTCCTACATCGGGATGATGGAGGAGACCGTGCTGGGGTATCGGGCACCGCTCTACGGCCGGCGCACCGCGCAGCTCCGCTTGGAGCCGCTCGAGTTCCACGATGCGCTGGGCTTCTTCGAGGGCTACTCGCCTTCCGACCGCGTGCGTGCCTACGGGGTCTTCGGCGGAACGCCGGCCTACCTCCGGATCATCGCCGGCCAGCAGGACCTGCTGGCCAGCATCGAAGGGCAGGTCCTCACTCGTGGCACCTTCCTCTTCGACGAGGTTCGGCTGCTGTTGCAGCAGGAGCTGCGCGAGCCCCGAAACTACTTCGCCATCCTGGAAGCCATCGCCTCCGGGCGGACCCGGATCAACGGGATCAAGCAGGCCACCGGGATCGAGGGGCTCTCGTCCTACCTCGGCACGCTGCAGGACATCGACCTCGTCGAACGCGTCGTACCGGTGACCGAGACCCAGCCGCACAAGAGCCGGCGCGGGCTCTATCGATTGAAGGATCCATTCTTCCGCTTCTGGTTTCGCTTCGTCCACCCCAACCGGACCAGCTTGGAGCGCGGCGCGGTCGGCGAGGTATTGCGCGAGCGCATCGCACCGCAGATGGACGAGTTCACCGGCCCGGTCTTCGAGCGGATCTGCGAGCAGTTCCTCTGGCGGGCCGGCCTGCGTGGCGATCTGGCTCTTCGTCCGCAACGCATCGGGGGTTGGTGGCGAGCGGCCGAAGAGATCGACCTCATCGCGCTGGATGAAGAATCGGCGCTGGTCGTGGAATGCAAATGGAGCAAGAATCCCGTCGGCGTGGACATTCTGCGCGCACTGGAAGCCAAGGCCGCGCGGGTCAAGGGGCTGCGGGGGCGTCGGCTCTGGTTCGGCCTCTGCGCGCGCAGCGGCTTCACCGCACAGGTCCAGGACATCGCGGCCGGGCGTGACGATCTGCGGCTCTTCGATCTGGGGCAGATCACGGGCTGATGCGAGCGAAGCCATCAACGCAGTAACGACACCCAAATCGCGGAGCCGGCCCGACCGTGATCCGGGATCGATGACCGTCCAAACATGGGGGGGACCGATGCACGAATCAAGAGAACAGGCCGAGCGGATCGCCGACCAGGTCAAGGAGGCCATCGAGGAAGCCGAGGCCCGCACCTCGGGTGGCGGGTCGGAGCGCGATGCGCCTCCTTGGACCCACTGGGTGGCCTTCGCCAGCTTGGTGATGGGGCTCTTCTCCGCGCTGGGCGCGCTGCTGGCCGGCGCCGCGGCCAACGAGGCGATCCTCGAGCGCACGCGCGAGATCCTGGAGATGCAGGCGGCCCGCGGCGACCGGATCGAGGCCGAGCTGCTCAGCAATCGGATCCTGCTCCAGCAGCAGATCCACGGCGAGAGCGATCCCGCCCTCGTGGACCGCGTGGAATCCTTGTTGGCCGAGGCCGAGTCGATCGAGGACGATCGCGCCAGCATGGAGCGATTCGTCGAGGCTTCGGTGGAGGATCACGAGATCCTGGAAGCATCCGTCACCCTCTTCGCGCTGGCGATCTCCTTCTGCGGGATGTCGGTGATCACGCGCCATCGACGGCTCTTCGCGGTCGGCCTTGGAATCGGGGGGGTGGGCCTGGCTTTCTTCGTCTGGGGTGTGTTCTGGTTCCTGTAGGCGAGCTTCACCTCTCGGATCGAAACTCGTCAGCCGTCGCGTGGTATGATCGACATTCGATGTTGGCCCCCAATTCGATGCCGCCGCAACGAGGTCACGCCCCATGCCCGATCGATCCCCGCAGCAGCTTTCGCTCCTGGCGCCCCATCACAACCGCCTGCTCTTCTCGGATCATTTCCTGAACCACCGGCTGCCGGACATGGCCGGATTCGGAGACGAGAAGGTGACAATCGAAGCCCAGCGGACGATGGAAGAGATCGGCGATCTGCTGGCCGGCTGGGACCCCTCCGGTCTCAACGAGTCGCAGACCGAAGAGCGGGTGATCAAACCCATCCTGCGCATCCTGGGCCATGTCTACTCGGTGCAGGTGGCCCTCCGCGCGCCCGGTGCGGCGCGCTTCCCGGACTACATCCTCTATCCAGACCAGGCCGCGCTGTCGGCGCAACCCACCGATCGGCCGCTGGGTGAAGAGGATCTGCGCGCGGCGTTGGCGGTCGCCGATGCCAAGGCCTGGAAGGTGGCACTGGACCAGCCGCTGAAGAAGCAGGCGCAGCGGCTGCGGGTCAACGAGAATCCCAGCGTGCAGATCGACTTCTACCTGCGGCATAGCGGCTTGGACTGGGGCATCCTGACCAACGGCCACCGTTGGCGCCTGGTGCACGCGGAGAGCTCCAAGCGCCTGGACGTCTACTACGAGGTAGACCTGCCGGCCCTGCTCGACGCGGGCGACGTGGATGCCTTCAAGTACTTTTTCTGCTTCTTCCGCCAGGCGGCCTTCACCGGTCGCGAGCCCTGGCTGGACAAGGTGCTCGGCGAGAGCCGGCTCTTCGAACAAGGCGTCTCCGAGGGTCTCCGATCGCAGGTCTTCGACGCGCTGCAGGCCCTGGCCCAGGGCTTCCTCGACTTCCCCGGCAACGCCTTGGGCGAGGATGACGCGAGCTTGCAGGCCGTCTACGACAACAGCCTGATCGTGCTCTACCGGCTGCTCTTCGTACTCTACGCCGAGAGCCGCGGGCTCTTGCCCGTGGACGAGAGCGAGCTCTACCAGCGGGGCTACAGCCTGCGCGCCGCGGTGCGCGAGATCGCCGAGGACCTGCGCCGCGATCGGCCGGCCGCCAAGTCGGTCGACGATCTCTGGCGGCGGCTCCGCGGTCTCTGGAGCATCCTGGACAAGGGCAATGCGGAGCTGGGCGTGCCAGCCTACAACGGTGGCCTCTTCCGTGACGAGGCACATCCCTTCCTGACCGAGATGGCCGTCGGCGATCATCACCTGCGCCAGGCCATCGACCAGCTGGCGCGGGTGAACGATCCCGACACCGGCCGACGCGAGTACGTCGACTACCGCGACCTGGACGTGCGGCATCTGGGCAGCATCTACGAGGGCTTGCTCGAGTACCGCCTACGCCGCGCCTCGGAGCCGCTCTCGGTGGGCAGCAGCAAGGGCCGCGAGGTCTACCAGCCGGCCGACGATCCGGCGGAGGCCGACATCCAGCCCGGTCAGGTCTACCTGGTCACCGACAAGGGCGAGCGCAAGACCACCGGCAGCTACTACACGCCCGATGCCTTCGTCCAGCACATCGTCGAGCACACGCTCGAGCCGGTGCTCGAGGCGGTCCGCACCCGACACGTCGATGCGGAGGGACGGGTCGACGACGAGCAGGCCCTGATCGACGATCTGCTGGCGGTCAACGTGCTCGATCCGGCCATGGGCAGCGGTCACTTCCTGGTGGCGGCCAACGACTGCATCGCCCGCTTCATCGTCGGCCTGGGCCTGGGCTGGCGCGAGGACCTGGGCGCGGCGGCCGAGCTGGACTACTGGCGCCGCCGCACGGTGCAGGCCTGCATCTACGGCGTCGACCTCAACCCGCTGGCGGTCGAACTGGCCAAGCTCAGCCTCTGGCTCTCGACGGTCAGCCGCGACCGACCGCTGAGCTTCATCGACCACCACCTGCGCTGCGGCAACAGCCTGGTCGGCGCCCGCGTGCGCGACCTGCAAGCCCGCGCGCCCAAGCGGCGGCGCGGCAAGCGCAAGGCCGAGCAGCAGATCGAGGCCGGCCAGTTCAGCATGCTCGACAACCCGGCCTTCGCCAGCCAGATCGGCGCGGCTATGCACCTGATGGACCAGATCGAGGACCTGGAGGGCGATACCCTCGAGGAGGTCGAACAGGCCGAACAGCTCTACCAGCAGGTGCGCCGCAAGCTCACCGCCAAGTACCGCAACCTGGCCGACCTCTGGACCGCAAACCACTTCGGCCTGGACATCGACCGCGCCCAGTGGAACGCCATCGTCGAGCTGAGCCACAAGGGCTCGGGCTTCGAGGTGGCCAGCCTCGAGCAGCTCGAGACCGAGGCCGCCGCGCTGGCCGAATCGCTGCGCTTCTTCCACTGGCAGCTGGAGTTCCCGGAGGTCTTCTTCGACCGCCACGGCCGACTGACCGAATCTTCCGGCTTCGACGCGGTCATCGGCAACCCGCCATGGGAGCGCATCAAGCTCCAGCAGAACGAGTTCTTCGCCAGCCGCGCTCCCTCCATCGCCCGCGCACCCCGCGCCGCCGACCGAAAGCGCATGCTCGAGGCGCTTCCCGAGACCGATCCGGAGCTCTGGCAGGAATACCAAGCTGCCGATGCCCTGGCACGCGACACCCTCTCCTTCGTCCGCGACTCCGGCCTCTACCCGCTGATGGGCCGCGGCGACACCAACCTCTACATGGTCATGACCGAGCTGGCCACCGAGCTGACCCAACCGGCCGGCCAGGTCGGCCTGCTCGTCCCCAGCGGCATCGCCACCGACAAGACCACCAGCCACTTCTTCCGCGCCATGGTCGAGCAGCGCCGGCTGGCCGAGCTGCTGGACTTCGAGAACCGCAAGGGTCTCTTCCCGGAGGTCCATCGCAGCTTCAAGTTCTCCATCTTCCGCCTGGCTGGCGAGGGCGCCCCCCAATCGGCCGCCCGCTGCGCCTTCTTCCTCCACCACCTCGACGATCTGTCCGATCCCGACCGCGTCTTCGACCTCCGCCCCGAGGACTTCCGCCTATTCAACCCCAACACACAGACCTGCCCGGTCTTCCGCAGCCGGCGCGACTACGAGATCACCCGCAAGATCTACGAGGCCGCACCGGTCCTGATCGAGCACGACAAGGGCGATGCCGGCAACCCCTGGGGTGTCCGCTTCTCGACGATGTTCCACATGACCAATGACAGCGGCCTCTTCAAGACGGCCGCCGAGCTGGAGGATGAGGGATTCTGGCTCGGCGAGGGCAACGGCTACTCACGCGGCTCCGACAAGTTCCTGCCGCTCTACGAAGGCAAGATGGTCCAGATGTTCGACCATCGAGCGGCCACGATCGTTGTGAATCCCGAGAATATCCACCGACCGGCACAGGCCGAGCCGTCCACAGTCGAGCAGCTGTCCAATCCCGATTACTCGCCTTCGCCACAGTTCTGGGTAGCGGAGAACGAAGTCGAGGATACAGTCCTCGAAGGCGCCGATTGGTGGATCGGCTTCAAGGACGTGACCAGCCCTACGAATGTACGAACCGTGATCGCCGCTGCCTTGCCCTGGGTCGGAGTGGGCAACTCCCTCCCCGTCGCCTGTGTCGACGGAACGGCACGTGATCAACTCTTGGTCTTGGCGAATCTCAACTCGATGGCCTTGGACTACGTTGCGCGACAGAAGATCGGC
>CAZJWJ010000055.1:0-33571 GCA_964549495.1 uncultured Anaerolineales bacterium | reverse complement strand
CGGGTCTCCATCCAATCGCGGTCCTCCGCGCGCTCGAACATGCGGACCTGGGCGAAGTACCCTTCCGCCAGCGGATCCTCGCTGGCCGTCACCGCCAGCAGCATGCCATCGCCGGCAACCAAGCCCAGGATCGATGCGTCGAGAGCGAGTCGCTCTTGGAGAGCACTTCCTGCCTCCCCCGATGCGTAGACTTCGATGGCACCGGACATCGTGGCCACAAAGACATGACCGTGCGCATCCAGACTCACCGCAGCGACGCCATCGGACACCGAAATCACGTTCAGGTTCGCAGGACGAGAGGGATCCCGAAGATCGACGACGCGGACGTCTTGCTCGAAGGCAACCAAGGCGCGATCCTCGACCAGCTCGAGCGCGATCGGGTCATCGCTCGGGCCGGGCATGCCGGCCGGCTCGAGATCCAGGCTTCCCAGCAGCACCGGGCTGGCCGGCAGGCTGGCGTCGAAGACGAACAGCCCCGGCAGGCTCGACACCTCCCCGTCGATCCGGCCGCGGGTCACCATCACCAACTGCTCGCCCACGCCGGCCAGTTCCACCACCGGCAGGCCGAAGACGCCCTCGTCCAGCGCCGCGATCTGGCGCATCGTCTCCGTCCGCCGCGCATCGACGACCACGACCGAATCCGTGCCGCTCACGTAGAGATGCCCCTCGACGCGGGCCAAGGTCGTCGCGTCCCAGAGCTCGCGCGAGCCCAGCGCGCTGGCGGATCCGAAGCCACCGGACGGGGCCGGCGCATGGCGCCACAGCGATTCCTGGGCCGTCGCCACCCAACTGCCGTCCTCCAAGCTCACCACGTCTCGCACGCTATGCGAGAAGACCGGGACGGAGGTCCGAGCCTGCAAGTCCTCACCGCTGCGCTCCAGCCAGCGCAGTCGCAACCCACCCTCCGGAGCGGTGTCGAGGGCCCAGGCGAGGTCGCCGGCCAAGTGGAGCACCTCGGCGGCGGTGCGCGCCTCGAGCATCCGCTCGAGATCGATCTGGAAGCCCCTCTCCGCATCCGCGCGGATCATGACCAAGCCCTCTCGCAACATGCCGGTCTCGTGATCGTCCACGCGCAAGCTCAGCAGCTGATGGTCGTCGATGCCCGCCAAGGCGATCACCTCGGCGGTCCGCTCACCCGGGAAGATGCCGACCAGGCGGGGGTCCTCCGCGTCGCACAGGTCCAGCGCATAGATGCGATACTCCCATCGGACGACGGCCAGCGGATCGGAGCAGCCGGCCGGCCCCGGCTGAATCGGGCTGGACTCCAGCGCCAGGACCGAGGCCAGGCGTGGCTGCACCGGATCCGTCAGATCGAAGACCGCCACCAGATCGCCGATCGAATCCCGGTCCGTGTAGCCGACCAGCAATCGGTCTCCGACCCGTCGCAGGGCCTCTACCCGGCTGATGTTGTCCGGGATGCCGCGATCGGGCATCGAGAGGTGGCCGAGGGATCGAGGTGCAGAGGGGTCCGAGACATCGATCATCAGGACGCCCCGTTCATCGTTGGCCAGGTAGGCCTGGTCATCTTGGACCGCCAGGCCAGCCGAGGTCAGGTCGGTTGGCAGGGATCCGATGACCTCCAGGCTCGTCGCGTCGAGAATCCACAGGCCCCGATCCAGCAGGCTGGCGTAGAGCCGGCCATCCGCGGCGATCATGTCGATCACGAGACCGGGCAGGATGGGGCTGCGCAGCTCGACACGCGCCTCGGCCGAGGATGCGGGCCGGGCCGGATAGGCCTCGATCCGCGCGCCTTGGGCCAGGAAGACCCGGCCGGCGACGGGGCCGGCCAGGCTGGGCGCGACGCCGCCGCGCGCGTCGACCAGCCGCATCCCGCCACCGCGCCCGGCCTGCAACTCGGCCGCGGGCATGCCCGCGATCGGCCGGGCTCCGGCGATCGTGATCAGCATGAGAATCAAGCCCGAGAGGCCGGCAGCAAGCCGACCTGCCGGTCGGCTCAAGGCACCCACATGTCGTCCGGATCCTCCACCACCACGGACGGGCAGGTCCAGAAGGACCATTGCAGGTCGAGCTGACGTCCGCGTCCCGGCCGACTGCCGCGATGGGCGTCGAAGTCGGCCTGGTCGATCCAGACATAGCGAGGCGAGCGCGGGCATCGCGCGTAGCCGGGTGGATCTTCCAAGAGAATCGCGATGTAGGGCGGGGGCGATTCGATCACGGCATGCGCGTGCAGGATCGGGCTGCCGGCGCTGGGCTCCAGCATGCCCTCCCAGAGCTCTGGGGGCTCGGTCGGAGTGGCCGTGGGCGAGGGCGTGCTCGAGGGGCCTGGCGTTGCGGTGCTCGGCTCGGTCGGGTAAGACGCCCTCTCTCGAACGCCGCGGTCGAAAAGGTACTCGTAACCCGTGCCGGGAACGATGCTCACCGGCACCGCCCGCAAGGGCTGGCCGGCCGCGGCAAAGCGATCCGCGCCGGTCATCTGCCCGTCGCAGCCCTGGCATTCGTAGGGCCCACTGCCGGCCGCGTCGGGCACGCCGCGCAGGATGATCGTCCAGGCCTGATCGGTGGCCTGTTCCAGGGATCGGGCCCCTGCCGTGGCGTGCTCGTCGCTGGACGAAGCAAAGCCCGCCACGAAGCCAAGCAGTGCAGCCAGAATCAGCAAAGCGTATCGCGAGTACATGGACGATCTCCCTATCGCTTCATCGCGTCGTGTCGGAACCATTCTATCCGATCGTTACCGAGAACTCGACCCCCACGGTCCCACCATGCAAGTCGAAACGACGTATAGCGGAGGTTAGGATACAGCCTACTCCCGCTGCCGTCGGAGGCACTCCATGCTGGCGCGAGCGAAGGGCTACAATCTACCGGAACTGCGCGAATTGACTCGCATCGTGGAAGAGCATCGCGAGCGGTGCTTGGAGGCATGACATGAACACGTCGACTCCTGATCAGCAAGAGACCCCGCCCGGAGTCCTTTCACCGGTTGCGGTGGACGTGGTCTGCGACGATACCGCCATGCGGGTCACCCTGGCCGACGGGCGGGAGCTAACGGTTTCGCTGGCTTGGTTCCCTCGCTTGCTAGCCGCAAAGCCGGAAGACCGAGCAAGATGGCAGCTCATCGGCGAGGGCGAGGGGGTCCATTGGCCCGAGATCGACGAGGACATCTCGGTAGCCAGTCTGCTAGGGCTCCCATCAGACTGAGGGCTCGACCAACCACGGCTCCCATGCATCGTCCGGATTCTCCTGCAATGCGGACGGGCAGGTCCCTTCGGGCTACCGGGAAGACAGGGCGATCGATCATTCTTCCTCCGTGGCCCGAGAGCCGAGTGCGCCTTCGATCCGCTCGATCGCAGCCGACAGCTGCTCGACCTTCCGCTCGAGTCGGGCGATATCCGAGTCGATCTCGTCTTCTAGCGCGTCCTGGTTCTGGCGGGTGAGGTAGGCGGCGATCTGGGCCGTGATCAACGGGGGTTGCGGGTTGCCTTGCCGCCACACTGACCTACGAACGACCTCGAGTCACATCCGGTGTTCGTCCGCTATTAAGCTCTGGCGCGTATCTTGGTGCCGCCTGACTCGTCGTCGCTTGCGATGCTGGTTTTGCGATCGGCCCGAACGATCGATTGGGCTTCAGGGAGACGCCACGATATGACATCGCTTCCGCGCTGGAGTCCGCTTGTTCGAAACCCTGCTCTCTTCGTGCTCGTTATGGTCAGCTTGACGCTCGGCACTTCAGCCATACGGGATGGCAGGAAGATCGCGGCGGGACCCATGGCGGACATCACCTGTCGGATCATGCTCTATCACGACCGGCTGGACTGCGAGGCCCCCGCCGGCGTCTTCGTGGATGTGTCCCGCTACGATGCCGCCGGGCAGCTGCGGGCGCGGGGTGAAGGGCGCTCGGATGCGCGCGCGGGTACCGTTCACCTGCGACTCCGAGCGCTGGGCGATACAAGCGACGCATGGCTCCGCCCGGGCGATCGGCTCGAGTTCATGACGGCCGGTACCGCGCCGACGAGCTTGATGCTACCGCCGTTCTCGGTCGACATCACGATCGACCCAAACGGACTGGAAGGCCGATCGACCCCCTCCAGCGAAGTCGAAGTGTATTGGGGCGAGCCCAACGGCAGCCAGCAACCGCTGGGGCGGGCGATCACCGATTCGGACGGGCGGTGGGACTTGCCGCTTCCGATGGGCCCCGTACCGAATCCCGGTGAGACCGGCTTCGCGCGCATGTTCGATCAGGACGGGAACCAGTTCGACATCGCCTTCGGCAAGGCCACAGTCGAGATCGCCTTGGACGAACGCGAACTCCGAGGAGTCGCCTCCGCCGGCACCCTCGTGACCGCCGAGATCGCCTCCGCGACATCCGGGCAGCAGGAGGTTGCATTGGCGCATTTCGACGGCGGCGATTCGGCGCCTGCCTGGTCCCTGCCCGCGCCACGCCTGAGTAGCGGGACCGTCATCTCGATCACGATGGAGGGACCGACCGGCCGGCGGCCGATGGACGCGGTGGTCACGATTCCAGAACTCCGGGCCCGCGCTGCGGTCGGAGACCGCGAAGTCACGGGGATCGGACCGGCGGACTCCATGGTCGTGCTGCAACTGGGTCCACTTCGCGAGATCCTCCGCGGCGGTGGCTTCGCTCGTATGCTGGAAACGGATGCGGAAGGGTCCTTCTCCGTCGCCTTGCCCGACGGGTTGCAAGTCGAACCTGGTTGGACCGTCCGCCTCATCCATCAACCCATTCGCGGGGTGTGGATTCGTAGCCACTTGGTGCTCCCGACACTGCGGGCCGTGGTCTTCGGGTCGGAGGTATCCGGGACCGTGAACCCTCGCCAGCCGATCACCGTGACGCTGGAGGACCCTGCCGGTCGACCGCGAGCGATGGGAACCACCCCTTCGACGGATTCCGGAACCTTCTTCCTGCGCTTCGTGGGCTATGGCATCGGCACCGCCGAGCACATCCTGCCCGGCGACCGCATCCTGATCGACGTGGGTCAGCTCGGCGATCCCAAGCAGCTCGTCATCCCGGACATGTCCGCGATCGCGGATGCCGAAGGCGACCGGCTCCGCGGACAGGGCCCACCGCTCTGGCGGGTGGATGCCAGCATCGAGATCCCCCAGCAGGCTCCGATCGGCTCGACCGAGGTCGACGATCGCGGTCGATTCGAACTGCCCGTCGCACTGCACCCGGGAATGGCGGGAACGCTGACCTTTGCGGAGGGTGGCGGCGACGTCCTCGAGCTGCACTGGGCGGCCTTGCGCATGGCATGGGACCTCACCCAACCCCTGCCGCGCTTGTCCGGCACCGCGCCAACGGGGAGGACAGTCCATGCCGAGTTGCAGGATCGCTCGGGCGCGACGGTCGGGCGCTGTGAACATCCCTTCCCCTCCAGCTCGGGCAGCCCCGTGGCCAGTTGGAAATGCGGCTTCGTCGACATCACCGGGCTCGCCGTCCTGCCCAGCCCTGGAGATCGCGTGCAACTACAGGTCGGAACCGAGACCCGGGAGCTCGGCGTGCCCGACCTACAGTTGGCCATCGATGTGGATGCCGATCGGGTGGATGGGCGCATCGATCGACCCCATCAGTCCGTCCAGCTCGGAGCCGAACGGGAGCAGGGACCCGGTCAACCCAGCGAACGATCTCCCGTGGTCGAGGTGACCAGCGATGCGGACGGACGCTTCGTAGCGGACTTCGCCGAGCGTTTTCCTCTGCGCTTCAACGATCGGATCTTCGGAGACTACACCACCGATGACGCCATCGACGTTCGGTTCAGCAGGATCGCGGGCGGGCTGGTGGTCGATCTGGACTCGGGCAGGATCCGCGGCGCCGGCCCGCCGAACAGCCAGCTGCGCGTGATCCTGCGGTCCGCATCCGACATCCGCGCAGAGATGCTCACCACGTCCGCTCGGGACGGGAGCTTCGATGTCCTGCTCGAGCGCGACGGTCGGTGGCTCGCGCCACAGACGGGAGACGAGCTGATCGTGAGCGCGAGCGGTGGCCCGATCGGCCGCTTGACGATCCCGCGCTTGGAGCTCGAGATCGACCCGGGTTCGGGACAGATCGAAGGGTGGGCTCCGAGTCAGGGCCGCCTGGTTCTCGGCGCGGGAGCGGCCGGTTTTCGTCGCCGAGACATGACGGGCTTCGCGGGTAGCGCGCAAGCGACGGTGGATCCGAGCGGTCGATATCGCGTCGATGCGGCCGATTTCGAGTATCCGCCAGGCGTCCCGGCCCCGCTCTCCTTGACGCCCGGCCTGCGCCTCGAAGCACGGGTCGCGCTGCCGAGCGGGCATGTCTTGGAACGCGGATCCACCATCCCGATGATCAACCTGATGCATGGAACCAACACGGTCTGCGGTTACGGCAACCCGGGGGATCCGGTCGATCTGATCGCGACCTCCGACGCGGGCGTCGAACTGGCGAGGGCGCGTGGACAGGTCGATCGCGAGGGTCGTTTCGAACTGGTTCTCGGCGGAGCACAAGGGCCGCTCGAGACCCGGTCCGGCCAGACGATTCGGGGCGAGGTCGGTAGGACGGACATCGATCTCCCGATCCCTCGGATCGAAGCGACCGCTCGCTGGCACGAGCCATCCGGTCCCGGCCGGGGCCTGGCCGCGGCGGAGATCGAAGGCATCGGGCCGTCGCGCTCCGACTATTACGTCTCGCAGCGATCGACCGCCGGCGCGAGCTGCTTCGCGGGAGACGAGCCGCCGGCCTTCTCCACCTACGGCACCACCACACTGCAAGGCAGATTCGACACCCGCCTGGACGCCATCCGCCCGGGTCACGGTGTCGAGGTGGCCTTCTTCGACCGCTCGGGCCACCGCTGGTCCCGCTACCTGGGCCGGCTGCGCTTGCGTGTGCATCTCCATTCGGACCGCGTGGAAGGGATCGGCCAAGCGCTGGACCCAGTCGACTTGGCCTTGACCGATTCGGAGGGTCGCCTGCGCGCGACCCGGTCGGTCCGCGTCGATGCGCGCGGCATCCTCGAGGCAGGCTGGGCCGATGACGCGTCGACGACCGTCCACGCCCTACCCGGCGACCGCGTCATCGCGCAGGCGACCAACGACCGAGCCGAGCTATTGCTGGAGCCTTTCAACTTCGATTTCTCGAGCGAGATCGGCATCATCGGCCAGGCACCACCGGATCGGCCGCTCGTCGTCGAGCTCGACTTGCTGGACGGACGCGATCTGACCATCGATCTGCAGAGCGGGCCCGACGGGCGCTTCGGCCTGGCGCCGGCCGATCTTCCGCCCATTCGCGACTGGACCTTCGAGGACCTGCGCACCCTCACGGTGCTCCTGCCAACCGTAGACGGCCACGAGTTGGCCATCGAGACCATTCTTCGATCCGAGCCCCCACGCCACACGCTCTTCATGCCTTTCCTGCTCGAACGTAGGTAAGGGCTCGCTCCTTGTCCCACGGTCATATGGACAACGGTCTTGCTCGTGACCTCGAGCCGGCCTAGAATGCGCCCACCCACGTCGATCGCCGCGGCCCACGCGAGAGCCACCGCGCTCACCGCCCCGTGAAGGGACCCCGGCTCCCGCATCGAGCCTTCTTGGCTCGCGATGCGGTGGGGAGGTTTGGAATTGTCGGGCATTCGGCTGCGCTCCATCGTGCGCAAGGAGCTGATCCAGATCGCGCGCGACCCGCGGACGCTGGCGCTGACCTTCGCCATGCCGATCATCCAGCTCTTCCTGCTGGGCTTCGCGGCCACCAACGACGTGCGCCAGGTGCCGCTGGCGGTCTGGGACCAGGACCGCAGCGCCGAGTCGCGGGCCCTCGTCGACACCTATCGGGCGGCGGACTACTTCCAGATCGCCTACGAGGCCGATAGCCAGGACGAGATCGAGGATCTGGTGGCCGGCGGGGACGCGCGCGCCGGGCTGATCATCCCACCCGGACTGGCCCGGCAGCTGGTGGCCGGCGACCCGGCTGACGTGGCCTTCGTCATCGACGGCTCCGACCCCACCGTGGCCGGCACCGCCCTGGCCGCCGCCACCCTCATCGGCCAGGCCCACGGTGCCCGCCTGAGCCTGGAGCGCCTGGCCAGTCGGGGCGGCGCGGCGGCGGGGCTGGCGCGGCCGCCCTTGGAGGTGCGCACCCGGGTCTGGTACAACCCGGACTTGGTCAGCGCCTACTATATGGTGCCGGCCCTCATCGGCCTGATCCTGCAGTTCCTCACCGTCATCCTGACCTCGACGGCCATCGTGCGCGAGCGCGAGCGGGGCACGGTCGAGCAGCTGATCGTCACGCCCATCCGCTCCTGGGAGCTGGTGCTGGGCAAGCTCTTGCCCTACATGCTCATCGGCTTCGTCGGGACCTTGGAGGTGCTGGCGGCCGGCGTGCTGATCTTCGGCATCCCCATCCGGGGCAGCATCCCCTTGCTGCTGGCCCTCAGCGGCCTCTTCCTGCTCAGCACCCTGGGCCTGGGGCTCTTCATCTCGACCATCTCCGGCACCCAGCAAGAGGCGATGATCGCCTCGCTCTTCTTCAACCTGCCCTCCATCTTCCTCTCCGGCTTCTTCTTCCCGCTGGAGGCCATGCCGCGCGTCCTGCAATGGGCCAGCTACACCATCCCGCTGCGCTACTTCCTGGTGATCGTGCGCGGGCTGGTGCTCAAGGGCGTCGGGCTGGCCGCCCTCTGGCCCGAGGTCCTGGCGCTGTCGATCTTCGCGCTGGTGATCATGGGCGGCGCCGCGCTGCGCTTCCGCAAGCGGCTGGACTGAGCTTTCGAACCCGAATTTGAGGTGATGACATGATCCGACGCATCGTGATCCTCGTGCTGGTCCTGATCGTCCTGGCCTCCATCGGCCTGGTCATCGCGCAGCGCGCGGGCGAAGACGACGAGGACGGGCCCATCGAGGCCTCCGGCAGCATCGAGGCCACCCACATCGACCTGGCGGCCGAGATCGGGGGGCGGGTCGAGGAGGTCCTGGTCGAGGAGGGCGAGCAGGTCGAGCCCGGCCAGTTGCTGGTCCGTCTGGACAGCAGTCTGCTCGAGGCTCAGCGCGAGCAGGCCGAGGCCACGCTAGAGCTGGCCGATCGGGCATTGCGGGCCGCCGCGGCCCAGCCCGGTCCGGCGGCGCGATTGGCCACGGCGCAGCGGGCGCAGGCCCAGGCCAGCCTGGCCCTGGTGGAAGCCCAGCTCGAGCGCGCCGAGCTGCGCGCGCCGGTGACGGCCACGGTCCTGACCCGGGCCATCGAGCCCGGCGAGGTGACCATGCCCGGCGCCACCCTGCTGCGCCTGGGCCTGCTCGATGCGCTGCGCATCACGGTCTACGTGCCCGAGGACCGCTACGGCGAGATCGAGATCGGCGACGGGGCGGAGCTGGAGGTGGACTCCTTCGAGGACCGCGAGTTCGACGCCGTCGTGCGGCGCATCGCCGAGGAGGCGGAGTTCACGCCGCGCAACGTCCAGACCGCCAGCGGGCGCAAGTCGACGGTCTACGCCATCGAGCTGGATATCGAGGACGAGGACGGCCGCCTGAAGCCGGGCATGCCGGCCGACCTGCGCTTCGATGACTGAGCCGGCGCGGGGCCCGGAGGCGGGCCGGCCGGCGGCCATCGAGGCCGTCGGTCTGTCCAAGCGCTTCGGCGATCGCGAGGCGGTGGTCGACCTCGACCTACGCGTCGAGCCCGGCGAGGTCTACGGCCTGCTCGGGGCCGATGGAGCCGGCAAGACCACCCTGATGCGCCTCCTGGTCGGCGCCCTGAAGGCCGACGCGGGTCGCGCCAGCATCGGCGGGTATCCGCTGGACGGGGCGCTGGAGGCGGCCCGGGCCCAGATCGGCTACCTGGCCGGCCGCTTCAGCCTCTATGGCGAGCTGACCGTGGCCGAGAACCTGAACTTCTTCGGCGAGGTGCGCGGCCTGGCCGGAGCGGCCCGCCGCGAGCGCGCCGCCGAGCTGCTGGACTTCGTCGGCCTGACCGGCTTCGAGGACCGCCGCGCCGAACGGCTCTCCGGAGGCATGAAGCAGAAGCTGGGCCTGGCCTGCGCCTTGATCCACCGCCCGCCGGTGCTGCTCTTGGACGAGCCGAGCGTCGGCCTGGACCCGGTCACGCGGCGCGACCTGTGGCGGCTGATCGCCCGCGTGCTGTCCGAGGGCGCGGCGGTGCTGGTCTCGACGGCCTACATGGACGAGGCGGCCCGCTGCGGGCGCATCGGCCTGATGCGCGAGGGCCGGCTGGTAGCCGAGGGCCGGCCGCGCGACTTCACCCGCCCGATGGACGGCCGTCTGTTGGAGCTGCAGGCCGATGGTCCGCGCTCGCGGGTGCGCGAGGTCGTCCTGGCCGACGCGGAAGTAGAGGACGTGCTGGTCTTCGGCGATCGCTACCACCTGGTGGTCGGGGATCGCGAAGCGGCACGGGCGACGATCCCGGGCGCCTTGCGCGATGCCGGGCTGAGCTGCCAGCGGCTGCGCCCGATCGCGCCTACGCTCGAGGACGTCTTCGTGGCCCGCGGCTCGGCCTTCGACCCGGGGCCGGCCCGCCATGGCTGAGCCGGCCATCGTCACCCGGGGCCTGGGCAAGCGCTTCGGCGACTTCTGGGCGGTGCGCGACCTGAGCTTCGAGGTGGCGCGGGGCGCCGTGGTGGGCTACCTGGGCGCCAACGGCAGCGGCAAGACCACCACCATCCGCATGCTCCTGGGCCTCCTGGAGCCCAGCGCCGGCGGCGCGCGGGTGCTGGGCCACGACGTGGCCAGGGAGCCCGAGCGCATCCGCGAGCGCGTGGGCTACATGAGCCAGCGCTTCGCGCTCTACGAGGAGCTGACGGTGCTGGAGAACCTGCGCTTCTACGGCGGGCTCTACGGCCTGCCGGAGCGCGAGCTGGACGGCCGCATGCCCGCGCTGCTCGAGCGCGTCGGGCTGCGCGGGCAGGAGGGCGAGCGGGCCGGCCGGCTGCCCGGCGGCTGGCGCCAGCGCCTGGCCCTGGGCATCGCTCTGATCCACCAGCCGGAGCTGCTCCTGCTCGACGAGCCGACCAGCGGCGTCGACCCGCTGGCCCGCCGCGAGTTCTGGGACCTGATCTACGAGCTGGCCGAGGCCGGCCGCACCATCCTGGTGACGACCCACTACATGGACGAGGCCGAGCACTGCCAGCAGCTGGGCGTGATGCGGGCCGGCCGGCTCCTGGCCTGGGGCGCGCCGCACGACCTCACCGCGGCCTTCGACGCCGGCCAGGTCTGGCGCTTGGAAGCCGCCCCGCTGGTCGAGGCCCTGGACGCGCTCGACAGCGCCCCGGGCGTGATCCAGGTAGGCCTGGACGGCGACGGGCTGCGCGTGCTGCTCGAGCCGGACGCGGGCGGCGAGCCCTTGCTGCGCGCGCTGCTCGAGGCGGCCGGCTGTCGTCTGGCGAGCCTGGAGCCTGGCGAGGTCGGTTTGGAGGATCTGTTCCAGTCGATGGCGGGCTAGACACAAGTGATCGAGACTCTCGATTGGCCCTGCTGCCCGCGATTGCCGAACCAATGACTTGAGTTTGCAGCCCGGCCCATCACTCCACGTTATGGATTGCGGACCATCGACCGCGGCCATATACTCCGCGCATGATGAGTGACTCCTCGGTAGCGTATGCATCGTATCTCGATCACGCCCGGCGGTCGTCGGCCGCCCGCCAGCGAGAGGCACCCGCTCGCTTGGAGCGTGCCTGGCAGCATGCACGCGTCGTAGCCGAGTATCTGCGCAGCAAGTATTCGCCCACGCGAATCGTGGCATTCGGCTCGCTCGTGCATCCGGAGCTCTTCGATGAGTTCTCGGACCTCGATCTGGCAGTCGAGGGTATCAGCTGGCCGGACTACTTGAGGGCATGGAACGAGGTCGAGGCCTTGAGCGGCGAGTTCCGGATCGACCTGATCGACATGGCCACCGTGTCCAAGTTGATGCAACGCCGCATCACGGAGGAAGGGCGCCCACTTTGATCGATGCGTATCAGCGCCTTGCTCGGCGGATCCGCGACGAGTGCTCTTCCCTCGAGCAGGCCCTGTCTCGTGCGGAGCAGGCATGGCGGAAGGCCGCGGTCGAGTCAGCTGACCAATACGCGTACGTCGACTCGGTGGCACTCAACTTGGCGAGCTTCTACACGGGCGTAGAGACATTATTCGAGTTGGTTGCCCGTCATGTCGACGGCAAGTCGCCAAGCGGTCCTGACTGGCACCGCGACCTGCTGCAGAGAATGACGCTGGATCTCGAGGGCATTCGCATGCCCGTCATCAGCGCCGAGACCGCCGAACAGCTCGATGAGCTCCGGCGATTCCGTCACATCGTACGACACATCTACGCCGATCACCTAGCTCCAGGCAACATGCGCCCGCTCGTCGAGGGCACGACCAAGCTCTGGGCTCGACTGTCCGCCGAGTTGCACGAACTCGCAACATTCCTCGATGGCGTGAGTGACGCCGATGACATCGTGCCACGATAAGCTTCTCATTCGACGTCAAGAGGATATCGCCCCGGACTACGCAAGTTCCGCGCCGAATGAAACGGGACGACTTCGGTAAATCGTACAGTTCGTCTTCGTGAGGATGGGAGATAACGGAGTGGAAACCAAACCCTGCGCGCACATGGACCAGGTCAAGCTAACAGAGCCGGAAGGTGATGTCGCCGGCTGCGAGGACTGTCTGCGGATCGGCGGCACCTGGGTGCACCTGCGCATGTGTCTCAGCTGCGGGCACATCGGCTGTTGCGAGAACTCGCCGAACAAGCACGCCCTGAAGCACTTCGGCGAGACCGAGCATGCCCTCATCCGCTCCGTCGAACCGGGCGAGACCTGGGGCTGGTGCTACGAGGACGAGGTGTTCATAAAGAACATCCCGGACTTCTGAAGTCGACGCGCTCGGGTCGTGGCCAATTGGAGTGATGTGACGGTGCCGAAGCATCATCGAGGAGCGTCGCTGGCCATGCTCGGATGCCGGACGTGAAGGACCCGCGCGCGATCCCCTGGTCCGAGGCGGCCCGCGCCTTGGGCCTCCGCCTGGCCATCCATCCGAGCTACCAATGGCTCGACGGCCGGCTCGGGAAGCACGAAGTGCGGGTCTGGGGACGGCTGGAGTCGACCACGCCGCAAGGCTTCGGCAGCGACTACGTGAACTACGTGCTGACGATGCACCGAAAGCCGCCCGTCGCCTACCGGATCCGCGACGAATCCGGCTTCACCCGCCTGACCCGCGCATTGGGTTTTCCCGACATCGAGCTAGGAGATCCCGCTTTCGACGCGCAGGTCTACGTCAAGGGCCGGGACACCGAGGCAATTCGGGCCTTCCTCACGCCTCCGATCCGGGACGCCATCCTGGGCCTGGTTCAAGCCAGCCATAGCCTGCTGCTCTACGACCGCCAGTTCTTCGTCACGCAGGCCGATCCCCTACTTCGCGGCGGCCAGATCGTCGAGACGCTGGAGCACATGGTGGCGGTGGCCGATCGGCTGCTGCAGGAGGGCGACGATCCTCGTGACACGATCCAGGACGCGAAGGCCAGAGCCGAGCGAGACGCCGAGGCCTCCGCGGAGATCGCGGATGCCAAGGAGATCGCGGCCCGCGAGGCGCGGCGGGAACAGGTTCGGGCAGACTTCGACGAGCGCGATGCGCGCGAAGCGCTACCCGATCCGGAGCAGCTGCTGCTGGTGGCCGGCAAGCTGCCCGACTGGATGATCGAACAGGGAGTGCACTTGGTGGCGGAGGACGACGAGCCTCAGAGTCAGGACAGCAAACCCGAAGGACCGCCGCCCGTTGTGGGCTTCGGCCCGAAAGAGCCAGCGTAGTCGGGCAGAGGGCTGGTCACGATGGCCAGCAGGACAGGATCGGCCCGGTCAGGCGGGCAGCCCGCGTAGCCCAGTCCAGGAACTCCCGTCTCCATCCATGTCTCTCAAGCTTCACGGAGAGTTGTGGATGGATGGAGTGAATGGCCCATGATCGAGCAGGAAGACGTGCTGGCTCCAGAAGTCAGAAAGCGCCACTGGGAAGCGGTGTACGCCGGCCGCGAGCCCGAGGAGTTCAGCTGGCACCAAGCGGATCCGGAGTTGTCGCTAGAGTTGATTCGATCGGCCGCGCCGGACCGAGGCTCGGCGATCATCGACATCGGCGGCGGTGCATCCCGACTGGTCGACCGGCTGCTCGCCGATGGCTACCACGACCTGAGCGTGCTGGACATCTCGGCCAAGGCCATCGAGGCCGCGCGGCAGCGGCTCGGTGAACGCTCCGCGAGCGTGACCTGGCTGGAGACGGACGTGACGGCATTCGTCCCCTCACGTCGCTACCGCGTCTGGCATGATCGGGCGGCCTTCCACTTCCTGACCGACCCGCGGGACCGAGAGTGCTACATCGAGGTGCTCGAGCAGGCCCTCGAGCACGAGGGGCAGGTGATCATCACGACCTTCGCGATCGGAGGGCCGACCCGCTGCAGTGGGCTCGAGGTCGTCCAGTACGATGCCCAAAAGCTTGGCCTCGAGCTGGGGCAAGGCTTCGAGCTCGTCGAGCAGCGTGAGTCACGTCACCGCACGCCGGCCGGGGCCGAGCAGGCCTTCACCTTCTTCCGGTACCGACATCGAAGCTGACGGGCAGGATCCGCTGGCATGGCTGCTGCCCAGGCCCGAAGCAGCCCTTGCTGCGAAACCGGCGTGGGCTGGCCCTACTACATCAGTAGAGAAGCCCGAGACAGTTCGAGTCGATTCTAGGCGGCGGCATCGAGCGGCACTCGTACCGAGTGCGGCAGATCGAGCATCACGAAGAACTCGATCGGGTAGAGGTAGTCTTCGTCGGACTCGTCGATCACGTGCACGTGCCGGCAAGCCTCGGCCTCACTGTCCGGCACGAGCCGGTACAGCTTCAACAACTCGAGCGAAGCGGCATAGCCATCGTTCCGGACGCAGACCACATGTTCCTGCTGTCGTTCCATGAACCTGTCTGGAGTGAACCCACGGATCGCGGCACAAGGCCACGAGCTCCTGTCGGGCGCAAGCGCCACCAACCGACGAGCCCCCACGCAATTCGTCTTGGGTCCCCTCCGGGATCGCGCAAGCCTGAACCTCCTACTGCTCACGCGATGGCTTCCTATGGCTCACGCCGTGGCTTGCTAGGGCTCACGCCATGACTTGCTAGGGCTCACGCTCCCCCGTGATAGGGCCCGTCACCTTGGGCGCTGATCGCGTGTCCCGTCCGCATCGACCTGCACCTCGATGCGGTCCGAGGGCCAAAGGCGGCGGCCGGCGGGGAAACGGATGGGAACCAGCGGCCAGACGTCGGTCTGGGAGGGAACTGATCGGCGGGCACCGTCGTTCGTATGGGCACGCGAGCGGCCCGCCTCGGGCCCACGAGCCACACAGGAGTGTGCAGATGTCCACCTTCATCGAAGTCTACACCCAGCTCGGTCCCCGCATCGTCGCCGGCAAGCGCGCCGGCACCAAGGATCTCACCCGGCGCATGGCCGACACCACCGGCCAGCACCGGGGCGAGGTCATGCGCGTCCTGTACTCGCTGCTCGACGCGCTGATCTACTTCAACCGCGAGGGGCGCACGGTCGAGATCCCGGGCGTCGGCAGCTTCCAGCCCCTGCTCAAGGGCGACGGCCGCATCCGCATCCGATTCCGCCCGGACAACGAGTACACGATCGCCCTGGACGACCTGAAGCGCTTCGAGGGCGAGGTCATCAACGCCGAGAACGTCGGCCTGTCACCCGAGGAGTTCAAGGCCCTGTGGGACGCCGAGCATCCCGAGGACCCGATGGAGCTGCCGCTTCGGGCAGCCTAGCGGGTCCTGCGCGCAAGCGGGGGTGGCCTTCGGGCCGCCCCTTCTTGTTGGGTCAGGTAGGCGCCTGTACATGACCGCCACGAATTGCGGGAACCACTCGGGTATCTGCAGCAGATCAACGCCGATTCAGCTTGCAGCTTGTTTCAAGCACCTAGCCGCACCAGCTCTCGACCGAGGAAATTCCATCGTTGGTAGATCTCCAACGGATGTTCCTCCGCGAGGCTCGAGGCAAGCTGGCTGCGCGCCACCCGGTGGAAGAAGATCTCGCGGTTCGGGTGTGGTCTACACGAAGCTCTGATGTTCCTCAGCACGGTGGAGTCTTCGCTCTCCAGCACCATGTCGCAAATGAGACCCAATACCGCGAGATCACCGTGAAGCCGTGTGAGATTCAGGACCCGTTCTGCATCGACCTGATCCGCGTGGCCTGACAGCCAGTCCATTACAACCCACATCAGCCGGCTCGAGTCACGGCAATGTGCGGTACTCTCGGCAATGAGGAGCTCCGGCATCGGAACGTCCCCAGTCTCCGGTGCCTCTGCGAGCAACACGGCGCCTCCGAGTCGATGCCAGTCCGCAAACAGCTCGTCTATTCGTTCCGCCATCCTTGCTCCTCCACACCGCATCAGTCAGTCCAAGATAGCATGGTCGAGCAGGGCGGGCCTGGACCGGCAAGCGCTCTGCTCGGTGCAGCCACACGAAGTTGCCGGCTGTAAGATGCTGACCCAGCTCCGGCTTCAACCTCGCTACAACATGAGGGCCCCGCCTCCGCGATCTGCGCGGAGGCGGGGCCCTCTCTTCGGCGTCGCGGCCGCTGGCCGCCATCGGCGCTCAGCGAACCTCCGCCCCGGCCTGCTCCCGCGCATCCAGCTGCTGGCCGAGCGCATCCGCTCCGGCTCCCGCGTCGTACTCGCACCAGAAGCTGTGCGACCAGTAGCCCTGCGGGTAGTCCTGGACCTCGCGGCTGATGCCGCAGGCGCCGCGGACGGTGAAGGCGTAGGTGCCGGCCTCGAAGACCCCGTAGGTGTAGACGCCCGGGCCGAAGCAGCGCTCGCCGATGCCGCTGCCGTGGACCTCGTAGCAGAGCGCGGCGCCGGTCTGGTTGTTTACGGTCACCTGGGCCTGCGGCGCGGCCGCCTGGCCCAGCTGGAAGACCTCCACCAGGCCGATGCCCGTGTCGCCGGCGTAGCCGCGGACGATGGCGGTGTAGGCGCCGGCGTCCAGCACGTGGATCAGCACCGACTCGCGGGGATCGGCCGGCGCCAGCGAGAAGGTGTTGGCGATGGCGCCGGAGAGCTCCGAGTCGACCCAGTCGTCGTTGTAGGCCACCGGCATCCCGCCGCTGTAGATCTCGACCTCGGGGTCGCTCAGCGCACCCGGCACGCCGCTGGCCGCCAGGCTCGGGCCCAGGGCCCGCACCATCACCACGGTCGGCGCGTCGACGATGAAGCCCGCGATCAGCACCTCGTCGCCCTGGCCCACGTAGCCGCGGGTCGAGATGTTCATCAGCTGGCCGTAGCTGGCCGGCTCTTCCAGCGACTGGGTCTCGGAAGCGGTCTCGGCAAGGGTCTCGTCGCCGGTCGCGGCGGCGGTGGAGGCGCGCCAGGTCATGCCGCTCAGGGCGAAGCCGGAGCCCTCCATCGTGGCCATCCGCGACGCACCGCCCAGCGCATGGCGCGGTGTCAGGATCGTGACCTGCCCCGCCTCGTCCATCAGCGCCACCTCGAGCCAGCGCTGGCCCTCGGCACCGGCGGCGTCCAGCGGCAGCTCGGCGCGGATCTGGCCGGCCTGCTCGGGATCCAGGTGGACGATCGTCGGCTCGGCGACGGGCTGGCCGTCCGTGGCATGGTCGAAGAGCTGCAGGTGGACCGAGCGGGCCGCCGAGTCGCTGGCAGGGCTGCCGTCGGCGATATTGGCCATCGCGTCGATGCGGGCCTGGAAGACGATGTGGTCGGCGGCGATGGGGGCCGGAGCGTCGGTAGCTAGGGCCTTGCCCGAGCGGCCTTCTGCGCGGAGGCTGCCGGTGCAGAGTACGAAGGCCAGGCCGAGGACGAAGAGGCGGACGAGGTTGCGGGTGATGGTCGTGCGGTTCATGTTCGGCTGCTCCTTGTGGATGCTTACGTGCCGGCTTGCCCGGCCTTCGATCTCGTTGGGTTCTGGCCACTCGGGCCCGATCTGGCACCAGTATCCCCAGATCCCGCCGATCTCCGGCCGGGCATTGGACGATGGATGGACACCGAATGGACATTCCCCACCGGGCATGGCTGAATTGGCCCCCAGCCACCGTCCCCGGGGGAGCCCCACGTGCCGTCTTCGAACATCGATCACATCTCGGCCACCAACGTCAAGGCCGCGCTGCGCGCCATCCGCTACGCCAAGTCGATGGCGGGCGACCCGCTCCTCGAGCTGAGCCTGGTGCAGCGCGGCCTGCGTGAGGAAGGGCTGGCCGACAGCGCCCGCAACCGCGCCTGGATGCTGGGCCGCTGCCTGGACGCGGCCATCCGCCAACGCCTGGCCGCGCTGCGGGGCCAGGCCGACCCAGTCGAGGACGACCGGCCGGACGCGTCTGCCGAGCTGGAGGGCTTGGACGCCGATTACCTCAGCGGCAACCTCGACCTGGAAGCCTGGAGCATGCTCTACGCGCGCTACCTGGGCGCCAGCCAGGTGCCGGGCAGCGAGCTGGCCGGTCGGCTGGGCATCACGACGAAGACCATCACCCGCCGGCTGGAGCGCGGCCACAAGCTCCTGGCCGATCACCTGCGCGAACTGGAGCTGGACGCCCAGCGCGCGCTGGCCCGCATGCCCGGGGCGGCGCCGGCCGATCGGATCCGTGTGGATCCCGAATCCCCAGCGGCAGGCGCCGGCTCCGGCGATGCTCCGCCCGCCTCCGCCGTGTACGCCGCTTCCTCGGGCGACGCGAGCCCGAACAAGATGCCCACGCAACACGATTCCGCGGACGAGACGGCTGTCGTCAGGTCGGCCGCGGCCGATCCGACACCGGTCGAGGCCGGCGTCGAGCGCACGCTGCGGGAGCTCTTGGCCGCGGTCCGCTCGGAGGACCGAGCCCTGCGCCTGACCGGTGCCCAGGCCGCCGCCCTGGCGGCGCATCGCCCCAGAAACCTGCGCGAGCTGCGGCTGCTGCGCATCGCCGAATGGTCGCGCCCACGCTACCGGCTCGACGAGCGTTTCGTGGGCTTGACCCTGCTGGTCGATCGGGGCGAGCGGGCCATCAGCGGCCGCTGGGAGGCGCAGGAAGAACGTCACACCGGCCTGCACGGCCTTTTGGACGCGGTGGAGGCCCCGGCGCTGGTGCTGCTCGGACCGCCCGGTGCTGGCAAGAGCACCCTGCTGCGGCGGCTGGAGCTCGAGACCGCCATCCGGTCCCTGCGCCAGGAGGAGGATCGATGCTGTCTGCTGGTCAGCCTCAGCCAGTTCCGCCCGGCCCGCCCGGGCGATCCGCTGCCGGCCCCCGGCGAGTGGCTGGCCCAGCGCTGGGCCGCCAGCGCGGACGCGCTCGAGCCGCTGGAGGCGCTGCTGCGAGGCGGGCGCATGCTTCTCTTGCTCGACGCGCTCAACGAGATCCCCTCCTCCTCGCCGGCCGAGCTGGCCGAGGCCATCCGCCTCTGGAAGGACTGGCTGCAGGCGCTGGCGACCCAGCATCCCGGCAACCGGGTGGTCTTTGCCTGCCGCAGCCTGGACTACAGCCAGCCCCTGTCCACCCCCACCCTGCGGGTGCCCCAGATCCGGATCGAGGGCCTGACCGACGAGCAGGTGCGCGCCTTCCTGGAATGCCACCGACCGGATCAAGCCGAAGGCCTGTGGGCCACCCTGGCCGGCAGCCCGCAGCTGGAGCTGCTGCGCTCGCCCTACTTCCTCGAGCTGCTGGTCGAGCAGGTCGGCGACGCGGGCGAGATCCCGGCCGGCCGCGCGGCCCTCTTCACCGGCTTCGTGCGCCAAGCCCTGCGCCGCGAGGTCGAGCTGGGCAACCGGCGCTTCCTGCTCGATGCCCTGCTGACCGAGCGTGACCGGCTGCAGCTGGCCCGCTGGCGTTGGAGCAGCGACTGGAACCTACCGGAGCGCGGGGCGCTGCTGCCGGCCCTGGCCCGGCTGGCCGAGGGCATGCAGCATCGCGGCGCCGAGGGCGAGCGCGCCCAGGTGCGCCTGGACGTCGACGATGCGCTGGAGATGATCGACCGGCCGGAGGCCGAGACCATCCTGCGGGCCGGCGAGTCGCTGGCCCTGCTCGACGAGGACCCGGCGGCCGACGAGGTGATGTTCGTGCACCAGCTCGTCCAGGAGTACTTCGCCGCCCGGGCATTCGTCCGCGCACCCGACCCCGGGCGGCTGGAGCGGCCCTGGCGCGCCGACCGGGTCCAGCCCCCGCTGGAGGCGGTGGTCGACGGGCTCGACCCGGCCGATCCGCTGCCCCCGCTGCCGGCGACCGGTTGGGAGGAGACCCTGTGCATGGCCGCCGCGATGGCCGATGCGCCCGAGGCCTTCCTCGACGCGGTCGTGGCGGTCAACCTGGCGCTGGCCGGCCGCGCGGCGGGCGAGGAGGATGTGCGCGCCCGTCTGTCCGACGAATGGCTGGAGGGTCTGCGCGAAGCCCTGGTCGTCCGCAGCAGGGACCCTGAAGCGGATCTGCGCGAGCGTATTGCCTGCGGCCAGGCGCTCGGTCAGCTCGGCGATCCGCGCCTGACGCCAACCGCCGAGGGCGCAGACGCGCCGCTGCTACCCTCCACCGTCACCTTCGAGGCGGCACAGCGGTCCATCGGCAGCGACGAGCCGATCGAGTGGACCGGTGGCCACAGCGAAGGTCACATGCCGCGTCACGCCGTGGACCTGGAGCGCCACGGCCTGGCGCGCCTCGTGGTGACCAACGCCGAATGGGCGCGCTTCATGCGCGACGGCGGCTACGAGGACGAGGCCTGGTGGGAAGGCGAGGTCGGTCGCGCCTGGCGCCGGGGCGAGAACACGGCGGCCGGCCTCCACGCCGGCGTCCGGCATTGGCTGACGACCTTCCGTCAGCGCCCGGATCTCCTGCGCGAGTTCTACGACAGCGGCGCCTGGGACGAGGCCATCTACCGCCGCTGGCGCGGGCGCCTAGAGATGACGGAGGCCGACTTCGACGCGCACCTGACCGAGCTCTACCCGGGCGGCCCCCTCCGCGAGCCCCGATTCTGGCGCGACCCGCGCTTCGACGCCCCGGCCCAGCCCGTGGTTGGCATCTGCTGGCACGAGGCCCGGGCCTACTGCGCCTGGCTCTCGGCTCGCAGCGGACGGCGATTCCGCCTGCCCAGCGAGGCCGAGTGGGAAGCCGCCGCCCGCGGAGCTGAAGGCCGGGTCTACGCCTGGGGCCAGCGCTACGCGCCCTTTGCCTGCAACGGCACCGACAGCCACCTGCGCCGGCCCGCCCCGGTGGGCGTCTTCCCCGACGCCGACACGCCCGAGGGCCTGTGCGACATGACCGGCAACGTCTGGGAGTGGACCTCGAGCGCCTGGGGCCTCGACGTGGACCGGGCCGACTTCGGCTACCCCTACCGGGCCGACGACGGCCGCGAGGCGGTCGGCCGAGACGCCGACCTGCGCCGCGTCGCCCGCGGCGGCGCGTGGACGGACGATGCCGGCAACCTCCAAGCCGCCTTCCGCGAGGGCCTGCACCCCGCCTCGCGCGACGCCAACTTGGGCTTGAGAGTGGCCGAGTCGCTAGCGGACTGAGGGACGTTGCGAGCTGCGCGCCCGTGCATCGCGGCGGCAGCATACCCGCGTCGACGTCAGCCCGATTCGAAGAGTTCCCGCAGCGAGAAGGCCAGCCGCTCCGGCCGCACGCGCTCGAAGGGGTGAGGCGTCTTCGGCAGCACCTCGAGCTGGCCCGCCGGCAGCTGCGCTGCGGCCTCGGCGGTCTCGGAGAGCGAGACCACATCGTCGCGGTCGCCGACCATCAGGCGCACCGGCTGCTCGATCTGCGCCAGCAGCCCCGCGTCGACCCGTGGCCGGGCACCCAGATCGCGCATCATCTCCGCCGTCGCGACGAGCACCTGCTCCCAAGCCGGGTCGCCGTGTCGCGCCCGCAATCCATCGGCGAAACGCGGCACCTTGCGCGCGATCGTCTCCGGATCGAGCTTGCGCTCCTCGGCCGCCGCGACCTCGGGCGACCAGGCCAGCATCGTGCCCAGGGTCGCCAGCGCCCGCACCCGCTCGGGCGCATTGGCCGCCAGCCAGAGCCCGACGTAACCGCCCATGCTGTAGCCGAACAGGTCCGCCCGCTCCACGCCACGGTCGTCCAGGTAGGCCAGCACGCCCTCCGCGAAGCCTTCGATGCGCAGGGGCCGCTCCGGCGGAGCCAGCGGGCCATGCCCCTCGAAGTCGAGGCGATGGATCGTGAAGTCCGCTTCCAACAGGTCGGCGAGGGCATCGAGCTGCGCGGCGCTGCCTAGCGCGCCGTGCAGCAGCAGGAGATCTGGCTTCATCGGGCGGGCTCCCTTGGGCTATCGGTATCCGCACATTGCAGAATCGCCCGAACGCTACACGCATTGCCACATCCCGGCCAGCATCGACGGTTGGTTCTGAGATCGGCCCTCGGAGCTGCACTGCGAGTCCTCGGCCACCGATTGGATCGAATCGTGGGGACCACCGGGACGCTGGAGCAACGCAGGGGCGGTAGAGTCGGCAACGCTGGCAGTCATGTTCCGGCAACTCGCTCGAGTCCATTGTAGCCTTTAGGGAGACGTGATATGGTTACCCATATGAAGACAACCATCGATATTGCCGACCCGCTCATCGGCGAGATCAAGCAGATCGCGGCGCGCGAGGGCGTCACCCTTCGACAACTGGTCGAGGAAGGCTTGCGGCTCGTCCTGGAGCGCCGCAGCCAGCCCGTTGACATCTTCCGCTTGCGCGATGCCAGCGTCGATGGCGAAGGGATTCGGCCAGGCCTGGTAGAGGGCGACTGGGCGAGCCTACGAGAGGCGATCTACGAGGGTCGCGGCACGTGATCGCGGTCGACACGAACATCTTGGTCTACGCACATCGACGAGACTCCGAGTGGCATGCGCCCGCACGGACGGTCATAGCCGAGCTGTCCGAGGGGCAGCGCGCATGGGCCATCCCTTGGCCCTGCATCCACGAGTTTGTGGCGATCGTCACTCACCCGCGCGTGTACCAGCCGCCCTCGACGCTCGCTCAAGCCCTCGCGCAGGTAACGGCCTGGCTGGAGTCCCCACGCATGGTGCTGCTTGCCGAGGCCGAAGGCTACTGGCCCCGTCTAGAAGCGATCGCCGAGGCCGGTCGCGTGCGAGGCCCCTTGATCCACGATGCCAGAGTCGCCGCCCTGTGCCAGCTTCACGGCGTGCGCGAACTCTGGACGGCGGATCGCGACTTTGGTCGATTCCCCGACATGCGAACGCGCAATCCGCTCATCGACTGATCTCCAGGCCCTGCGATCGGCGCAGGTGCATCAGCCCTGGCTCTTCGAGCAGGCCAAGATGTAGGCCTCGATCGAGGGGAGGGCCATCAGGCGTTCGTGGAAGAAGTCGTTGACGACGGACATCAGCTCGGTGCGTGCCGCGTCGGCATGCTCGCTGAGGCCCAAGGCGTCGTCGTGGTGGTCGAGCTGCTCGCGGACGCGGGTCAGGAGCCGGACGACCTCCGTCTGGCGGGGGCCGTCGAGCACCTCGGTGACCGTGACGAGCAGGTCGTCGGCCTGGGCCAGCACGGCGCCCCGGTCGATCGAGGCCTGGCTGCGCACGACGTCATCGAGGGTACGGACCAGGGATTGGGTCTGGTAGAGGGCGGTGGCCGGCTCGTCGAAGAGCTCGCGCAGGTAGGCCGCTTCCTCGTAGCGGCCGGTCATGCGGAAGACGTTGTACATGCGCTTGGCGGCCTTGCCGTAGTTGGGGTCCTTGGTGACGTACTTTTGGATCTCGGCCTCGAGATCCTCGACGTAGTCGTCCAGGGCGTCGGCCGCGACGTGCTTGGCCAGCTTGGCGAAGATGGGCACCGATGCCGCGTCCAGGTAGACCTCCTGGAAGTAGGGGTCGAGGTAACCGTCCAGCGGCTGGACCGAGCCGTCCGGTGCCTCCCAGGTGACATCGAGCATGTTGCTGGCGTTGGCCAGCTCGCCGCGGACCGGGTCGGCGATGACCCAGTCGACCTTGCACCAGCCGGGGTCGAGGGCGGCCTCCTCCCAGCCGATGGCGTCACGCTGGCCATCCGGCGAAAAGCCCTCCAGCCGGCCGGCCTCGATGTCGGCCGGCTCCCAGGAGAGTGGCGCGCCGGACTTCACGGACTTGCCGGACACGACGATGTCGCGCGGGCAGTTGCCGAACTTCACCTCGATGAGCTGGTAGGTGTCGCCGCGCCGCATGGATAGGGCCTTGTCGCGCATGATCTCGGCCAGGATCCCGCAGGCCTCCTCCCGCGTCGGCGCGATGAGGTTGACGCGCTCGAAGTAGTCGCAGTCGCCCGGAAAGGTCTGGATCTTGGACTGGGCCGCCGAGCCCGAGAGCGCCAGCGCCGTCTCGACCCGTCCGGGCTGATCCCCGAACTCGACCAGCTGCCCGATCTTGCGGTAGTAGGCGATCTGCTGGTCGTCGAAGTCGAGCAGGCTGGTCCGGTGCCCGAAGACGCCGCTGCGTAGGTCGACCGTGACGTCACCGTCCGCGCCGGCGACCTCGGCGGCCATGGCGGTCAGCCACTGCAGCGCGGCCGGCTCGTCGATCTCGACGCCCAACCGCCGCGCCGAGTCGATGATCCGCTGCAGCTCCTCGGATGCAGTCCTGCCTTCGTTCTGGCTCATGCCTTCTCTCCGCTGCTGGATTCGTCGGTGGGTCGGTGGCTGCCAGCTTCGTCCGCGCCGCGGACGCCGGCCGCTCGCTCGGCCAGGATATGTCGCATGATCACGGCCTGATAGCGCGCATCCTCGCGGGCGTGGTGGGTCAGCGGGCTTTGGATGCCGTAGCGGGCCGCCACCCTGGCCATGCCGGTCTCCCGCCAGGCGCAGCCGGTGACGCCCATGTACAGGGCCTTCAGGTCCAGGGCCGAGTGGCCGAAGGGATTGCGCCCGAGATGGCGCCAGAAGTAGGCGTTGACGAACATCCAGTCGAAGGGCGCGTTGAAGCCAACCATGACCGGCCGGCCGTCCGGCGGCATGACCTGGCGCAGCCAGGCCTCCAGCTCGAGCATGGCCTGCCGGGCCGGGGTGCCTGTCGACCGCAGCGCCTCCATCGAGAGACCGCTGACGGCCAGCGCCTCGGGGACGACCCGGTCGCTCGTCGGCCGCAGCTCGACGTAGAAGGCGATCTCGGGATCGGCGACCAGGCAGGCTCCCAGCGAGAGCATGGCGTAGGTGCCGGGATCGGGGCCGGCCGTCTCGACATCGACCGAGACGAGGGTCGGGTCGATGCGCGAGTCCACGGAGGCGGGGGCGCTGGACGTCAGCGCAGCGACTCGGCGAAGGCGATGAGGTCCTCCTCGGACAGGTCGCCGGAAATCGTCACCATCGTCTCGTCGGTCTGCCAGTACAGGCTCGCACCGGCGATCCCCAGCGAGACGAGGGTCGCGTCGTGGTCGCCGATCTGGATCTCCCGCGCATCGCCCATGCCGCTCATCATGGAGGCCAGATCCATGTCGCCGAGCTCTGCCATGGCGGGCATCTGTTGAACCATGATCCTGCCCGCCGGCCCCTTGTAGCTCTGCATGACCAAGCCGCCGGTCTCGTCCCCGAAGCCGGGGAACTCCGAAACATGGGTGCTCTCGAGCTCGAATTCGGAGGTCCCGGGGTCGAGGGCCAGCAAGGGGAAGCCGACCTGCTCGGCGGCCTCGTCGGCGGTGGTCGTGGCGATGTTTGGCATCGGGAGGTCCATCGCCTCGACATCATCGGGGATGTCCAGGGTGAAGCGCTCGGGCGGGATCGTGGCGTTGAACTCGATCTCGCGCACGGTCATGCGCATGTGCACTCTGCCCATCGGCATGTCCAGCTTGAGCGGGTAGTAGTATTCGGTGTCGATCCAGACCGTGCCCCGCTCCGGGTCCGTGGCATCCGGGTCGTCCGAGCCTTCCGAACCCAGTCGGGGCTTGGCCTGCAGCTTGAAGGCCGGGCGGCCGGCCACATCCTCCACGTCGACCATCTCGACGTCCGATCGCTGCAGGAGGCGCGTCGCCCACTCGCGGGTCTGGGCGGCCGACTGCTCGGGCGAGGCCGCCGCGGCATCGATCGAGGACATCGCGACCTCGACGGCCTGGTTCGTGCCCGGCATGTGCATCTTCAAGGTCTCGCCGTCCGAGACCATCACAGTGCCGGCCATGTAGGGCGCGTCGTCATCCCACTCCATGCGCATCATCGGGCCGGAGATCCAGGTCTCGACGGTCGTCGTCGCCACCTCGCTGGCTCCGATTCCGAATGTCTCGTCTGCCTCGCCCCAGTCCATGTCCACGTGCATGTCCGCCACCTGGTGCACCGAGCTGACCTCGGACTCGGCCGCGACGACCCGGTCGACGATCTCGTCGACGCCGGGCAGGTCGCTGTTCTCGCCGCAGGCCGTGACCAACAGCGCGAGGACGAGGAACGGGGTCAACCTGCGAGAGACGTGGGATGCGAAGTGGGAGGGGATCATCGCAATCTGCCTTTCATGTCTGCAGTGCGGCCGAAGGGCATCCGTCCTGCACACGATAGCCTCGTTGGCGGAGCACGGTCCACTTCGCTGGCGCGCGAGCAAACCGCTCGATCATGCCTGCTGGCCGGGTCCGAGTGAGGGAGCGGGCCGCCGCCGTACGCAGTAGATCTGGAACGTGACGCTCGAAGCGATGGCGATCCAGTGGATCCAGTCGAGCCAACGCAAGTCCGATCGAATGGGGCTGCCGTGGTTGAGCAGCAGGTTGTCGAGCACCATTCCCGTGGCGATGATCCAGACGAGGACCCGGATCACTCCCCTTGCATACCCCGACCATGGCGCGCGGACGTTCGCGATGACGAAGTCGCCGATCATGACCGCCAAGGTCATCCACTGGGTCAACCACAGCCAGAAGAGAACAAGCCACCCGACACCCTGCAGTCGCATGTCCGAGGCGCCCGGATCGAGGCTGCCCCAAAGGAGCAAGGTTATGGTGGACAACCAGATGCCATCGACGATGCTCCCGAGCGGATTCCAAATCCGTGGATCCAGTTTCATGAGCGAGTCCCACCATCCTCGAAGCTCGAAGTCGGCGCCCACGACCACAGGGTACACAGCAAGATCGTCACCACGAAATCGGTCGGGAAGGGGGCTGGCCGCAGCCCTTCATCCCGATATAATGGGCGCGCATCGCGTACCGTTGGCAGTGTGACCCATGCTACATCGATCGCTGCGAATTCCTGGACACCGACGTCTCCATGGGTCCCGGGCCGGCCGGGCCACCGGTCTGGCCGCTGGCATCCTGCTCTGCTGCATCGCATTTCGCACCGCCCCGCCGATGCCCGGGCTCGAGGCGGCAGGCTCGAGAGCCGAGCCCGCGCAGATCGCCCCGTCGGCGCGCTACCCGATACCTGGCGACGCGGGGGATGAAGCGATCCAGACCCTGGCGGGGGCCTGGCGCTTCCGGGCCGGGGACGACCCGCGCTGGTCGGCGCCGGAGCTGGACGACTCGGGATGGTCGCCGGCGCCCGCGGACCGTGCCTGGCGGCAGTTCACCGAGGCGCCCGCCGGGGGCATCGGCTGGTACCGGATGCGGATCGCGGTGCCCCACGGAAGCGCGCTGGGCGTCGGGCTGTGGCAGGTCCGGGATGCCGCGGAGGTCTTCGTGGACGGTCAGCGGGTGGCCGCCAGCGGGCGCCCGTCGGCGGCCGAGCCCGGTCCGGCCTTCCCCTTCCAGGGACGGGTGCCGGTCGATGCCACCGCCGATGGCCAGATCCTGCTGGCCGTCCGGGTCTGGGCCGGGCTCAACCCCCGCAACGACGGCCGGATCTCCCAGCCGATCGTCGGGCCGGCCGATGCCCTGCAGCACTACCTGTCCACCCTGAGGGTCGAGCGCTGGCGATCGCCCGAGGGCTTGCCCAAGCTCTTCCTCGGTCTCTGCCTGGCCGCCGTAGGCCTGGTGCACGGGTTAATCTATCTGCGGCGCCGGACCGCCGAGCAGGGCTGGTTCGCCCTGGCGGCCACCCTGCTCGGCCTGCACCTGAGCTGGCAGTCGGCGCAGGCGATGGGCCTGGTCGCACCGAGCTGGTTCTATGCCCACTTCTCGATCCTGCTGCGCGCCTCGTCCTACGCGGCCATGTTGGCCTTCGGCGCTCGCCTGTCGGACTGGCCCGGGCGAAGGCTCCCGCGACTGGCGATCGGCTTCCTGCTCTTGGCCGGCCTGCTCTACGCCCTGCACCTGCCCGACCCCTGGGGGCGGATGATCCTGGTGGCATACGGCTGCGCGGCCCTGTTCGGGATCGCGATGACGATCCGCGGCCTGCGCATCGGCGCACCGGGTGCCCGCCTGCTGCTCCCGGGCTTCCTGCCGCTCTTGCTCTGGGGCCTGGGCGATGCGCTGGACTCGATCCTGCGGCTACCCGGCGTCTATGCCGGCATCCGGCCCTGGTTGACCCTGCTGGCCATCGGCATGCTCAGCGCGGGCATGTCGGCCGCCCTGGCCTCGCGCTTCGCCGATAGCCTGGAAGAGCTCGACCGCGCCTACCGCGCCTCGGCCCGATTCGTCCCGAACACCTTCCTGCGGCTGCTCGGTCGGGCGAAGATCACCGAGGTGGAGCGCGGCGACAGCGCTGCATTGGAGATGGGCGTGCTGTTCTGCGACATCCGCGACTTCAGCGGCCTGGTCGAGACCCGCAGCCCGGAACAGAGCTTCCGTCTGGTCAACGACTTCCTGGCGGCCATGGAGCCCTGCATCCACCAGCATGGCGGCTTCGTCGCGCAGTATCTGGGCGACGGCTTCCTGGCGCTCTTCCCCGACTCCGAGACCGAGAACTCCGGCCCCATCGCGGCCGGCGTGGCGATGCAATCGGCCATGCAGACCTTCAATCGAGGGCAGAGCGCGGCCGGCGGGCCGCCCCTGCGGATCGGCATCGGCGTGCACGCGGGTGCGGTGATGTTGGGCACCATCGGCGGCGCCGAGCGCATGGATGCCAACGTGATCTCGGACGTGGTCAACACCGCCTCGCGGGTCGAAGGCTTGTGCAAGATGTACGGCGCGCCGCTGATGGTATCGGAGACGGCCCTGGAACTTGCCGGCGTTCGGACATGGACGGTCCAGGAGATCGACGAGGTGGTGGTCAAGGGCCGCTCGCGACCGCTCCGGGTCTTCGAGATCCTGGAGGGCGAGCCGGACGCCGAGACGCGTGGCATCAAAAGCGCGGAAGCGGCGGCCTACGCCAAGGCGCTGGCCGCGTTTCGGGCCGGCGACCTGGATCGTGCCGAGGCCGCCTTCGCCGACCTGGCCGGCTACGCCATCGCCGCGACGCGCTTCCGGGAGCGCTGTGACTGGTACCGGCAACATGGCCTACCCGGCGACTGGGACGGCGTGCTGCACCTGACGGTGAAGTAGGGCGGGACTCGAACCTAGCCCGGGGGCTACCCAAGACAAGATCTGCGGTAGACCTTCCATGAGCAGTCTCCTTGATTAGGGCTCGTCAAGCAACAAGAGGCGCAACCGAGGGCGGCCCGAGGCACGTCAGCCCGCATCGACCGGCAGCACCTGCACGACCACCTTGCCGCGGGCGTGCCCGGTCTCGATGTGGGCCAGGGCATCCCGCGTCTCGGCCAGCGGGTAGGTCCGGTCGATGGCCGGCCGCAGCTGGCCGGCCGCAGCCAACTCGGACAGGGCGACCAGGTCCTCCTGCTTGGGCACCGACAGGAAGCGGCGCAGGCTCTGGCTCGAGAAGGGCGAGCGCACGAGCGGCTCGAGCATGCGCGCCAGCATCGCCAAGCCCGTGGCGCCGGTGCCGCTGTTGAGGATGAGCGTGCCTTCGGGCTCGAGCGCCCGACGGACCTCGGCCAGCGCTCGGTTCTCGACGTTGTCGAGAATCAGATCGTAGCGCTGATCGCCGCGGGTGAAGTCCGCTTGCGTGTAGTCGATCACGTGATCCGCCCCGAGGGACCGCACCATCTCCAGGTTGCGCGTCGAGCATACGCCGGTGACCTCGGCGCCGTAGGCCTTGGCGATCTGCACCGCGAAGCTGCCGACACCGCCCGAGGCGCCGTTGATCAGGACGCGCTGGCCCGACTGGACCTTGCCCACGTCGCGCAAGGCGTGCAGCGCCGCCAGACCGGAGGTGGGCAGGGCCGCCGCCTGCTCGAAGCTCAGGCCGGCCGGCTTGGGCACCAAGGCCGCCTCGGTCGCGACCGCGTACTCGGCGCAGCTGCCGTGGCAGGTGCCGAAGACCTCGTCCCCCGGCTGCAGGCGCCGCGCGTCCGGGCCGACGGCCTCGACCACGCCGGCCACGTCGTAGCCGGGGATGCCCAGCTTCGGCCGGCGCCAACCGGTCTCCATGCGCACCGGCAGAGGCTTGCCGTGCACGCCGAAGCAGTCGCCGATGTGCAGGCCGGCGGCGTGCACCCGGACCCGCACCTGGTTTTCGGCCGGCTCGGGCCGGGCGACCGTACGGATGGCTACGACGTCCAACGGGCCGTAGCGATCGTAGGTGGCGGCCGTCATCGACGCGCCGGCGGATCGGGCCGCGTCGCCGACACCCTTCGCGGCCAGGTTCGCCTCGGAGGTCTCGGCGTCCGTCTGTGCTGCGCTGTGCATGGCTGTTCCTCTCGGCGGAAAGTTCCCGATGGCGGGCGATCTATCCGGGCGGTTGCTGTTTACAGTGTAAGTTTGCGCCTTGGGCTATCAGCCTGCAAGCCTCGTCGCCGGCCGCGGTGATCGCCTCGAGGGGATTCAACACCTCGACGTGGCGAAGGAGCTGCACCAGGGTGAGGCGCTCGGCCTGCAGTGGTTCGTTTGGTGTCCAGGACACTTCTATCCGCCCGGTTCGGGGCCACCTTTCGCACCTCGCTCTGAAAGCATTGTCCTAAAAGGACCGTTGTGCTACAAGTAGCACATGATCTCCATCGGCATTCGAGAGCTCCGGCAGAAGGCAAGTCGGTACATCGCTCTGGTCCGGGGCGGCAGCACGATCCAGGTGACGGATCGGGGCCGTCCCGTCGCGCTGCTCGTGCCGATCCCGCAAGGCAACCAGCTCGAACGCCTCCACGCGGAAGGTCGACTCTCGACCGCCGAGAGAGACCTGCTGGAGCTCGGTTCCCCGTTGGCTCCAGTCCCGGGCACGGACCTGCCATCGGATGTGCTCGAAGAGATGCGCGCAGATGAGCGATGAGCTATCGGTCGAGGCGCTCTATCTAGACTCATCGGCGCTGGTCAAGCTGGTCGTCGCGGAAAGAGAGTCCGAGGCGCTCCGACGCTACTTGCGAGACCAACCGATCCGGGTTTCCTGCGCCCTGGCCCGTGTCGAAGTGCCGCGCGCAGTCGCCCGACATGGAGCCGATGCCAGCGCGCGGGCCCATGAAGTTCTCGATCGCGTTCGCTTGCTGGACCTCGACACCGTTCTATTGGATGCCGCCGCCGAGCTTCCCCCACGCGTTCTGCGCAGCCTGGATGCAATCCATTTGGCCGCGGCCCGGAGCTTCGGCGAATCCCTCTGCGCGATCGTCACCTACGACAAGCGGATGGCCGAGACCGCAAGCGCGATGGGCTTGCGCTGCGCTGCACCCGAGTAAGGTCCGAAACCATCACCGCATTGCCTATGAACAGTCGGTGGCTAGACCGTTCGGCAGGGTTCAGGTCATGTTCACTTCGTCGAGCGTCCGGGTCGATGCATCAGCGAAACGACTCTGCAAGGGCAATGAGCGCTTCATCGGATAGGCGGCTGGAGACGGTCAGGAGCGTCTCGCCGGACTGCCAGATGAGCGTCGAAGCTCGATTGTCCGTGGTGACGAGGGTCGCTTCGCGACCACCGACCTGGACCGTCCGTGAGTCGCCCAAGCTGCTCATCGAGGCAATGTAGTCGGAAGCATACGACGCGGCGAGCATCTGTTGGACGGAGGCCAGACCCGCGGCGCCCCGGTAGGTCTGCATGATCACGACCCGGGTTCCGTCATCAGCACCGGGCGTCTCCCTGACGGTGGTGCGCTCGAGTTGGTAGTCGCTCTTGGCTGGGTCGACGGAAAGCAAGGAGAAGCCGGCCTTGGCGGCCGCTTCTTCGGCGGTGGTCGTAGAGGCGTCATCCGAATTCGTGCGCTTCGTCAGCGCGTCGTCGGCGGGAAGGTCCAACTCGAAGCGTTCGGGCGGAATGGGGACATCGAACTCGATCTCGCGAACGATGAAGCGGACGTGCGTCGAGCTCGTTGGGACATCGAGCTTCAGTGGGTAGAAGTACTCGCGATCGACCCAGACCGTGCCGCTGACCGGCTCCGCGTCGTCTGCGTCCCCGCCCTCCGCCTTCGACCGGGCCTCGAGCCGGTACGCCTCGCGTCCGGCCACCCCCTCGACGCCAGCCAGCTCGACATCCGCCCGTTGAAGCCAATGCGGCACCCACAGATGGGGCATCATGGAGCCTTGATCAGGCGAGATCAAGACCTCGGTATCATCAAAGGCAGGCATTGGCGCCTCGAAGGCCTGGCTTGCATCCTGCATGAGGGTCCGCCCCGTCACGCCATCCGAAACCGTCACGGAGTTGCCCATGAACAGTCGATTGCCCTGTACCTCGACACGCATGTTCTGACCGACGGTCCAGGACTCGAGCGTCATCGTCATGGCGTCGAGAATATCCAGACCGGGATCGGGGTCCCACTGCATCTCCGTGGCTAGCTCCGCCACGTGATGTGCCGAAGTGTTCCCGGAGCGTGCCTCGACAACGCGCTCGACGATCTGGTCGACATCGGGTGTGACGTCGGAGTCGCGGCAGGCCGTGGCCATGAGCGCGATGATGAGGAGCCAGTGCGCCTTGGGCCAAACGCGGGGCGCCGGGATCGCTCGGTGAAGGGGAACCATGTCAAGCTTCCTTTCATGATCCGGCCTGTGGCCGGCGCGTGGCTGTCGGCAACATGATCTGCGAATGGCCTAGCCATTGCGCCAGCGACTGAATGAATCCAACACTCCGAAGAATCTAAGCACATCGTATGCCATGGATTCAAGACTTCCGAACTCGAATAGCAGATGTGTCACTACAAGCCAGAGCACGACACGCACCACCCAAGTTACTCGCCTAGCATGAGGCACTTCGAGGATCGCGACCAGCAAGTCACCGGCAAGGATCGCGACGCAAAGAGCGCCGACATAGCGAAGCACAAGCAACAGGAAGAAGTTGGTGAAGAACGATGGGAGTTCGCTGAGGGCATAGCCGAGGTCATGCCACACCAATGCAACCGTCGCTCCAGCAAGTCCAATCCCAACAACAAGACCGTTGATAGGATTCCAGTCCGGACTCTGCAGATTCACGCTTTTCGCTCGCTTCATCGGATCCAGTGAAGGCTGGGCGGTATCTACTCAGCCACGTTACGCCCCACCACATGGAAGTTGGTTGCTCGTCGCCCTGGCAGCGAGTTCCGGTACGATCGTACACTGCTTCGGCGTCAGCACTCGTGCGACACGCTCTCACTTGCTCCAACTCAGCGGATACCACGACAAACCGTCTCGGTCACAGCACACGCCGGCCGCGCCCGCGCCCAATCACGTGGCAAGCATGACAGACGCCGTGCCGCTTGTCGATAGTGGGCCCCAGGGGTGCACCGCATGTACACTCACCATCGGCAGACACCGGCAGTCCGGTCTGCGCCGCAGTCTGCTCAATAGCCAAGGCCACGTCAACGGCATGGGGCGGCACGTCAGCACCGCACGTCAACAGACTTGGGTGTGGCTCCCTTGGGACGACGGCATCAGGCGGCTGCGACAAGAGGCTGCA